>CAUPYP010000010.1:0-2638 GCA_963516005.1 uncultured Candidatus Saccharibacteria bacterium | reverse complement strand
AAGAAAGTGGATTAGCTTATAACCGTTTTAGATATTACGACCCACAAAGTGGCTGCTATCTAAAATCCGACCCGATTGGACTAGCGGGTGGTGAAACGCCTTATGCTTATGTGCATAATCCGATGGGATGGATTGATCCGTTTGGGTTGGCGAGGTGTCTAAATCAAGCTGCACGGAAAAGATTGAGAACAGATGTTTATAACGCTCAAAGACCTTCAGCTAAACGACATGCAACAAAACATATAAATGCAAAAACAGCAGAACAAGCTAAAGAGCTTAGTTTGGGAAAAGGAACTTTAGACCGTAGTCCCGAAGCTAGCTATCTACCTGAATTCTCAAGTAAAGTTGCAGGATTTGAAAAACAAGCTGCATATGGCGCTATTAGAAATGGGCATGTATTCGATCATGGTGGAACTCGATTTATGTTCTATAAAAATCCAACTGGTGCTATTGGATATAATGGTGGTAAAGCTACAGACTGGGTTCGAATTGAAATGACAAATGCACCAATACCAACCATACATAGCTTTCCAGCTTCGCTTGAACAGGTTATAAAATATATACCAGGAGCTAAATAAATGAGTGATTTGTGGAAAAAAATTCAACCTTTGCGAGTCGCTAACGGTTGGACAATTGATCTTAATAACCTATACGACATAGAGCTAACTCAAGAAAATATTGGTTGGTTTTGTGGGGAGTTTTTATTATCCGGCAGTAACCATTCTAAGAAAATTTGTTTTGATGCATCCTTTGAACCAGAAGGTGATATTAATGGAGGATTTGTTGTTAAGTTTTTTTCAATGTACTACGATAAAAAACTCAATAACTTTGAGCTCAATGAGTTTTTAGGTACTTTCGAAACGAAAGACAAGAGTGACTTTATTAATACCATTGAAAGGTTTATGTTTACGTTAGAGTTGCCAACTTTAATTAAAAGAACTGTATTAGATTAGCCTGCCTTAGATGGCGCATGTTTACAACGCGTGTCTTATTTTATCTACTACAGTTCTTTAAAAAATAACCCATAAAAAGCGGTCAAAATTCTAAGTGTTTTTTCAATCTGAAAAACATCCGAGAAACCAACCGCACTTTTCACCGCGCCAGATGGCAGCCAAACCGCCTTTGTGCGTAATGAATATGGCTTATTAACCCACGTTGTTTCCAAAGCAACCAAGCAAAATTCGGCACAAGCTCAACTTCAAGCGGCTTATCGTTATGACCCTCATCATCGCTTAATCGAAACACAAGATGCCGAGCAACGCCGCATTCAGCTTTCTTATAATAATGAAGACCAAATCAGTCGCTTACAAACCGCAAGCGGTAAACATTGGCATTATGGCTATACTCATCATCAAAAGCTCGCACAAATCAATCGACCAAATGCAAGTCAGGAAAGCCAAGTTTATGACCGACATGGCAACCTAACCAAATACACCGATGCTAACGGTGTGGTGTGGCAATTGAAATATGGTGCATTTGACTTATTGATTGAGAAAATCGACGGTGAAGGCCATGTATGGCGTTATGACTATGACAAAGACAGTTTAAAACTAAGCAAAGTCATCAACCCAAAAGGAGAACAATATACCTACGCTTTTAACGCTGATGGACAAGTTGAAGTTGAAACAGATTTTGCAGGCAATATCTGGCATTACACTTATGATGCTAACGGGGCGTTAAATACGCTTACCGATGGCGAAGGTCATCAAACGCAATACACATACAATGCTAACGGACAATTAATTCAACTCTCTACCGTTGATGATGTGATTAGCTATACCTATGACAATGCGGGGCGAGTAACACAAATTCAATCCACAGACAGTACATTAACCTATGTATATGATATCAATGACCGGGTAATTGAAGAATCACAAAACAGTCATAAAATCTACCGCACTTTTGATGACATCAATCAAACGGTGACTCGTGTGCTTTATCTAGCTGGTCAAGATAACCCTATCACTACCCGATTCAAATATAATAATCTGGGCGAATTGGTAGAACTACAATTGCCAAATTGGGAAAATGAATCCCAACAAACGGATATCCAAGAAAAAGAAGTCCATACACTCCATTTCCTTTACGATGACGAAGGCAATGAAATCAGTCGCCAAAGCAACCTTGGCTTTATTCTCAATCAGCAATTCAATGAAATGAATCTGCCGATTCGTCAGCGTGCCGGTTATGAGCCAACACACCATTTTGATAGCCTAGCATTAAAACAAACCGGCATTGATAGCCCTACTTTTGCTGAGCTGAATCGTACCTATCAATATGATAAAGCCTTAAATACTATTGCCGCGAACGATGAAATTGAATCCTTGAGATTTGTGGTTAATGGTAATAATCAAATCACCCAAGTGGTTAATCAATATCAAACCCGTGAAAACTATCATTATGACCAAAACGGGTATATCAGCCGACAATATATTCAAGCTGATGATTATCGTTACCATGATGACCACCATGGACAAATTAAAATTGATAACCTGGATTTATACCAACAAGGCAATAAACTCAATCGTATTGGCAATGATTATTACAGCTATGATAAAGCGAGTCGATTAGTGAAGAAAACTGCCATTAAAGACGGTTTTAGAGGTAAAACCCTTTATTATCGTTGGAATGGTAATAA
>CAUPYP010000009.1:0-2757 GCA_963516005.1 uncultured Candidatus Saccharibacteria bacterium | reverse complement strand
TTGCTATTAAGAGAGTCTTTATATTTCACCAACTGAAAAAATGCCTCAATAAGAAGTCCTCCTGCTATAGCTATGAATATTGGTGCAATATTTTCCGCAGTCATTTCTCTACTTAATTTATCATAATAATCCTAGAACGACATCGCCTCCAACTCGCGCGGCAAAATCTCCTGCACCTCGACCGAGCCCGCCACCAAGTGGTAACCCTGCAACTGTCGCGGCAAGTCACTCTCGGCACGGCGCCAGTTGATCGGGTGGTTCTCGTCAAAATAATCAAGCAATTCGGCATTCAAAAAATGGTCGCGCGGCAAATCTACCGAACCGTCCTGATTGACAACCAGTGCTATCGACAAGCCCGACGTCGTGCCATTATCGTTTTTGGCATACGCCGCCGTCACCAAATGAACCAGCGGCTCAAACTTCAATACTGACTGGTCGCTCGCTTCCACCTGTGCCTGACCGCGACGCGCCAGCTGCTGATTGATTTTCGTTGTCAATTCTTCAACACTTGGCTTACCGTCGCCCGCTCGGCAATAGTCACAACCATCTGCCGCCTCGACATATTCCAGCAGCAAATCCATATCGACGTCAGCGTCTTTAACGCCATGCTGCGACAATTGCTCCACCATTTCATGCAGCGCGCCCAGCAAACTATAATCATTCACATTTCTGGCAGCATCACCGATACGGATGATGGCGCGAGCAATAGTAACGGTCTTGTTTGGCTTGTTCATGCATTCTCCTGGATATTTTTACACCACTCGGAAAAAACTTGTGAGCACCCAGTAACCAATAACGGGCGAACAAAATAATGTGCGTGTGTATCAGGTGTCACAATTACCATCTCCGACCATAAGTCAACGCCTGCCGCAAACTCCGCACTGGCGCTGCATACGGCACATCAATTTCTGTAAAATGCTGGCGAGCCGCAGTAATTTTACTTCTTTCATTAGCGCTTAAGTGATTATCATGAATATCGTCCGAGCCCTTGGTCTCCGCCACAAAGTAAATCCGCCTATCGCCATCAAACGCCACCGCCCAATCCGGATTATACTTGCCGACCGGTGTATCAATCTTAAACCAACTTGGTAGTTTAACATAAAACTTAACGTCAGCATTATCCTCTAGCGACTGCATGAATTCACGCTCAACTTCTGAGTCAACCGCCACGTAATCGTAGATGGTTTTTGCCTGGTCGCCCACTGCAATTGCCCCGCTCTTCATCGCCGCATCATACAGGTATGTCTGTAGTTCATCATTCTCAAACAGCGTCATGTCATAATACTCGCCTGTCCTGTGATATTTAACACCGTCAACCGCCAAACGCTGCTTCACCCGATTAATCGCCTGGGCTGTTTCATCAATCACCTGCTGTGGATTAATAGCCACCTGCTCAAACATCCCCGCTTGATCAAGCACATCAAATATCACCCGGCGTGTCATTTGTGTCTGACGCTGAATATCCGCTAATAAATTCGGTATCTTCACCTCATTTTGGCGTGCCGCATACGTGTTAAAACCAGTCTCACGTACTATAAAGCCTCTGTCGCTATTCATAGAATCAATCAGGGTTTTATCATCAGCGATATTCGGTTTCCTGATAGTGATCTGCGCCAATTCATTAGCCGCCTCCGTCACTAACTTGTCTGTATCAATTGCCACCTGGTAGGTCGTCTTATGTTTAATCTTATCCCACAACTCCTTGAAAGCCGGGTCAAGCGCCCGTGATTTCTGAAATCTGACGACTTGCCGATCATCACGATTCTTGATTCGCCCACCGAAGCGAATGCCTGTTTCTTCCTCAATTTCCGTCTGAAGCTTGCGGCTAAACTCTGCATAACTCTCATTAGCAATCACTGTCAGTATATTGACGCTATCATCATAGACTCGTTGTCCGTCAATATTCACCGGCAAGCGCAGACCTCGCCCGATTTCTTGGCGCTTTTTCATTTGGCTTGACGTTTCATTAAGCGTACAAATTTGAAACACATTAGGATTATCCCAGCCCTCACGCAGTGCTGAGTGGCTAAAGATAAACCGTAGCGGCTCATTTGTATCCAGCAGTCTTTCTTTATCCTTCATGATTAAGGTATACGCCGTGTCATCGTCCTTCGTCCGTCCACCCTCACCCTTGGTGTCACGAGAATCTTTCCACTGACCACTCTTGTCTGCCGCAAAGTAGCCATCGTGCACCTCACCCGCCGACAAGCCATTCATCACACCGGCATATTTTGGTTTAGACGAGACTTTGATGTAGGCTTCCTCAAACCACTTGGCAAATTTACCCTTACTGGCACCATTCGCCGTATATTCACGATAGTTCATGACCTTATCAATAAAGAATAGGCTGAGTACCTTCACGCCGCTGCCTAGCCGACGCTGTTTATCAAAATGATCATCAATCGTCAGTTCAATCTGTCGCTTGATAATATCATCGTGCAGGCTTTCATCACGCTGACCAACGTAAACTACTTTGCCGTTACTGAACTCGACACAATCATCGCCGTGATTAATCGACTCGACATAGTAGCCAGCATAGACTGAACGCCCTGTCTTCGCCTCCAAATCGTCGCCTGGAAACACCTTGATGATCTTGCGCTGCAAGCCATACTCGTCACTTGCATCTACTTCAATTTTAGCAAACGAACGAGTCTTCGACTGGCGCTCTATCGAAAACACATTAATATACGCATCATTATAATTATCCTCACTCTGCACACTATGAACCTCGATCTTTTTGACCAAGCCTTTATAAAA
>CAUPYP010000008.1:0-2851 GCA_963516005.1 uncultured Candidatus Saccharibacteria bacterium | reverse complement strand
CTTTTTTCGCAAGCTTCACATCGACGAATGGACCTTTCTTTAATGAACGACTCATTTAATATTCTCCTTCTGTGCCCTTGCTGGCTTGCAAAGATTGTCCTCTAGTATCCACCACCACTTCTTCTTCTTCGTCAGCCTTAAGCCCGTATCCATGGTCGTTATCGAAGGGTTCTAATGTCACCTTAGTTTCAGGAGGTAAGTCGATACGCACTCCACTATCGTAAGGGCTTTCTGATATGGCAATACTGCCGACAACTGCCTGATGCGCAATCCTTTTATCAATCTTGGGATTTCCTAAGTCAAGGTCAGCCCTAAATTCCATAGCCATAACCTTACCTCTTCCTCTTCGCGTCGTGACGCGTGCGTACGATTAATTTATTTGAGCCTTTGCGGCGGCGAGTTCGATAACCCAACGTCAATTGACCCCATGGGGTACGTGGTGCTTTGCCAGTACCGTGGCGACCACCGTCACCACCACCATGCGGGTGATCGGCGGCGTTCATGACGACACCGCGAACCGTTGGGCGAATACCCTTGCGGCGGCGGCGACCAGCTGAACCGATCTTCACGTTCTGGTGCTGGACGTTACCGACTGTACCGATGGCAGCGGTTGCTTCCAGGCGAACTTTGCGAACTTCACCAGATGGCAATTTGATGGTTGCGTAATTGCCTTCTTTGGCCATCAACTGAGCTTTGGCACCAGCGGCGCGAACCATTTGCGCACCTTTGCCGGCAGTCAGTTCAATAGCATAAATCATCGTACCAACAGGGATAGCAGACAATGGCAGGCGGTTTGAGGCCTCGATTGGTGCTTCCTCGCCAGTCTGAATCGTCTTGCCCTTGACCATCGAGGTGTCGGCCAATACGTAGTGGTACAAATTGTACTGATCCTTCACCCGAGCGATGCGCGCTGAGCGGTTTGGATCGTACTCAATTTCTTCAATCGTCAGCGTCAAGCCAGCCGGCAAATTGTGGTTCACCAAACGGTAGTGACGGCGAACGCCACCGCCGCGATGACGCACGGTGATGCGGCCTTGGTTGTTGCGGCCGGCATTTTGCTTTTTGGCTTTGGTCAGACTTTTGAGCGGTTTCTTCGTCGTGATATCCGACAAATCCTGACTCGTCATGCCGCGACGAGCAGGAGTGGTTGGATTGTAAGCTTTCACTGGCATTACTTGGTCTCCTCCATCTGCTGCTCTACTGCGTCAAACACATCGAGCTTATCGCCATCTTTCAGCGTCACGTAAGCTTTCTTCCAGTCCTTGCGTGTAGTCGTGCCAGGATAGCGGTTCTTGCCTCGTGAGAAACGCACAGCTTTGCCGTCTTGGACCAAGGTTTTTACCTTTAGGACGGTAACGTCAAATTGCGCTTCAACTGCTGCTTTGATCTCGTTTTTATTCAGGTTGAGCGGAACGCGGAACACGTACACGCCGTTGGCGCTCTGTGCGTATGCTTTCTCGCTAATGCGTGGGATAATTGTCATCTGTTTCATATTACGCTTCCTCCTTACCCAGCCATTCAGTAATTACTGGCAGAGCTTTCGGGGTTATGACAATAGTATCCGCATTCAGAATGTGGTAGACGCTGAGGTAGCTCGCACGAATCACCAATACGTTCTGAATGTTGTTTGTGGCACGCATCAATTCTGGCGTCTTTTCGTCGACGACGATCAGTACGCGGCGCTCAAACTTGTTGTCAGCCAAGAAGGTGGCGACTTCTTTGGTCTTGCCAGTCGTCTTGATATCTTTGACGACGATCTTCTTTGCTTCATTGGCTACCGTCAAGGCTTGGCGAATTGCCACTTTCTTGGCGGTTTTAGACAATTTTTTGGTGTAGTTTTCGTTGCCGCGCGGGCCAAAGACCACACCACCGCCGCGCCAGATTGGGTTGCGGGTTGAGCCGAAACGTGCTCGACCAGTTCCCTTTTGCTTCCATGGCTTTTTACCACCGCCGGAAACTTCACCGCGCTGCTTGGTGGTTGCGCTTGCTAGGCGGGCGTTTGCCAGGTAGCTGTCATATGCCAATTTCAACAGTTCGTGGTTTGGCACGTCAACAGCAAAAATGTCTTTAGGAAGTTTGGTTGATTCAGCCATTACTTGTTACCTCCTAAAATGATCAGCCCTTTTCGTGGCCCAGGCACAGCGCCCTTCACCCCGATCAGATTGGTCTCTGGATCAACATATGCCACTTCCAGGTTCTTGACCGTAACACGCTCGTGACCCATGTGGCCAGCCATCGTCTTACCCTTGAACACTTTTTGTGGATACATCGAGCCAATTGAACCTGGCTTACGAGTATTACCTTTACCACCATGCGTCTTGCGGTGACGCTTAAAGTTGTGGCGTTTAATGGTTCCAGCGAAACCTTTACCTTTGCTGGTTCCGGTCGCATCGACAGAATCACCGACTTCGAACGCGGAAACATTGATTTCGTCGCCAACTTTGAGTCCCTCAGGGATCTCGTCGACGCGGAATTCCCGAATGTGCTTCGGGGTCACTTGGGCTGGCTTGACGTGTCCAGCCACGGCCTTGCTCAGGTTCTTACCCTCTCCATAAGCGACCTGCACTGCATTGTAACCATCGGTCTCGACAGTCTTCACCTGAGTCACGGTGACAGGGCCGGCTTGGATCAGCGTCACCGGAATGGCTTTGCCGTCTTCAGCCAAGAGCTGGGTCATACCAAGTTTGGTACCGAGAAGTGTTTTCACTTTTCCTCACTCCCACTTAAATACTCCTGATGACGTGCGGTTTCTGGGTTCTGAGTGAAGCGTCCATAACAAACACTTCAACTATAGCCAGACCTGCTCATTCATCAAGGAGAACAGTTGATATTACGCGTAATAGAAATTACC
>CAUPYP010000007.1:0-3251 GCA_963516005.1 uncultured Candidatus Saccharibacteria bacterium | reverse complement strand
CGGATGCTAAAGCCAGCGATTGACTTCTTTGCCTGGCGGGCAACTGGTGCCTGACCGGTGATCTTTGCAACGGTGTTTTTGACAATCTCAAAATGACGCTTGTCATCTTTCTTTTTGCCGGTGCCAACGCTCACGATGATCTTTTCCAAAGCTGGCACTTGGTGCACGTTCTTTAGATCTAGTTCGGCTTGCAGTTCCTTCAGGTATTTCTCCTGGTACAAGGCTTTCAAGCGAGGAGCTGGCACGACGGTTTTCTTCTCTGCCATTATTTAATCTCCTTATTTTTTGCTTGGCGAGCGACGCGAGTTTTGCCGCCGTCAGCGTTCTTTACTAAACCAACCCGGCTGGTTTTGCCTGACTTTTCGTCGACGACCAGCGCGACTTTGCTGATGTCCATCGGTACGTGGATATCTTTCTTGCCGCCTTTTGGATTGTACTGGCTTGGCTTGACGTGGCGGTGTCCGACACCAACACCTTCTACCAAAACGGTCTGGTCTTTGGTGTTAACTTTTAGGACTTTACCGGTCGTACCTTTGTTTTTACCAGCAATGATTTTTACGGTGTCATCTTTGTGAATACGAGCCATTAGAGTACCTCCGGAGCCAAGCTGATGATCTTCATGTAGCCCATGTCGCGAAGTTCGCGTGGTACTGGGCCGAAGACACGGGTAGCCTTTGGCTGCTTGTCATCGTTGATAATCACCACGGCGTTGTCATCAAAGCAAATGGTTGAGCCGTCTTTGCGGTGGATTTGGTCGCGGGTGCGAACTACCACAGCTTTGACGACAGATTTCTTTTTGACGTTGCCGGTTGGGCTGGCGTCCTTAACTGAGCAGACGATCACGTCGCCAACGCGAGCGTAGCGGCGGCGGGTACCACCGAGGACGCGGATGCACAATACTTCTTTGGCGCCGCTGTTATCAGCGACTTTGAGGCGGGATTCTTGTTGGATCATTTGTCATCCTCCTTAGCCTCTTCCTCAGTTTCACCAGAAACTTCAGCCTTTAGTTTGATAGAACCGCGAGACTTCTCGATCACCTTGACCAGCGTAAAGCTTTTGGTCTTGGAAATTGGGCGAGTCTCTTCAATTTGCACCTTGTCGCCTTCGCCTGCTTGATTGGTCTCATCATGAGCAGTGTACTTGCGAGTCACGGTGTACTGTTTGCCGTAGAGCGGATGCGTTTCGCGGCTGGTGACCGTCACGGTGATGGTCTTGTCGCGCTTGGCACTCGTTACGACGCCAATCAGTGTTCGTCGGGCCATTACTTGCTCTCCTTTTCGTTAATTTGTGTCAGCAGGCGTGCGATGTCCTTGCGGAGTGAACGCAACGCTTTTGGATTAACTAATTCGCCAGCAGCGTGAGAACGTTTTGCTTGAAGCAGGTCATGTCGCTTTTCGGCGAGTTCCTTCTTCAAATCATCAACGGTCTTTACAACTGCTGCTTTTGCAGTTTTCTTTGCTTCAGCCATTATGCGTCCTCCCGCTTGATGAACTTACATTTGACTGGTAGTTTGTGGCTAGCCAGGCGCATTGCTTCACGAGCGACTTCCTCGGAAACGCCCTGCATTTCAAACATCACCGTGCCGGCCTTGACCTTAGCAACAAAGAACTCTGGATTACCCTTACCACCACCCATCTTCAAACCAAGTGGCTTGCGAGTAACTGGGGTGTGCGGGAAAATCCGGATCCAAATCTTACCGCCACGCTTGATATAGCGGGTCATTGCCTGACGAGCAGACTCGATTTGGCGGGAGTTGATGCGCTCGTTTGATTGTGATTGCAGTGCAAAGTCGCCGAACGCGATGTAATTACCACGGGTTGCTTGACCACGGTTTTTACCGATACGCACTTTGCGGTGCTTGGTTTTCTTTGGTAACAGCATTTAGCGACTCCTTTCTCCCTTATAAATCCACACTTTCACACCGATGATACCAGCTGGTGTCTGGGCGCGAGCGCAGTGGAAGTCAATATCAGCACGCAAGGTGTGAAGCGGCACTGAGCCCTCGATCACCTTTTCGCGGCGTGCCATTTCAGCACCGTTCAAACGACCAGCCACCTCGATGCGGATACCTTTGGCACCAGCACTCATGGTGTTTTGTGCGGTCATTTTGGTCGCGCGGCGGAAGTTGATGCGGCGCTCTAACTGGCGGGCGATGTTCTCGGCCACCAATTTAGCCGCCAATTCCGGTCGGCGCACTTCTTCGATATTGATGCGAACAGGTGACCCGACAATTTTCTCAACTTGCTTTTTCAATTCATTCACGCCAGCACCGCCACGGCCGATCACCACACCAGCTTTTGCCGTGTGAATGGTTACCGTGATCAAGTTGGCACTCCGCTCAATCTCAATGCGATTGATGGTTGGGCGTGAGGCAAATTTCTTCTCAATCAATTCGCGGATTTCGTGATCCTGGCGAATTGCCTCCGCAAACTCTTTCTTATTGGCCGTAAACCAACGAGAGCTCCAGTTCTTGTGAACTTGTAGGCGGAAGTTGATTGGATTCACTTTTTGACCCATTTACTTCTCCTCCTTTTTTGCCGTGGTTTCGGCGGCTTTCTTCGCTGCAGGCTTGGCAGGTTTGGTCTCTGCTTTGGCCTTGGTCTCTGGTTTCTTCGCAGGCGCTTTCTTTGGCTTCTCGGTACCAGTTACTTCAACCAAAATATTTGACGTCTTTTTCTGGAATGGCAACGCACGGCCGCGTGATGCTGGCTTAAAGCGGCGTAGACGCGTGCCAGTAGTAACGCTCAACGTGGTAATCACCAAGCTTTTAGCGTCCAAACCGTGGTTGTTGATAGCGTTTGCCTTGGCGCTGTCGATTGCCTTTTTTACTGGCAAAGCAGCACGTTTTGGCACGTGCTCCAAGATAACCGATGCGTCAGCGACGGTACGGCCGCGTACCAGTGCAGCCACCAGGCTGACCTTGCGTGGTGTTTGGTCAACACCTTTGGCGTAAGCGCGAACAGTATACGTAGTATCAGCCATGATTACTTCTTATCCTTTCCGCCGTGCTTACGGAACTTACGAGTTGGACTAAACTCACCGAGTTTGTGGCCAACCATGTTTTCGGTAATCAGCACTGGCACGTGCATCTTACCGTTGTAGACAGCAATCGTTCGACCGACCATTTCTGGGGTGATGGTCGAAGCGCGCGCCCACGTTTTGATAACGGTTCGATCGTCAAGGCTGAGAGCAGCGACTTTTTTCGCAAGCTTCACATCGACGAATGGACCTTTCTTTAATGAACGACTCAT
>CAUPYP010000006.1:0-3662 GCA_963516005.1 uncultured Candidatus Saccharibacteria bacterium | reverse complement strand
TGAATGGGAACAGCGTAAGTTGGGAGACGAAGTTCGAATAGTGATGGGACAGTCTCCTAATTCAGAAAATTATACTGATGATCCTAATGGGCGCTAAAAATGCGAAGACCTATGAAGACCTATTTTGTATTAGTCAAACAAAAAATCCAAAAGAAATGGTATATGATTATGACCATGAAACAAAGTAAAATCAAACCGAGTGATCTGAGGAAGCACCCGATGATCATGAAACGTTATTAAACACAAAAGTCACCCATGTGAGTTCTTGCCAGAAGCTGAAGTTAATCCTTCAACCTGGAAAACCCGCAGAGGTGACTTTTTCTATACATCTCGATTTTTCTGGCAATAATCATTAACCGATAAATATGTCTGTGAATCACCCAGCGACTCCGCTATGTCCATAATCCGCGGTGGTAGTAATCCCACTCGCTGGACAAGTTCGTGATTGCTGAACAATTCCCGTGGACTGCCGGCGAAGCCAAACTTCCCGTGTTCCATAACATACACCGACTCAAACTCGGCGGCGACCCAATCCATGTCATGGGTGATGGTCACAACTTGGTGGCCCGAATCAGCCAACTGATGGAAAATTGCGGTCAACTTGCGCCGGCTTTCCCAATCAAGCGACATCATCGGCTCATCAAATAAATAAATCGCCGGATCCACTGCCAAAACTGTGGCAACACTCAACAGCTTGCGTTCCGACAATGACAGGTCATATGGACTTTCAGCTGTTTTATCATCCAAGCCAACTCTTTTTAGAGCCGCTAAAGCCCGCCTCGTAATCGTGTCGTGGTCATCCATGACCTGCGCGACATTCCACTCCACCTCTCGTTGAACGGTCGGGTTGAAAAGCTGATCGTCAGGATTCTGAAAAGTAATCCCAACCTTCAGTAACTTTTCGACTGGTTTAAGATCATTAAAATTTTCTCCATCGATCTTAATCACACCGGTTTGTGGTGTCAGCAAGCCCGTCAACAATTTGAAGAGCGTTGATTTGCCGGCACCATTTTGGCCGACAATCGCCACCATCGGATCGGCGAAGTGTTTGTCTTCAACATCCAAGCTAAAGGACCGTTCCGGATAAGTGAACGTCAGGTGGCTCAGTTCAATTGTGGACATAACGAACCTCCTTCAGATCAGCGTAATTCACCGGATACCGGCCATCAGCCAAGTGCCAATCCATTTTTTGAGCAAGTTGCTGGATTGTCGGGGCTGGAATCTGCCAGTCAGCTGCCAAATGATTAAACACCTCACCCGGCCTGCCCTGGGCTACCATTTGACCCTCGTGCAGCACCCACACAACGTCGGCGACTTCGCACAAATCGTCAATTTCACTGGTGACAATGAAGACAGTCGTCTCTTTGACTTGGGCCAGCCATTGGAAAAATTGCCGGCGGCCAAGGGGATCCATCTCACTGGTCGGATCATCCATAATCAAAACAGCCGGATTAGCCACAATCGCCGTGGCAATTGCCAACCGCTGGATCTGACCACCGGAAAGGCTCTCGGGACGCAAATTCAGCTGTTCAATCAGCCCCATTTGCGTGGCAACTTCTTCAACCCGTTTTTGAATCAGTCCTTCAGCCATTCCCTGATTAATCAAGTCAAAGGCGATTTCATCGGCAACCGTGTCTGCCAACCCGCTTAGTTGGCCAGCTGGATTTTGCAGTACAACTCCATTCATGGCATTATAAACTGGCCAATTGTCGGACACTCGCTGGCCAAACATGTGCCAATCGCCCTCAATCTCAGCAGACACAATTTTGGGAATGACCCCTGCCAGCACACGGCACAAAGTCGATTTGCCGGAGTGGCTATTCCCGATAATCCCAACCACCTGGCCGGTATGAACCTCCGCGTTAATCTGACGCAGTTGTGGTTGCTCAGTACCCGGATAACGGGTGGTCAAATTTTCAATTACAATCCGTTTATCTTCGTCCATATCTTCCACCCAATCAATAAAATTGCCAATCCAGTCAGACCAATGTGCAGCGTCCGCGACAGGCGATACACGCGCTGGGAGGTTCTGACAGTCCGGTTGAGATTATCAAAACCTCTCAGTTGGAGAGAAATCGACCGCGTCATCGATTGATCCAAGGTCTTAATCACCAATGGAATTAGAACCGGCAGGACTGACTTTAATTTCTGAATCAACGTTTTTTGCGGATTGGTTCCGCGAACTTTTTGTGCCTGCTGGATTTTCCGCATATTGCGCATCATTTCCGGCAAAATATAACACACCGACATCAGAACGTAGACGGTTTTATAAGACAATCCGGACAGTTCCAAATAGGCCGCGTTTTCTGAAATACTCGTGGTCACCATAAAAAAGCCACTGGTCAAAATAATCACCAATACTCGACAACCCAGAGTGGTGGCGTAAATCAGGCCTTCTTTGTAGAACGACACCCCAAGCACAGAAAACAGCACAGTTTGATTCCGACTGTAAAATAACCCTTGGATGATCAGCATGGTGCAAATCAGAAACAGGCTGAATCCCAGCGCCTTAAAGGTGGTAGAACTCAATTTGGAAAATAACAATAGCAGTGTTGCGACAAGAATTAATCCGGCCTGAAGCAATAAATTCATACTGGCAAAGCTCAACAACGTCATGTCCAAGATGAACAAGAGCTTAGTAATCGGATCGATCACCTGGTACCACTTGAGCTTGACCCGTGGCGCTCCAGAAATCAATGTTTTATCAGTCATCATTTATCATCGCTAAAGAAGTGCACCATCCGCTTCGGCAGCTGACGATAGATGAAGAATGCCAGGTAGGCCACGCAGACTTTATCCAAAATATCCAAGACAAACTCATCGGTAAATGAGGCCAGCCACACTGGTACATGATTGGCGACCATTACCGCAAACAATGAGTCACCCCAAGCGATACCGGTCTGACCACCCCAAAAGATGACGTTGAGTGGCGTTGAAATGACAGCTGAAACGATGGCAATAATAATAGCAGAAACAAATACTCGTCGCGCTGACGAGAACCACCCATTGGCGTGCAAAACTCCGACAGCAATCCCAATTCCGATGCTGGTAATCGCATACACGGTTGAAATTGGCGATAAGGTCAGCCCATAGATCACGTTGTTGATGAAACCACTAATGGCACCGGCAACCGGCCCAGCCAACATGCTGGTAAGAAAGGTTCCCAAAGACCCCAGCCAAACGGGCAACTTTAACCCCTCCGCCAAGGCTTTGGCAACATAGTTAATCCCCACGGCAGCGGGAATCAAAGTCATGGTGGCAGCACTTAACTTAAATTTCCACATACTGGTACGATGAATCGGTTCTGTTTTCATAATCTTCTCCTTTTGTTTTTAAAGAGCCGTGTCTGGATAGACTTTCGGACGCAACGCTCTATTATATATCTACTGAACTGTCTATACACAAGATTTCCATCCTTAGTCGACATGAGCTGGAAATCTTTATTTGTTAAGTAGTTCACAACACATTATACACCTATTTTGTGAATAGTCAAGTGTATTTACAGTAAAATTTTAGAAAATCCTAAAAATTTTCTCTTATTTCCCATTTTTAATGACATTTAATAACTCTAACATAAAAAAGCCCAGACAACATTGTCTGAGCAGTTTTCTATATGGTCGTTTAACAAAGTTGAGTTTGACATTTTCAAACTATTTCTTCAA
>CAUPYP010000005.1:0-13865 GCA_963516005.1 uncultured Candidatus Saccharibacteria bacterium | reverse complement strand
TTTAATTTGTAGATTGAAGTCATTGAAGATTTGAACACCGGCGCCACTTTGATACGCATACGAAACATTCTTAAACTCAACAGTACCTTTTTTAATTTGTAATTTTTTATGAGTTTTATCCACGATCGTATTTTTAGTCATCAAAATTTCGGCCATTTCGCCAGCATTACCAATGATGCGATAATAGCTTTGTAATAGGTTTGTTGAATAATACAACTGACGAGCCATTTGCATGGTATATGTCAATACTAAATAAATCATACCGACCGATAACCATTGTCGTTCTGCAGCCGCAAAAGCCACTATAATCGCCATAATAGATAATAACGCATTAAGACCACCAAATGACGCGCTCATCAATAGAATACCTTTTAGAGCATAGCGCGATTTCTGATGATAATCACTAACATACGCTTGTGCGCGAGTTAATTCGTATTGCTCTTGAGCGTTAGATTTGACAAGCATTGCATTACTTAACGCATCCGACACCGCACCGGTAATTTTACTGTTTGCTTTGGAGGCAGCTTTATTGCGCGAACCCAAAAATCGCGACCGAACAAAGGCTAAGCTCAAAAATGCAACCGTAATTATTAACATCGCTAATGCATACGGCCAGAATACAAAACCCATAAATATTACCGTCGATACAATCGTCACCACAAACGGTACACCCATCCATAACAACACATCCCACAATGACTCGACCGCTCCAAGAAATTTATTATACTGACTAACTAATGCCCCTCCAAAATGATTAGCATGAAAATCAGCACTTTCATGGACTAAACGACTAAAAATTTGGTCATGAACATCTTTAGTCATTTTAAGCGCTAAAGTTGACTGATTCCAAGTCACCAACCGCCACCCAATTACGTTGCTATAGATTTGGATGAGAGCATACCACCCGATTAAGCTGTAATTTGCACTCAAACTTACTTGACCAGATTGTAGCTGGATAAAAATCTGCGACAATAAATAAGGCGCTAATAAAGAGCTCACTAATGTCGCAAGCACGGCATTAGCAATACTAAAGAGTAACCTAAATTTATATGGCTTTGCAAAACCTAATATTACCTTCAAGACTTGTTGGCTATTCATTTTTTACAACCTCACACTTTTAGTCTTTATATTATACCATATTTTTTAATTTTATGCAATCTCTGGTAAATCGACTCCGTGTTGCTTAATATAATCAACATGTTCGGTGATTTTTTGGTGGTATTTAGCAAAAATTTGGTCGCGCTTATCGGCAGATAATTGCCCAGTCTTCGCAAAAGCCTCAACCGTCGCCATCAACAAATGCCAACGCGATGTTTGGTTGCGCACCATCATATCAAATGGCGTCGTAGTTGAGCCTTGCTCGCGATAACCATGAATACTTGCCCGATTAGTCGTCAAATAATTAAACAAAATCGCCTTAATTGTCTCTGGATAGCCATGGAAATTAAAGATAATCGGTCGATCAGCAGTAAAAATTTGCTCAAACTCAGCCTGATCCAGCTGATGATCATGATGACCAATCGCTCCGCAAGTTAGGCTCGACACATAAACAAAACGCACGCGCACATCAGGCAATTCTTGTTTGATCAGCTCTCGCGCCCGCACCGCCTCACTGAGCATATAATCACCAGCGGCCACCAACACCACATCAGGATCATCATCACTCAATTCTGACCAAATCGCCGCGCCACTCGCTACATCAGCCTGAGCTTGGTTGAGATTGCGCCATAGCTTTTGTTCTTGTTTACCAGCAACCACGGCGTTAATCGTATTAGTTGAGCTATAGATTTTATCGAGCACCGCTAGCATAGCGTTTTGATCACTTGGGAAAAAGACTGAACTACCCGCTTGGTGATTTAATAAATTCGCAATAAATCCCGGATTTTGGTGGGAAAAACCATTGTGATCTTGGCGCCAACCAACCGATGTTAGCAAATATACCATCGGCGCTAAACGATGACGAAACTCTGCCCATTCGGCTTGCTTTAAGAACTTGGCGTATTGATCCACCATACTACCAGCAATCGGCATAAACGCCTCATAGCTAGTCATCGCACCATAGCGACCGGTTAGATTATAACCTTGATACAGACCCTGCAAGCCTTGCTCACTGAGAATCTCCATCACTCGCCCATCTGGCGCATAAAAATCATCCCATAATTTAATCGGCAGATTCCAAGCTCGCTTGGTCACTTCAAACACCGCCTGGAGACGATTAGAGGTGGTTTCATCCGGTGAAAACAGTCGAAAATTACGCTGATCAGCGTTCAAACGGAAGATTTCACGCAGATATTCACCAGCTTTATTCATCGAAAAAGATTTATCGTGATGCGCTGTGTCCACCGCTAATACCGAGCTATCCGGCAATTGTAGCGCAGTCCGTCCAGCACCAATCGCCAGCTGGTTATTACCCATGCGCCGACGAGTCGATGGCAAAATGGCATTTTTAAACGCCCCAAAACCCTGCTGGTCGAACAACTCCTCAAACCGATACGATCTCAGCCACTTCTCAAGAAGCGCTAATTCGTCAGCATTAGTTTTGGCCTTGCCTAACACAACTTGGTGTGAAGCGTGATTACCAGCGATTTTTTTACCCAAAAGCTCAACTGGTCCGGTCAAACCTTTATCCGAACGGAAAATCACCACCGGAAAACGCTGGTCATCTGCCACGCCAGTTTTAATGGCAGTAATCTTATCATAAGCCTTAGAGAGTGTTTGATGCAGGAGCTCATCCGCCTGCTCATCATCATAATCCACAATTAACGGCTCATAACGCAAACCCGAGAAATAATCAATTAGTTCCTTATCACTCATTCGACCAAAGAGCGTCGGACCGGAGATTTTATAGCCGTTCAGATGGAGAATTGGCAACACTGCGCCATCAGTTTGCGGATTAATTAACTTATTCAGTTGCCAAGAACCAGCCAGCGCCGCGGTTTCGGCTTCGCCATCACCAATCAGGCAAAAGGTAATTAGCTCCGGCTGGTCTAGCACCGCCCCAAACGCCGTTGATAACGAATAGCCCAATTCACCGCCCTCCGAAATCACGCCTGGCGCCTCTGGATTAGCGTGCGAAGCAAAACCATACGGCCACGAGAAGTTTTTGGCAATATAAGCGATACCTTGCGATGTCAGCGTCGCCTGATGATCAACCTGTTCCAATGCCTGTTCTAAGAACAAATTCGCTTGCAACGCCGGAAAACCATGCCCCGGACCCAGCACAAAAATCGCCTGATTGATCGCTTTTTGTTTAATTAACAGATTGAGATGAGCGTAAATTATATTGATACCCGGGCAAGTTCCCCAGTGACCCAGCAGACGCGGTTTGATGTCGGCTGGAATCAACGGTCGCTCCAACAAAAAATTATCCTGCAAAAAAATCTGAGCCACACTTAAGTAATTGGTCGCTCGAATAAATTGATCTAAATGGTGTTTGGTTTCTAAATTAAGCATAAGTTTATTATAGCAAAAACAGGGGTAAAAGTCACCCCTGCCAGCTGTATTTTCGTATGTTTTTAAAAACTAATTAACGCTTGACTTTGACCATACTAGAGCGTAAGACTTCGCCTTGGTATTTATAACCGGGACGCAACTCTTCGGCGACGATTTCTTGGTCGCCATCGCCATCTTCAAAAGTCACCGCTTCGTGCCATTCTGGATTAAATTCTTCGTTTTCACCAATTGGGATGCGCTCTAAACCAATTTTTGCGAGACTGGTCGCCAGTTTTTTGTTGAGATTAAGCACGCCCTGCGCCCATTTGTTCTCTGCCAAATCAGCCGGCGCGTGAGCAATCGCCAAATCTAAATCATCTAACACTGGCAACAGCTCTAGTAGTAAGCTTTTTTTAGCTAAAGCCTTGGCTCGCTCGCGGTCAGCATCGACATTTTTGCGATAATTTTCAAAATCTGCCCGTGTGCGTTGTAAATCTAACAACAATTCGCCATTTTCTTGTTCGAGTTTTTGAATTTCTTCGATAATTTTTTGCTCTTTTTTTGTCATAAGTTCTCCTATTTATCCTTTATTTTAAGATGGATGCCAAACATCAGCACACAGAAACCAGTCATAATTGTAATTGCGATCATTACCCACCAATTAAACCATTTAGTTCCGCCAAGCACATCACGATAATAAGCCTGCGCGCTCATCATCACAAATGTCAAAAATAACCATACGAGCGACTTCTCACGATGGGTGGTGAGTTTAATTTTAACCATCTTTCAGTAATTCCTCTAATAAATACCCGGTCTGTTCCACTAATGACATCACCTTGGCGTAGCTCTGACGCGTCGAACCAATCACGCCAATGTAACTGCGATGACTATACGGCGAATTAAACCGGGCAATAATTAAACTCGCACCACTCTGTTTACCAATTGGATTTTCGGAGCCAATATAGACCGAAATTGACTCGTTCGGTCGAGCTTCGGCCAGCCACGGCTCTAAGTTATCAATCAAATTAGAGAGTGCTACAATATCCGCCCGCTCGTTAAAATCCGGCTGGTTAAATAAATGACTGAGACCGCAGGTATAAATCTGATCGCCAATCGTCGCAAAACCAAAGTTTTCGGTTGCGTCCGCCAGACCCTTAACCGCTCGCCGGATAATCAAATCAGCTGATTGTCCACTACTAGCAATTTGTCGTGCGAAGGCTTGTTTGGCTCGGTCATTAGCCTTAACCGGCAGATGCTCAGCTTGGCGCTGTTCACCGAGGTGATTGACATACACTCGATAGCCACGGTCGGTCGGAATCCGCCCCGCCGAAGTATGAGGTTGCTGAATCAAGCCAAGCTCCTCCAGTCGTGCCATTTCCAGACGAATCGTCGCGCTCGACACATCAAATAATTTCGCCAGGGTCACACTGCCAACTGGCACTGCCACCTCGGCGTATTGCTCAATAATTGCGATCAGAATATCTAGCTGACGTTTGGTTAAATTCATAAGATTATTGTAGCAAAAACTAGCACTCTAGTCAATAGAGTGCTAGCTGACCTCTGATAGCCCCATCATTGACTAAAATTATTTTATATTGTATAATTCAGTAGATTTTAATCAATTTAAAATAGTTTTTTATTAAGGAGGGATGAAAAAATGAATTTCATCGAGGAGCTCACCTCAAAAGTGAGTGCAATTACGCATTCAACGATCGCATCAGACGTGATTGTCGACGCTTATTATTGTGGTTTATATACACTCGACCATGATTTGCCAGACAATCAGTCTATATTAAAACGCGTCCAGAAGGCTAGAAATAAGCCTAAATGCGACAAAGAACTGATTGTACCATTGCCAATATTGTCACTCGCTCATCTGAGTCGTCCAAACCGCGTTCAGAGCCACCGCACAGCTGACCTGCAAAAAATATCAACAGTCCAGGTCTTCACAGGACTGTTCTATAATAAAAACTTCAACTCACTCACAGTTGAGGCTCACGCTTATCTATACAAGGCAGCTCAGCCCTCAAGAGATAAGATCGAGAGAGGTAATAACGACAATGGACAAACTCCCCAAGAGTATTTCGTCCCGTCGCTCTTCGTTCCAGTGCCCTATGCGCTACCGAAGAAGCAAACTGCGGTAGTTTTACCGCCTCAACCACCGTGTGTCGTTTACCAATGGAACCATTCGTTGGTATTAGTAAACCACAGAGGTGGCATCATTGAAATCACCCCAAAATGCTCTTAATTGAGCATTTTTCTTTTGCCTCACGATTTCAGCACGATATTGACTTTTGTATATAAAAATGTTATAATGAAGAAGTTTGACACGTTGTCAAACAGTATTTTTTAAATAATATGGTCAGTCGATCGCTGAGCATGGTGTTTGTTTTTTTAGGAGGGTTAAAAATGACAAAGACACAAACAATAAGAGTCGTACAAGAGTATGCCCAAAAGGTTAAGGCACTCGCAATAAACGATGGAGATGGAGCTTGGTTTGCCAACCTCACCTTGTCTTTTGAATTGAGGGTGGCAAAAATAAGGGGCAAAAGCCTCTACTGCGAGTATACTCATACGAAACCCAGGGCATTCTGCCGAGATCCCAAGGCAGGTACACCTGAGGAAAAAGTATTCTATGGGCTATACCTCACAAAGGATCTCAAGACAATCGCTGAAATAACCACTTGTCAGCTATTGTCACATCATAGCGGCTATTCACCGTATAGACATGACTGGCATGACCAGCCAGACTATACAAAAAAGCTATACGATAAGTTTATTATCAAATGCAAAGATGGGACTTTAACTCATGATGAGCTAAATTCTCTTCTGTCAACTCTAGAATAGCACCTTTTTTTAAGCACCTGCTAGTTCGGGTGCTTTTTACTTTTTGAATATTGTGTTTTAACCATTGACTTATTAAATCTGATATTATATAATCTTACGGATTTTAATTAAAATAGTTTTTTAAAAAATGTCATAAGGAGGGCAAAAAATGACTTTAGAACAAATCAAGCAAGAATTACAGAGTATGGGTATCAAATGTAAAGACAATGATATCAAAGATGCACATGGCAATATCAGAAGCTATGGTAGCATCGCAAACACCCTACACAAACTCCGCAACGAGAAAAGAGCGCGTGATATTATCCTAGTGAGTAATCTAGCAATTCACTCGCTAGGAAAACTCGGCGATCCGAGCAGGAAAGAAGTGTTTGGTGAAGTTAATCAGCATAGCGTTTCTACCATCAAAGCTTATGCTATGCTTCTCTATAATGAACGCACAAAACGTCCGTATGTAGAATGCAGGATTTACTTATGTAATGAGAAACAAGCTCATTACTCGCCTTCGGCAAGCGATTATGATACGACATCAACGCCACCCCACATCCTCTATCGTTGGAACGACAAGCTAACGATAGAAAACAAGGACGGTACTGCTGTACATATCAGAGTATAGCCTTGCCCACAACGCTCTTAATTGAGCGTTTTTCTTTTGTCGGTTCAACATAATGCTTACGCTTGCTTTTGGCAACCACTCTGTTATAATGACCAACGTCTCACTTGAGACATTGTCATTTATTTTTTTAAAAAATATATAAAGGAGGAATTACAAATGACAATCGCAGAAATAAAAACTAAACTACAAACACAGCCACTTAGCAAGAGTGGTAAGTCCGTAACTATCTTGAACATTAGCGAACAAGACGTAATTGTTGAAAATAATTCAAAGATTATACAGCAATGCACCGTGGGTCACTTTTCTAAAATTGATTGCAGTCATGAGGTAAAAAAAGGCCCTAGCTATGGGGCATTTTATCAAAAAACC
Source organism: uncultured Candidatus Saccharibacteria bacterium (assembly GCA_963516005.1). Lineage (GTDB taxonomy): Bacteria > Patescibacteriota > Saccharimonadia > Saccharimonadales > Saccharimonadaceae > CAMUQR01. The sequence goes on along the minus strand of CAUPYP010000005.1, from coordinate 6,604 downwards.
ATTTTCGGCTACAATAACGACCAACAACAAGTTGTCATAACTAAATTAAAATTTCCGACTTTTACGCTCAGGATGAGCGATGGGCAACTGCGAGTTGTCCAAGGAAAAGTTAAATAGCTATTAGTACATTTTTAAAGCACCTGCAAATTCAGGTGCTTTTTACTTTTTTTAAAAAACAGGCTATTTGATAAACAATTTAGCTAATTGCCAGTGGTCATTGCCTGCGCTTCAGTGTCAATTTGTTGGAGTTGCATCAATAACTGTTGAGCGATTTGGCGAGCGTGCTGTTGAGCATTCTGATCGATCTGCCCCGCGATTAATTGATGCGCAGTCTGTACTGCCTGAGTTAAATCATCATTAACTAAGAAAAAATAACGTGGATTATCTAGCGCTGATTGCAGTTCCGACTCAGCTGACTGACGCCGTCGTGGCCATTCCGCCTCAAACTCCTCAGCACTCGCATAACGCCCTTTTAAGCGCGCAAGCCAGGTTTCATAACTCGGTGGCAAAACAAAAATCGGCACCACTTGCTGAGAAATCGCACAATATTCTGCTACGCCCTGGACATCAACATCGGTCATTGGTAATGTATGTTCAGCTAGCGCTCGCTCTACTTCCATCAGACTAGTGCCATAAATACGACCATGTACAAATTTAGCTTCAATAAACTCCTGTTGCTCAAGCATCTGGCGCGCCTGATCTAAGCTAATAAAATGATAGTCTTGACCATTGATCTCCATTTGGCCATTATTAAGGCGCGGTGCTCGTGTGGTATGTGATACTAGATGATGAAACTGACCGGTTTTGAGAATTTCGTGTTTAATCGTGTCTTTGCCAGCGCCAGCCACTCCAGCCATCAACACTAGTGTTGTACTATTTACAACATCAATCGCCTTGGATGACGGCCGATAATTAGCAATTAGGTTTTCGAGATAAGTCATGTCTTCCATAGAGTTATTTTACACGGTTTTAGTGAAAAAGCTAGTCGCGCTTGAGCATGACCATGAAGGCCTCGCTTGGGATATCGACTTTACCGAATTTTTTCATGCGTTTTTTACCCTTGGCTTGTTTGGCGAGGAGCTTTTTCTTACGCGAAACGTCACCACCATACAGATAGCCAGTCACGTCCTTACGGTAAGCCGAAATATCCTCACGAGCGATGAACTTACCACCAATCGCTGCTTGTAAGCTAACTTGGAAGTTTTGACGTGGAATCACTTCTTTGAGTTTTTTAACTAAATCGCGACCAACGCTGTAAGATTCAGTCCGATGCACCACCAGACTGAGCGCGTCAACCATTTCTCCCGACACATAAAAATCAAGTTTAACTAAATCATCCTGTTGGTATTTATCAAATTCATAAGAAAAACTGCCATAGCCACTGGTCATCGACTTCAGTTGGTCATAAAAATCAGTCAGCAAATTCGCCAGCGGTGCCCGAAAATCAATTACCGCCCGATCTTCGAGATAAGATACGTTGTTTTGTTGGCCACGCTTGGAAATAATCAACTGAATCACCACCCCAACATAGTCCTTCGGCACGATAATTTCGCCTTTAATCCACGGCTCGCGCAAGGCTTCAATCTGTACCATATCAGGTAGATCAGCAGCGGATTTAACGGTCATTTCTTGGCCGTTTTTTAAAATTACTTGATAATCGGTTGACGGATTAGTCAATACCAGCTCGAGACCGTATTCCCGCTCGAGGCGCTCTTTAATAATGTCCATATGAAGCAAACCCAAAAAGCCAACCCGCACACCAAAACCCAGCACCGGTGAGTTTTCTGGCTCAAACACCAACGCCGAATCGCTCAATGAGATTTTTTCGATAGCGTCTTTGAGATCCTGATAATCTTCATTCGACACCGGGAAAAATCCGGCATAGACGAATGGTTTGACGGTTTTATAACCACTTAGCGGGCGAGTTTGACTGACTTGTTTAGTGAGGGCGATGGTATCACCCACCCGCGCTTCGCGAGTTGATTTTAAGTTGGTCACAATATAACCAATTTCACCTGAGCTGAGGCTGGATTGAGCGGTCATTTTCGGCTTGAGCTGACCAACTTCTAACGCCAAGCCGTCAGCTTTAGTCGCTAGCATCGTAATACTGGAGTTCTTGTCGAGTTTGCCATCAACGACCCGCACATACAGCACCACCCCACGATAATCATCATAATATGAGTCAAAAATCAGTGCGCGCGTTGGACCATCAACCTCGCCCTGCGGTGCAGGAATCCGCTCCACCACTGCTTGCAAAACCGCCTCAACACCTTCACCAGTTTTGGCGGAGACTTTGAGAATTTCGCTTTCGTCACAACCCAGTAGCTCAACAATTTCCCGACTCGCTTTTGGCACATCGGCCGCCGGCAAATCAATTTTATTTAAAACTGGAATAATCTTCAAATCAGCCTCCAGTGCCAGATAAATATTAGCGAGGGTTTGCGCCTGCACACCTTGCGAGGCATCAACAATCAGAATCGCTCCCTCGCAGGCCGCCAAACTCCGACTAACTTCATAACTAAAGTCAACGTGGCCAGGCGTGTCAATCAGATTCAACATATACTCGGCGTTCTGATACTGATATTTCATAGTCACCGGTGTTAATTTAATCGTGATTCCCCGCTCCTGCTCTAATTCCATCGAATCGAGCAACTGCGATTTCATCTCACGTTTATCGACGGTGGCTGTTTTTTCCATTAGGCGATCGGCTAAAGTTGACTTGCCATGATCAATGTGGGCAATAATACAAAAATTTCGAATATGATTTAAATCGGTCATTGTTTCTCCTCAGGTTTCGGCAAAATCAGCCGTTTAATTTTTTGACTAATCACTTGCGCCTCATCTAGTTTAAACGCTCGCGACAACCCAAAATACACCAACACACTCGTCATACTAATCAAACAAAACTTCGGAAAAGTCACAAAAAAGCTCTTATCAGTTTCACGCAGTGGCATTTTTAGCACCAAACCATAGCAAATCACTGACATGACCGCCGCCGAAATCACCATTTTACAAAAACAAATCATAAATTGCTCGTCCAAAATACCTTTGACCTTAAATCGCATGGCGATTGATAAAATAATCACTTCGACCAGTGCGGTAATTGACTGACTCCATGCTAGTCCATAGGCGTCAAATTTAAATACTGTTGTAAAAATAACAGCAAGACCAATGTTGATCGTAATCGCCACCAGCGATACATAGAACGGTGTTTTAGTGTCTTGTTGAGCGTAAAAAGTGCGCGCCAAAATGTGATAAATCGACCGAAAGAAAATCGCTACTACTAAAGCTCCGAACAATCCAGCAATCAGCTGATTACCGCCACTTTTGACAAAACTCACTATATAGCCACGCGCAAAAAAGGATATAACTGCAATTGGCAAGGCAATCCAGACAATGGTTCGCAAAATTGTTCGTACTTCGCGCTTAAATTGACCAGTCTGACCAAGCGATAGTTTCTCAGTCATACTCGCAAAGGCTGCGTTAGAAATCGCCACACCGATCAAGTTAATTGGCATTGTATGTAAGGTTAACGCCTGATAATATGATGCAATTGTTCCCGGCGCCATACCTGACGCCAAGCGAGTTTCCACGAGACTATTAAGATAATCCGCTCCTTGATCGAGCGAACGAGCTGGGAAGATCTTAAGAACTTTGAGAAAACCTTCGTTATCCCAAAAAATTTTAAAACTATATTTAAAACCAAGCCCCATCACCCCAATTGCACTAACCGCCAACTGACAAATTGAACCAAACACCACACCAATCGCCACACCCATAATACCGCCATCAAACACCCGCCAACCAAATAGCGTAATGCCATCAGTAAACATCGTAATTCCTAAAATAATACCGAGATTATAGACCGCTGGTGCAATTGCGTAAAAGAAAAACCGACCATAAGCCTGTTGCAAGCTGGTCATAATCCCCGAAATCGAGAACAAAAATGGATTAATTGCAATCACTCGCATCATACTAGCTGCTAGCGCCCGACTTGCCTCGCTCAGATACGGCCCCACCACATACTGAATTAGCGGTTCAGCAAAAATCATAATCAATACCGAAATACCGAGCGTCACCAAACTCATCAAGTTAAGCACACTAGAGGTCAGTTCCCATGCCCCGCGATTGTCCTTATAGCGTTTGTCGTTACGGAGTTGGTTAAATACCGGCACAAATGTCACCGTCAACGCCCCCGACACCAGAATCGAGAACATAAAGTCTGGAATAATAAACGCCACCGTGTAAGCGTCGATACCTGTTGGATAAGTATCGAGATAATAACCGTTCAGCAGGCGACTACGTAAAATACCTAACAGGCTCGATAGTAAAATCGAACCTGCTAGTAAAATCGCAGCCGTTTTAACACTGAGCTTGCGATTGGCAAAGGCAACAACTCGACGGGCCTGCTGTTTCATCGGCGTTTAGTACAGTTTTGCCTCTTTCGGCAATTTAGCATCTTTGAGGATTTCGGCGACTTCGTCAGCTTCGATGGTTTCTTTTTCTAACAAAGCTTCCGTTAGCGCATCAAGTGAAGCACGGTTTTTCTCAAGAATCACCCGTGCTCGCATTACCGATTCTTTAATCAAAGCCTCAACTTCAGCATCGATTTTTTGGGCAGTTTTTTCGGAATATGGGCGAGCATGGGTAATTTTGTCAAAAATCATTCCACCGTCATCATCATGAAACACTTGATCGCGCAATTCTCGACCCATACCTTGTTCAGTCACCATGTCACGAGCGATGTCGGTGGCGGTTTTTAAGTCCATGCCAGCGCCAGTCGTAATTGCGTCTTCGCCATTGACCAAGCGCTCCGCCTGACGACCACCCATCGCGCGCGCTAAAATATCTTTAAAATCATAAATATTACGGTAACTGCGATCCTCTGGTGGAATAAACCAAGTCACACCACCCGTGCCACCGCGCGGGATAATCGTCACTTTGTGAACCGGATCAGAGTTTGGCAAGACATGACCAACCACCGCGTGACCAGCCTCATGCACCGCTGTCAAGCGACGCTCAGCCTCATTCATCACCTTGGTTTTGCGCTCTGGACCAATCGCTACTTTTTCAAAAGCTTCGGTCAGGTCGTCATTAGTAATTTCTTTATGGTTTAAACCAGCCGCAATAATCGCCGCTTCGTTCGCGATATTCGCAAGATCAGCACCACTTGAGCCAGCAGTTTTAGCGGCTAGCGCATCTAGATCAACGGTTTTGTCGGTTGGTTTGTTTTTGAAATGAGTTTGCAAAATCGCAAGACGGTCAGCTCGTTCTGGCAATTCAATTTTCACCCGACGATCGAAACGTCCTGGACGAAGTAGAGCCGGGTCGAGCACATCAGCGCGGTTGGTAGCAGCGATGACAATTACGTTAGTATCGTTTTCAAAACCATCCATTTCAACCAAGATTTGGTTAAGAGTCTGTTCACGCTCGTCGTGGCCACCACCCATTCCCGAACCACGCTTGCGACCGACAGCATCAATTTCATCGATAAAGATAATCGCTGGGGCGTTCTTTTGTGCCTTCGAGAACAAATCACGGACACGCGAAGCACCAACACCGACGAACATTTCCATAAACTCCGAACCAGAAATCGAGAAGAACGGAACTTCTGCCTCGCCTGCTACGGCACGCGCCAGCATCGTTTTACCAGTTCCCGGAGGACCCACCATCAACAAACCAGTTGGGATTTTTGCACCGAGACGCGAGTATTTTTTAGGATTTTTGAGAAAATCCACTACTTCTTCGAGATCTTTTTTAGCAATTTCATTACCGGCAATATCAGCAAATTTCACCTTACCACCATCTAGACCATACAAACGCGCTCGACTTTTGCCAAATCCCATAGCTTGGTTATTTTGGCCCTGTGCCTGACGCATCATAAACATCAAAAACGCAATCACGATTAGAGTCGGAATTACCATGACCACCAGAGTACTGATTAGACCACCAGTTTCTGATGGTTTATGCACCTGAACCTGCACTGGCGCGTCTTTTTTGAGACCTTGTTCATATATACTCGAGCCAGCTTCTTTTTGTGATAATTCACTAGGTTTTGACTCGCCTTTTTTGGTGACAGTCACGGTGTTATCTTGGATTTCGATTTTCTCGATTTCACCTTTGTTGGCACGGTTAATTACGTCAGAAATCGGCACTGATTTCAGCGCACCGCGACCTTGCCACAGTGCGAACAGCACAAAACCGGCAAATAATAAACTAGCCCACAACAGCCCAGCCCGCACTACTTTTTCTTTGGTGCTTTTCGGGCTAGATTTTGATGGTTTCGATTGTTTTTTAAACATTAAAATTATCCTTTCTTCAAAAATCTTGTCAGTCGTTAAAAAATGCAGAAAATAATCTGGTTAGATTATACTCTAAACTAGCTACTTTAGCAATTGCCAGAAGTTCGGTTTATCGTGTATAATAAGCGAGAAACGGAGAGATGGCCGAGTGGTTTAAGGCGCACGCCTGGAACGCGTGTTGGGGCGCAAGTCTCTCGCAGGTTCGAATCCTGTTCTCTCCGCCATAAAAAATCTCCGACTAGTTCACGCTAATCGGAGTTTTTTCTTCCCTTAATTCCCCACTACTTCAAACTTCATGGTGG
>CAUPYP010000004.1:0-18839 GCA_963516005.1 uncultured Candidatus Saccharibacteria bacterium | reverse complement strand
TTTAATTTGTAGATTGAAGTCATTGAAGATTTGAACACCGGCGCCACTTTGATACTTATAAGTGATGTTTTGGAAGTTGATTTGACCTTTAGTGACGGTAAGTTTCTTGCCGGTTTTGTCGATGAGTTTAGTATCGGTGGTGAGGATTTCAGCCATTTCACTGGCTTCGCCGATAATGCGGTAATATTTACGGACGATATTAGTAATACCCCAAAGTTGATGAGTGACCTGCCCGGTATAATTCAAGAACAGATAGGCGATGCCAACTGACATCCAGCCGTGTTCGCTGGCAATTACGGCGGCGACCAGAGCGGTGATAATCAAGACGTTGTTCAAGCTGGAGTAGGCTGTATCAGAGATTAAAATACCACGCATGACTTTAAGCGAGTCGGTGCACCAGGTTTTGACTTGGTCAGTGACGCATTTGATTTCGTGCGGTTCTTGACCGTTGGACTTGACAATGGCGATATTGCCGATTGAGTCAGAAAATAAGCCGGTGAGTTTGGTGCTTGATTTGGCTTCGTTTTCGTTCAGTTCAGCCATGAACTTCGAGCTGTGAATCACTACAAAGATGAAGATGATAGTAATTGCGACTAGGATTAAGGCATATTGCCATAAATAAAAACTCAGCACAATGACGGTTGTGGTGATACTAACAACAATTGGCACTAAACTCCAAGTTAATTCATCCCAAAGACGTTCAAACGAACCCACGAATTTGTGAGTTTGACTGACGAGTGAGCCACTGAATTTGCTCGAGTGAAAATCGATGCTCTGATTGATCAGTTTTTTAAAAATTGCTTGGTGCATATCAGCTTGGACTTCGAGTTCGATGCGCCAGGCAAGCCAAAGTACTAAGCGCCAACCAATCACTCCTGTCAGAACTTGGGTGATAGCATAAGCGATAACCAACCCAGAGGTAGTTTGCCAACTAACAGCGCCCGCCTGAAACTGGTTTAGGATTTGTGATAAGAAGACTGGTGCTAAAAAATTACCGACTAAAATAGTCGCGACTACCACAATGATGTTGGCGATAGCAAATTTGCGATAGGGTTTGGCGAAGCTGAGCAACAGCTTGATAATTTGGAAGTTTTTCATAGAGCCTTTCTTGTTGAGTTTAAATTATAAGTAGTGGGATAAACTTTTAAAAATTACGCTAGTGATTAGAGAAAAATGTGAGTAATTTTTCTTCAATAATTTAAAATAAGAATTTGTTTAAATTAAAAGCTTAGCAACTGATACTTAGCAAAAGTTTTCCATTATATTAGATTATAACATAAATCTGACGCAAAGTCGAGGCTTGTAGCAAAAGATTTAAGATGTGTTAAAATAAAGGGTAGTTTTACAAAAATAAAGGAGATCTATGAACGATAAACTAATCCTGATTACCAATCCCGGCTCTGCTAGTCGTAAATATGCCTTGTATCAAGGTGAGACTTGTTTGGCGACTTTGCACTTCGAGTATGTCAACGATAAGCCTTACTGTGAAATTGCGATTGATGGTGTTAAAACGCCAGTTGATCTGACAATCTCAGATTTGAGCCAGTCAGCCAGTGAGTGTGAGCGAATTTTACGCGAACAAGGCGTGCTGAAGCCTGATCAAAAAATCGGCGTAGTGGCAGCTCGCGTAGTGGCGCCAAGTCGTGATTTTCAGCTCGACCAAATTGTCACTGACGAAGTAATTGCCAAGCTCGAAAAAGTTCAAGATAAAGCGCCATTACATACTGGTGTGAACTTGAGTGAGATTAAATATTTTAAAGAAATTTTGCCAGCTGATGTGCCGGTGGTGGCGATTTCGGACAGCTCGTTCCACGCTACTAAACCGATTGAAGCTTTCCGCTATGCGATGGATGCTGAATTGCAAGATAAACTCGATATTGGCCGTTTTGGTTATCACGGTATCTCGGTTAGCTCAATTGTTGAAATTATGAAACGTGAAAATATTTTGCCAGAAAAATTAATCGTGGCGCACTTAGGTGGTGGAGCTAGTATTTCGGCGGTGGTTAATGGCAAAGGCGTTGACAATTCAATGGGCTTTTCACCAAACACCGGTCTAATGATGGCAACTCGCTCCGGTGATATTGACCCATCAGTGGTGTTTGTGGTTAAAAAAGCCCTCGGTCTTGATGACGAGCAGATGGAAAAATACCTCAATAAGCAAGCTGGTTTCTTGGGCTTGAGCGGTCAGTCGGATGATATGCGCCTAGTGCTGGAAGCGGAGCGTAACGGTGATGAACGAGCGATTGTGGCGAATAAAACCTATCGCTATATGCTAGCAAAAACCATCGGTGCGATGGCGGCAGCGATGAACGGTGTGGATGCGATTGTTTTCACCGCCACTGTGGGTGAACGTGGTGCTGATGTGCGTGAACCGATTTGTGAGATGTTGACTTATCTAGGTTTCACGATTGATCACGACAAAAACTGGAATCTTGACAAGCACGCGCCACTGGCGAACTTGGCAGCCGACGGTTCTAAGCCAATCTACATGATCAAAACCGATGAGCTTCGTGAAATGGCTCGCCGTACCTTGGTGGTGCTGGGTTAGTTGAAACTTGGAATGTGAAATCGCTCGGGCAACTATTAGCCTGGGCGATTTTAGTTGGCGCTTGTTGATTTTTCATAACTATTATGCTATAATAAAGATATAGTTCGTGGTGAGTTAGGATCCACAATCAAACAAACAATTATTATGTTCAAGAAAATATTTACGAGTCTAAAAACTAAACGCCAGGTGATGATCGTGGTGATGTTAGTGATTATACTAGGTGCAGGCGCTTCGGCTTATCTGTTATGGCCAAAATTCACTAAGAAATCTGCACCGCAATCAATTGCTAGTATTGAATCAAAATCTGGTTCTGACGCAAAGCATACAAAACAGTCGAGTCAGCCTTCAGCTGATGATAAAAATCGTCAAGATGTCTCAAAAACAACTGACAAGACGAAAGTCAATTCTCAGGACAAAACCAAAGCTACAACGCCATCTGAACAGAAACCAGCCACTGGCGACAAACCTAAGGCTCAATCAACTACGCCAAATCAGTCACAGTCTAATGTGCCAGCGACTCCACATCGACCATCTACGCCATCGCAACCAACTCCACACCCTAATCCCACTCCACAACCGCCAGCTCCACAGCCGGTTGACTTAGCAAATAGTTTACGGCAGGAAATTGAGGCGACTTATCATGTGAAGGTGCGCTATGGTGCGGCAGAAACCAATGGTTATACACCACGACATACTGCAACTCAAGCCCTACAACCCAATCAATATATAGGTATGCTGAGTGAATTAAAAAATATCTTGCGTCGCTATCCAAATGGATTTTTCCGGGAGTTTCGGGCAAATGGCATGCCTCTGGCGTTTTATCTAGTGGACAGTGTCCAAAATAATGCTTTTGCGGGATTTTTTGATCGGCAGTTTGTGAATGATTTAAAAATTGTTTTGACGCGTAAAGATTATTTTTTGAGCCTGACGGCTAATCACGAAATTACTCATGCGATTGATACTTTTTTGGATATTAAAATGTATCCGCGCGAGCCATATAGTGAATACACCGCTTTGAATCCAGCTGGCTTCAAATATCTCAGCGAAGATCGGAATGCGAATTTTCCACAATATGTTTGGAAAAATGATAATCGTCAAAATGCTTACTTTGCAACAGCTTATGCTCAGAGTACACCACGCGAGGATCGGGCTGAGTTATTTAAGTTTATGATGCGTGATTATGACGCCGTAGGAATATTTAATAATTCGCCACATTTGCGAGCTAAAGCCCGGGTGTTGGCGCAACAGATTAATCAAAATTTTGCGACGGCCGGACCGAATGCTTATTGGAATCGTTTGTTGAAATAAAAAATCGCAATTCGTCGTGGTATTGCACTCGCTAATAGCCATCCGCAATTTGGATGGCTATTTTTGTTGTATTTTTTATTTTTAATAACAGATATAAAAACCAAAACCGTTTTTCAAACATAAACATAATCGGTTATAATTAATCATAACAAGTTATAGAATTGTTTAACTAAAAGGGAGAAGTTAAATGAAAAAAATTATTAAATTTGAAAAGCAGGGTTGCCAGCCGTGTGAAATGGTCTCGGCGGTGCTCGGCGAGGCTGGTGTGGCGTTTGAGGCGATTAATCCATTTGATCAGCCTGAGATGGCCGTCAAATACAATATTCGCTCGGTGCCAACTGTTGTGGTGCTTGATGGCGAGACAGAGGTGGAGCGGATTATTGGTTTTGATGCTGGCCGGTTGCGCCAACTGGCTGAGTTGGTGTAAATGACGACTCAGTGGGCGACGGACGGTCAGCCGAGCCAGTCTGACGTGACGATGGTCTATGCTAGCTTGACTGGTAACACCAAGCGTTTGATGGATAAATTAGCTCAAGCTCGTCCCGAGTGGCAGATAATTCGCATTCAGGATGGGGTGACGGTTAATCAGCCGTTCCATCTGGTGACGTTTACGACGGGAGTCGGGCAAGTGCCAGCCCTAGTGGAGCGTTTTTTGCAACAACATCGGCACTTATTACAATCGGTGACCGTCAGTGGCAATATGAATTGGGGACAAACTTTTGGTCGAGCGGGCGATATTATTGCGCGCGACTATCATGTCCCACTTTTATTAAAATATGAATTGGCCGGCAACGACCAAGTTTTACAACAAATTATTAGCAAAATAGAGGAGTTTTATGGCAGTTAAAAACTGGATTTTACTGAACAATCAGGTGATGTCAAAAGATGCCGAGGGTAATTATAACCTCGACAAAGATAAAGAAGCGGTACGGAGTTATTTCGTAGAACACGTTAATAAATACACGGTGTTTTTTCATGATTTGCGTGAAAAATTGGATTATTTAATCGAGAATCAGTATTATATTGATTTTTATAAAAAATATAAATTCAGCGACATTGAGGAAGTGTTTGACTTGGTTTATGCTAAGAAATTTCGTTTTCCGTCGTTCATGAGCGCGTTTAAGTTTTACCAAAATTATGCCTTGCGGGATAATACTGGCGAGTTTTTCTTAGAACGCTATGAGGATCGAATTGCGGCGGTGGCGCTGTTTTTAGCGGATGGTGACAAGAAAAAAGCCTTGGAATATGCCAAGTTAATGATTAACCAAGAATACCAGCCAGCTACGCCAACTTTCTTAAACGCTGGTAAAGTGCGAGCTGGTCAAATGGTGTCATGTTTCTTAGATGAGGTTGGAGATAATCTGACTGGTATTGGCTATGCGATTGATGAAGGAATGAAATTATCATCAATTGGTGGCGGTGTGGCTTACAACTTCTCGAAATTACGAGCTCGAGGTGAAGCAATTAAAGGCATCGATGGCCGAGCTAGTGGTGTGATGCCGGTGCTGAAAATTATGGAAGATGTGTTTTCGTATGCGAACCAGCTCGGTCAACGGCCAGGCGCGGGTGTGGCTTACCTTAATATTTTTCACTGGGACATCGAGGAATTTTTGGACTCAAAGAAAGTCAATGTTGATGAAAAAATCCGGATTAAATCATTATCAATCGGGGTTATCGCGCCAGGCAAGTTTATGGAATTAGTGGCTGAAGACAAGGATATGTATGTATTTGCGCCACTAACAGTGCGTCAGGCGTTTGGGGTTGATCTTGATGAGATGGATATGGACGAGATGTATGATCAGCTGGTTGAACATCCGCAAGTCAAAAAACGCAAACTCGATGCTCGCCAATTGCTGGTGCGGATTGCACAAGTCCAAAAAGAATCTGGTTATCCGTATCTGTTCTTTAAAGATAATGCCAATAAAGACCATGCTCTGCGTCAACTGGGTTCGGTCAAATTCTCGAACTTGTGTACGGAAATTATGCAGTTATCGGAAGTGTCGGATATTGGTCAATATTACGAAAAAGACCAAATCCGTCGGGGAATCTCCTGTAACCTTGGCTCGCTCAATATCGTTAACGTCATGGAAAACAAGCGTATTAAGCAGGCGGTTAAGGGCGCGATTGACGCGCTGACACAAGTCTCGGATATTACCGATATTGACATTGTCCCTTCGATTAAAAAAGCTAATGAAGAACTGCACAGTGTTGGTCTGGGTGCGATGAATTTGCACGGTTATTTAGTCAAAAACCAGATTGCTTATGAAAGCCGAGAGGCGCTCGATTTTTGTAATGTGTTCTTTATGATGATGAATTTCTATTCGCTGGAGCGATCAATGGAAATTGCAAAAGATCGCAAGACGACGTTCAAAGATTTTGAACAATCGGATTATGCCACTGGTGAATATTTTACGAAGTATTTAGAAAAAGATTTTGTTCCGCAAACCGACAAAGTCAAAGTGTTGTTTGACGGTATTAAGATTCCAACCGTTGATGATTGGAAAGCGCTGTCTGACAAAGTTAAAAAATATGGCCTGTATAATGCCTATCGTCTGGCGATTGCGCCAACTCAGTCGGTGTCGTATATTCAGAGTGCAACCAGCTCGATTATGCCAATTGTTGATCCGATTGAGGTCCGCGAGTATGGTGATAGTACTACTTTCTATCCGATGCCGTTTTTGACCAATGACAATATTTTTTACTATAAATCAGCTTATGATATGGATCAAAAAAATGTGATTAAGCTGGTCTCGGTGGTGCAACGTCACATCGATCAAGGTATTTCGACGATTTTGCACACCAATAGTAATGAAACTACGCGTGATATTGCTAAATATTACATTTATGCGCATAAAATGGGTCTGAAGTCGCTTTATTACACGCGCACCCGCAAAAGCACCATCGAAACTTGTTTGAGTTGTTCGGTGTAGGATTGATGAGAAAGGAATCTGTATGAAAAAATCACTGCAAAAAGATCAAAAACTAAACAAAAAAGTGTTCGAGGCAGTCAACTGGAATAAGCCTGAAAATGACTATGTCGAAACTTTTTGGGAGCAAAATCTCAAACAATTTTGGGTCGATACTGAATATATTCCGTCAAAAGATATTGACTCGTATAAGCGTTTGTCACCGGAAATGCGCACTGCTTATAAGCGAGTGTTGGGTGGATTGACGCTACTTGATACTCAGCAATCACACACTGGTATGCCGAAGTTGATTGACTGTCTGGATTCTCTGCAAAACAAGTCGGTGCTGTCGTTTATGTGTATGATGGAGTCAATCCATGCGAAATCTTATTCGACGATTTTTACGACGGTAGCTTCAACTGAGGAAATTGATGAGATTTTTGAATGGATCAAGGAAAATCCGTATATTCAATTTAAAGCGCAAGTGCTGGATGATAAATATCGCAAACTCGACGATCCGAATGTCAGCGATTATGACATTTATTTCGGTATGGTGACCTCAATTTTGCTTGAAAGCTTCTTGTTCTATAGTGGCTTTTTCTTGCCATTATGGTTGGCGGGGCAAGGTGAGATGGTAGCTAGTGCCGACATTATCAAAAAAATCGTGGCCGATGAGTCGATTCACGGGGCGTTTATTGGGCTGTTAGCGCAAGAACAATACGCTAAATTATCCAAAGCCGAGCAGAAAAAAGCCGACGCCGAAGTGAACGACATGATTGAAAAATTGATGGCTAACGATATTAAATACACCGAGCAAGTCTACAGTGAAATCGGTTTGGTGCATGAAGTTAAGGAATACCTCAAATACAATGCCAACCGAGCGCTGGCGAACATGGGTCGTGAGGATAAATACGAAGTTGGCGAAGTCAACCAAATTGTTTTAAATGGCTTAAATGTGGAAACAACTCAACATGACTTTTTCTCTAAAAAATCAACCAACTACGAAAAAGCTCTGAAAGTTGAACAACTTAAAGACGATGATTTCACGGTTGAAGATGACGACGAACTTGATATTTAAAACTTCAGCCTAACAAAAATCCCTGCTATCAAATGACAGTAGGGATTTTTTAAGAAAAGTCGTGTTCGCCTTAAAATGAACTGAGTGTTGGCTGATTGATCAGCGCTACTCGTTGCTGGTTGTCATCAAAACTATTGGAGCTTTTTGGTAACCATGAACCAATCTTTAACTTCGCGGTCGTCGGTTGAACCTTGTTGGAGGTTGGTGCGAGCCTCAGTGATAGTTTTGACTGGTGGGATGATCGCTGGATCGCCTGGTTGCCAGTTAGCTGGGGTAGCGACGCCGTATTCATCAGTAGCTTGGAGGGCTTGGATGACGCGTTTGAGTTCGGCAAAGTTACGGCCAGTTGATTGTGGGTAGTAGAAAATTGAGCGGATAACACCTTGTGGGTCGATGATGAAGACAGCACGAACAGCTGAAGTCTCAGATTGTTTTGGCTGGATCATACCATATTTCATCGCCACTTCCATTGACAGGTCGTCGATAATTGGGAAGTTGACTTCGACATTTTTCATGCCAGCGAATTCAATTTCTTTGATTTTGTTAATCCAAGCAATGTGAGAGAAAATTGAGTCGATTGACAGACCAACTAGCTCGGTATTAAGGTCGGCAAATTCTTGTTGCATAGTTGCAAAAGTCATAAACTCAGTTGTACAAACTGGAGTAAAATCAGCTGGGTGGCTGAACAAAATAACCCATTTGCCTTGGTAATCAGCTGGGAAATTAATTTCGCCGTTAGTAGTATTAGCGATGAAACTTGGAGCTTTGTCGCCGATTAGCGGTAAGCTAAAAGTTTCTTCTGGGTAGGCTTCGTGACAAGCCGGGCAATCACAATCATGATGAAATTCTTGCATAAAATCTCCTTTAAAATTTAAAATAATGCTATTTCATTATCTCATTTTTTGCTTGATAAAGCTAGCCATAAACTGTTGTGAAATTAAAATGAAGTTGAACTCATGGTGATGTGCTGGGATAATTGCGCGAAAATGTTTTTTATTATATAATGCGGGTTGATGTTAAATTTCTTAGTTGATTGGCGAGTGTAATGGGTGATTGGTTAGTGCTGGTTTTGGCGGTTTTGTTGCTGTTTTTGAGTGGAGCGTTTTCCGGGTTGAATGTCGGTTTGATGATGGTCAAGCCGGCTGATTTGAAGCGTAAGGCTAAGCGCGGTGATCAGTTGGCGCAACGTGTTTATCGCTATCGTAAGGATGGATATTATTTGATTTTTTGTATTTTGCTCGGTAATGTTGGGGTGAATACAGCGATGTCGATTTTGCTTGGTAATATCACTAATGGTATCGTTGGTGGGGTGATAGCGACACTGTTAATTACGACTTTTGGTGAGATTTTGCCACAGGCAATTTTTGCTCAGCGGGGGTATCGGTTGGTGCGTTATTTCTTCTGGCTACTGGATTTAATTTATGTGGTGTTTTGGCCGATTGCTACGCCGGTTTCTAAGATTATCGGTCGGTGTTTAGGCAGTGAACCACCACAACTTTATACTCATGATGAACTGGAAGAAATTATTCACGAACACGCAGCTAGTAAAGACAGTCTGGTGGATGAGACAGAGAGTCGGATTATCACTGGGGCTTTGCGGTTTAGTAGTAAAACAGTGGCGGATATTATGACGCCGTTGAAACAAGTCTGTAGTTTGCATCTGAACGCACAAATTGACACGGTGGTGCTCAATCGTTTGAAACGTCAGGGCAAATCACGGATTCCGGTACGTTTTAAAAATGAATTTGTCGGGTTGCTATATGTGAAGGATCTGTTGGGGCGGTCGTTGCCGACTTCGGTGGCACAGGTGTATCGTGATCGGATTTATGACATTTATGCGGGATCGGGTTTGGATACGGCGCTGAGTCGATTGATCCAAACGCGGAGCCATTTATTCGTAGTGCTTGATGATGACGACCGCGAAATTGGAATTATCACACTCGAAGATGTGATTGAGGAAATCGTCAATCAAGAAATCGAAGATGAACACGACGCAATATAGCCTTGATTAGTTCTAGCGACGTAGTTTTTGAATAATTAAATATCCACCGAATAAACTCGCAATGATAATTGGTAAACTAATCCATAGCCATTTTGGATTGGTGGTTTTGGGCGTGATGCGCTCGAGCTGTTGATGAGCTTCAGGTGGAGAATTAACCCGCACCAGTGGCAATTCGGTATTGGATGGGAGTGGTGGTTGGGTTGTGGTTGCTTGAGTTATGGCTATTGGAGTTGGGCGTTGGGCTGGTTGAGACTGATGCGATGTAATGCTTGGTGACTCTGGCCATGGCGAGCTATCAAGATTGGTAGTTGTTGGAGTTGGAGTGTCGTTGGATTGAACAGGGATATTTGGCGATTCTTTAATAAGATGTTGGCACTTGGTTTCCGGGTGAAAATGTTGTTTAATTAAACACTCAAAATACTCTCGGTTGTGTTCTGGTAGTTCAATACCGGGTGTTTCATCACAGAGGTCACCAATGCCATCCTGATCACTATCTCTTTGATCGGGGTTGGCGACTAACGGGCAATTGTCAACGGCAGTTGGGACGTCATCGCCATCTTGGCTGATAATTAGGTGAGTATTGGCAACATTGGTAAGGTTAGCACTGTCGGTGACTTTAAGCGTCATTAGGCCGAAATGTTCTTTATGGAACGTATGAGTAATGATTGGTTGAATGCTGGTCAAATCAATTTGACCGTCGCTATCAAAATCCCATTCGTATTTGACGATTTTGCCGACTTTAGAATAGGATCCGGCGCCATTAATCTCGAGTGGTTGACCGAGTTTGGCGATATAAGGTCCATTAATCCAGGCGTGAGGTTTGCCAGCAACTTGGTCGATGGATTTGAGTAAAATATCGCTCACCATTTCAGTGCTAGCACGAAAAACCTGCCCGCCAGTGGATTTGGCCATCTTGGTATATGATGAGTGAGTATTGTCTTGCAGGCTGATAAAATAAAGCTCGGCGGGATCAACTTCAAACGAGCGTTTAATGATTTGATCGGATGTCAGGTTGCTAATTGGCTCGGGGTCGTGTGGTGTCGCATCGGTAATGGTAATAACTGTTTTGTGCACACCGGCTCGCCACTTAAGATTTAGGCCGGACATAATACCGGATAGGACAGTTTCTGGAATGTCACCTCCGCCAGCAGCTTTGAGCTCACTAATCGCTTGTTCGATGTGTTGAGTATCAGATGAAAAATCTAAATTAACTTTTGCAGGGTAGTCGGTCGATTCTTGAGTTCTTTCCGGAAAATCACGAAAGGTGGTAATCGCGAAGCGCGCACTGTTAGACTGGGTACGAATTTGTTCGACAATGGAGCGAATGTTAGTTTTGGCGTGGTCGAGTAGGTTTCGCATCGATCCGGTGGTGTCAATATTAAAGACGACATCAATGTTGGACGATTTGGCAGTGGTGGGTTTGGCGTTAGCATGAAGCGGTAATCGTCGGAGTAATTCGGCGTAGTTGGCATGGCCTAATGGATTGAGGTGATAAAATTCGTGGACGTTGAGCAGGGAATAGCCACTGAGTTCGTATAACCAACCGCGGGAGTTTTCTCTGAAAAAATCCGGGTCGGGCTCGTGACCGGTAAAATGGCGAGGCACAGTGTCAATGAATGTGACTTGACCAGGATGTTGTTTGTTATCGTTGGCAACTGCTGTAGCTTGGGCGCGATTGCCAGCGAGACCGAGGGCGCGGATTTCTTGGGCAACTGGATAGCCAGGTGGTAATAGTCCGATGGTGTGGTTGTTGTTGATAGATAAGAGCGGATAACCGAGGAGGACGACTTTAGCGTCGGGACGAAGACCGCGTGCGCGCATTTGGGTGAAAATTTCACTAATATTCTTTGTCATTGCTTTTAGATTATTGTTCGCTTTACGAATTAAATCTGAACAGCTAGATTGAAAGCCAAAAAAGAAACATTGTTTGACAATGTTGGCGAAGTCTAGATCGTTGCCACCAATGGTCATGAGCACTAAATCTGTTTCAGGACCGACAAAATCCAGTTGAGGGCGAAGGCGTTGAACGCATTTAAAGGCTACTTTTGTCTGATTGGTGCGCGGAAGATAAGTGGAGTTGGTGATCTGTAGGCTAGTTTCGATTGAATCATCAACAGTGTAAGCTTTGCAAACGCCCGTCTGTGCAATAGTATTATGAAGTTTATTAGAATCACCAGTTAAATTACCCAGTAATAATGTGGTCTTATGATAAGTTTCGAGATTGCGATAATTGTGGAGATCTTCAATTTTGCTACCAGAGCAAGCGCGATTCTGAAAAGTAGTCGCAATTCCTTGATGATTAAGCCAATGAATATAGCGCTGTGCCCAGTTGTGCTGACTGCGGTAGCAATTCGGCACGCCGGTATAGCCACCACCGCCATTGCCGGCTGAATAGGAGTCGCCAATTAAGGTGATGTTGAGCTTTTTACCCTGAGTAGCGCTAACTGGCTGTTGTCGCATCACCGCAAAGCTTAAGCTGATTAGGTTAATGAAAACGATGAGTGCGACTTTTTTAAGCATTTAACTCCTTTGTATGGTTATTTTATTATCTTGTATGTATATTTTGATTGTTGTCTGATTCTTGCTGGCTGAAAAATAGAGTGGCTCTCCTTCCATATCAATAGTTCTATCTTTCCACCCATTCTCCTGCGCAAATTTCACAAGCCGGTCAAAAACCGCTCGCTGATCGCCATCAGCTTCAAAATAATTAATAACTTCGGGCGAAGTTGGTTTCCAGTTGAGGAGAACTGGGTTTACCTTCACCTCTTGTTTAATAAATTTCAGATTTAATAATTGCTTGCTCATAATCGGGTCGTTGCCGAGGATGGATAGAGCGGATTGCTGGCGGCGCCAGGTCTCAACTCCGACAAATATCATCATTAATAAGATAATTAAGAAAAACGCTAGCAAGATATTCCTGAGCCATATTAAGACGCACTTCCGAAGCGGTCGTGATGATACTTGACTAGAAGCTTGCAATGGGCGTGCCATAAATCAATTAAACCATAAACATTATACAAAAGTCAAAGCATTGCGCTATGTATAAAATATGGTATAATTTAAATAACTTTTTCACACAAAAAGGAGGTGATGCGATGTGAAAAAGAAGGAATTTAATCAATTGGGCGCAGACAAGCGTTATGAGGCCTTGTGTGTATTAGCCAAGGTAATAATGGGGCTACGTGAAGAGCTTACCATTACTAAAGATAAAATAATTCGAGAACTGGCTATGTATACCAAATTAGCGAATTGTGATGTAATAAATGCTCAGAGAATGAAGAATATTATCGATATTAAACAACAGAGTAAGCAGTCGAAAATGCACACTAAAGAAATGACCAGACTTCATGCGACAGAATTTTCTATTGCAGAAGATATTGAGAAGTATGAGAATAGAATGCGTGACTTTTTAATTATATTTTTCGATTTAAAGAGTCTTGAAAAGAATGGTTTTGACTTTAGTACATCACTAGATACTGACACGATTCATCTTTACCCATATAAAGGTAAGAGCGTAGCTGATGATGCTAAACATGGTCATTATGGAATTGTATTTAGTCGAAAGAGGGTGTTTAGGAGAGCGTACGGCGCCTATAAACACAATGGAGGTGAGCGTAAAAAGCAAGGCCAAAACAAGAAAGACGTGACTGAGACGTTCAATCTCGACACATTCTTGACGCTTATGACTCCCAAGTCTGCTAAGTCTGCCAAATAGGCAGACTTTTTTATTACAACATAATTTTAATGAAAAATCTACAATTAGCAGTCTTGACATTAGAGTGCTAATTAGCTACAATGGATACATGATTAGCACTCGTTAGGCTAGATTGCTAAAATCAGCCAGCAGAGTTTCTAACCACACTCGTTCTTTATATAATATATGAATAAGTTCAAGAAGTTTTATTAAATAATTCAAAAAAAAGGAGAAAAATATGGGAAAAATTATCGGAATTGACCTCGGTACTACCAACAGTGCTTTTGCCTATATGGTAGCCGGTAAACCAGAAGTTATTACCAACGCTGAAGGTGATCGCACCACGCCAAGTGTAGTGGCTATCAGCAAAAAAGGTGAGCGCCTCGTCGGTAAATTGGCGCAACGTCAACGCGTCACCAACCCGAAAAACACCATTTATGGCGTGAAGCGCTTGATCGGTCGTAAATTTAGCGACAAAGAAGTCCAAAACGACCTCGGTATTTCACCTTACGAAATTGTCAAAAAAGGCAATGGCGTCGCTGTGGTAATGGACGGTAAAGAATACACACCAGAAGAAGTCTCAGCCATGATTCTCAGCAAAATCAAAGCTGATGCCGAAGCTTTTCTGGGCGAAAAAGTCACCGAAGCGGTTATTACTGTTCCTGCGTACTTCGATGACTCGCAACGTCAAGCTACTAAAGACGCTGGTAAAATCGCTGGCCTGGAAGTTAAGCGTATTATTAACGAACCAACTGCAGCCGCGCTAGCCTACGGCCTCGAGGGTAAAAAAGACGAACAAATCGTGGTCTTCGACCTTGGTGGTGGTACGTTTGACGTGTCAGTGCTGGAGTTGGGTGACGGTGTGTTTGAAGTTAAATCAACTAACGGTGATACCCACCTCGGTGGTGAAGACTTTGATAACCGCATCGTTAATCATTTTGTTGATGAGTTTAAAAAAGAATACGGCATTGATTTAACCAAAGATAATTCAGCGATGCAACGTCTTAAAGACGAAGCCGAAAAAGCTAAAAAAGAGCTATCATCAACTACTGAAGTCGAAATCAACCTGCCATTTATTACCGCTGGTGAAGATGGTCCAATTCACTTTGAATACAAACTAACTCGCGCTAAATTAGTTGAAATGGTGTCTGATCTGATCGACAAACTAGCTGAGCCGGTTCAAAAAGCCCTCAAGGATGCGAAACTAACTCCAAGCGACATCAACGAAGTGGTGCTGGTCGGTGGTATGACCCGTATGCCAGCCGTGGTTGATAAAGTCAAGGAATTATTCGGCAAAGAACCAATGAAAGGCGTTAACCCAGACGAAGTGGTGGCAGTTGGCGCAGCGATTCAAGGTGGCGTGTTGGCTGGTGATGTTAAAGACGTGTTATTGCTCGACGTGACTCCGCTGTCGCTCGGTATCGAAACCATGGGTGGCGTGTCAACGAAATTGATTGAGCGTAACACTACCATTCCAACCTCAAAATCACAAGTCTTTTCAACCGCTGCGGATAATCAGCCACAAGTCGAGATTCATGTGTTGCAGGGTGAGCGCGAAATGGCTACGGACAATAAATCACTCGGTCGGTTTATCCTGGACGGCATTGCGCCAGCGCCTCGTGGTGTGCCACAAATTGAAGTGACTTTCAACCTTGACGCTAACGGTATTTTGAACGTGACGGCCAAAGATAAAGGCACCGGCAAAGAGCAATCGATTACTATCCAAAACTCTGGTAATATGAGTAAAGAAGATATCGAAAAAGCCCAAAAAGACGCTGAATTACACGCTGATGAAGATAAGAAAAAGCGTGAAGCGATTGATGCACGCAATGCTCTCGAAAACGCCATCTATCAAGCTGAAAAAATGCCAGATGAGTTCAAAGATAAGATTTCGGACGAGGATAAAGACGCGATCAAAAAAGCTGTCGAGGAAGCTAAAGCTCATCAAAATTCTGATGATAAAGACGAACTCGAAAAAGCTGCCAAAGCTCTGCAAGACGCCATCATGCCAATCGGTGCCAAAATGTATCAAGCTCAAGCTGAAGATGCGAAAAACACCGACAAGAAAGCCGATTCCAAAGAAGATGAAGCGGTTGAAGGTGAAGTCGTTAACGATAAATAAAGTATCGGCTTAATTCTTAAAATAACTAAAACACCTCGCGCAGAAATGTCGGGGTGTTTTTAAAATACCAAAATGCTATATTTTTTATGGTTAATTTGTTACAATAATAGCAATGAAGACAATCACCAAACTCTACAGTGTAGCGCGTCAGGCGATTTTGCGATTGCCTCGGTCTTGGCGCTGGCCAATGACGGTGATTACGGGTTTGGCGGGGCCGGCGTTCGTGAGTATAGCAGGGTTGATTTTTGCAGTGATTGGCTGGTTAGCCAAGAAGCCGATTATCTTCAAATTGGCGCTATTGGTGCTGGTGACTTTTTTGACAGTGACGGTTCTGAAACATATTTTTCGCAAAGCGCGACCGAATACAGCTTATGCGCGTCAAATGAAGTTCTCGAAGTATAGTTTTCCGAGCGGGCATGCAGCGGTAGGGTTGGTGCTGTGGTATGGCGCAGTGCTGGTGCTGGTACATCTCGGTGCGCCGATGTGGCTAGTGATGATAACAACGGCTTTGACGCCAATATTAGTGTTTTTAATAGGCATTTCGCGGGTGTATCTCGGAGCACATTATCTGATTGATGTGTTGGCTGGCTGGATGCTAGGCTTGGCGATGATAGGTGTTTTTGCGGTGATGTCAATTCTTTAAAAATATCTAGTGGTGGTAGTGGGTTTTGTATTTACAAAATGCTTGTGCTATAATTTAAAAATAAACTAAACATGAGAGGCGAGGCGTGCTCAAAAAAATAGTCAAAAAACCCTTGAAACTGAAGCGATTCATGGCAGTCGTACTGTCTCTAGGGATTATCGTCGGTTCGCTATCGATTCTGAGCTTCATTAAGCGCTCGCAGACCTCCCAAGCTACTGGCCTCCAAATCCAATCAGTCTTCCCGCGCATCGGCACGCCAGCTGGCGGGGATAAAGTACGGATTAGAGGAAAAAATTTTCAACGGGAAACTGTACTAACTCAAATATCTGTCGGGGGCGGTCATTCCTGTGCATTAGGATCTGACAATAAAGTTTATTGTTGGGGTGTGAATAACTATGGTCAGTTGGGTAATAATTCTACCAACGAGTCTTCGACTCCGAGTGCTGTCTATCAAGGTCAGATTCCAGCTGATGTGAAGATCAAGAAAGTGGTTGTTGGTTATGAACATACTTGTATTCTTGGTTCTAATGAATGGGTCTATTGCTGGGGTGCCAATACTGCTGGTCAGCTAGGAAATGGAACAAATTCAAGCGTACACACTCCTGTTTCTATAGTTCAAGGAGAAATTCCAACTGGCGTGACGATAAAACAACTTGCAATGGGTAGTATGCATACTTGTGCTGTTGGGTCTAATCATCAAGCTTATTGTTGGGGACATAATCAGTATGGCCAGCTTGGCAATAACTTAACTGTTCATATGAATGTCCCAACTGCTGTGCATCAGGGTGAAATTCCAACTAATGTATATATAACTCAATTAGTGGCTGGTGACGCTCATACTTGTGCTGTAGGGTCTAACTATAAAGCTTATTGTTGGGGACATAATTATCATGGTCAGCTTGGGAACGCTGTTTCTGGTTCTCCTAGTGCCGGATCTGTCCCAACTGCTGTGCATCAGGGTGAAATTCCAACTAATGTATATATAACTCAATTAGCGGTTGGTGGCTCGCATACTTGTGCTGTTGGGTCTAATCATCAAGCTTATTGTTGGGGGTATAATTATCGTGGTCAGCTTGGAAATAGTTCATATACTGATCGCTCTGTCCCAACTGGGGTTAGTCAAGGTAATATGTCAACTTTAGAATGGAACGAGATTGCTCATATTACGGCTAACTCACAATATACTTGCGCTCTTAGTTTTAGCCGGCGGGAATATTGTTGGGGTGATAATTCTGACGGACAGCTTGGTGATGGTTCTACTTCTAATAGCGTATATCCAATTGCAGTGCATCGAGGCGAAATTCCGTACGATAAGATGATTTCACAGATTGACGCCGGGTACTATCATAATTGTGTTATAACTGATGATGGCAAGGTTTATTGCTGGGGTAGTGGAGGTGGTGGTCGGCTTGGTAATAACTCCACAACTAAAGTTCTCACTCCCGTCGCCGTCCACCAAGGCCAAATCCCATCCGGTAGCACTCAAGTCAAAGTAGATAACACACCCGTCCCCGTCAAATACATCTCACCCTACGAACTAGAAATCACTATGCCAGCCCACTCTGCCGGTAAAGTCAACATCACTGTTACTAATCCAGATAATACTACTCACACTCTCAGTCAAGCCTACGAATATTACCAACCTCAAAACCCAACCATCACCAGTATCACACCGTCCACTGGTCCAGTGACTGGCAATACTCAGCTAACTGTTAGTGGTAATCATCTTGATCCGATGCGCTGGAAGAGTGTTAATGGCGGATCTCGTCATACCTGTGCCCTAGGTTCCGATGCTAAAGCTTATTGTTGGGGTCGGGGAGAAGATGGTCAACTCGGCAATAACACTACGACTAACTCCTCAACCCCAGTGGCTGTTCATCAAGGGCAAATCCCAGCTGGGGTTAGTTTAACCCAAATAGCAACTGGTATTCATCATACCTGTGCCCTAGGTTCCGATGCTAAAGCTTATTGTTGGGGTCGGGGAGAAGATGGTCAACTCGGCAATAACACTACGACTAACTCCTCAACCCCAGTGGCTGTTCATCAAGGGCAAATCCCAGCTGGGGTTAGTTTAACCCAAATAGCAACTGGTATTCATCATACCTGTGCCCTAGGTTCCGATGCTAAAGCTTATTGTTGGGGAGCTGGTGGTAGTGGTCGACTTGGCAATAACGCTACTGCCGACGCCTTAACTCCAGTAGCCGTCCATCAAGGGCAAATCCCAGCTGGTGTCGCCTTAACTCAAATTACATCTGGCAATTATCATACCTGTGCCCTAGGTTCCGATGCTAAAGCCTATTGTTGGGGATACAGCTATCATGGTCAACTCGGCAATAACGCTACTACCGACGCCTTAACTCCAGTAGCCGTCCATCAAGGCCAAATTCCGAATGGCGTGGTATTAACCCAAGTTTCTACTGGCGTATACCATACCTGCGCTCTTGGCTCTAACGGCAAAGCCTATTGTTGGGGTCGGGGTAGTAATGGTCAACTCGGCAATAACGCTACTACCGACGCCTTAACTCCAGTAGCCGTCCA
>CAUPYP010000003.1:0-126998 GCA_963516005.1 uncultured Candidatus Saccharibacteria bacterium | reverse complement strand
GTGGATTGGAACTTATGGGTTATAGTTCCCTAATAGTTTAGATATTGATATAATTCAGGTTAACCAGTGGATTGGAACTTATGGGTTATAGTTCCCTAATAGTTTAGATATTGATATAATTAGAAAAAGGTAAGCGTAAGAGCCAAAGCTGTTATAGTTCCCTAATAGTTTAGATATTGATATAATTGAGGGGCTGATTGATTTAGGTGATATTGTGTTATAGTTCCCTAATAGTTTAGATATTGATATAATGATAATGATTCAGCAGATTTTAAATATTGAGTTATAGTTCCCTAATAGTTTAGATATTGATATAATCAGACATTTTCTACCTCCGTTATGGTCGTTGTTATAGTTCCCTAATAGTTTAGATATTGATATAATACTTACTAAAAATCCCCTCTGTTGCGAGAGGATTTTTAGTTTTAAAAAATCTCAACAATGTCTTTCAAAAACTAAATTGAAGTCATTTTTTTAGAAAAAAGCCATCTGCTCAGCAGTGACCTTTTCTTCTTGCGGAGTTTTTTCGCCAACAATAATTTGCATATTAGTAAACTGATGCTCCGTCAAATACAGTAGCCTGACCGAACCATTGCGCGGCGCATTTAATTTTACGCGCAATAAATGCTTTTCGGCAATATCACGATTGGCACACAATCGCGTATAAACACTGTATTGCAACATGTCAAAACCATCACTAATAAGGAATTGACGAAATTTTGTTGCTAAACGCCGTTCCTCTACAGTGCTAGTTGGCAAATCAAACATCACCGCAACACGCATAATTTTGTAAGACATCTTCCTATATCTATTTTAAAAATTAACCTTTGGTAGCGCCAGATTTGAAACCGATTGTTTATCAATACAATCCACAAAACTTTCCACCGTCAGTTCTATAGCGTGCTTCAAAGTGAAGCGCTTATCTTTGATAATAACATATTTATTTAAAATGTCAACTAGAAATCTTCGGTCAGTCGCGCTCAAGGCCGAATCCTGAGTGATCATTTGGCGCTTAGCATATTCTATGACAATTGCATCCACTATCGGTCGATAGCTTTCAATCAAGTCATCAACTAAGTTAAAGCCGTTTAATTCATTATGATGAAAAATTCCCTGTGAAGCAATTAAACCGCGAGCAGCCACATGGCGTGCAATGTGGCTGCGTACAATCGCATATCCATAATTCAATGCCGCATTATGCCAAATTGGTTGACGACGCGTTGCATCATCTAGCAATTGATCAAAATATACCCGAGCCGCAATCGATTCTTGGTTTCCAGTGTCACCAGAACGCACTCGATTTACACAGTCTCGTAATAAACGATCGTCTAAACCAAAATAAGCCAATACATCAGCCTGATTTGTGATTTTTACGATGACATTATTCTTCCAGAGTTGTTTTTTGAGTGGTTGTGGCATTGCTAATTGCTGGCGTGAAACCTTAGCTTGACGTGAGTGCTGCGAATAAGAAATCAGCATTCCACATGGTAAATGCTTATCATCGCAGACTACCACAGTAGTTTTGTGAGTACTAAGGTATGCTAATAGTTCAGCTGTAACTATCACCCCATAGCTATCAATTACTAGCGCATCAATATCCTCGATTGGCAAACTAATTTCTTGATCTTGAATAATTACCAGCTGATTATGAGCTAGATTTAAGCGAGCAGGATTTTCGATAACTACAACACGCCAGGCCATTTTTATAACCACTCACAATTATCGCCTAAGACGGAGATGTCGTAGCGCTCGATAGTTTGAGCATTTTTACCATAGACTTGTATGAAAGTACCTTGATTTTTTCCTGGCGCATAGTTTGGCAATAGCTGCATAGCTCCATTAGCTACGTTGTACTTTACATAATATCCCTCTCGTATCTCATTTTTAAGATAAATTCTCACGTAATCATTCGGATATAACGAACAAACCTTAGTAAATGTTTCATCTATATTGGTAAAACCTTTCGGCGCCGGTAGTATCTTTGTTGGCGCGGGCTTATTTTTACCAACTTGATGGGCGTAAACTGGCACGAAGAAGTGCTCAATTTCCCCCCTCTTGTTTGGTTTTTGATATACGTCAAGTCGCACCATTGATCCATTGTTAACAAACGCTTTGCCATCGTTAATGTAAAATCCGCTCGGTTGTGTCGAATATACTTTGACAGTCGAGACTGGAGACAGTTGGTTACCATTTTTGTCGAATTTTTTGTCGTTTTTGTAAATAGGTTCAGCAAAAGCTTTTTCTGGGTTATCACCGTGAGTATCTAGTTTCTCGAGCAATTTATCGTACAACCACTTATCAGATTCTTTAAGTACGGAGTTTTCGACATCCTTGCGCTTAATTTTGTTTAGTGGCATTCGTATGGTTCGTTGATCACCATCTTTAACCTTTGGTGAGCGAATAGTCTCCTTGTGGGCTTGAGCGGTAGCTTTGCGGCGCGGCATACGGGAAACGAAGATTGGTTTTATGCTTAGGCGGAACTCCTCGTCGTACTTATCAAGTCCACGTAGCTCATTTTGTAGTGTGGCGATATCGGTGTTAAGTGTGCGTTTCATGACTTCTTTACTGAAGTCTGGCCACGGAGCTGGGAAGCGGTTTTTGGTTTCTGTATCACTGCGCAACTTGAAATATTCAGCTTGTGCGAGGTCTTTTTGAGCCTGAGTAAACGTCGTTTCATTGGTGATCTCGCCAGTGTTTTCGTCAGTAGATCTTAGTAGGATTTGCCGTTTTTCGTCAATGGTTTTGGCATTATCGAGATACAGCCTCATCTCCTGCTCTTTCGAGAAGAGGTTTGCTTGGTAAACAATCTTCTGGTCAATTGCCGCCACAACCGCTGCATCTTTGGCGTGATGTAGCACGTCTTCGGTGCGATCCTTGGCTAGTCCCCAGCGTTTACGTAGATACGCTGTTGTCGTACCGTTCGGCGCGATTATACGCTGTTTTTCTTCACCTTCGGCAAAGTCAACATTCTGACGTAGATAATTTTGGATAAACCGCGTGATGTACCGTGTATCATTGAGGGCTCGTACATTCCAGCTGTCATTTTTGTAGTCTTGAAGCAATAGATTTTGCTTCTTTTTCATGGCATAGCCGTTGTATTTATAGTTAATGGCGTTTGTGGCTTTGTCGGACGTTTTGATGTCGCGTGTTTTGTATATTGATTCTACTCTAGCTACAAACTCTTTCCAGCGTTTTTCGTCGGCGCCAAAATATTCAAATGGCGTTTGATCACCTTTCTTTTGATTCTCCTCTGTGAATACCAAAACTTTGTTAGTAATTCCGTCGTTATTGGAACGCGAAAACGGTACGATATGGTCAACCTGATAGGCGTTGTCATCGCGTAGCATGGTTTCAAAGTCAATTGGATTGCCAGAGTATAAGCACTTGCCCTGCTGTTCGCGATAGAGCTTGACTTTTATGACCTGCTGGCCAGTTGGGGTGACGATACCGTTCTCGTTTAGAGTCTGAATGATACTTTGATTGCGCGCTTGATTTTCCTTATTTTCATTTTCGATTGCCTTACGATCTTTGAAGTTTTTTGCGAGGTCGCGAGCAGTTTCAACTTTGATGAAATATGGTTTGCCATATTTACGTTCAATAGCACGAACGACCTTCAGGGTTTGTGTTATGGCGCGCTTGACGACGGGATTGGTAATTTGCTCTAGGCTGGCAGATTGCTTTTTGAAGTCGTAGCCAGCCGCCTCGCAGGCTTTGTCGTAAGTCATACCCTCGAGAATATGTGGCGTGATTTTTTGTAAAGCCTTGATTGATAAATGTCCGAATGCTTTGAAGTTGGTTGGCTTAATTTTGACAATAGCCTCTTTGACTTTGTTGGAAATCGGTAATAGATTTAATTCATCACGAATACCTTCGTCGGCTTTTTGTGTCGTGAGGATATAGGCGATTTGGTTGATTGCTGATTCATTATCAATTTTTGCCCAATCTTCTGGTAGATCTTTTAGCGCTGACCTGATGTCGTTGTATGCTTTTAAGCCACCGAAGACGTTTTTCTCGCCAAATTTGTCACCATCTTTTTTCTTGCCGCGCACATCTTTTGGCACGTAATCTTCGCTAATTCCTGCGATGCTGCGTACTTTTTTGTATGTTAAGCTCTTTTGGCTTTTGGCTGCATTAATAATTTTACTAATTTGCTCTGGAGACAATCTTACCTCTAGATTTTCGCGCTTGGCCTGGCGTTTACTGGCATCACGGGGAATGAAGACGAGGTGTGATAAATCGCTTGCCAGGCGAAATACCTCGAAATTATAGCTGGCTTTTGGCGCTCTCTTCTCGCCATCTTCAAAAGTACACTTGCCGACCATCTTTTCGATTAGTTCTTTGGTCATAAATGGACGTTGATACATGATGGCGCTGACGTTGGTGACTTGTCCATCGTCAATGCCGTAAATCAATTCATTAATAGCTGGTTCGGGGACATTTTTCAGGGCGTAGTTTCGCTGAGTTTTAATAATAGTTTCTAGCTCATACAAAAAATCATCGCGTGCAAAACTGTTGGTATAATCGTCGCGTTTATTGCGCTTATGCAAAGCGAATTTTTCATCGCGACTCAGCGCTTCGCCAACGGTCGTGTAATTGTTGTCGGCGAGGAATTTCTCGTTAGTCTTGAGTGCGCTGGTTACGCGGCCGCCTTCTTTGTCTGACTCTTCCACGACCTTGCGGTTTGATTTAAAGCCGCGTCGTTTGGCGATTTGATATAAAACTTTGAGTAATTCTTCAGGAGATAACTCCTCGGTGAGTGCTTTTGATCGCAAGGCGTATACGTCTAATTTGTTGAAATCAGACTTGTAATCTAGAACTTCTTCGACTTGATTTTTAGTGAGGATGTTTTGGTCGACAAAAAATTGTTTTAGGTGATTGAGGCGCTGGCGACGGCGTTTTAGACGGCGGCGAGCTGAACGTGCGTCACGGCGAGGTTTGGCGAGTGAATCGCCGTTTTGCGAGTCTTCTGGCCGTTCAAATATCCTCACTCCCAAATCGTGAATACGTTTTTTATCTAAATCCAGCACTGCCCAGCCGGCTGACGAGGTGCCGATATCTAGCCCTAGTGAGTATTTTTTCGGTAAATATACAGTTTTTTTCGCCATAAATAAGTCCTTTTTATGATGTCTTTTAATATAATTATATAATCAAAAAGTAATAATTGAAAGTATAAGCATTTTAACCACATAAAAAGATAATCCACCCAACAAGTGAGTGGATTAGAGCTTTGCTATTAGTATTTCTACTAATATTATTATAGAAACCTAATAACTTAGATATTGATATAATCCTTACTTAAGGGATTATGTAATAATTCTAACAAACATTAATTAATCGGTCAATACAGCTTAATCCATCTTTTATAGTATAATATTCTTATTAAACAAGGAGTACTATGGGCACAGGCTATTCAATTTTTAGCGATGAAGATGATATTCGTCGCGAACTCAAACAAATCAACGAAAAACTCGAAGATATCCGCGATTTAATGCAAGAAGTCGAGGAAATCAAGGAATTATTACGCGAGATTGCGACTGCAGTACGCGAAACCAAGCACAATAATTAATTCTTAAACTAAAAAAGGCTTTTCTAAAATCTCAGAAAAGTCTTTTTTGGTGCGGGTAAGGAGACTCTAACTCCTGGCCTCTTCCTTGGCAAGGAAGCGCTCTAACAACTGAGCTATACCCGCCTATCGGCTATAAGCTGGAGATATTATAGCGAATTTATTTTAAAAAATCAACCACTAATATTTCACTACTACCATCGTACCAATTGGCGCAAAATCAAACACCACTCGAGCATCCGCCTCACGCATATTGATACAACCATGACTCATCGGACGACCGAAGTTATTGTGCCAATAGGCCGTGTGAAAACCAATATCCCGATTAAAATAAGTATTCCAGCGTACATTTGGTAAATCATAATAGTCCCCCGCCTCACGCGTACCACCGCGCATACGTTGAATCGGATTTTTAAACCAGACTTTATAAGTACCAGTTGGAGTTGGCCATGGATGTACACCCGAAGAAATTGTGAAAGTATGCAAAGCTTTGTCGCCACTGTAAAGAGTGGTGGTTTGGCGCGTTAGATTCACCTCAATCCATTTCAGACCGTTAATCGGAATTCGTTCTTCCACGAAATCAATCTCTTGAATATCCAAATCATGTTCTAGATTTTGATTATCGAGCAGTGCTTGACGGATTTTTTCGGCCGAATTACCGGGATTAACTGCACCAAGACCGCGCTGACCTTGTTGTAAAACTTGCAACACTTGGTCTTTATCATCGACTAACAACTTTTTATTGACGACACCGCGGGCAATCTCTGGGCTAACGGTTTTTTCGATAAAATCTTGAATTTTTTGTTTATTAAAATCAACCGTGATTTTCTTAGTCACCTTATCTGTCTTGAATTCAACCCAACTAGCAATATCCCACGGATCAGCAAAATACAATAACTTACCATTATGATTGAGATTTAAGCGCAATTTTAACCGCTCGTTGAGATAATTTTCAGTTGCAATTAAATCTGCCTCGCGAGTGATTGGCTCGACCGGCTGATATTTAACATTAATCACCGGTTTAGTCTTAAAATTAACCTTGGTGATGTCAGGAATTGCAGTGCGCGCATCAACCCGATATCCAGAGACCGATGGTTTAATTTCAAACTTATTTTTATCACGATTATAAGCCAAGGTTGCATCGGTTGGGTTAATCAGTTTTTCTTTAAAATATTGATCTAAACTGCTTTGCAACACTGGATAATCAACCAGCAGAGGCGCTTCAATGTTCGTATCAAACAATAAATTATTGATAGTGAGCTGGCGTCGTTGATTAATTTGCGTCGTTAGTTTTTCGGTGTCAATTCCGATACCGACATCTGATAATTTAAAATCCCGCTCGGGTTGATTCTCAAGTTTGAAGCTAATTTGATGATCTTTATACTGATTAATCACCTCTGAGGCAATTTGATCAGCCGATTGTGTGTAATATTCACGACCATCGACAGTAATGTTTTGATACATCATTAACCGCCACGTTACAAATCCACTTACCGCGATTAAACTCAGTAGAAATAACCAAACTCGCAACCGAAAGGCTGGCTTTTTCTTGATATGAACCGGCTCGGGATCAGCCAAAATAATCGTACTGACCATCGCATTTAAGCTTGGTTCATCATCGTCCAAAATGGTTGGTTCTTGAGCTTCCTGTTCTGCCTGCTCCGTATTCTCAGCCGACTGACTCTCAATCTCGTCCAATTCATCTAATTCACTGGCTAGTTGCTCAGCAGTTTCATCAGACAATTCATCATCCCATTGCTCATTGATAAGCATCTCATCGTCAGTTTCCGTGTCATCCACATTATCGGTTATTTCAGCGTGGTTGGTTTTAACATGAACTGGGATAGCCTCAGTTGACTTAGTAGTACTATCGGATGTTGATTGCGTATCAGAAGCCGTCGCTTCCACATCGGCTAAGTCAGTAGTTGTCGGTTGATTTTGATTCGTTTTCTCGTCGTCAGTGTCCGCGGTAACGGTTGTTGCTTGAGCAGTAGCAGTCTGAGCCGATTTTTCGATCATTTCTGCCGAAACTGGCTCGAGAGTGATTTTTTTGGTTTTCAAAGGGGAGTTAACAGTTGATTGCGTCGCATCGTCTGATGTCTTTGACATAGCGTCAGTCGCATCAGCGCCTGTCTCGCTCGTCACATCAGTTTCAACCGATTCGTCATGATGCAATAGCCGGCCAAGTTTTTGGTTTAAGGTTTCTAGGTCATCAAGTTTGCCGTTTGAATGAACATCAACTGGTTCATCAAGCACCACATCATCTGTAGTTTGAACGTTACCAAACTTGGAGATTTTTAAATCAGACTCAAACTCTGGCGATCCATCTAATTTCGCCCACTGATCTACCGCCTGAAGCTGTTTTTTGACGAGCTTGGTTTTGGCAGATGATTTTGCACTAAGTTTGGTGCGTTTGGTATTTTTTTTAGCCTTCGCCTTGCTGACGACCTTTGCATTAGTTTTTTTCTTAGCCATTTTTCCCTTTAAATTTATGCTTAGTATCATATCATATTTTGCATAAAAATGATACAATAACTAAAGTGCAACGGGATTTTAAATTAAATACAAAATATCAACCACGCGGTGATCAGCCTCAGGCGATTGCCAAATTAGTTGATGGCTTAAAATCCGGTCAAAAGCATCAAACTCTGCTCGGCGTCACTGGCTCAGGTAAGACTTTTACTATGGCCAATGTCATCGCCAACTGGAATCGACCGACGTTAATTTTAGCGCACAATAAGACTCTGGCGGCGCAGTTATTTACTGAGTTTAAAGAGTTTTTCCCAGACAATGAAGTGCATTTTTTTGTTAGTTATTTTGATTATTATCAGCCCGAAGCTTATATTTCGTCGAGCGATACTTACATCGAAAAAGATTCCAAAATCAACGAAGAAATTGAAAAATTACGCCACGCCGCTACTTCAGCTTTACTCACTCGACGCGACACAATTATCGTCGCCAGCGTCAGTTGTATCTACGGCATCGGTTCACCGAGTGATTATGCCGAGTTAGCACTGCATCTGAAACGTGGTGAAACCAGGCGCCAAGATAAGTTTTTACGTCATCTACATGATATTCAATATTCACGCAATGATGTTGATTTTCGGCGTGGAACTTTTCGAGTGCGTGGCGACGTGGTGGATATTTTTCCATCAGGTAGCGACGATGCTTATCGAGTAGAGTTTTTTGGCGATGAAATCGATCGCTTAACTGTGCTAAATCCTCTAACCAGTGAAATTATCCGCCAGCCAGACGAGCTTGATATTTTCCCAAATTCTCACTTCGTAGCGCCAAAAGACCGCATGCCAGAGGTTATTGCCCAGATTAATAAAGAGTTTAAGGAACGCCACCAGTATTTTATTAAAAACGATAAATTCCTTGAGGCGCAACGCCTAGAACAACGCATTAAATACGACACCGAAATGCTCAAAGAAACCGGCTTCGTCAAAGGTATTGAAAATTATTCCCGCTACCTAACCAATCGCCGACCTGGCGAACAACCAGCCACTTTGCTGGATTATTTTCCGGATGATTTTTTGATGATTATTGACGAGTCACATATGAGCATTCCACAGGTTCGAGGTATGTTTAATGGCGACCGCGCCCGCAAAGAAACGCTGGTGGAATATGGTTTTCGCTTGCCAAGTGCGCTTGACAATCGTCCGCTACGATTTAATGAATTCGAGGACCACATCAATCAAGTGATTTTTGTGTCGGCCACGCCAGCTGAATATGAACTGAGCTTATCACCGCCACCGGTCGAACAAGTTATCCGCCCAACCGGACTGCTTGATCCTGAAATTGAAGTTCGACCAATCGCCCATCAAATCGACAACCTCCTCGAGGAGATTCATCAACGTATCGACAAACAACAACGCGTTTTGATCACTACTCTCACCAAGCGTATGGCGGAAGATTTGACGACTTATCTGACAGAGTTAGGAATTAAAACGGCGTATTTGCACAGCGAAGTGCAAACTTTAGAGCGCAGTGAGATTTTACGTGATTTACGAGCCGGAGTTTATGATGTGCTAGTTGGTATTAATCTACTGCGCGAGGGATTAGATCTGCCAGAAGTGAGCTTAGTAGCGATTATGGACGCCGACAAAGAAGGCTTCTTGCGTTCCGCTCCAGCGCTGATTCAAACCATCGGTCGTGCCGCTCGCCACGAGCAGGGCAAGGTTTTGCTCTATGCCGATGTCATTACCAAATCGATGCGCCAAGCGATTGACGAGACCCAACGTCGACGCCAAATCCAGATTCAGTTTAATCAAGAACATGGTATCACACCAACCAGTATCCAAAAAGCAATTTCGGATGGTTTGGCGATCTTCATGCCCGATGATAAAAAATCACACCAAAATAAAATCAATCTCAACAAGATTCCGGCTGAAGAATACGCTAATATGATCCGCGATTTCACCAACCAAATGGAACTAGCCAGCGCCAATTTAGAGTTTGAAAAAGCCGCTGAACTACGCGACTTCATCATCGAAATCAAAGCTAAAATGCATCAATAACCATCACGAGATATTTTTTCACTTGATTTTACTATATTATATGGTAAAATATGTTTATTCATTTAAATTATCGGAAGGAGGAAAATTTAATGGAAGCAACTTTAGGGGCAAAACTGCTACAAATCTTAGCTGATTTTAGTGTTTATATACTAATAATCACGCCAGTAGTCTCAGTTATTTTACACGATCGCATCAAGAACAGCGTTAATGCGACGGGTATCTTTGGTGTCACAGTGATGTCGTCAATGTTCATAAATTTTGGAGTTTGGATTTTTGCAATGATGCGCTGGAATAGCATGGACTTGATAGTTTCGTCATTTGCTTTATTCATTCTAAGCATCATAGAAACTATCCGACTCTTTAAGGATTCGCATCCAGCAAATAACATGTCCTTCATGTCGACAATCGACGAAGACATGACCGATGCGGATCAAATTATATGAACACTAGCCCTAACCCTTTCACCAGAAAGGGTTTTTAATTTGTTTTATCGAGAGTGGATTGAATAAGCTGATTATATAACCGATACCAATATTGTGTAGTGTTTTCCAAAAAATAATAATGACGCAGATAAAACAACTCCAAAATCACCAAAATCAGCTCAATTGATAAGCACAGCGGGTGTAAAATGCAGGCAATTCCTACCACGCCAACTAGTAGCATCACCGCCATCGTCACGATCAGATGAACTAGTCGCTCATGTTGCAAAAATTGTAGTTGCTGTAAATGCTCAGATTTAATTAGCTCTAATTCATCCGACTGAATCTGGCGTTTGAGTGCTTGTTCGACCCAAGTTTGATGTTGCAGAATATCTTGTTTCATTATGCCATCCTTAAATAACGTTCTAATTGTTGGAGAATTTGTTTACATAAATTTGGATTTTGTAAATATTTAGCGATTAACTGTCTATAAACCGTCGTATAAAGTTGCTGGTCATGATCAGTAATTTGATCAAAAATATTCAAACTAACAAGCTCATCACCCACCACACCCAGTCCATAACTGTCCGCAAACCACATATCCCCAATGAGGCGATTCACAAAATCCTCCAGTCTAAAATCCGTTAATTGCTGAGCTAAATCAGGTTGCACAACCTGAAGTTGGCGATAGAGTTCAGACTCACGATCCGCCGTTATTCGTTCAATCGCTTCGTTTGCCACGGGAAAGCCAGCTAATGTCCAACTTTGGTCATTGCCTTGACCCAGCCATGATTTAAGACGACTCGAGTGGTTCACAGAAGCTAAAATCAACACTAGCTGGTTCGACTGACGCACTCGTTCAGCCACTGCAAGCGCCGTCAATAAGCATTGGCGCAGTTTCGTGGACGCTGATTGGAGTTGCACCGCAGGAATCAAGCGTTCATCAAATTGCACCACATCTAGCGTCACCTCCAACGGTTGAAATTGCCAATAACCGCGCTGAGCGTGAGCGATTTGATCTACTAAATCCGCCTGATGCAGATCGAGCCGATCGCACATAACCGGACTGAGTTCTAACACCTCCACACCCCGTAAAGCCTCAGTCATCACTTGCGCCAATGCCTGATCGGTCAAAAATCGCTGTTCAAATTGCTTTTCTAACTCAGCAAAGTGTTGCTCCACCACTGGTCGTAATTCAGTTGCCGTCACCGTTCCCGATGCAAACCCTAGTTGATGTAGTTTATAATTATTAGCAGTTAAAATTCGCCCGACTACATCTACATCATAGCCATGCTGGCCAGTTGCTTGTTCTAAACCAGCGAACATTTGTTCAATGAATCGCCCTTGACTACCAATCAACCGTCCCAGCAGTTGACTCATAGTGATTTTTCTCGAAGATTATATTTTTTATCAGAAACTGCCTGCCAAGCCGTCGCCAATACCCGTGCTAAATCAGGTTGTTTCACGCGCGTCAGATACGCCACGACATGCGCACCCAAAGCCGTAAAATCAGCTGGCGCAATATCTGCAGTCTCTAGCACCACCAATTGTTGGCCAGTCGCCAAGAATAACCGTTTTTGGGCAATTATCACTGCAGTTTTTACATCATTTAATAAAATCCGCACAGCTTGTTCTAAATCTTGCTTAGCGGTAATTTTTTGTGCTACATCAGCATTAACCACTAAGATATCAACATCCTCCAACAAATAACCAAAGCGCTTCACATCGCGCTCTGCTAACTGACTTACCTGTAAAACAGTGCGCGCCTGATGTAAAAACGCCTGATGTAAAAATTCGCTAATCTGGTATAAATCACCACAGTGTTCTGCAAGATACAACCAATCTGGGGCTTCTGCCATATTATCGAGGTCGATTTTAGGCTGAGAGTTACTCGCATAAGCAATAGCCAAGCTGTCTTTTTTGCCATGATTAATATCACATCGCAAGCTCGTTGCCTCGTCTTCTCGCATCGCCACCAGACCTGAATCAATCCCCGCCATATCTAGTTGGTTAATTAGCATTTTGCCATACAAATCATCACCAACTGTTGCTACGATAGCGAGCTGATGACGTGCCTGCGCTAAAACCTGCGCCACAATAAACGCCGAGCCAGTCGCGCCCGACTGCCAACTGCCCGCACTCGCTTGCCC
This sequence comes from uncultured Candidatus Saccharibacteria bacterium, assembly GCA_963516005.1. Lineage (GTDB taxonomy): Bacteria > Patescibacteriota > Saccharimonadia > Saccharimonadales > Saccharimonadaceae > CAMUQR01. The sequence continues at coordinate 114,346 of CAUPYP010000003.1, read as the reverse complement.
CGTCAACAAATTATCCAACACCACCGTGTCGAGCGCCAAATACCAGGCCAGCTCCCCCGCAACCAAGAACCGCGCCTGCGCCATTAAATTAATCCTTCACGCGTAGTTAGTTCAACCATCGCCTTGTAGGCCTCAGCTGGATTATAAGCTAAGCTAATCGCACTACCAACATTAATGACATCAACGCCAGCTTGAATAATCATCGGTAAATTATCAATATTCGCACCGCCATCCCAGCCGATTTCGACATTTGGACTAATAGCACGAATTAAACGAACTTTTTGGATTTGCAACAAATTCGCTTGACCGCCCATTCTACCTAAATCACCTGCAAAAATCAGCACATGGTCCGCTAAAGTGATTAAATCAGCCTTCTGCTCAGGCACAGTCTGACGCAACAGCGCTAAACCGACTTTAATTCCCGCCTGACGTAATTTCTCAAAACTCGGTCGTAAATCTTCTTCAACCTCGGCGTGAAAAATCACCAGATGCGGTTTCATCAAAATTAATTTGTCGATATAACGACTAGGATTTTTGACCATCATATGTAGATCAACTTGCCAATTATCCGGCCAAAACACATGATCTAGCCCAATCGTCCGACTCGGCGCAAACTCGCCATCAGTAATGTCAATTTGCACCTGATTCGTAAATTCATTAATCGCCACCAAAGCCGCCTGAAATTCATCGGGCGAAGCTGTCAAAATAGTTGGGGCGATACGGATATTCGTTTTTTTAGCCATGAGTTTCCTTTTTAAATTATATTAATTGAGATGATCAAGTTGTTGATTACGACGATTAAACCGCGGAGCCGCCGCAAATGGCGTATTCAAAAAAGTATCAATAATTTGTTGGCATTTGGCGGGATCTTGTTCAAGCACTCGCCCTGGCAGACAAGCCACGTTCGCATCGTTATCATTGCGGGTCATTTTCGCTTCATGCTCGTCCCATAACAAGCTCGCCCGAATGCCTTTGAAGCGATTAGCAGCCATACACATGCCCTGACCACCACCGCAAATCAAAATCGCTGCCGAATCATCATTGGTCAACACTGCAGTCGCCGCCTTAGCAGCGAACTCCGGAAAATCATCGTTCGGATCAAGTATCTCGCCACCAACATCAGTCACTTGATAACCCTGACCAGCTAAATAAGCCTTGAGGTCATTTTTTAAATTAAACCCATTGTGATCAGAACCAATAAAAATCTGCTTAAACTGACTCATTATTTTTTACCTCGGAGTTTTTTACCTAAATCGCTAGCCAGCTCCACCAGGCGATTCGAATAGCCCCATTCATTGTCATACCAAGCCACAATTTTAACCAAATCACCACCCACCACGTTCGTCAGTTGCAAATCAACAATCGCACTGGCTGGATGGCCAATAAAATCACTCGACACTAATTCGCGATCAGTCACCGCGATAATTCCTTGGTAATAAGGCTGTTTCGCCGCTTCAATTAACGCATTGTTGACCTCTTCAACCGTCACATCCTGTTCCAGCACAATCGCAAAATCCGCCAGTGAAACCACCGGCACCGGCACACGAATGCTCAAACCTTCAAATTTGCCAGCTAGTTCAGGCGCCACTTTGCCTACCGCTCGAGAAGCGCCAGTGGTGGTTGGAATAATATTGATGCCAGCAGCACGGGACATACGCAAATCTCGAGCCGGCGCATCCAGCGTGTTTTGAGTGGCAGTGACCGCATGCACCGTGGTCATCATCGCCTTCTTGACACCAAAGGCTTTACTTAGCACCGACATAATTGGCGCAATGCAGTTCGTGGTACAGCTGGCATTGGAGACGATTTCATCATCAGCTGATAATTCTTTTTCGTTGACACCAATCACAAAAGTTGGCGTTTGGTCGTCTTTAGCTGGCGCTGAAATCACCACTCGCTTCGCTCCGGCTTGGAGATGAGCTTGAGCTTTTTCACGCGTCACGAACACGCCAGTACATTCTAGCACCACATCGACTGCTAATTCACCCCACGGCAATTTAGCCGGATCAGTTTCTGAATAAAATTTAATGACATGATCATTGATGGTGAGCGTTTTAGCTTGTTCATCAATCGTCACGTCGCCTTCATAATTGCCATAAACCGAGTCGTATTCGAATAAATGCGCCAAGACTTTAAGCTCACCCAAATCATTAATCGCTACCACTTTAATATCTGGTCGCGCCAACATAATTTTTAAGGCATTACGGCCAATTCGCCCCAAGCCATTTATCGCTATTTTAGTTGTTTGCATAATATCACTTTCTATTAAAATTACCTGCCACAATTATATCAAACTTATGGTTATTTTTCTAGCGCACGCCAACTTTGGTTTTTCGCTGTAAAAGTGCTACAATATAATAAATTAACTTTAGTCAAAATACGCCATATGAGTCAAAATCCCACCAATCAATCATCCACCAAAGGCTTCGACCTCGTCAGCTACGCACGCATGTCGTATAGCAAAAAAGACGTAGCAGTGATCGAGCGAGCCGTGGCGTTAGCGCGCCAAGCGCATGCTGGCCAATTTCGTAAAAGCGGTCAAGAATATATCGAGCACCCGCTCAATGTCGCGAAGATTTTGGTTGACTGGAAAATGGACTTGAGCTCAGTTGTGGCCGGAGTATTGCATGATGTGGTTGAAGATACCGACTGCACCATTGAAGAAATCGAACAACAATTCGGTGAAGATGTGGCTTTTCTCGTCGAGGGCGTGACTAAGGTTTCTGAAGCGCGCTCTGGTATGCAAGATTTATCAAAATACGCCTCACACACCACTGATAACCTAGCAAAATTACTCATTGCCACCAGCAAAGACGTCCGCGTCATTATCGTTAAACTCGCCGACCGCCTCCACAATTTGAGCGAACTGCAATATTTAAAACCCGAAAAACAAATCAAAATCGCCCGCGAATCACTTGATGTTTTTGCACCGATGGCTGACCGCATTGGTATGGGTCGAGTGCGCATGCAAATCGAGGAGATCGCCTTCAGTTATCTCGACCCGAAGCGCTATCAATTTTTAAAAAATCTCATGCGTAAGCGCCTCGGCAAAAGCACCCGTCGCCTTGGGATTGTTCGCCTAGAAGTCGAAGACGCTCTCAAGAAAAATCACATTAATTTTGAAATTAACGGTCGCGTCAAAAGCATTTATTCACTCCATAAAAAAATGCTTAAAAAAGACGACAATATCGACGATATTTATGATTTAATCGCCCTGCGCATTATCGTCAACAGTAAAGAAGATTGCTACCGCGTCCTCGGCGTACTCCACTCGATTTATCAGCCGATGGTCACCCGTATCAAAGATTATATTTCAGTGCCAAAAGCCAACGGCTATCAGAGCTTGCACACGACGGTTTTAACTCCGACCAAGCAGATCGTTGAGTTCCAAATCCGTACCCACGAGATGCACCAATATGCCGAGCAGGGTCTGGCAGCTAGCTTCCACTACCACCAACAAAAATCCTCCAAAAATTACCTCAAAAAAGGCACAGTTTCGCAATTGCCAACGAATTTGCAATGGATTTCGCAACTACAGGAAATCGCCAATAAGCTCATGGAAGATGAGGAAATTGACCGTAATCAGCTGACAATTGATTTATTTAAAGATCGCATTTTCGTTTATTCACCCAAAGGTGATATTTATAACCTACCCGATGGCGCTCTGCCACTTGATTTTGCGTATTTAGTGCACAGTAGTATCGGTAAGCATGCCTATGGATTTTTAATCAATAATAAAATGGCATCGTTTACCACACCACTCCAAGACGGCGATATTGTTGAAGTTCTCACCCGCAAAACCGCCATGCCTAAAGCCGATTGGCTCGATCTAGTCACCACCTCGCACGCCCGCTCCAAGCTCAAAAACCAGCTTAAAAAACTCAAATAAATCCTGGCTTCACCCTGAACACCCCAGAGAATTAACTAAAAAGAACCCCATTAGAGATAAAATAATGATAGAAAATAGACCTGAGTTTGATAAAATCACATCGTTTGATGAATTTAATAAATACTATTGGTATCGTGAAGAACTTTCACAGATATGTAAGTCATTAGGATTAGGATTAGAATATAGAGGTACAAAACAAGAACTCAATCACATTATTGAGCAGTACTTTAAGGGTAATCTGATTAAAAAGTCATCAATAAAAAACGAGAAGAAGCAAGTTGAAAATATTACATTAGATACGCCATTACTTGAATGTGGGTTTTCCTTTAACGCAAAATTTAGAGAATATTTCTCCGCCGTAACAGGTATTACACCTTTTAAATTTACTGCTGATATGGCTACTGCTTGGAGAAAAGTAAAAAAAGAAAATGATTTGAGTTTTACCATTCAAGATATGCTAAAAGTTTATTATGGGAAATCAGATTATGCCAAGTATGATAATTCGGTTTGTCAATGGAATCAATTTTTAAAGGATTTTAGTGCAGACGAAAATAGTCGCAACTACTCGAACAAATTAAAAGTAGCTTCTATTCTTTGGAAAGAAGTTAGAAATTCAAAAAATGAGAAAATTTATTCAAAGAATCTTTTGACTGAATATGCAGGTAAAATCAAAGAGTATTGCAAGTAGGCAATTCCCGACTTAGCATCATTTGTAATCAACTATTCCGGCAACAAACTCTCCATCCACAACCGCAGTTCTTCAGCATAAAACTGCCCACCGTCCTGCTCAGCAATAGCCTGCAAGCGGACCAAATAATCCGCCAGTTGTGGCGCTAAAATATTCGCCCGATATTCGTCCCACGCTTGATGCTCCGCCTCTGTGAGCAGTCGCTCAAATGACCGTGCTTTATACCCCAACCACAAACCATTGAGGCGTTCATCTTGAAAACTCGGTAGATAGTCGCGAATTTGGTCTTTGGTCAGTGTGGCAATTTCTAGCATTTTAGCTTTGTCATTGGTGCCGATAAAACCATCGTATAAACTCGCCTCTGGCAACCGTACTTTATCCTGGTCAGTTTCTGCCCACGCTTGTTGTGAGTTTTCAATCATCAGTCGCAAATTGGTCACGATTTCCGGATTGTCTTTAAGCGCCGTCAGGTGACGTTGTACCGTTTCTAAATCCAAACCAATATTCTTCCAAGCCGATTCGGTCAACACGCCAAGTGGCGCTACGGCTGGACAGCGATTATATTTTAGTTCTTTAGCATACAGTGGCGCTCGTTCTGTCGGACGTTGCTCACGAAAAGCCAGCAAATCTTGGCGAATTTGCTCGGGCGTTTTACCTTTTAAATCCAGCGGATTATAGCGTAAATCATAAATCAAAACATTGCCGTTTTTCGCTGGCGCAATCGGCACAGCAACGGTCGTTTTATTAAATTGCGCATCCATACGACCCGAACTATACACGAATGGCTTCGATTCATCGAGGTTAACCAGCTTCGCAACAGCGTTTTTATCGCGCATATCCAGCAAATACTGCCAGATTTTTGGCTGATGTTGTTTAATCAAACGTGCCAGTCCAATCAGCGCCTCAACATCACTTAAGGCATCGTGCGCCTGTTCATGCTCTAAACCATTAGCCTTTGACAATAATTCAAGCCGGTTAGTCGCTTTACCATCGTCATCAACCGGCCAATTCAAACCCTCTGGCCGAATTGCCCGCACCATCCGCACCACATCGAGCAAATCCCACCGACTACGACCGTCACGATAGGCCCATTCATAAGCATCAACGAAATTCCGCCAAAACAGATGCCGAATAAACTCATCATCGAACCGCACATTATTATAACCAACTGCAATCGTGCCTGGCGTAAAAACTTCTTCCGTCAACAACTTTACTGCTTCCGCTTCGGTATACCCATCATCCAGCGTTTGACGCGGAGTGATTTTCGTCACCATAATTGCCTCCGGACTTGGCAACACATCGCCCGATAATTTCACTAAAAAATTATATTTTTCACCAATAATATTCAAATCAAGATCAGTCCGCACTCCCGCGAACTGCATAATCCGATCATTGGCGCGATCAAAACCAGTGGTTTCTAAGTCGTAAAAGAAAAAACTTTGCATATTCTTATTTTACGGCAGATAGGCAAAAAGCGCAAACCACTTATACTGATTCGCGCTTGTCTTATTTTGTTTAAAAAATTAATCTTCGGGCTGTTCTTCAAAACTAAAAGTTTGCAGTGAGCCACGGATCTTAATCTTTGATTCACCAGTCGCACCTTGCTTGACTAGTTCACGACTGATACCCATTTTTTTCATAATATCCCGTAAGCGATCCAGGCCTTGTGGACTGGCGTAATCAGTTCGCCGACCGAATTTCTCGATTTTGTGACCACTAACCACAAATAGCTCACCGTCTTGTTTAACACGCCAAGCTTGCTCCAGTTGTTTTTCCGCCAGCGAAATCGTTGGCATGTCTTCATCAATCACTTCCACAGCTTGCGCTTCCGCCTGGCGTTGTTTTTCACTTTTGACAATTTCTAACAAACGGCGCAACACAGCATCGAGACCGAGCTTCGCTTGCGACGAAATCGCCATAATTTCGGTACCCGGACGCACCACTTTTTGCAGTTCGTCAATCTGCATTTGCAATAATTCTTGGTCAAAACCTTCGGTCTTAGTCAACACCACTAATTCTGGACGATCGGTTAATTTCGCTGAATATTGGTCAAGTTCGACTCGTATCACCTGATAATCCTTGGCGATATCGTCCGAATAAGCATCAATCAGATGAAGTAACACCGAGGTGCGCTCAATATGACGCAAAAACTTCATACCCAAGCCTTTACCAGCACTCGCGCCCTCGATTAATCCCGGAATATCCGCAATCAACAAGCTGTCTTTATCAACATAAGCCACACCCAAGTTTGGGGTGAGAGTGGTAAATTGGTAATTAGCAATTTCCGGCTTGGCGCTAGTCACTACGCTCAAAAAACTCGATTTACCAGCATTCGGCAAACCAACCAGACCAACATCGGCCAACATTTTGAGCTCGACTTTCGCTTCATATTCTTCGCCCGCCTCGCCTTTTTCGGCAACGCGCGGAGCTTGACGAGTGGACGATTTGAAGTGAGCATTGCCAAAACCACCGTCACCACCCCGAGCTACAATCGCTCGTTGACCGTCCTCGACCAAATCCGCCACTAACTGATCAGCTTCGTTATAAACCAACGTACCAATCGGCACTGACACGACTAAATCAGTTCCGGCCCGACCTCGACATTTTTGTTTACTACCAGCCACGCCGTCCTCCGCCTCAAGAAACGGACTCAAGCGCAAATCAGCCAGCGTATTCAGATTACGGGTCGCCTCAAAAACCACATTGCCACCACGACCGCCGTCACCACCATCAGGACCGCCTCGGTCAATGTATTTTTCCTGGCGAAAGCTAACACAGCCGTCACCGCCTTTGCCAGCACTAATTTTGACTTTTACTAAATCGATAAACATTGACTATATTATACACTTTTTTGGTGGTTTAAGCTAGAGTGAAGCGGTTTCTCACAACAAAAAACACCGCTTGCGATGAACAACAAACGGTAGTTTTGAAAATCAATTTGGTGGGAAATACAGGGCTCGAACCTGTGACCTTACGAATGTGAATCGTACGCTCTAGCCAACTGAGCTAATCTCCCACGACTCTGTTTATTGTATACCTTTTGGCGTAAAATAACAACTTTTATCATGCTATTTTATCAAAAAATCTTATTCCACCGCCCGAACTTATGCGCTCAGTCTCTTGCAAAACCGACGCAAATTTGTTATAATGAAAGAGTGCCCTGTTAAACAAATTGGGGCGGTTAGCTCAGTTGGCTAGAGCACCTCGTTTACACCGAGGGGGTCTGGGGTTCGAGTCCCTAACCGCCCACCATAGAAAGATCCGGACGTAGTCCGGGTTTTTCTTATTCTGCAAATAATTCACCATCCAATGAGCTTTTGAAAACTTCTACTTTTTCTCCTTAAAACACAACTAAAAAACCGCTCTTGCAAGCGACAAAGTCGCTTTGGGTGAGTGTCGCTAATCATTCCACTCGTCTATAATTGAAGTGTTCTAGCTCTGGTGCTATATCGTTATATGTCTTACCAGCTAATAATCCGCCGGCAATAAAGTCTTCCTGAGTTACATCAGCCAATACCACGCTGGGTATTTTAAAGGCTGATTTTTCATCTATTGTATTAAATTCAAAATCTATTAATACAAGACCTTTTAGCTCGTCGATAAACACATCAATTTCCGCCATCTTACCTTCAATTTTCACCTTATATCTATCTTTAGCTACTCGTTTCCTACTACAACTAGACAAGGCAACAAACTCATCTTTTGTAAGTGGTATTGTTTGCTCAACCTGCTCAGATGCATCCCCTTCTATAACCGGCGTTTTCTTGGTAATTTCGTATTTATCGCCTTTTTGGCGCAACCTAAGATGCGAATGTTTTAGCGTATCCGGAACGTAAATATCGACTATGCGAGTCGGCTTGGCTGTTTTGATGCCTTTTGGTAATTCTTTTGCTAAAAATGTTAGTTCCAATTCTATTTCTTGAGTCATGTTTTCTCCTTTTTATAATTATAAACCTTTACTTTCCAAAATATAGTTACAAACTTTTTGCATCGGTCAATTATCGGCATATAACCTACTAAGTAGCATAAGTTACAACCTCATTTTAGAATTTAAAAATACCTGTTCGACTTACAATCGAACAGGTTTATTCTTTATTCTGGTGCGCACGAGAGGACTTGAACCTCCACGGGATTACTCCCACTACCACCTCAAGGTAGCGCGTATACCAATTCCGCCACGTGCGCTCATTTGTTAATCACAATGCATTTATTGACCAAAATCAATTTGGTACAGGCGAGAGGACTTGAACCTCCACGGCCCGAAGGCCACTAGCACCTGAAGCTAGCGCGTCTACCATTCCGCCACGCCTGCGCATTGCTGTTTTATTTTACCTTAATTATGGTGTTTTGTAAACAGTTTGACGTTCACCCGCCCAATCGAGCACCTGATAATAGCGATCTGTGCTATCGACTAACTGATGACCGTTATATCCCATCACGCCTTTTTGGCTAAAATAATACAAATTCGTCTGAAATAACCCAACTGCTGGTACATCATCTAGCCATTGTTTTAAGAAAATGTTATATTTAGCAGTCCGTAGTTCCAAATCTTGTTTTAAGCGCGCACTAGCTAATGCTTCATCGGCAATTTTATTTTTGTAGTTCGAGAAATTCAGACCTAACTCGTTCACCTGCGATGAATGCCAAAAACCATACACATCGGGATCTGCCCCAAGATTCATTTCATAGACTAAAATGTCATAATTTTTCGCCTTAAAAATCTCCTGCGCCGTGCCAAAATCATCTGCTTTCAAATCCACCAAACGCAATTCAACTTTCACGCCGAACTCTTCAAGTTTTTTCGCGATAAATTCCGCCGCCGATTGATATTGTGTATTGCGCACGCTGACCAAGTTCAACTTAAGTGGTTGTGATTGGGAGTCCACCCAGCGACCGTCCTGGCGATGATAACCAAGTGCCGTCAACTGCGCCTCAGCCGTCTCTAGCTTATGGCGAGCATCATACACGATATTTTGATTACCCAGCTGACCTTTTAAGACCGGCAGATTAAACTCCGAAAACACCCCATCTTGATCAAATTTCTGCTGACGTAATTGTTCCACACCCATCGCCGTCCGCAAAGCCTGACGCATGCGCACATCCTTGACTATTGTTTGATTAACATTGAAGAACGCCATTACGCCATTGTTCAGACTAGCCACTTTGCGCTCAAACTTATCAGCTGGCAACTGATCATTTGCCACCGCCAAAGTCGTCGCTATCGCATTCACCTCGCCAGCTTTCAAGCCTTTGAGCAATTTTTCTTGATTATTATAAACATGTAATTCAAAGCGCCCCAAATCACGCTTTTGGTAGTATTTATCATTGGCCGTCAGTGACAACACTTGCTTCGATTCTGGCGTATCCGCTCCAGTCGTCGTAAATGATTTTACTTTAAACTTACCTGAACCAATCGGCGCCTGACTATAATCACTTCCACGCAAATCGCCACCCTCAATTTTACTAAAAAGATGCTTTGGTAAAATCGCAAAATCCAACAAATGCGGAAATGGCGCATATGGCGACCGCAGGCTAAATTCCACCGCATAATCACTAATCACCTTGGCGCTGACACCACGCAACACCTGACCAGTGAATGAGCCAACGGCTTGGTTTTTAAATAAATCGACCGTGTATTTCACATCTTCGGCTGTCAAATTAGTACCGTCGTGCCATTTCACGTCATCACGCAAGGCAATCGTATAGGTCAATTCATCTGGGCTAGTCAAAATCGATTTTGCTAAATCACCCTTGAGTGCGCCAGTTTCATCATATTGATATAACCGTGAAAAAATCAGCTGGCTAGCTAACTTATCCGCCTCAGTTTCCGAAAATAACGGATTTAAAGTCGAAATTTTACCGACCACACCTTCGATAAAAGTGCTATCCTTAGCGCCAGCCAACGTCTGATAACGTTGTTGTGAAAAAAATAGGTCCACACTTGTCGCCATCAGCACCAGCACAATTAACAACACCCACACAATAATCGGTCGACGCACTTGCTGAATGCGTCGCCACCGACTAGTCACAAATTCATGGGTATGCCCCGAAATCGATGATTCTGCTCGTCGAAAACGCTCAACGAAACCTCGTCGATCAAGTTTTGACCGCTCAAATCGTTGCCAATCTGGTTTATCTGGTAAAAAATTATTTGCCATTGAGGTTTATTTTACAAATAGAATTGATGCCAGAATCGACATCACAAACACCGTTGCTGATAAGACAGTCGTTTGGAAAATACGTTTTTCGATACCGCGTCGGGTGGTGTATAGTTCACCTGAAGCGCCAAATCCAGCCCCGAGGCTTGCTCCGCGTTGTTGTAATAAAATCAACAACACTGTGATAATCGCCGAAATTACAGTTACATAGCCAATTGTGTCCATTTTAATCCTTTCCTTCAAACAAATTAGTAATCAAATAGTTCACTAAACTCATCACGATGCCACCGATAATTGCCGTTCCAAAACCAATCGACAAACCCGGCACGAACACCGCTGTCAGATAAATAATCGCACCATTAATCACAAACATAAATAATCCCAAGCTCAAAAACACCGCTGGCAAGGTCAAGATTGTCAGAATTGGTTTCACAAATTCGTTCAGCAATGAAAAAATAAAACCGATAATCACAAACGCCATCATCGTATCCCACATGCCATTGAGCGTCGCTAAATATGCCGGCTGGTACAGCCAGACCACTACATAAAACGAAATTGAGTTCGCAATCAGACGCGAAGCAAAAGATTTACCTTGTTGTGGACCGACCACTCGTTGATTTTTATTCATATTTAAATTATATCAAGCTTGGGCATTTTTGTCACTGTTTTCAGCCTGTTTTTGTTGCGATTTTAGTAATACGTTTTATTCCAGCGCCTGCCAAACTAAATGCGCCTTAGCTTCACCAATTAACTCTTTGACCGAGGTAAAACCCGCCCGTTTAATACCAGCTAACGATTTGTATTTTGCTAATAGTTTTTGGCGTGTCGCCGGACCAATGCCTTTGATTTGATCGAGCGCACTGATAGTTTGAGCTTCGACTTTTAACTTCGTGTGATACCCCACCGCAAACCGGTGTGCCTCATCACGAATCCGTTGCAGAAGCTTAATCACCGCCGTATTGTGAGGTAATTTCACCAAATAAAATTCACCTTCTTCAAGCACCAGCCCTTGGAGTTCCGCCACTTTAACCGCGCTAAGTTTAATATTGGACAGTTGTTTATGAATGACGATTAACTCCTGCTTTTCCGCCAGCCCAAACATCGGTAAATGACCATCGCTCGCTGTAATCGCCGCTTGGAGCTGTCCCTTGCCACCATCAATCAACACCACATCGGGACGTGGCCAGTTTTGATTAAAACGTCGCTTAATCGTCTCGTTCATATTATAAAAATCGTTATTTTGGTCAATCTTAGTTTTAAATTTGCGATATTCGGTGCGTTTCGCAAGGCCGTTAATAAACACCACCATACTAGCCACCACATTTGTCCCACTCTGGTGCGAAATATCGTAGCCTTCAATCCGCGCCGGCAGACGCTCTAACCCAAACAGCTGACGCAAATCACTCAACGCTTGATCGTGCGATAGATTTTGCTCCGCATCAATAATTCGCACCTTGCGTTGTAGCGCTTCGAGTGCTTGGATTTGATTGCGTAATTTGACGGCTTGTTCAAACTGTTGATTACTGGCCAGTTCAGTCATTTGGCGCTGAAGTTCGGTGATAATTTGTCGTTTTTCGCCTCTGATATAGCGACGAATTTGGCGCAAATCACTCAAGTACTTCTGTTGCTCACTAGCAGTCGTCAGTGATGGATTTAAACCAATATGCCAATCAAGACGTGATGCGCTTTTTGCCTCCAGCGGTCGCGTCAAATACGGAAAAATCCAACGCAAATAGCGCATCGCTTGTTTAATCGGATAGGCACTATAAAACGGCCCAAAATATTCACCACCGTCGTCAAACGGCTGACGGGTAAAGCCCACAAATGGCAATCGATCACCAGAAATCTTGATATAAGTCGCCGATTTATCATCACGCAATAAAATATTAAAACTCGGCTTATAGCGCTTAATCAGTTCCGACTCTAAAAACAACGCATCCAGTTCCGAATCAGTTTCAATCCATTCCAGATCGGCAATTTCCTTCACCAGCGCTGTCGTTTTCGGATCAGGCAAACGTTTTTGGAAATATTGTTTGACACGATTTTTTAGTACTTTAGCCTTGCCAACGTAAATAATTTCACCATTGGCGTTTTTATGCAGATATACGCCTGGCGATTTCGGTAGATGTTTCAACTTGTAAGCTAAGGCGTCGTTCATTGATTTAAATAATTTTCTTTAAATAACGACCAGTATGCGACTCAGCGCAATTTGCCACTTGTTCTGGCGAGCCAGCCACTACCACTTGCCCACCATCAGCTCCGCCTTCTGGTCCCATATCAATAATATAATCAGCGACTTTAATCAAATCCAAATTATGTTCAATCACCACCACGCTATTGCCTTCATCTGCTAAACGTTGCAAAATCCCAATCAGGCGATTGACATCATCAATATGTAGACCAGTCGTTGGCTCATCGAGAATATACATGGTTTTACCAGTCGAACGTTTCGATAATTCGGTCGCTAATTTAATACGCTGAGCTTCACCACCCGACAAAGTCGTCGCTGATTGACCCAGTCCAATATAACCAAGCCCCACATCCATTAGCACATCCAAACGACGCTTGATCGCTGGAATATTTTCAAAAAACTCCGCCGCTTGCTCGATGGTCATTTCTAGGACTTCGCTGATGTTTTTGCCTTTGTATTTAATTTCTAAAACATCTGGATTATAGCGTTTGCCATGACATTCTTCACAAGTGACATAAACATCCGGCAAAAACAACATTTCGATTTTTTTGACACCGTCACCAGCACAGCTTTCACAACGTCCACCTGGCACGTTAAAACTAAACCGACCTGATTTATAACCACGAATATTAGCTTCTGGTGTCGATGCGAATAATTCCCGAATCTGCGTAAACATACCGGTATAAGTTGCTGGATTGGAACGAGGCGTCCGACCAATTGGCGACTGGTCAATAATAATCGCCTTGTCGAGATGCTTCAACCCAACAATTTCGTCATGCTCACCAGCAATATCTTTCGACCGATAAAAATGATTCATTAACGAACGGGCTAAAATCTGATTAATTAAAGTCGATTTACCCGAACCCGACACGCCTGATACTACCGTTAGCACACCGAGCGGAATCGCCACATCAATATTTTTGAGATTATTATGGCGCGCACCTTTAATCACCAGCTGGCGGTCTTTGTTAATCGGCCGACGTTTAGACCGAGCGACAATTTGCTTCGCGCCCGACAGATATTGACCGGTAATGCTTTCGGCCACCTGCGCCACCTCGCTCGGTGTGCCAGCCGCCACGATTTGACCACCGTGCTTACCAGCGCCTGGACCAACATCAATCAGATAATCAGCTTCCCGAATCGTATCTTCGTCGTGCTCTACTACTAGCACAGTATTACCAAGATCACGCAAATATTTGAGCGTGCCCAGCAGTCGATCGTTATCGCGTTGGTGTAGACCAATCGATGGCTCGTCCAGGACATACAGCACGCCCTGCAGACCTGAACCGATCTGCGTTGCTAGGCGAATGCGTTGCGCCTCACCACCCGACAAAGTATTTGCCGCTCGACCCAGTTCCAAATAATTCAGACCAACATCCGACATAAACTTCAGACGCGCCGTAATTTCCTTAATAATCATCTCGGCAATTTTAGCTTCGTCCTCGGTTAGTTTCAAATTTCCGTTGAATAATTCCAGAGCGCGATCAACATTAAGATCGGTAATATCCATGATATTCAGCCCGTCAATGGTTACGGCTAGCACTTCTGGCTTGAGTTTCCGACCGCCACAAGCGTGACAAGCCTTTTCGCGCATATATCGCTCAATGTCTTTGCGCATAAACTCGCTAGCCGTTTCTTTATGACGACGCTCTAGATTTGGAATAATTCCCTCAAACACTGTTTGGTAAGTTTTACCACCAGCCATTTCTAAAGTGTACTTTTCATTGCCAGTGCCATAGAGGATTTTATGCTTGACCTCATTGCTCATTTCACGCACCGGTTGATGGACTGAGAAACCGTGTTTTTCGCCGACCACCGCTAATCGTTTGACATACCATGCGTCATAACCAACTCGATTATATGGGCGAACCGCGCCTTCTGCGATGGTTAAATTTGGGTTAAAAATCAGATTCGGATCGATTTCTAAGTGATTTCCCAGGCCACTACAGACCGGACATGCCCCCAGTGGTGAGTTAAAGCTAAACAATCGCGGTTCCAGCTCTGGAATATGAATCTCTGGATGATCTGGACAAGCGTAATTTTGGGAATAACTGGTAATTTGCTCGGTCTCAGCGTCGAGGATTTCCACCACACCGCCACTAATTTCCAGAGCCTGCTCCACCGAAGTTATTAAACGACTCGCTAGATCCGCTTCCAGTACTAACCGATCAACCACCAGCTCAATATCATGCTTAAAAGTCTTCTTCAGTTCAGGAAATTCGTCCAGAGCGTAAATCGTGCCATCTACCCGAATTCGCGCAAAACCACGCCTAGAATATTCGCTTGGTAAATGCTGAAATTCACCTTTTTTAGCTTTAACTAACGGCGCTAAGATAATCGTTTTTTTGCCATTGAATTGCTCGAGAATTTCATTGACGATTAATTGCGGAGTACGCTTCGAGACTTTTTTACCACAAACCGGACAATGTGGTACGCCAATTCGCGCAAACAGCAGACGCAAATAATCATAAATCTCAGTCACTGTCGCGACCGTCGAGCGTGGGTTACGAGAGGTGGACTTTTGGTCAATTGAAATCGCCGGACTGAGTCCAGTAATCATATCAACATCTGGCTTGTCCATCACCCCTAAAAACTGCCGGGCATAGCTTGACAAACTCTCGACATAACGACGCTGTCCCTCAGCATAAATCGTATCAAACGCTAAAGTTGATTTACCCGATCCCGATAAGCCAGTGATCACTACTAACTTATTGCGAGGAATGCGCACATCAATGTTTTTCAGGTTATGCTCTCGAGCCCCCTGAACCTCAATAAAATCCTGCATATCAAGGGTTAATTATACCATAATTCAAGGTTAAAAAACATCTTTTTTTAAAATATCATTGACTTTTTCCTTAAAAAGCTCTATAATGAAACTCGGTAATCTTTTTTATGAAACGTATTTAAATTAGGAGGTAATAAGTATGAGATCTTTATTTAAAAAAGGTACTTCAGGTGGTAATACTGGCGGCGGCGGGCATAAGGGCGGCACTGGCACGTCTCAAAACGGTGGCGGCAGAAATTAATCATCTATCAGGAGCGATACGTCGCTCCTTTAATTATAGTATTAACAACAAGCTTTAGTAATCGCCAACTCAGTTTTATTAATATGATCACTTTTCACACAAATTGCACACCACGCATGCAGCAACGCATTCACAAATGTTGTCAGCATGCTTTTGAGATTGTTCATGACAAACTTAAGTTAACCGCCGAGCCAGATTTTTATTTCTTCAAAACCAGCCAACAACCAATTGGCAACGAAACACTCACTGGATTTTCTCAAGAATCTGGTGTGATCATTTGTCGATTTTTTAAGGTCAATTTTTGCGACCAAGAACTACTGGCTTTTTTGATGCACGAGCTCAATCACATTCGCCAAGGTCAGGTATTCTCAATTGAGCAACATCCAACGCTATTTAACTGGATGTTAGCTGAAGGTTTGGCGGTGACGTTTGAGCAAGAACTTGGTTTAAAAACAACCCTCCTTAGCCCGCAACCCGACGATTCAACTCTACGAGCGGGACTACAGCAAATTATCACGATTAGCGACACCAACAACTGGAATCATTACGATTGGTTTTATAACTTTGACCGCCAAGCCGATTTACCGATTAATTTCGCTTATCACATTGGTCGATGGCTAGTAACTGAATTTTGTGTTTATTATAAGATCCAACCCAGTCAAGCACTTGATTATCAGCTAACTGACTTCTTGCGTTTTGCGGAGGTTTTATGCGCTTAATTATTTTAGGGCAAGCTCGTCACGACCGATATTTTTCGAATTTAATTCAAAAAGCGTATTCTTGCGCAATACATAATTTAAACCAACACAATATCCCTAGAGACAGAGACTGTTTATGTTTTTTACAATATGAAACTAACGACGAGTGTGGCGTCGACACTCGCATCACCCCAGAAACAATCGAGCTAGTCATTAGTCAAGCCCAGCCACCAACCTTAACCACTCTCAGCAAAGCTATGCGTCAGGCTATTTTACAATTCACAACCAAGTAAAAACCCGCCAAGTGGCGGGTGCGGGTCAATGCCCGTCTAGTCGTCGATTTCGAAATCTTCATGTTCACAGAATTCTTCATACGACTCATTAGGGTGAGCCCACGACATATCATTTCTTGAATCATATTCTTCTTCTGGCATCAACTCGCCATCTACCTCGTAAAATATTTCTTCACATTCTGGGCATTCGTAGCAAGCATCGCCTTCTCCATAGTCGCTTTCGCATTCACAAAGATGAGCATCGTCACAGTTAGGACACATCGGTGTTTCTATTTCAGACATAATATCACCTCCTTTTATCATTATCTGAAAAGTAAATGAACATCAATTTTTTATCATTGACATTTTCATCATACCACATCAATCACCACTGTCAAGACTAAATTTACCTTTTATCTAACCAAATAAATTCATCCTAAATCAGACTGGTGCAATTCCCAGCACTGCGCCCAACTTCTCAATTTCTTCAGCTTCGCAATCTGACACTGCCACAAGCACCTTTTTCTCAGACGCAATAAATTCCCGAGCGATTTGATTGACCTCGTCGAGCGTAATGCTCTGAACTAACTGCTCATATTGATTAAAATCGCCCAACTCCCCAAAAAACCAATAGCGATCACGATAGAAACTATATATACCGCGTGGCGTCACATCCTCCATTGATAAATTGCCGAGTATAGACTGCCGAGCTCGCTCAATTTCCGCTTCCGTAAAGCCTGTTTTAACCACTTTTTGTAGCTCTCGCGCTATCAGTTTAAACAGAGCCGGAGCATGTTTATGACTAACTTCAGCGTCGATATAAAAATCAGCTGACTGATCAGTATTATAACGCCCGCTATAGACACCATACGCAACACCCTGCTCACGTGCTTTTGAGTAGATTCGTGAGTTAGCTGATGAAAATAGCGCAAAAAGCGCAAAACCCATCGCTGTATTCTGTCGAAGAGTCATTTCGTGATCCAAAATTGACATAAATGTAAAATCAATATTCTGGACATCTTTTTTATAAACCAAATGACTGCCACCATGCCGACGTTCAAATAATAATTGCTGACGCTGGCCACGCGGTAGTTTTAGCGCTTCAATTTTATCTTTTAATTGCGTCTTAATCTGATGTAAATCACCACAAATCACCACATCAAGGTTATCCGTCGTAAAAAATTGCGGATAATAAGCCTGAATATCAGCTAGAGTGATATTTTTGAGGTTTTTGAGACGATCAGCGTAGGTTTGCGCTGTCATACCAGTTGTTTGTGCGTAAACTGGATGCATTAGTCGTGCATGACGATTTAAGCAGTCTTCTAATTCTATTTCGATAATTGATAATTCTTTTTCGAAATATTCTTGCTCAAACTTTGGCTGGTTCAAGGCCGAAATCACCAAATCCATCACTCGCCCCCAGTCAAACATTGGCGCCTGAAAGCTATAAGTCACATGTCGATCACCAGTTGACGCTCCATATGAAGCACCATTTTTTCTTAATTCGCTCAAAAAATCCGCCTCATTCCAGCCCTTAGGAGTCACAAACAAATGCTCCAAAACGTGAGGTAAATCATATTTCTCCGGCCGGGTATAGCGATAGCCTGCCTCAAAATCAAACTCGCAAATCAAATATTTAGCACTTGGCACGTCAATCCATAATACTCGTGCACCGTTCTTTAAAGTTTCAATTTTTACTTGATGTTTCATGTAATTCCTTTTTTTACTTTTCCTTAACTTTTAAATGTTGTTATAAAAACAACAAAAATTATATCTTAATAAGAAATTATTTAATCATACTCTTATCATACGAACTCGAAACTAAAAAAGCAAGAATGAATCTAGATTTTTGTCAACCGCGCAAACTCGACGTTCAGCTTGCGAATTTGATTATTGCCAAAACGCACACTAACCGCCAGCCCATCAACATCAATTACTTCGCCCTCGCCAAAAATATCCGAACGCACCCGATCACCAATTTCAAACTCATTGATCATATCCACTAGAAAATCATCACTCGGTGCATCCACATAGCCCGCATCGCCAGCCATCAAACCAGCATCTGCCAAAAACTGCGATGGTAGCATCTGGCGACGCGACCCACCGACAAACCGACAGCCCGCCGAGAACAAATACAGTCGTTCCTTAGCTCGAGTCATTGCCACATAACACAGCCGGCGCTCTTCTTCCAGTTCCTCGGGTTTTTCAAACACTCGAGCGTGCGGAAAAGTACCTTCCTCGAGACCAATCACAATCACTACCGGAAACTCCAAACCCTTCGCCGCGTGCATTGTCATCAAACTGACTTGCCCACCATCAGCCGTTTTATCACTGCTCGACAGCAGTGCCGCGTCCTCCAAAAACGACCCAACATCGGCATACGACCGCGCTTCATTCACCAAGACATCGAGATATTCAAGCTTCACTTCAGCCGTCAAGCTATCTTTTTTAATCAATAAATCATAGCCAGTCCAATCGATAATTTTGGTAATTAACTCACTTGGCGCTGTGCCAGCCACGAATTCTGCCTGGATTTTTTGTAAAACTGTCGCAAATTTTGCCAACTTGCCTTGCGCCAGCTTTGGCAAATCGGATTGTTCGAGATGAGCCAGTGCCGTGAACATATCTTGCCCGCTCGCCTGCCACCAAGCGATAAACTTATCCTGCGTAGTCGCCCCAATACCCCGCGCCGGCACATTAATAATTCGCGCCAGACTGACCTGATCATACGGCTGATAGCACAACCGCAGATATGCCAAAATATCCTTAATTTCTTTGCGGTCAAAAAAGCGGACGCCACCGATAATTTTATACGGTAAATTAGCCGCAATAAGCGCCCGCTCCAGTCCATAGCTCTGAGCATTAGTTCGATACAAAATTGCCATTTCGTCCAGCTGATACACATTGCGTAACTCACGAATCAAATTAGCAATCCGAAACGCCTCATCATTCTCATCCGCCACAAAACGCACTTCGACCGGTTCACCATCGCCCGCCTCTGTCCAAATTTGCTTGTCGGTGCGCTGGAGATTTTTTTCGATCACTTTTTGCGCAACCGACAGAATATGTCCCGTCGAGCGATAATTTTGCTCGAGTTTAATGACTTTTGCGCCAGTAAAATCCCGCTGGAAATTCAAAATATTGGTAAAATCCGCCCCACGGAATGAATAAACCGACTGCCAATCATCACCCACCACACAAATATTCTGTTTGGAATTAACCAACAACTTCACGATTTTGTACTGGGCCGCGTTCGTGTCTTGATACTCATCAATCAAAATAAATTTAAACTGGTTTTGCCACTGTTGGCGGACACTAGGCACGGTTTTTAACAGGCGAACCACTTCTAGCAACAAATCATCAAAATCTAGCGCCCGAGTTTGACGCTTTAAACGCTCATATTCCCGATAAATCTCCGCCAAGCGTTTTTTATCATGATGAAATACACTATCGGCATATTCATCAGGCGACTGCATGCGATTTTTTGCCGCGGAAATTACCGCCGACACCGCTCGAGCTTTTAATTCCGACTTCAAGCCAAGACTAGTGATCGCTTGCTTAATCAAACCCTGCCGGTCGGTTTCATCATAAATCACAAACTGCGGATCAATACCAATCGCCGTGCCCGATTGACGCAAAATCTTAACACAAATCCCGTGAAAAGTGCCCATATACGGCATAAACGACCAGGTATTTGGTCGCCCCAATAACTGCGCCAATCGTCCGCGCATTTCCTGCGCCGCCTTATTAGTAAAAGTGACCGCCAAAATTTCTTGATCAGCCACGCCACAGTTCTGAATCAAATGGGCAATTCGATGCGTCAAAGTTTTGGTTTTGCCAGAACCAGCACCAGCTAATACCAGCACTGGTCCGTCGACCGTGCGCACTGCTTCAGCTTGCGCTTCGTTTAAGCCTGTAAATAAGTCCATTTACTTATTATACACTGTCAAAAGATAAATACCGACTGCTGCACCAACAATTGCCACAATCGTTAGCACAATCCAAATTACCGAATTCAAACGACTTGGTTTATCGTCAGTCTTCAAATCACCTCGATATAATGCCACATCTTCTTCGTCATCTGATTGATTATCTAATTGTAAGGTTGATTGGCGACTATAATGAGTATCCTTCGCCTTATCATATGGCACGCCTAATGGTCGTTTGTCGACTTTGGCGGTTTCTAAGAACGGACTTTGACCACGGTCACGATAAACTGGATCATCATGTGGTCGCGTGACTAACTTAGATTTGGTTTCGGTTGGGTGAATTGACTCTAATTCCGCTAATTCATCTAAATCCACCATTGAAACTGACTGTTGAGCGTTAGTATAACCCAACTGGCGATTAGCAGTTTTAGCCGACCCACCGGTTTCTGGAGCTACTTTAGCTACATAGTTCACTGAATCATATTGATAAACCGTCTCAGAACCATCAGGCTGTTTAGTTGATAAAGTCTCACTCTGATAATGACCTGTCACCAACGAATCAGATTGTGAGCTAGAGCTAGCTAGTGGTGCCATCACTGTCGAAACCATTGCTTCACCAGCTTGGTTTAAGCGACGACGTTGACGCAAAAGATTCGCACCGCGTACTGCTAGGGTCGCTCCCGCAACTGCCGATGTCGATACTGCTTGCGGTGGAGTGATTGTTTTAGCTTTTACTGGCGCTGTCACCTGTGGTCGTGATGTTGATTGAGCAGGCATCATCTGTGGCTGTCCTAAGTTTTGAGATTTCACCACTGGCGGTCGTACAAAAGATCGTTGCGTTGTCAGTTGCGGTCGGGCTGATGCTGGTGTATTTGGTTTTGTACTCACACGCCGAATACCGTCCACCATTGGTCCGCGATTAGTATTGAGTGGTTGTGGCTGAGCGTGCGACACGCCATTAACCACGCCTGTACCACTTAAGCCATGACTCCGAGGAGCCGGTTGCGCTGGAGTATGAGCTGTGTTAACAATATCCATGTTACGCCCCCGACCTTGATATTGACGAATGCGAGCTTGCTTTTCCGCCGCTTGCTTTTTTTGATCCATGATTTTATTTACTTCTTGATCGAGCGCTTCAAAATCGATATCTTGCATCAGTTGCCTCCTTCTTTCGTTAAGTTATAAGTTTTTTCAATAATATCATTAAACTGGTAAGCGTTCAGGCTTGATCCGCCCATCATCAGACCATCAACACCTTTAATTTGCAAAAATCCTAACGCATTATCAGCTGTTACACTGCCACCATAGACCACACGCACGGTCATTGAGGCTTTTTTACCAAATAAATAGGCGATCTGATCACGAATCATCGCTACTGCCTTAGTCACATCAGCCACTTGTGCCGATTGACCAGTGCCAATCGCCCAAACTGGCTCATAAGCAATCACACAATTAGCAATATCCTCGCTAGTGATGTTTGCTAGACCCGTCAAGAGCTGGTCATTGAGGACGTCTTTTGTCTCACCAGCTGACCGATCAATGATCGTTTCACCAACGCACAAAATCGGTTTAATTCCCGAACGCAAAGCCGCCTGAACTTTACCGCGGATGTCTTTATCGGTTTCATGAAATAAATGACGGCGTTCTGAATGTCCGACAATGGCGTATTCGACGATATTTTTTAGCTGAGCAATCGCCACTTCACCAGTAAATGCCCCAAAATCCCGCCAATAAAAATTCTGTGCCGCAAGCTTAAACTGCCGTTTGTTAATCTGCAAACTCAGCGATTGAAGCGTAAACACCGACGGCGCCAACACCACATCAACCGAGCGATGCGCCTGAATTAAATTCGATAATTTATGTAAATACAAACTGGCTTCATTCATCGTGAAGTTCATTTTCCAGTTGCCGATAATGATTTTTTTATTTTGTGTCATAGTTTAAACTTATTCATGCTTACGCTAATTATAGCGGTTTTTAAAGATTAAGTAAACCCTTTGCGCCCGGTAATTTCCCATACGCTAGCAGTTCTAAACTTGCTCCGCCACCAGTGGACAAAAACAGCTCGGGGTAGATTTGATGCTTAATTGTCGACTGATTTTTTGTTGTAAAATTATCAACAAAACCAACAGTATCACCACCGCCAATCAGCGCTGGAGTGCGGTTGTTTATCAACTCAGTAATTACCGCCTCGCTACCGCTAGCCAAGCGTGGATTTTCACTATACCCAAGATTACCGTTCCAGAGGACTGCCCCAGCCTGTCGAATAAGTGTTGTAATTTTTGCAATAGTTTCAGTCCCAATATCGCCAATCATCTCTGTTCTTGTCATCTGCCCCAGTGGCTTGGCGACCGCCTCCGTTGCCTGTAGATTATCCACCGCCAGTACATCGCTTGGCAGAATCAACCGATCAAGACTTTTGCCAGCCTGCGCCCAAGCCTGGTACACCGCGCGCACCGCCGACGACTGACCGTGTTCAATCAGACTACGCCCAACATTAAAACCGGCTTCCGCCAAAAATACATTTGCCATCGCCCCGCCAATCACCAGATAATCCACTTCATCTGCTAATTTTGTTAAAAAATCGATCTTATCGCTAATTTTTGCCCCGCCGACAATCGCCACTAGCGGTCGCTCAGCTGTTTGCAAAAACCCACCCACCGTCAAGTACTCTCGCACAAAATTATCACTGGCATAGCTCGGTAATAATTTCGTGATCGCGTCCGTAGTGGCTGACTGACGATGTGCCACTGCAAAACCATCCTGCACAAACACCTCCGCACCAGTCGCCGTCACCAGCTGTCGCGCAAAAACCTCATCATTATCAGCCTCACCCGACCAAAACCGCAAATTCTCACACAAGATAATCCGCTCCGTCGGCAATTGTTCTGGCGTCATATCTTGCCAATCCGCCACCCAACCAACTGATTGTTCCAACAGCTCGCTCAGACGCTCTGCCACTGGCGCCAACGACAATTCCGCCTCATAGCCCTTGCCGGCTGGTCGCCCTAAATGACTCACGATTATAATCTTGCGCGCACCCGCCACCATCAACGCTCGAATCACTCCCAGACTCGCTCGAATTCGCATATTGTTCTGAATCTGACCATTTTTAATCGGCACGTTATAATCAGTCCGCACCAACACAGTTTTATCTTTAAAATCAAATTGATCCACTAATCGTTTCATTTTTTTATCCCCATTATGCTTATTTCTATTTTACCGCACTTAAAAATCCCCGACAAGTCAGCCGAGGATTTTTGTTGATAATCGTCAGATTCAAGTTTAAACTGCCCGTACCTGAATCGTGTCCGTTCCGCCAACCACACCCGGTTGACGACCACTCACAACCACCACCATCACATCATCGGCAGTTTCGTCGAACCGACCAGCAGATTTCAGTTCTTTCGCTAATTCATAGCCAACTTCAGCTGCAATCGGACGGATATAGCTCTGGTTAGCATAACTGAGCGCTAGCTGTTGGGCAGTTTTTGGATCGGAAGTGACGCTCAAAATTACTCGATTTGGTCGAAAAGCCGCCACTTGTGAAGCAGTTGCGCCAGTTTCGGTGCTGACCACAATCGCCTGAGCACTGAGCTCATCGGCAATCCGCACCGCTGCCCCCGCGATTGAGTTCAAATTCCCGTCTTGTTTTTCAATTGGATAATTGTGCAGAACGGTATTGTTTTGGGTATAAAGAATAATCTTTTTCATCGCTGCCACTGTTTCGAGTGGATAATTACCATTCGCAGTCTCATCCGATAACATCACCGTATCAGCACCCTGCATCACTGCCAGCGCCACGTCAGAAGCCTCAGCTCGGGTTGGCTCTGGATTATCCACCATACTGGCTAACATTTGTGTAGCCACGATAATCAACTTAGCGTGCTTGCGAGTTAATTGCATCAACTTATCTTGGGTAGCTGGCACCACTTCAGTTCCGGCTTCCACCGCCAAATCACCACGCGCCACCATAATTCCATCGGATGCTTTGACGATTTCCTCCAGATTTTCTGGCAAAATCGCCATTTTGGTCTCGATTTTAGCAATAATTTGAGCTTTTGAGCCATGTGACAATAAAATCTGACGCAAATTATGAATATCTTCGGCTGACTGCACGAAACTCAACGCCACATAATCAATATCTTGGGTCGCACCAAATTCAATATCGCGCAAATCTTTTTCGGTCAAAATATCTCCCGCAAAATCAGTATCTGGCAGATTTAAGCCTTTACGCGCCCGAATTTCACCGTCATTTAGCACCCGCACGCGAATCGCAGTATCTGACATTCGCCCCAAAACTTCGGTTTTGACCTTGCCGTCATAAATATATAGCGCCTCGCCCGCCTTAACCTTATCGGCTAGATTATATTGCACTGGAAAAGCACTCTGTTCATCCCAATCCTCTAGCGCATAGTCCAAAATCAACTCATCGCCCGCCTTCACCGCCACTGGCACGTTGTCGTTAAACATACCTAAGCGAATCTTTGGCCCCTGCAAATCTTGCACTACCGCCACTGGTTTTTTGAGTTCAAATGAGGCTTGGCGAATCCACGTAATCGCTTGGGCTTTTTCGGAATGCTCACCGTGACTGAAATTCAGCCGACAACCATTAACGCCCGCCTTGATTAGCTTATAAACCGCCTCATAACTATAAGTTGCTGGCCCAATTGTTGCTAAGATTTTTGTCCGTTTAAAAAGTGGTTTAATCATGTTTACTCCGTTTTCAGTATATTATTTATATTGATTAAAAACTAATTGCATATTATAACGCATTTGGTCGTTATTGACTAATCATTTCAAGCAAAATTGCACTGCGATAATTACCAGAAATTGCTTCCTTATTGACATTAACACCAAATATCACATCTAGCTTTTTATCAGTTGCCTGATTATATTGCGCAATCGTGACAGCTTGGCCAAATGGCGGTATAACTGCATATTTGTCAGTGACAGTTTGCGCATTTTTATTCGCTACCGGCGTAGCATTATTAGTAAATTGCGCATACGAAATACTCGACTGGGCTTGGTTTGTAGTAGTGTTCGGGATATAGAAGCCCCAAGTGTTCGCACCCAACAAACCCGGGTTATTAAAAGTATGTGTGGTAGCGTTAATCATAATCGGTGGCGACAAGCGTTGCACTAGACGATTCTCGACATCAGCTGATGACATTTTTAAAATATAACCCGACGATACATTGGTCTTTAGGTCAATAGTTAATTTACGACTCGTCAAAGTTTGATTATAAATCGGCGTAATCGCATGATCTAAAAATGACGAACTAGTGCTCATTGTTATAAACGATGGAATTGATGAGACAATCGTCGAATAAGCACCCACTCCGGCTTGATTACGCGCTGCCACTCGAAAAACATAGCGCCGACTTCCGCCCGGGTTGAGATGATCAATGACTAAACTTAAATTGTGGTCAGCCGGATTAGTCGGCGTGGATTGCATTGGTGAATGGGCTTTAGTCACCCAGTTGTCTGGGATGGTGGCATTTTCCATTGGTGCAGTCGGATCTTTACAGCCGTCGCCAGTGGCGTTTGCACGACAATATTGAATTACATAATTGGTAATTGGTGCATTGCCGTTACCAGTGCTTGGCGTGGTGTCATCATAATTAGCCGATGGCGACTGGAATTTTAAGCGAATTGCACCAGCTTGATGCGTATCGACAGCCGGAGAAGCTGAGACATTAATCGGCGCTTGTGGCACTGTAATCGGTACTTGATAAGTATATTGTAGATTATTAGTCGTCACGCTATCACTCTGACGCGCTAAATTAACATTAACCGCTCCTGCGTGTGGCACTGGCGCAGTTGGATTAGCTTGATTTGCCGGCGGAATCGTCACTTGCAGAGAAGTATCAGATGCTGTAATAACATCGTTTATTACCTTAGAACCAAAATTAACATTATAGTTATTCATAATAGATCGCACCGGAACTAATGTCGAATTGTTAGTCGCACCTAGTAACGAACCAGGCAGAGTAACATTACCCCAACAATACACCCGCGCGTCAGAACTGATTCCACAACTATGGTAAACATTGGAATCAATACTTGTGAAATAAGTACCGGCTATCATTTGCCCCTGTGCAACACGTGTTGGCAAATTTGTATGATCAGCTACACCAGTACCTAACTCACCATTATTATGGCCAAAACAATAGGCATTATTATCAGTTGTAATTACACAGGTCTGTGAGTCGCCGAGTACAATATCCACAATACGGGAATGCGCTGGAATTTGACCATTCTGTATAGCTTTCGGAGTTAAAGAACTTGTATTATTACCAGTACCTAATACCCCATGCGCGTTATTACCCCAACAATATGCTTTGCCCTCTGAAGTTAAAGCACAGGTATGAAGCGTTTCCGGGACAATTTTGGTAATTGTCACATTGTGCGGGATTTCACCACGCGTTACCATCCGTGGTACGAGTGAATTAGAATTATCCCAATGTCCAAGCAGTCCACTTGAGTTATCAGCGCTCCAACAATATGCATTGCCGTTTGTTGTTGTAACACAACCCGCCTTCCAACCAAGTGACACACTCGTAATTGTTGCATCGGTTGGGATTTGTCCTTGAGATACCTGAACAGGCACATGCGAATTAACTGTTGTCCCATTGCCTAAAAGTCCATTTGCACCATGACCCCAACAATAAACTCGATTATCAGACCCCAAACCACACAAGGTATATTCTGCGGCATCAATTGTTGTTAAATAGACATCATTTGGCATTTGACCTTGAGCAATCCGCACTGGTCCAGGACTATTGTTTGCTGTGCCATTCGCCAACTGACCAAGGTCATTACGACCAGCACAATACGTCACATTATCATAAGTAATGCCACAAACACTACCGTTAGCATTAGCAATTGTACGTAACCGCAGATGCGTCCACGCCGGCATTAGCTTCGGCAGTGCATTACCAAGCCAATACCCCCAACAATACAACTTACCCTCATAATCAATCGCACAAGTTGATACAGGACTTACCGACACTTGTTTAAATTTTAAATTATCAAAGTTAGTACCAGCAATTGTTGCCGTACCACCGCCACTGACCGAACCAGAGTTCGGTGCAACACTGGTTATGGTTGGCGCTGATGGCTGATAATAGGTATAAGCATTGTTGTGCGTATAAACCGTACCATCTGGATTAGCAACAGTAATTGATAACGGCGTATTCGCTGGTAGTGATGCTGGTTTCGCCGGCAAAGTCACCTCAATTTCATTAGCTGAGATAAACCGCACCGCCGATGTCGGCAAATCGACCGACCCCAGACGCACACGAGTGCCAACATTAGCCGATGGCATTACGCCAGGCTTAAAGATTGCCACTGGCACACCAGAATCATTACCTGACGCCGCAACGCCATTACCCAATAATCCGTGAGTTGAATTGCCCCAACAATAGACCCAATTATTAGAAGCCAGGGCGCATGAATGATTATTGCCAGTCCCGATGGTATTAATCGCTAACCCGACTGGAATCGTACCTTGCAGAACCTGCGTTGGCACTAAACTATCGTGTCCGGAAGTATTGCCATCGCCTAATTTACCGTTATCACCATTTCCCCAACAGTATGCCTGATTATTAGTAGCCAGAGCACATGAATGAATGTTTCCTGATGCAGAAATTTGCTTAATCAATACCCCATTTGGAATCGCACCTTGCAAAATCTGAGTAGGAACTAACTTATTATGATTTGTGCCATTACCGAGTTGACCACCGTGATTTTGACCCCAGCAATACACCCATCCATTAGAACCTAGACCGCATGTAAAACTTCCAGCTGATTGAATTTGTGTTAAATACACACCAGCAGGAATCGCACCTTGAGCTATAGCTATTGGGACCGAAGAATTGTTATTTGTCCCATTACCAAGTTGCCCATACTGATTATTACCCCAGCAATAAGTTTGATTATTAGAAGCAATTGCGCAAGTATGGTCATAGCCTGCGCTAACATATTTTAAATACACACCAGCAGGAATCGCACCTTGAGCTATAGCTATTGGGACCGAAGAATTGTTATTTGTCCCATTACCAAGTTGCCCATACTGATTATTACCCCAGCAATAAGTTTGATTATTAGAAGCAATTGCGCAAGTATGACCAACACTTGTTGAAATTTGTTTTATGAAAACACCATACGGCACTTGTCCAGGAACAACACGAACTGGACGATTAGCATCAGTTGTACTGCCATTACCTAATTGTCCGTAATAATTCGGCCCCCAGCAATAAGTTTGATTATCTGATCCAATAGCACAAGTATGCATACCACCGTTTGACATTCGAACTATATGAGTATTTGGTGGCATATCACCTTGAATAATCTGAAATGGCACTTGCATATAGCCACTACCACCAACACCAAGCTCACCGCTATTATTCCATCCCCAACAGAACGTACGATTATTTGTTGCCATTACACAACTATGATAGAAATGAACTTCTAGCCACTTCACTCCTTGCGCTTGTTCGAAATTCCGTCCAGTAATCCGAATTTTATCACCACCACTAACCGCTCCAACGCTCGGAAGCACCCGGTCGATCTGAGGCGCAGTGGCATTTGATCGTTCAGCACGCTTGATATTCTTAAGAATCGGATAAAACGCCGAAATCATCACTAACGATACACCGATCGCTATAATAATCCGCTTATTTTTGGTGATTTTTTCGATAATTTTCATTTCTATATCTATAACTTGTTTATGGTTATATTGTAGCATATTACGCCCAAATAAAAAACTCCACGAAAAAACCCGACCAGTAGTCGGGTGCTTTCGTGGTGATCCCACCGGGAATCGAACCCAGATTGCCAGGATGAAAACCTGGTGTCCTAACCGTTAGACGATGGGACCACGGCTTCTACCATAAGAAGTCTTGACCATTTTAACCTATTTAGCGATGAAAATCAAGCCCCACCTCGCCCTATCATCGCTACAGTTATTTTTAAACATAATCGTTTTATACTATAACTATTGTTTTTATGGATCAATAGTCATAAATATATTGACTTTTTATGCCTTTTGTGGTATCATTACGGCGAGTTGGGAGTTTGTGTCAGCAAAAAAGCACGATCAAACAACGCAACTTAAAAATTCGGTAACGTCTTCAAAAATGTAGTCGATACCGATATGAGGTGGCTTAGTGGTGAGTCCGCTCACTACTAAGCTGCTTCATATTGGAGTAGCCTACATAGAACAGACTAGCTCTTAAAGGCTCTTTCGTCTAGTTTATCTATGCAGTTTGTATTTTATTTTTTTAAAAATTTATAGCCTCGGTAATAAACCGAGGGAGGAGGATATGATGAAAAAAAATGAAAAAAATGAAACACTTTTTAGCTACGACGTAGTAGCTAAGGCTATGCTTACAGCAATTCTAACGTATAGCCTTAGTCAATTTGGATTGATAGCTACACTTATAGTATGCGTGGTTATTTTCGTAGCCATTGCTGGTTACAATCTTATCCAAGCGGATAAGGAGCAAAAAGCGAAAGAGGAAGCGGAGGCTAAAGCGAAAGCGGAGGCGGAAGCTAAAGCGAAAGATGAGCAATTAGCAAAAACTTTGGAAGAGGTTAAAGCCTTGAAAAAGCAATTGCAAGGCTCAAAAAAAGGAGGGGACGAATAAAATGAGCAATAAATTCAAAGGCGGAGTGCTTTTGGCGCTTGCCGCAATTATGGTGGCAGGTTTGATAGCTTACTACTTCGGTAAGCAAATCGCACCACCACCGAAGAGCTTCAATGTTCACCAGTCAAATCCTGATCAATCAGACAAGGCGCAAGCCGAATCTGAAGATTGGGAGATGACACTACAACAAACCGGCCTCGACAATAAGGTCTTAGACAATGGTCTACAAGCCATCAAAAAAGCTAAGACTAACAACGAGGCTAGGTCAGCGGCCGAAAAATGGATTAACGAGATCAAACGTAATCCATACACCTTGGCTGGCATGTCAAGAATCTTGCTGGAAGATCAGACGATTAAAGCTCAACAGCTTTACGTCAAGAAAGACGGCAAGATCATGGCATCAGCCAAGGCCAAAGAAGTCGTTGATGACCTAGTAGCATTGCTAGCTACCACAGTTGTCAGCAAGGCTTCTGCAGAAGAGGTCGTTGGCCATAACACTGGCCTGGCGGACGGTCAGATTGTTCGTAGCGAAAACCCAATTGTTGGCGATAAGACAGCAATTAAGCTGGTTGGAACTATGGGCAAGCAAAAAGGCAAGACTTATTATGTTCTCGCAAGATGTGGGAATCTAGTCGTGCCTGAAAAGACGCCGGTTGCCATTCCGGTTGGTAAGACCGACCAACCGGAACCGGAATATCAAAACTTCCAAGCTACTAAAGAGTGGAAGAATGTTCCGGAGGGCACAATTGTGCCGGCCGTCACTTTTCAACTCGTAAGAGATGATAAAGTGATTGTCGGCCAAAAAGTGCTCAGAAGTGGTCAAAGGTCGATAAGTTTTGGCAAACACATTGTCAAAACTGTCGACGGTAGGAGACATACTTACACGGTACAAGAAATTGTACCGGCGGGGTATGAAATGAGTAGGAACGGAAATCATTTCGTGAATACTTATACTCCTACGCCAGTGCCTAAGCCAGTGCCAAAAGCAGAAACTACGAACGTCACAGTTCGTAAGGATTGGGTAAAAGAACATCTTGATCCCAATCGTCCAACTTCTGTGAAGGTTAACCTTCTACAGGATGGACGTGTTTATGACACTGTTAGGCTTAATGATAACAATAGCTGGCAACATACATTCAGTAAGTTGCCAGTTTATAACAATAAAGGTGGGCGTCATAGATACGAAGTGAAGGAAGTTGATATTCCAATCAACTATTCACCTTCATATCAAATCATGACTGGCGGATTTATAATCATCAATACGTATTATCCGCCAAAAACTCCACCAACTCTCACTCCGAAGTCAGACAACCCGGGGGACTACAAATACCCCACAAAGAAACCTGGCAATAACCAGGTTAACCCTTCGCAGGCGGAAAATACTCCGCCAAGGGAACTAAGGAATGAAGAGAAGGCAAAACCAGCTTCTAAAGAGAAGTCGGTTATAGAAAAAGAGGAGGTGAAAGAATATAAGGAAGGCAAAACTGCCGAAGAACGCCATGAAATGGCCGTTAAAGAAGCAGAACCACTTCCAGGAGGTGAAGACCTGCCTCCGAATGACGGTGAAATTGAGCCACCGTCAAATCCAAATGGTCCATAACCAAGCGCTCGAGTTCATTTAGCCGAGAGACTTTACATCTCTCGGCTTTTTCTTTTTTTAAACAAAAAACTTTTTAAAAACCTTATTTCAACCCACCTACTTGATGCTAAAATTGGCAATTTTAACAGATTTTATGACTTTTTTAGCGATTTTTAGCAAGAATCTTGCATATACTTATTTACTTTTTATGAAAAATATGATATAATTATAACGTAATTATATAAGGGAGACAATGTATGAAACAATTTATCCAAAATGTTATTCAGTCACCTGTTAAACTTGGCGCGGGATTAGTTATCGTAGCGAGCATGCTCGTACCGCTAATCGCCTCAGCCTGGGGACCAGCTAATCGTCCAACGTTTACGGTCCAAAAACCAGCTGATTACGTCACTTTTAACTCGATCACGAATAACCCACGACACGGCGACGAACGCAATTTTGTCCAAATCAAGGAAAAAAATGCTTCCGATGCCAGCTATGTCGAAAAACTCGACATCAAGGAAGGCAAAACCTATACAGTGTTTATGTACTTCCACAACAACGCGGCTGAAAATTTAAATCTCATCGCCGAGAACACTATGGCACGAGTCCAATTGCCTGGTTCAGCCAAAGCTGGTCAAGATACCCGCATCACTGGCTTTATCAGCGCAAGCAACGCTCGACCACAACAAGTTTGGGATGAAGTTTATGTCAAATCCGACAAAAACCTCACTCTCCAATACATCGCAGGTTCAGCTAAAATCTACTCAAAGGGTGCCGTCAACGGTCAAACTTTGTCAAATGAGCTATTCGGCAAAGGTGCATTACTAGGTTATAATGCGCTTGATGGTAAAGTTCCTGGTTGTCATAACTTCGCTGGATACCTAACCTTCGACTTCCGTGTCGTTGGTGAAAATCCACCAAAACCAGACTTTAACGTTGAAAAATTAGTCGCTCCATTTGGTAGCAACAATTTCACCAAATCAGTCAACGCCAAAACTGGTGATAAGGTTGATTTCCGTATTCAATATAAGAATGTTGGTAATCTCGAACAAGCTAAAGTTGTCGTCAAAGACACCTTGCCAGCTGGTCTCGAATTAGTCCCAGGTAGCGTTAAATTAGCTAACAAGAATACTGGTGGTAAATACACCAACTTACCAGACAATTTGACTTCTAACGGTCAAGAGATTGGTACTTACAACCCAGGTGCTAACGCCTACATCCAGTTCACAGCAAAAGTCACCAAAACGATTGAAAACTGTGGACCAGATCAAACTCTACAAAACACCGTTAGCGTGATTACCGAGCATGGCCAAAAAGCCGACCGCGCATCAGTTGTTGTTTCTGGCCAATGCGATACTAAACAAATCCAAGTTTGTGAATTAAAAACCAAACAAATTATCACTATCAAAGAAAACGCATTTAACGCAACTCTACATTCGAAGAATCTTGATGACTGTAAAGCCACTCCAATTGTCCCAGGTGGACTACCAAAAACTGGCTTTGGTCTGGATTCTCTCGCTAGCCTGATTGGTTTAACTTCTCTAGTTGCTAGCCTCGGTTATTACATCAATAGCCGCAAACTAGCTTAAGTAAACCCTCTTAAGTTCAGTTTGACCGCTACTTACAGAGAGACTACGGTATCGCCCCAGCTATCAAGTTGGGGCGATATTTGTTTGGAGTTGCGACCAGTCGATAAAAGTGATATAATGACCATACGTACGCGCCCGTAGCTCAGTGGATTAGAGTAGCTGGCTTCGAACCAGTTGGTCGGGAGTTCGAATCTCTCCGGGCGTACCAAATAAAAAATCTCACCCGTTGGTGAGGTTTTTTATTGGTTTTTTAAAAAAATAAAAGCACTCGCATAGAGTGGTTGAATTACGATTTATGATAGCTAATCTGGTGCGGGTGGAGGGAATCGAACTCTCATCTTCTGCTTGGAAGGCAGACATAATAGCCATTATACGACACCCGCGTGGTGTTAGCTGGTGATTATTTTAGCACGAATCAAGCCTAAAGTCCAGCTTCTAGTCTGTTTTTTTCACATCAGATATGCTAAAATTAAGCCAGTTTGGTGCAGACAATGCGCCAGCTTGCCCTGCCCCGGTAGCTCAGTGGATTAGAGTAAGCGGCTTCTATCCGTTTGGTCGGGGGTTCGAATCCCTCCCGGGGCGCCAGATTTTTGCGAGATTAACAGATACAGCGATTGATTTTAGTAGCGTTTTGTGCTACAATGGTAAAGAGTTAATCTCGAAGTTTATGGCGGATGTAGCTCAGTTGGTTAGAGCGTCTGTTTGTGGCACAGAAGGCCGTGGGTTCGAATCCCATCATTCGCCCCAAAATTATCAATAAAAATCTCCAGTTTTTATAACTGGAGATTTTTTAGTCGGTATTAATTACAAAATATGCCTGAACCTTTAACCTCGCCAGTGGTCACTTCGCTCGTTTTGCGTTCGACATGATCCCAAAAAACGATTTTGATACCAGAAATTATATCGGAACTCGCCCCGCCCTCACGGCAGGCCACATAGCGTAATCGTTCTGGATTTGCCCCACTCGGTTCCCAGCCAGCACCATCACCCAAATGGCGTGCTGAGCCTGGCGGTATCATTTCTAAAAATTTCTTCCATTTTTCAGTCTTCTGGCCATAAGCGTTAGGTCGCGGATCAGGATAGCCTCGCTCATCACCTGATAAAGCTAGGGCAATCTGTTGCTCAGCGACGTTGATAATATCATTTGCTCGTTTAGTGTTTTCGGCAGTACGAGCTCGCAGTTGTGCGTCTTTGTAACGAAAGGCGATTAAGCTTACTAAAACACCAATCACAATCAGGACGATTAATAATTCAATCAAGGTAAAACCACGTTTTGTTTTCATAACTTCTATTATAAACCGTCACTTAAACAAAAGCAATTTAAAAAAACAACCCGCACGAAAGACGGGTTGTTTGATTAGATTTAATCTAGAGATAATATCTTAGCTTGCTGGAGCAGCACAAGTTACGTTAGCGCCAGTGGTCGTACCAGCTTTAATAGCTTCATCAGCGGTACTTACATTGTTAGTTTCGTAGTTCCAGAAGTAAACCTTAGCACCTACAAAGTCACCGCTACCAGTATCTTTGCAAACATGATATTGAACTTTAGTCTTAGTTGTAGCAGTGAGAGGGTCTTTAGTTACTAGAGCGTCAACTTTTTCACTGAGTTTCGCTTCTGGGTAAGTTTTACCATCATAAGTTGCAGATTTTAAGTCAGCAACAGTCTCTGGGAAGCGTGAAGCTGATGCGTTATAAGCAGTAGCTTTAGTAGCTACTTCACGAGCGTTTTGCTCAGCAGCGGTCTTGTTAGCCTTGTTCTGAACGCCTTGGTAGGTCACAACAACGATAGCTGCCAAGATACCAATCACCACGATAACGATCAAAAGCTCGATAATGGTGAAACCTTTTTTGATTGTTTTTGTCATAAGAAGTTTTTCTCCTTTATTAATTTTCTTACATCTCCATCATAAAACGCTTATGTAAAAAAATCAAGAGCTTTTTTCGATGATTCTATGAACTTGGTAAATCCGACAATTTGCGCACAATAATTTCGCCTTGCACGACTCCAGTTTTCTTCGATCCAGTTAGTGTCACGCGCGATTTTAGTACCACTCGGACGCTATCAGCATCATTGAGCTTCTTTTGAGTGTGAATATGATCAGTTGGATTTAAATAAATATGGCTATTCCCAATTGGAGCGTTATTCTCTCGGTATTCGATTTCCATTTCTGCATTATCAAGTAGCAACAAATCCTGCTCTTGACAATACCGATTAGTGCCACCGCCCATACTATTCACGAAATCATTACGCGAGCAAGTTGGCTTTTGCCATGGTTTATGATAAGGATTAGTCTGTCCAGGCTCCGTCCATTGACATAACAGCGATGAGTTATACTGCTTAGTACTAACATCTATTGGCATAATATTACGTCGATATAGTTTGCCGTCTTTAATAAAATAGACTACGTTTAAAAAAACAGGTGAATTATATTTACAATATTGTTCCGCAAAATTACCCTCACGAAAATGAGCCAAGATTTTAATATTAGCATCAGCATCAGGTGGAGTAATGGTTGCTAAACGATTGAGAATCAGTCTCTCTGACTGACCCCCACGTCGGCAGGCGCCACTATGATACTCTTCTGGATAAATCCCGCATCGCACCGAATCTGATAACTGCAGACTATTATGACTACTATCAATGTAATCATTTTCCACTCGACCAAAAGTATTCCGCAGAGCTGGTTTTGACAAAAATTGATTCGCCACCGTCACATCCTGTTCAATCATATCCAAAGCACGATTAAGTTGTGCCATCCGCATCGAACGGTCATTCGACAATGACGCGCTCTGCGTAATGCGAATCATAGCATTGACTAACACCGCAATCAAAATCAGTGCAATTGGCACCACTACCAGCATTTCAACGAGAGTAAAACCAGATCGAGTTTTAAGTTTTATCGACATAAAGTGCCTGTATTTCTTTCTGGACATTGCCATTAATACGATATTCAATTTCTACCTCAACTTTTAAGATTTTTTGAGTTGTGCCATAAGGGCAAGAAACACGTGTCGTAGCCTTGAGTCCAATCAAATTAGGAGTATTCGTTGGATAACTGACACGGTCGAGTGTTCGACGAGGCCAAACAGGACAGGCAAAAGTTGTGCCGGTCGCTTTGCGTAGCTCTGCATAGGCGACATTAGACGCTTCCGAGCGCAATCGTGCGTATAACTGTGACTGGTGAACAATACTAAATAGTTGATAAGCCGAGAATAAAAATAGACTTGCAATTATCAGCGCAATCATCACTTCAACTGCCGAAAAACCGGTTAAAGCTTGTGATCTATTTTTGGAACTCACGCGCCACTCCTGCTGTTAACTGCCTAACCGGACGTAATTCATACTTGCCTTTTTCGTAAGCTACATAATAAATCACTGCCGTGGCACATTGATAATCATAATTGTCTGTTGCTGGCCTACTGGGATAATCATTACATAGTAAACCACCAGTATTTGGTGGCACCTCCTCTTTCAGCGGTGCGTAGATAATTTTATGGGCATTTTCACGCAATTTATCTTGATTTGAAAAATCCGCATTGACTGGTGAAATATTTTTTTCAACCCTAAACTGCTTGATATTTGCTACTACGATATTTCCTTCGCTCGACGAATCTCCCTTTTGACGAAATTGCTCGCCATACGATTGCACTATAATCTTGCGAATCGCCTCCATTTTAGTGCGATTCGGGTAAGTACCTTTGCGAACATTCAGGTGTTTGAGCGGTTCGGATGTTGTCCCAAATTGACCCGTGTGATAAATGTCATTGACGATGTTAGCGAAGTTGACTGCATCTTCTCGAGCTTTGCGAGCAACCGTCTGATTCTGCAAATCAGCATAATAAAATCCACCAGCCGAAACCATAATGGTAATAATTACAATCACCACTAAGATTTCCAAAATAGTAAAACCACCCTTTTGCAATCGTTTCATATTTTAAGCATAAACTTTTTTATTGAAAAATACAAGCCTTGAAGATAGTTTTTTAGCGTCCGATGGCCGTAATATTAATCGGCTCTTGCTCAATCGCCACACCAAATTTATCCTTGATGATTTGTTGGATTTCTGCCACCGCTTGTGTCAAATCCGCAAAAGTTTTAGCTGAATCGTTCAGCAAAATTAAGGCGTTATTATCATCGATTTTGACTCCGTGGAATAGTCGACCACGCAATCCAGCCTGATCAATCATCCAGCCAGTAGGGATTTTGATTAGATCGCCAATCGGCTCCGCAAATGGCACAGTGCCAAAGCTCTTTTCAATATCATCCAGTTGCGACTTAGTGATTAAAGCGTTCTTAAAAAATGACCCAGCACTCGGCACCTGATGATAATCAGGAATCTTCGACCCACGCACTGCCAATATGTATTGACGCAATTTCGCTGGACTAAAATCGGTTAAATGATGTTGCTCGATATAATTTTGGAGTGAAGTATAAAACGGCGGTTGCGGTTGCTTGTGATGTAATTTGACCGTAATAGAAGTGATAAAATATCGCCCCTTCGCCTGTTGTTTAAAAATACTCTCACGATATGTAAATCCACAATCAGTACTATTCAAAACCACGAACTCGCCAGTCACCGTATCAAACGCTTCTAGCTCAATTAGCACCTGTGAGATATCTTGACCATAAGCCCCGACATTCTGAATCGGTGCCGCCCCAACCGAGCCCGGCACTCCACTCAAACTCTCAATTCCGCATAAACCCCGCTCGGTCGCATACGCCACCAAATCATCCAAAAACTCCCCAGCCCCGGCTCGCAATTCCGTCTCGCTCAATTGTTCAATACCCTTAATGCGATTCAAAGCAACAATTGCCTCCAAATCCCGATCCGGCGCAATCGAATTACTGCCCTCGCCCAGAATCACCACTGGCAGATTCAGCTCTTGAGCTTTTTGATATAGTTCTGGTACTTGCTGACGCTCAGTAATGGTCGTCAGATAACGCGCCCGTCCCAAACCAATTTTAAAAGTTGTTAAATCTCGTAATAAAACATTTTCTTGTAAATCAATCATGGTTATATTTTAACACTGTTACAACAAAAAAGGCACGGTTTTGACCATCAGCCCATCGTTTCATCAGTCACAACCTAGCTTTTTAAACAAAAGATGATATAATATACAACACCAAACCTTGGATGTCCCAAGGTCGTTATTTAACAAAGGAGGAATGAATATAATGTTAAAAGTAGAACAAATCTTCGCTGAGAATATCAAAAACATTATCAACGAAGGTAGTGATGATTACGGTTTTGATGTGCGCAGTCGTTACGCCAGTGATAATGCACCGGCTCACACACAATTCATCACACAAGTGTGTGAAACGTACGATATTGGAGCGGGTGAATTACCAATCACCTGCCTCAGGCCAATCGCTGTTAAAAAAGCAATTGGCGAAATCTTATGGATTTATCAAGATCAATCTAATGATCTTGATCTACTCCGTGATAAATACGGAGTAGACTGGTGGGATAGCTGGGATATCGGCGATCGCACCATTGGACAAGCCTACGGCGCTGTGATTAAGCGCTATGATTTAACAAATCAATTACTTAATGGATTACGCAATAACCCATTGGGGCGTCAACATATTATAAACCTGTGGCAATATCAAGATATGTCCAAACCACATGGTCTCGACCCATGTGCTTATGAGACAAGTTGGTCTGTCCGTCCACTCAACAATAGACCGTTTCTGGATATGACATTAATTCAGCGTAGCTCAGATTATTTAGTCGCTGGCCACATCAATAAGTTACAATACGTAGCACTCATGATGATGGTGGCGCGCCATTGCAGGTTTGAGTTGGGCAATTTCTGCCATTTTGTGCAAAATCTGCACATTTATGACCGACATTTACCTCAAGCGGAACAGCTCCTGGAGCGCTATAACGAGTATAAACGTTATTTCAATACGGTGAAATCTGCTCATCCTCATACTCCAGATGTAGTTTTGTTTCAAGATAAGCATTCTGACTGTATTGACGATGTGCGACTTGCGCAACAACCAAAATTAGTATTAAATCCATCAAAAGTCGAATTTCAAGATATCGAAATCACGGATTTTGAGCTAATTGATTACCATCCGGATAGGGACAAGATAGACCCGTTTGATATCGCAATATAAAAGGAGGAAATATACTATGTCAATCAAAGCAACGATTCTGGTCGCAATGGACCAAAACCGTGCTATCGGAAGAAACAATCAACTGTTATGTGATCTCCCGAAAGATCTCAAAGCTTTCAAAGAGATGACAATAAATCAGGTAGTGATTATGGGTCGCAAAACCCAAGAATCACTCCCTAATGGTTATCTTGACGAACGATATAATATTGTCGTTACACACCATGAAAACCTTGGTGATGATCACTTGATTATCACTCACAGTCCTACACAAGCCCTGCTTCGCGCTAATGTTATTGTTCAAAATAGCAATAACATTGCCACGGGGATATTCGTCATTGGCGGACAGCAAATCTACCAAGAGTTTATTAAGCAAGATTTAGTTGATGAAATTATCATCACCCAGATTTTGCATAAGTTTGAGCAATGTGATGCATTTTTTCCGCAACTTAAACTTGATAACTGGCGCACGGCTAGCAAGTCCGTCAAAATAACCGATGGGGACTATAAGACAGAACGTCACGTTTATGCTAAAATTGAAGCATGAACGGAAAATACATTGTAATTGAGGGTACTGACGGGTCAGGTAAGTCAACCGTCAGTGCCAGACTGATTGAGAAACTCAAAGCAGAGGAGGGGGTGAAGGTCTGGTCAATCCACGAACCTGGCAGCACGCCGATCGGGGAAGCCATTCGCACTATTGCTAAAGACGCTAGTCTAGAACGCACTGCTATGACCGAATTACTATTATTCACAGCAGCTCGTGCAGAATTAGCAGACAAGATCAGACATCAACTTGAAGCTGGTGTGTGGGTGATTTCGTCAAGAAATTACCTATCTTCTATTGTGTATCAAGGCGCAGGACGAGGTTTAGGCATAGATTATGTTCAAAAAGTCTGTGATGATTTATTGCCCGATTTTTACATTCATCCAGATTTAACAATCGTTATTGATGTTGACACTCAAACCGCGTCTGATCGTCGTCACCAGCGCGATTCGGAAGCTTCCAAACGCGATGCATTCGAATCATGTGATGAGACTTTTCAACAGAAATTAGTTGATGGTTATCGTATGATTGCTAGCAAGCAGAGCCTGCCGATACTAGACGGCAGTCATTCAATTGACCAGCTCGCTGATGAAGCTTACGAGCTGATTCGTAGTCGCCTCCTTTAATTTTTAAATAAAAAACTGCTCTAGAATTACCTAGGGCATTTTTTATTTCAGCAATAAAAATACCCCACAAGGCGAGTAGGGTATTTTTATTGGAGGGGCTGGAGGGGCTCGAACCCTCGACACCCTGCTTAAGAGGCAGGTGCTCTAACCAGCTGAGCTACAGCCCCAGAACGCTGATTATTATACACCCAAACTCTGTTTTTTTCAAGGTTTTATCGCTAATAAAGCATCTCGATATCAGCGCCCAGTGAATTAAGTCGGCGCGCAAAATCCTCATATCCCCGATTAATAGAATAGACGTTACGCAAAATTGACTCACCTTTGGCAGCTAGCATACCAAGCATAATCACCACCGCTGGACGCAAGGCAGGTGGAGTGACAATTTCGGCTGGACGAAAATCAGTCACACCTTCGATATAAATACGATGTGGATCGAGTAATTGGTTACGGACATTAAGCTTTGATAATTCTGTCAGATAAATCGCCCGATTCTCATACACCCAATCATGAATCAATGTTCGACCTTGTGCCTTAGCGGCAATAATCGCAAAAAACGGCAAGTTATCGATATTTAGACCTGGGAATGGCATTGGGTGAATTTTATCAATTGGCGCTACCAACTGTGATTTATAGAGTTTGATGTCGACGAGCTTAGTTTGACCATTGCGCGATAAATAAACCGGCGATTGATCGAACTTCAACCCCATTGTGCGCAAAGTCTCTAATTCTATTTCCAAAAAATCAATTGGCGCACGACGAATTTCAATCTCTGAGTCAGTCACAATACCAGCCGCGATAAAACTCATCGCCTCAATTGGATCTTCGCTAATTTCGTATTCTACATCGCGATTAATATCGGCCTTGCCATAGACTGTCAGATGAGTGGTGCCGATACCATCAATTCGGATACCTAACTGTTGCAGATAAAAACAAATATCTTGCACCATATAGTTCGGACTAGCGTTGTGAATGTGTGTAATTGCGTCTTTTGAGGCAGCTGCAAACAGAATGTTTTCCGTCACGGTATCACCTCGCTCAGTCATCACGATTGTTTTTTCGGTTACTCGTGGATCAGTGACAGTCGCGTGATAAAAATCATTCTTGGTTTCGATCGCCAAACCAAACTCACGCAGTCCTGCCAAATGCGGTTCTACCGTGCGCTTGCCGAGGTTACAACCACCAGCATACGGCATCTTAAACTTCGGATAACTATTCATGATTGAACCCATCATCATCAGCACACTACGAGTGCGTTTGGCGGCGACAACGTCCATCTCGTCGAGTTTTAACTTCATTGGTGGAGTAATTTCCAAATCAGCACCACCGTTAATCCAACGCAGTTTCACACCAATACTCTCAAGCACTTCGATGATGCGATTTACTTCCTCGATATGTGGTACGTTTTTCAGAGTCGTACGACCTTTATTAATTAAACAACCGCACAATAAGCCCACCGCGGCATTTTTTGATGAACGAATTTCGATCGCGCCGGTCAGTTCTCGACCACCATTGATTTTAAAATGAACTGTACCTTTTTTGTTAAAAGCCAGAAGTTCAACATGCAGGGCTTCCGAGATTTTTTCAATCATCTCGATACTTAGATTCTGATTACCATTTTCGATGCGATTAACAGCTGATTGCGAGGTGCCAATTTTTTTCGCTAGTTCCGCTTGAGTCATCTGACGCCAAGCACGCGTTTGACCAATTAGCTCACCAATTTTTAGTTTATAATTTGAGGGTTCCATTGTCATCTTCTCCATTTTTGATAAAATATCACCACCGAGATAATATACTTATGGTGATATATTAAACTATAAAATAATTATAACTGAACACAGCTGTGAGTGCAAGCGCTTCTTTTAAGCTTCAAGCACTGCCTGCAGATCAGCGAGCGAGATTTCAATCACCCGTTGATCACTAACTTCACCAGCGATAATTGACTTAGCAACAATATTTTCGACTGATTTTTGAATAATCCGACGCATTGGACGAGCACCTAATTGCGGGTCATAACCCTTATCTACCAAATAGTTTTTAGCTTCATCGCTAACTGAGACTTGAATTTTTTGATTGGTGAGATTTTTATTAAGACTAGCTAAAATTAAATCAACAATCTGAAGCAGTTCTGGTTTTTCCAACGGTTTAAAAATCACAATTTCATCAAAACGATTCAAAAACTCCGGTCGGAACTGATGCGATTGAATTAAATTATTAACAAATTCTTGTTCAAAATCGCTAATTTTAACACCACGGCTGATATAATCTTGAATCTCCAGTGCCCCAGCATTGGACGTCGCAATAATAATCGCATCACGAAAACTCACTTCTTTATTATCCTCATCGCGCAAAATACCTTCATCTAGCACCTGCAATAACGTCGTCAGTACTGATGCATGGGCTTTTTCAATCTCATCAAGTAAAATCACCGAAAAAGGCTTAGTCATCACCTGTGCTGTTAGGCTGTGTGGATTCTTCGCCCCACTCTCAATCAAGCGCGCTACATCTTCAACCGTCACAAATTCGTTTAAGTCCAAGCGAATTAAATTATCCTCGCCATTAAAATAAACTTCACTCAGAGCCTTGGCTAATTCAGTTTTACCGACACCAGTCGGACCAAGGAACAAAAAAGTACCAATCGGACGATTCTGATTACGCACGCCAGCCCGCGCTCGTCGCAGAGCATCACTCACCACTTGCACCGCTCGCACCTGGTTAATCATCCGCTCATGAATCAGATTTTCAAGGTCGAGGAGCTTCTGACGCTCATCAGACTGCGAAACCGCCGAGATTTTAACGCCAATAGTTTTTTCGAGCGCCTGTTGCACTGACACAAACCGCACCAATCCTTGCTCGTGATAGCTCGCCGCTGATTCCAATAACTTGATCGCCTGTCCAGGCATCGCCACATCGTGAATATAGCGACTGCTCA
This sequence comes from uncultured Candidatus Saccharibacteria bacterium, assembly GCA_963516005.1. Classification (GTDB taxonomy): domain Bacteria; phylum Patescibacteriota; class Saccharimonadia; order Saccharimonadales; family Saccharimonadaceae; genus CAMUQR01. The sequence goes on along the minus strand of CAUPYP010000003.1, from coordinate 70,448 downwards.
GCCGATAAGCTTCTTTGAGCGCCTGATACATAAAAATCACTCCCAGGCGAGACTCCATTGCCACCACCTTATCCTGTAACACCAGCATCGTATCCGATTGCGAGGTCGGCGCCACCATGATTTTATTCAGAGCATTAGCTAGCCCAGGTGTACGCTGAGAAATCTGCAAGAAATGTTGCTCATTCATGGTCAAAATCATCCGCAGATTACCTGCTTCAAGAATCGGCAATAAAATATTTGTCAAATCAACCGACCCAGTCCCCTCCTCAAAGAATAACTCCGCATTATCCAGACAAACAATGATATTTTTTGCCTGATAGGCTTCACCTAAAATACGCGCCACCAGCCCTTCAAGACCGCCACGATCCGGTGCAGCTGCTACTAGACTAGCTGCATCCAAGATAATTACCTGACGAAAACGTAAGCTATCCGCTACTTTTGCACTGGCATCCATCAATCGCTCCGCAAAACCCTGCACAATATTGGTCTTGCCAACGCCATAAGGCCCAACCAAAGCCACATTTTGCCGACCGCCACCCGCAAAAGTCTCAATCATGTGATTAATCACATCTTGGTGAGCAGGAATCTTCGCCGAGAGTAGGCGCTGACCAGACAACGCCTCGGAAATATTATGCCCAAACCGACGCAACAATGGAATATAGCCAAATGACCAATCACGAGCGATCCCACCAGTTTTGACAAACTGGCCAGCCTGATTTTTTAAAGCATGCAAATAGTCATGCCAGCGCACCCCTTGTAGTAAATCATCATAATCCAGTTGAATTTGCGCCAAAATACCCTGATACCCCGGAAAGTTCTTAATAATAGCCAGCGCCAAACAGCCTCCGGAAATCGTGCGTGAACCAGTTTGTTCACGAATCGCAATGGCATCACGCCAGATTTGCTCGGTATCAGCCGAGCTTTTAGAGGCGATTTCTTGAAAAAACTTCACTCCAGTTCCAAAACGCAACCCAATAAAAATCCCGCTTGACGTCGTCCCGACGATGGTTGCGATATCATACGGCGACGGATTATCGGGCAACCGACCAAGCACACTACTTGATAAAACATCATCCACCGTCTGGTGTTCATTTTCGATAATTTCTAAGCGATATAAATTATAACGCCACCATTGATAAACCATCACCGGCACACTCGTCATACCGAGTGCTAACCAACCAAGTGAATCTTTAATTACAATTAGACTAATGCCAGAGATGACCAATCCAAATGCCATAACTTTAAGCATTAAACGCCACACTGGGCTAATACCCACCGTCAAGCGTGCCTTGCGTGATCGCAGTGAGTTATGGTTATATCGCGGTTCAATCATAGCGTCACTCCCATAGCCAGTAAGACCGCCCCAATAATCGGCAGTGAGGGTGCCATCAGCCATAAAATAATTTTTAATATATCAATTACAATCGTTGTAAAAATCACAATAATTGCAAAAAGCAGAACCGTTGAACGAATTAAACCACCGATAAAACGAGCAATTAGTTTATCAAGACCGGCACGAATTTTATCATCGAGTGATTGTCCGCCAGCCGAATACGCATCAATCAACCGAAACGGTGTAAACAATGTCTTAATCAATAATCCTACTGAGAAGAAATCGGTGATTTTCGCTAACTGTAGTCCCAGGCGTTGTATAAAGCCCTTGAGACCATCAGCATACCACCAGCTAATAAAATCGACAAATAGCATAAGCTTATTATAACAAATCCCGCGCCTAGTCGCTAGCATATAAGCAAAAACCCATCCAGGCAACTTACCTAGATGGGTTTTTAGGATATGTCGTAGACCAATGATGAGATTATTGACGCTTCAGTTTCTTCACTGCTACTGCAATCACTGTAACTGGCAAGCTAATTAGCGCTGCTAGCAGACCAGTTTTAGCTTGTTTTTGATAGCCAGTGTTTGGTGATTTTGGATATTTAGCCTCAACTTCAGCCTTGCGCTTATTGTAAGCCGTTTTAATTGTAGCAAGAGTAGCTTGGAATTGGGCTTTTTTCGCTGGCTCATCAACTTGGTTAATTAAACGCTCCAAATTAGCAAGATCGATATTGAACAATTGATCATTAGCTAAACTTGGTAAACGATCAATCTCTCGTTGCGCCGCTACCAGAGCGCTATCCATTGCTTGCTGAGCTTGATTTTCTTGCAAGACAGCTTCTGGTTTAGCGTTTTGCAAAGCTAACACAGCAGCACGAACTTCAGCAACAGTCGGATTTGGATTATTATTGATTGCTCGACCACCATCAAGCGTACGACGGAAGCCAGTCTTACCTTTAAGATAGGCAGGTTCCGCATCAGCCGTATTTAAGGCCGTCACTAGAGCAGATTTATCAGCACGTAGTGCATCAATCGCCTGTTGTAGAGCGGTAGTTGCACTTAAAATTTGATTTGAACCAGCCTGAGTTGCATCACGAGTTGGAATCACATCGTTAATTTTAGCTAATAACGCATTCTTAGTCTCAGTTGTCATGCCATCAATAGTCGCTGGATCCTGCGCCTTCGAGATTAAATCACGTAAGGCTTGTTTTTGATCAGCTAATTTTTGTTTCAAACCATCAAGCTTAGCTTGTAGCTCAGCTTTTTTAGCTGGATCCTGAACAGCATTAATTTTGTTCTGAGAAGCGGTGATTGATGCTGGTGATAAATCAGCAGTTGTTTGAGCTAATTCTTGTTCAGCCTGGTTTTGCTTAGCAACTTCAGCTTGCTTAGCGGTACGAATAGCATTTTTTAGACCAGATGTCGCTTGCTGAATTTGTGGTTTAGTGGCTGACGGCAAAGCCTTAACCCGATCAGCTTCGGTTTTAGCAGCTTGGACCGCTGGGTCATTCTTAATATAATCCGGCTGGTCATTATGCTCGGCAATAGCCTGATCAAGTGCAGTTTCGTCAACTTCTAATTGAGTAATAGCTTGATTTAAGGCATTGAGTGCAACTTCTATAGTCTGCTGTGGAGTTTTTTCAGCCATCGCCTGTTTAGCCTGGTTCAAGGCTTGTTGCAATCGAGCCACTGACGCGGTAGTCATACCATCAGTCGTAACTGGATTTTCGGCATTGGCAATTGCATTTTGCAAATTATTTTTAGTATTATCATAAACCTGTTTAGCAGTCTGGAGACGACCTGTTAGTTGTGCTTTTTTCACAGGATCTTTAATTTCGTTGATTTTAGCTTCAGCTTGGTCAAAGACGTAAACGGTTTTGTCGGTTTCAGCTTTGACAACGACCTCTTCAGTAACTGTTTGACGATCTTGTTCAGCTCTACGCACTGACTGAATTGCATTATTTAAATCTTGAACCGCCTGAGCTACTTGTGCTTTAGTTGGATTTTCAAGAGCCATAATGCGATCAGCTTCAGCTTTTTTGGCAACTACTTCAGGATCGTTTTTGACATAGTCTGGCTCGCTTGGTACAGAGTTGATTAATGTTTGGAGGGCTGTTTTATCCGTGCGCAAACCGTTAATAGCAGTTTGCAAAGCATTGAGCGCCGTCTCAATCATTTCCTGCGACGCGTTGGCGTTAGCCTTGACAGCGTCAGCTGATTGAATGGCGTTTTGGAGTTGTGCTACAGTTGCAGGGCTAGCACCATCAGTCGTTGCTGGATTTTTAGCACGATCAAGAAGTTGATTTAATTCATCTTTTTTAGCATTATAAGCGTCCTCAACTGGTTGGAATTGGCGCAAAAGAGCGTTGCGTTTTTGGCCGTCTTTGATAGCGTTAATTTTATCTTTAACGTCTTGAATTGCACTTGGAGTACGTGCTGCTTTTTTGTCGTCACCCTTAATTGTATCAAGTGCATCAGATGCGGCTTTTTGACGTTCAGTTTCGGCTTTATTTGCGTCTTCGATAGCCTTAATTAAATCTCGAGCCGCCCGATCAACAGTTTCAGGAGTTTTCGCAGGATCATTCAATACGCGATTAGCCTCTGCCAAAGCAGCCTGAACGCCTGGATCTTGCTGGACATAATCAGGCTGAGCGTTGTATCGATTAGTCGCCGCTGCTACTAGCTTGCGAGTATCGACTTCTAGCTTGCGAATTGCTTGATTGAGATCATCTAACGCTTGGTCAATTTGAGCTTGCGTGGCATCATTTTTAGCAATAATTGCCTCGGCAGCAGATTTCTTCGCCAATACCCGTTCTTTAGTTAATGCAGTGTAACCCTTTAAGGCATCTTCTGTAACACCGTTTACGATAGCTTGTAAATCATCAGCATCAGTAATTTCTACCTGACGAGTAGCCGTATTGATATTGTCGTGATTATCAGTTGCAGTGTAAACGATTTGATATTCACCCTTAGCTGGATTAGTTACATCCAAACCTTTCGCCACAGCATCGTGCGTAAAACTATGCAAGCCGGAACCGCTTGGATTGTCAGCAGCACTCATCCCAGCATCAAGATCAATTGCTCGACCTTTGCGCGAGACCAGTTTTTCTGGGTTACTTGGAGTAATAGTTGGTTTAATTATGTCTTGTGGCAAGTTATAATTCACTGTCAATGTACCAGAAAATGGACGATTTGTAACCTGTCCTTTAGTGAACTCTCTTCCCCAGCGAATATCAACTCTATTTCTACCATACAAGTTAATTAGCTTAATGTGAGTACCATTCGGATTTAAGCTACCGTCAGCATTAGCATTTTTAACATTGGCAGTTTCTGTCACGGGAATTATTTCATTATTCACACCACGCACTGGGTTTTCAAACAACGGATTAGCATCAGTATTGATTGAATGTAATTGATCACTAAAGGTCGACGAACGCTGTAAATTTACAAATCCCTCTTTCAGCATATCATTCATATTAAGAACGTTATTACCAGCCGTCATCAGAGTCTCTAGAGCGGGAGCATCTTTTAATACTGCAAAATCTGCACCGGTCAATTTACAAGCATTAGCGTTAATTAACGATAACTTAGGAGCAGTTGCTAACGGTGTTAGATCTAACTTCGTTGGAGACAGGGTGTTATTAAAATGTACCTGTTCCAGATTAGCCATCTGAGAAACTGGCGTCAAATTCGACACTTTTGTGAGCGCCATGCGAAGCTCTACTAACTTCGAAGCATGAGCTAGTGGTGAAATATCAGTTACGTTTGGCGAACGATCAAGAGAGAGTTTTTTCAAATTAGGAATTGAGGCGATTGGTGTTAAATCAGTCATCGGGTTTTGACCGATGTTAAGCTCTTCGAGCTTGTCAAGATCGCGTAGCGGTGCAAAGTTCGTCACTTGGTTATTAACCATATCAATGCGCGTTGCGTTTACTAAGAATTGCAAGCCTTCGATATTAGTAATGCCTTTAGTGTTCAATGCCCATGGACCATACATGTTAACTGGCGCTTTCATATCACCAGCGGTAATAGTCTGATCCGGTGTGCGTACCACATTTTGCGGCAAACCCTGCTGTCGGCGTTGTTCATTCATCGCTGCTGCAATAATTGGATTAAGGGCGCGCTTCAAATTAACATCTGGGAAATTGATTACATATCCCTCCGGCGCTGTAGCTGGATCTTGAGTATTGACCGGTGAAGTATAGGCCATTACGCCATATGGCTCGTTCGTAATTGGCCGATTAATATTGAACAGGTGTAGGCCACCACCCACTGCCGTCCCAGCGATAACTGCCGCTGGAATAATGATTTTCTTATTCCTTCGCATTTTATTCCTATTTTAGATTCTTATTATATTTAATTTTAACATAAACAGCATTACGACTCAAACCTTTTTAAAAAATGCCCAACTTAAAACCCCTGAGCCATTCCGGCCCAGAGGTTTTTACTTCAGGTTACAAAATTAGCGATTATTCCAACGGTCAATAGCATCTTTAATCACAACTTTTGCTTCTTCAATATCGCCCCAAGATTCAACTTTGGTTGAACCAGGTTTTTTCAATGCTTTGTAATTATTGAAGTGGAATTCAATTTGTTTAATTAACTGTTGTGGCAAATCTGCCAAAGTTTTAATCGCGTCACCATTATTGCGATCATCAGCTGGAACGGCTACCACCTTGTCATCAACTTCACCATCATCAACAAATTTCATCACGCCGATAATCCGCGCCTCGAGATAAATCCCAGTCGTCAGTGGTTTATCGGTCACCAACAGTACATCGAGTTCATCACCATCTTCATCGAGGGTTTGAGGGATAAAACCATAATTAGTTGGTTTTGCAAAAATCTCTGGCTCGACACGGTCAAGTTTCATCGCACCGACTTTGCGATCCCATTCAATTTTGTGGCATGAACCAGTTGGAATCTCCACTACCATATTAATCAAACCATTCTGATAATCACCAGGGGTCAAAATCTGATTAAAATCTGCCATATTACTCCTTATACTCATTAGCTTATTTTAATTATGAGATTATTTTAACAGATAACAGCAACCAGCGCAAACCGCCCCACTCGGTTTTTTAAACCAAAGAAAATCCCGCCGTAGATTATCATTATCCAGGGCGGGATTTTTATAAAAATAAGAGTTTTTAGTTCAAATCGACTTTAATGCTTGGACCTTGTGAGGTAGCAATGAAAACTGATTGGATGTAAGCGCCTTTGAGGCTAGCTGGTTTGTGCGCCTGCAAGCTGTCGAAGAAAGCTTTGACGTTTTCAGCGATTTTGTCAGCACCGAATGATACTTTACCAACTGACAAGTGAACAATCGCTTGCTTGTCAACACGGTATTCAACTTTACCAGCTTTAGCTTCAGTGGTAGCTTTTGCAACGTCGGTTGCAATCGTACCGCTCTTTGGATTTGGCATCAAACCGCGTGGGCCAAGAGTACGAGCGTATTTACCAAGTTTTGGCATATAAGCCGGAGTGGTGATTAAAATATCGAAGTTTAACACACCTTTGTCGAGCTGTTGCAAGAACTCTTCATCAGCGACAATGTCAGCACCAGCTTTGGCGGCTTTGTCGTGTTCGGTTTTTGGCGCGAAGACCGCAACGGCGATTTTTTTACCAGTTCCGTGAGGCAAGCTAACGGTCGCACGAATATTTTGGTCAGCTTGACGTGGATCAACACCTAAACGAGCGTGAACTTCAACACTAGCGTCGAATTTGCTTGGGTTAGTCTCAATCGCTAATTTAGTAGCTTCATCTAAGCTATAAACCTTAGTTTTGTCGATTTTAGCGTAAGCTACTTGGTATTTTTTACTTCGGCGTTCCAGTAGTGAACGAGTTTTTGGAGCTGGGCCTTTTTCTTTAGTTGCTACTGCATCACCTTGAGCAGAAGTATCACCCGCTTCTTTGCGAGCTTCTTTTTCGGCTTTTTCTTCTGCTTCTTTGAGCGATTTCTCACTACGCTTGCCAGCTTTAGCCACTTTAGCTTCACGACCAGCGATTACTGCTTCGTCTTTTGCTTCAGCTTGTTCTTTAGCGTTTTTAATCGCTTCGTTAATTTCAGCGATCGTATTTTTGTCAGATACATCTAGCTTCATGCTTTTTGCCAGTTCTAACAACTCACCTTTTTTCATAGTCATAAGATGAAAATCCTTTCTGTGGTCATCACGAGTTTTTTCTAAACTCTGCCAACAATTATTTTTAATAGCTAGATTTTATCATTTTTCAGATTAAAAAGCAAGCAAGACACATCGGCAAGTTTGATTGATAAAAAATGTTATGGTTATTGATTTTTATCTTATTTTATGCTATAATAAAGAAATATTCTAAAAGTGTTGTAGAATTATAAACAAAGGAGACTTAATGTTTAAAAGTGGATTTACATCTGCTCGTTTTCAGATGTCAAAAAATTTTCTAATGATTGGCGGATCGCTCATGGTTATTGCCGGATTATTCGGCGTGCTTTGGCAACAAAAGACCAGCCAACTCGTCCAGGCCATCAGTGAGCTACCAGCCCAAACTCAGCTATTAGCACGTCAAACAACCGAGACGGCTATACCGACCGCCCCAGCCCAAACCACCTCTCAGCCTGCCACTGCCGTCGCCACCGCTCAACCAACCCAGCCAAAACAGCCCCAAACTGCCTCAGTAGTTAAACCAGCCCCAGCCGTGCCAAGTTGCACACGCGTGGCGCACGTCTTGCCTCAGCCGATTGACTTAATCAACCGCCCAGACGGTTTAACACATATCATTGAGCCGACCCTTTATTTTCGGGTTTATGGCCGCGATTCACGCACCATTCAGCAACAAATTTGGCGCTGTTCACCTGACATTGGTCATCGCCAACTCCACGCTATTTCACAAAGCCGAATTGATTTAAGCTACGGTCAATTTCAACTGCCATTATCTGATACCTGCAAGCTCACCAATGTCAAAGTTGGTTTGCGTACCCTAATGACATTGCCAACTTGGCAGGCGGACGAGTGGACACCAACCGCCACCAAGCAAGCTATGAATCGTTTTTTGTCGGGCATTTTAGTCCACGAACGAGGTCATGGTCAAATCGATCGTCAATATGCCGAAAAACTCTTCCATCGTTTGCAGGCCATTCAAGCACCATGCGCCAGCTTAATTTCAGAAGTGCAAATGGTCGCTAATCAGGTGCAAGCCGAATTACGTTCCGCCCAACAAGCGTATGAACTTAAAACCAACTACGGCGCTAATCAAGGCGCTTGGTTGTAAACACCCCAACTCCAATTTTAAAAATCCAGTGACCTATAGCCACGGGATTTTTATTTAACTTCGATTAACAATCGGTTTAGTCAACGACTTCGACGCCCATTGAACGCGCAGTACCAGCAATAATTTTGATAGCACCCTCGAGATCAATCGCGTTGAGTTGGTCTTTTTTGATTTCGGCGATTTCTTCGAGCTGAGCACGAGTAATTTTACCGACTTTATCAGCGTGTGGTTTACCTGAACCTTTTTGGATGCTAATTTTTTCACGAATCAGGTCATCAACTGGCTGACCTAGGCTTTTCCAAGCAAAAGTTCGATCATCAAACACTTGCAGGTGAACAATCACGTTCTTACCCATTAGATCTTTGGTTTTTTCGTTAAATGGGTTGATAAAATCCATCATATTCAAACCCCATTGACCCAAAGTTGAACCAACTGGAGGACCAGCAGTCGCACGACCAGCTGGAATACGGAGTTTGAGATTACCGATCACCTTCTTTTCTTTTTTTGCCATAATTCTTTTACTTCCTTTAATTTTTAAATTGATTAAATTCAGTGCGTAACTCTTTTATTATACACTATTTATCAGGTGGAAGCAATAACAAGTCCGGCAATCAGTTCGCTTGTTGATCAATTCCTTTAATCAATTATTCAATAATTTTACGATTACGCAAGTTAGTTTCTAGTCTAGTCTGGTTATCCAGCGCACTCCGAATTGAGAAGAACGCGCCATCAACCTGTTTTTGTAGGGAGTGTAACTGCATAAAAAGCACAACCACCAGCGCTACCAAGATGATATTAGTCATAATAAGCGCTTTAATCAGCTTGTTTTGACAATCTTTTTTCACAAAGTCCACCTTTCTTGATGTTCAAAAGCTATTCTAAGCTTAAGCTAATTATGTATTAAATCTTCTTAACTTGCAAGATATCAAGCTCGACTGGCGTTTCACGACCAAACATGCTGACCATTACCTTGAGTTTGCCTTTTTGAGCGTCAATTTCAGAAATCATACCCTCGAAGCCTTTGAACGGACCATCAATAATCGACACCACTTCATTGATATCAAAATCAATGTGGTGAGTTGGTTCTTCGACGCCCATGCGCTTGCGGATTTTGGCGATTTCTTTATCCGATACCGGAGTTGGGGTAGTTGAAGTTCCCACAAAACCAGTCACGCCAGGAGTGTTGCGCACCACGAACCACGACTCATCAGTCAGATTCATCTCGACTAGCACATAACCTTGGAAGATTTTTTTGTCGATAACTTTGCGCTTACCATTTTTGATTTCGATTTGTTTTTCTTTAGGAACAATCACGTCGAAAATCTTATCCGCCATCTGCACACTGTTGATACGTTGACGAATTCCCTCGGCAACTTTTTCTTCGTGGCCAGAGTAAGTGTGAATTGCGTACCACTGGCGAGTTGAGTCATATCGATTTGCTTTTTTTGCCATATTATTTTTTCCTTTATTATTTAAGCATTAATTTAAAAATGTAAGAGAAGAGATTATCAAGTGCCAACACTAGCACCAAGAAGAAGAGTGAGTAGCCAACCACGGCGAAGACCATCGCCCAGGTTGATTTACGGCTTGGCCAGTGGACTTTTTTAAGTTCGAGCCAGGAGTTTTTTAAGTAACGATTGAACAGAATTACTGGTTTAAACACCTTAGTTAGCACTGAGCCAGAACGCTTGCGGGTTTTGACCTTAGCGCTGGTTTTAACCTTGGTGATATTGGCTGTTTTGTCAGCTTTAGTTGTTTTTGCCACTTCGGTGGTTGTGGCTTTTTTGGCGGTTTTTGCCGGAACACTAGCTTTGATTTTAGTCACTTTCGTGTCAGCTTTGGTTGGTTTGGGGTCAACCTTGGCCTTGATTTTGTGAACTTTGGCTTGTTTACTCACTTCACTTCTCCTTTAAATTAAAAAATTCTGCTTATAAATGGTTTTAAGCAGATTGTCAAGCTTCATTATAGCGCACCAGATGGCGTTTGTCAATTATTAAACTAACAACAGTCGGGTTTTTTCGGGTCAGGCAAACGACGACCTTTCCATGCTACCACCTGGAATTTATTATAAACAATACTAAAAAACAACAGCCACAGTTCCTGCAAAAACGCCCATGGCCAGTTAACTAACCCTAATAACCAACCGCACGCCCAACTAATTCTGGTATAACACACGCTCAACCAGCTTAGCGCCAACACGCTGATTAGATCAATAATCTGCACCCACCATAGATTAGTCAAAAACAGATTACTGGTGCAAATTACCATGCCGTTGACAACAATCATCAGCACCACTAGCACATTAGCCTTGAGCCAGATTGATTTATCAAACACCGGCCCGTTAGTACGCACTGCCGTCATCAACTGCGACTGCCAATCTTTTTCGTGGGTAACATGCAAAAATCGATTCGCTACCAAGAAACGATACTGATGCTTGCTGTAGAAATAACTAGCTAGTACCGATTCTGGTCGTACTGTCGCACGGTGATGTTCCCAAAAATTACCGTATTGCTCAAGCTCATCAACCTTAACCAACCAAATACTGGTGCTAGTCGCCGGAAAATTGCGCGAATGCAAAATCAATTCCCAAAAAAATCGCAACGTCCCGAAAAAGACATTTGGACATAGTCGATCGCGTTTTGGCATCACGCTCAACATCGCCAGATTTTTATCAAGCGCATAACGAATCATCGTTCCTAAATCACCCTCACCAACAATCGTATCAACACTCATAAAAATAATATATGAACCAGTCGCCTGCTCAGTCAGTTGCGCCATAGCATGATTTTTACCAACCCAGCCTTTTGGTAATTTTACGCCTTTAATAAACCTTACACCACGCTGTGCAAATTGTTTGACTACGTCTGAGGTGTTATCAACTGAGTCATCATCTAGCACAATTACTTCCATTTTTGGATAATCACTAGCGAGAACGCGCTCCAAACAAGCCTCGATGGCTTGATGCTCGTTACGCGCTGGAATGCAGACCGACACCGCTGGCAAATCCTCAAAGCGCCGATAATTATCATACGCTCGATTCAGGCGAAAATGTTTTTTTGCAAACCACAATCGCTCTAAAAATGCCCCACTGATAATCATCAGACAGCCAGCAAAAATAATCGATAATAAATCAAAACTAGTCATTACCATAAGTATAATAGACCGGCGCAGTTTTGTAAAATATTTAAATTATTTCTTCAGTCGCATGGTCTTTGGTAATATCAGACTAAAAGTTGAGCCAAAACCTATCCGACTTTTTACCTTCAGTTGTCCGCCCAGCTTATGCGCTAACTGTTTTGCCACATACAGTCCAAGACCTAATCCACCACGATTAGCCGTTCGATAATCTTTAACTTGATAAAACTTGTCAAAAATCTGAGCTTGTTGGTTTTTGGCGATACCCAAGCCAGTATCAATCACTGCGATTTCCACATGACGCGCTTTAACAGATGCGGACAAGGCAATACCACCAGTTTCAGTGTACTTCAGGGAGTTAGTTAAGAGATTTTGTAAAATTTCTTCCAAATAAGCCGAATTAGTAGCGATTTTTGGTAGCTTCGGATCAAGATCCAGGTCAAATTGCAGGCCTTTACCATTAACCGCTGGCTGATTTTTTTCGAACAAGCCCTGCAATATTTTCGCCACATCCACCAGCTGAAATTGCACAATTTCCGCCTGTTCGGCTCGTGCTAGCGACGCCAAATTATTAGTCGCCGTCGCAAGCTGTGTGATGTATTGATGAGATTTTTTCAGCGCATGAACGAGTGTCAGTGGATCGGTTTTTTGGTTTAATAATACTTCCATCTCTTGCAATCCCATCTCAGCCTGAGCAATCGGCCTATGCAGTTCCTGACCAATCACCCGCGCAAATTCGTCACGCTCAGCCATCAGATTACGCTCAAAAGTCACATCACGCCACAACAATAAATACTCGCCCGCTTCTGCCACGCCATAAGCATTTTTAATCGGTATAATTGTCAGTTCTAGCCGGATTTTTTCACCACTGGCATCAACATAAATCAGCTGATCAGTAGTACGCGTACTGCGCGTCATACTGATTAACCGACTCAATTCCACCGATTGGTCATCCAAATCAGTCAATGTCAATATCTCACTCAACTCTCGACCCACAATCTGATCATTCAATTCAAACATAGTCGAAGCAACATCATTACATAGAGAAATTTTTGAATCCTGATTGACTCGCATCACACCACACTCGAGATTATCAATTAAAGTTTTAATACTATCATCAGCATCTGTCACGGCGTATTTCGTAGTTTTAGAGGGTGTAGTGAGTGATTTATCGGAATTATATAAACTTAAAATCAACAGCACGACTCCATAGACCGCTCCGCTTAGCACCATTAAACTCTTCGTACCATAGCCAGTACTCGTCAAACCCGCTATTTTCCCACTAAAAATCACCAACATTTCTAAGCCAATCATATTAGCAAACACCAGCCCAAAGTTAGCATACAGCAGACTATTAAACGCTATACTCGCCAACACCGCCATTGTTAGCGAGCTAATGTCTTGTGCTAAACCGATATAGATACTAAGCATAACGATACTAAAAATTAAGTAAAGCGTACGCGCCTTCGGTAAGTTCGGTTTAGCAGGTAGCTTAAACAGCAGTTGATAAATCACCAAGCCAACGCTCCAAATTACTACTACCGCCAATGGCCACAGTGCACTATCCAGTGGCGTGCTATCGGAAATCGGGGCAATCACCGCATCAAGCGCAATAAGTAGAGGTGACAGCCACAACAAACCATCACAAATTACCTCAAGATATTGCATTAACTGTTGCCAGCGATATGATTGCCCACCGTTGTTCATAAGATTATTCTTTAATTATATTCAATCACTTCCCAGTCAAAGTTAATATAACGATCATATCCACCGCTACCACAGTCAGCCGTAATACTTGATGCTGTGACACTTTTGATATTCACTTGAGCACTTATCTCTCTATTATCTTTATCTACACATGATCCATTAATACGCATACTGCTTTTGGCTGGATTAACTGCATTAAAATATACTGACACCGCACCTTCCCACGATCGCTGATAACCACCACCGGTCCCACGCTGAACGCTCTTCACGCCACCAGCCGCTGGAGGGGTTGGCGTCACTAAAGCTGCTGATTTAATACGATTCCATTTCGCACCCCAGTTATCATGAAGCACATCCATACCAGCCATGGTATTATTGTCCGTACCACGATTACGTGCCACTAACACGTCATATAATTCTGAAATACGCGATTTTACACCCGATTCAGGCGAACCAGCGATTTGCTCAGCTGATGCCGACTGATTAGGTTTAATATTCCGCGTGATGATCCCATAACCAACCACAATTATTGGTAACGCGACAAGAATCGGCAATAATTTGAGTGGTGTCACGCTAAAATTAATTGGATGACGCCAAAAATCTCTAATTTTACTAAAAAATAACATCATTGTAGATTTAAACACAGAACTCTTTTTCATAATGTCATTTTAACATAAGCATGACGTCATCGTCAATTCCGCAGACTAAACATGTGGCATAAATTGTTTGAGATGTGACTCACATTGACGATAATTAGGAATAATCCGCCCAACTTCCGCCCAAAATGCCCGACTGTGGTTCATTTGACGCAAGTGACATAGTTCATGAATCAGCACATAATCAATCAGCTCATTCGATAAACTAACCAAACCAATGTTCAGCGTAATGACACCTTTAGACGAGCAACTGCCCCAACGAGTTGAGGCGTGGGATAACTTCGCGTGTTGATACTTAAAACCATACTCACGCGCCAAAAACGCTAATCGTGGCAACAAAATCTCTTTGGCTTGCTTTTTAAGCAGTTTTTTGACGTAAGGGCGAATTTGTGCCTGTACACTCTCGTTCTCAATTTGCCTGTCCATCGGCAACCGCACCACGAGAAAATTGGGTCGTACTGTAATTTGACACTGAGTCAAACCCGCATCATATTCCAACTTCAGGAGATGAGTCTTGCCAATCACCATCCCTGGTAAATAGTGATTTCTCGCTCGATGGTCGTTGATAATTTTGGCAATTTGCGCATGCGAAGTCCGCAGGAATAATTTTAAAGCCAGCTTCGGTACACCAAATGGTGCCGTAATTTTTGGTTGACCATTCGTCCCCATCCGAAAACTAATCCGAGTCGCTCCACGTCGCCGATAGACGGCAATCGTACCGAACTCCGAATCTAAAGTTTCCGTCATATTCTCATCAATTTAACCAAAAATTCGCAAGCGACGCTTAGGACTACTCGCATCTGCATTGTTTGTCGCTTTGCGCTCTGCCATCGGCAAACTCCGCTCAGCGGTTGGTTTTGAATCACCAGCGATGCGCTTTAGCACTGATCGATATTGCATTTTGAACGAATGCTTACCACTGATAGCAATTGGTTTCTCCATTTCGTTCGGCGGGGTGAAACGTCGTTTGAGATCTTCAAACACTTCTGGCGTCATTAAAAAATCTTTTGGATGATTGCGATTGAGACGGATAGCCCGTAGTTTAGACTCGGCATCAACATTTTGTACCCAAATCACCACCGGCTGATAACCACATTGACGAGCCAACTGAGCATAGCGTTGCCGATCCACACGACTATAGAGATTACCTTCAAGCAAAATACTTTGTTTGGTTTTAAAAATTTCGCGTAAAATATCTGCACCATAACGAGTCAGCTGAGCATCCTCTTCACGACTAAAATTCGGCTCACCAAACATGAAAAAACGCCATTTGTTCAGATTAATAAATGGAATTTGATACTCTTCTGAGAACTTTTCAGCAAAAAAGGTTTTACCAGAACCCGGCAAACCAACCAAGAAAAATAGCTTAGGCATTGGACGGTTTTGGACAGATGACAGAGGGTTTTGATTCATGATGTTATTATATCAAGCGTGTAAATATTTAGCAATTTTTAGGGCCGCCTTCACTCCGTCGCCAACTGCTACGGCGATTTGACGATCAACGCCCGCCACAATGTCACCAGCCACAAACAAACCATCAATTTTGGTCTGATTCGCTTGTGCCACGATAAAGCCTGCTGGATCTAACTCCAAGCCCAACCCGTCAATAAAATCCAACTGAGGCACTAAACCAATAAACACAAACACGCCGTCAACCGCCAATTGCTCAGTCTGGCCATTCCGCTCAACTTCCACGCCCGAAACCTGAGTGTTTTGACTGAGAATCGCCTTAGTAGTAGTCTGAGTATGAACTTCGACTTGGCCAGTTTTTACCAACTCTTCCAACTCCGCCTTGAGCGCTTCAGTCGCGGTCAATTCCCCCAGAGTGATCAAATGAATTTTGGAAGCAAATTTTGCCAAAAACAGCGTTTCTTCAACCGCTGAATTGCCACCACCAATCACGGCAATTGGACGATTTTTATAAAAAGCACCGTCGCAGGTTGCGCAAAAATGCACACCCGAGCCAATCATTTCTGCCTCGCCAGGCACGCCGAGTTTGCGATAAGTTGTACCAGTAGCAATCAGTACCGATCGAGCTTTGTAAGTCTGACCGCCAGCCACCACTTCAAAACCATCCGCAGTTTTTTGCACCGCCTCGGCTTTAGCGTAGTTAATTTTGACGCCACAAGCTTTAGCCTGATCGGTCATGTTTTTAGCAATTTCAAAACCAGTCGCACCTGGCTGATAACCGGGATAATTATCAACTTTAGAAGTGAGCGCCATCATCCCGCCAGTTAGTCCAGCTTCTAAAATCATAGTTGATTTTAAATCACGCGCCGTATAAATCCCTGCCGATAAACCCGCTGGGCCACCACCGATAATAATTACATCCCAAATTTGTGGTTGCTTGACTTCAGTCATGTTTTACTCCTTTTCGCTCAATCGTTAAGTTAAATTATAATTCGGCTTTTGGAATGCCGTCTTTTTGCTCTTTAGTCATTGGCGGAATGAGTTTGATAATAAACTTCAGTGGTGATTTGGCCGGGATATCGCCTTTAGCTTGATCACCGTAGGCTTTTTGGTAAGGAATAGCGATTTCCCGAACGCCACCGATTTTCATACCTTTAATACCTTCTTTCCAACCCTCAATTAGACCCGAACCACCTTGTAGTGGCGTTTTTAATTTGTTGTTATCAAATGAAC
Organism: uncultured Candidatus Saccharibacteria bacterium; assembly: GCA_963516005.1. GTDB lineage: Bacteria > Patescibacteriota > Saccharimonadia > Saccharimonadales > Saccharimonadaceae > CAMUQR01. The sequence goes on along the minus strand of CAUPYP010000003.1, from coordinate 53,724 downwards.
TATCAAACACCTTGCCATCAGCCAGCCAACCAATATAATACGCTTGGTAGTCGGTTTTTTCATCAACATCAGCACCGTCACCAACTTTAAGGTCGGTTTTAGTCAATTCCTTAATTGATTCGGCATTATAGGCCTTGTTAGAATCTTTATAAGCTTTAAATTCATCATAGTATTTAGCTGATAATTCATCGCCAATTTTTTGCAAATATTTAGCGCGCTCCTCAACCTGTTTCATATATTTTTCTAAACGCTTTTTTTGCTCAGCCGTCTGACGCTCACTGGCCGGATACTGTGGCTGATTATTTTGGTTTTTCGAACTCATAATCATCGACACGTACATCACGATAGTGCTGACCACCATAAAAACAGCAATGAAGCCAAATAAAATCCGCTGGCTAGTTGGGGTTTTAGTCATTTTCCTTCTCCTTTTTTATAAACTATAAACATTCAAAATTCTCTGCTTATTATATCAAAAAATCCTAAAGTTTGATATAATTTTAATATTAAATAAGGAGTAAAAAATGAAGGAATTTTTTAAAGAATTCAAAGAATTCGCGATGAAAGGCAATATCGTTGACCTCGCCGTAGCAGTGGTCATCGGTGGAGCATTTGGCAAAATCGTCACCTCGTTAGTCAACAACATCATTATGCCCCTACTCGGTGTGATTATGGGTGGCAACGACCTCGCTGGATTGAATATTACCGTTGGCAACGCTGTCGTGACTTATGGCGTGTTCCTACAAAACATTGTCGATTTCTTAATTATCGCGTTGGCAATTTTTGTCGCAGTTAAAGGCATTAAGAAACTCGAAAAATTAAATCCAATTGCCAAGCGTGCCAAAGAAGAAGCTGACGCTAAAGCTGAAAAAGTCGCCAAACTGCCTAGCGAAGCTGAACTGCTAATCGAAATTCGCGATTTGCTCAAAAAAGCCCCAAAAGCTAAAAAATAATCTTTAACCTCAACAAGTGCGACGCTTTCAACTAAGAGGTGGCGCACTTTTGTTTAAATATTCCCTCATAATCTTATGCAACCGCTCGCCGAACGCCTCCGCCCCCAAACTATCGCCGACTTCGTTGGTCAGGCTAAATTAGTGGGCGATGGCAAAATTATCCGCAAAATCCTTGACGCTAAAAAACCTCGTAATTTAATTCTATGGGGACCAGCTGGTTGTGGCAAAACCACCCTTGCCCGCCTCATCGCCCAGTCAACTGGCGCTGATATGATTGAATTATCGGCCGTGTCTTCCGGCAAAAAAGATGTCGAAGCCGTCCTCGAGCGCGCCCGCGCTAATCAGGCTGACAATTTGCCAACAATTTTATTTTTAGATGAAATTCATCGTTTTAACAAAGCCCAGCAAGATTTATTTTTACCATATTTAGAAAATGGACTGATTACCTTAATCGGCGCCACCACTGAAAATCCCGCTTTTGAAATTATCACACCGTTATTATCTCGTTCACAACTGATTGTGCTTGAAGCGCTGAGTGAAGCCGACATTAAACAGATTATTAAACGAGCCCTCGTCACCCTCAATCTCAACAAACCAATTACCGATGAAGCGCTCGATTTTTTGGCGTGGCTATCTGGTGGTGATGCTCGCAAAGCGCTCGGCACTCTGGAGTTAGCGCTTGATCTCTCACCAACACTAGATTTAGAAGCAATCAAACTCGCCGCCAACCAAGCGATTAATATTTATGATAAAAAATCTGATAATCATTACGACCTGGCGTCGGCTTTTATTAAATCAATGCGCGGTGGTGACGTCGAGGCAACGTTGTATTATATGGCGCGAATGCTTCAATCCGGCGAAGATCCGAAGTTTATCGCTCGGCGAATGATTATCTTCGCCAGTGAGGACATTGGTTTGGCAGGCAATGGCGCTCTCGGACTAGCTAATTCCGCCTTTGATGCCATTACGAAAATCGGCATGCCCGAAGCTAACTATGTATTGTTTCATGTCGCAACCGCCCTGACTCGCAGTAAAAAATCACGTCAAACCACTGATCTAATGCATCAAGCTCAGTCGCTCGCCAAGCGTTTCCCGCACGCTCAAGTGCCCCTCCATTTACGCAATACTACTTCTGATATCACTACTAACCTCGGCTACGGCAAGGATTATCAGTGGCAAGCTGGTTTTGAACACCCCAAAGGCTTTTTGCCAGAGGAAATTAGTCAAGAATTGCATTCAAAATAGATTCAACGCTATAAAAAACGCCCACTTGGGCGTTTTTTTAAAACCTTAATTCTTATGGCGTTTGCGGACGTTCGGATCGAGGTATTTTTTACGTAGGCGCAGGTTCGCTGGCGTCACCTCCAGCAGTTCATCATCTGCCAAAAAGTCTAAACACTGCTCCAAACTAAACACCCGATGCGGTGTCAACTGAATTGTACCATCGCTCGATTTGGAGCGCATATTTGTTAAGTGCTTCATTTTACAAACGTTGATTTCCAAATCTTCCTGACGGTTATAAATACCCACAATTTGCCCCTGATAAACATTTATTCCTGGACCAACCATCAACTCACCGCGCGCCTCAGCTGTCTGCAACGCATAAGCTGTTGTCACGCCAGTTTCAAAAGCAATCAGCACACCGTTACGATCCGACATAATCTTGCCCGAGAGCGGTTGATAACCTTTTGGCAGACTATTCATCACCACTGTACCACGCGTTAAGGTCAGCAACTCACTGCGCAGACCAATCAGCGCCCGCGAGGTAATTTCGTATTCCAGGCGAACTACATTGTCGCTGAGGTTGGTTTGAGCGCGTAATTGTGCATAGCGCTTACCCAGCGTCTGACTAACTGCACCCAAAAACTCATTATCAACTTCGATAAATAAATCCTCGACTGGTTCTTTGGTCACGCCGTCTTCTTCGATGGTAATCACTTCTGGGCGACCAACTTCAAACTCATAGCCTTCACGGCGCATTGCTTCAATCAGCACTGACAAATGAAGCTCGCCACGACCACTGACGGTGAAGCCAATGTCATTAGGCTCAACTCGCAAACCAACATTCGTTTCTAGCTCCTGACGCAAACGGTCGCCAATCTGACGCGAAGTGCTAAACTTACTCTCTTGCCCTTTGAACGGACTAGTGTTTGGACCGAGGTAAATCTTCAAAGTTGGCGGTTCGATCTCGAGATCCGGCATCGCTTCTGGCTGATTAACACTAGCCAGAGTATTGCCAATTTTCGCATCACCCGCACCGACTAATGCCACAATTTGACCAGCATGCGCTTCACTAACTTCGACTTTATTTAAGCCTTTAAATTCAAACACTTTATCGATTTTAACTTTTTTGGTTGAACCATCGCTCGCTAGAAGCACAACTTGGTCATTGACTTTAATTTGACCGCGATGAATTCGCCCGATAGCATATTTACCCAAGAAATTATCATAATCAAGCGCCGAAACTTGCATTTGAAATTCGCCATCACCAGTAACTTTTGGCGCTGGAATATGATGCAAAATTGCCTCAAACAACGGCGTTAAATCTGCCTCAGCGCTCGGATCAGCCGGCATAACATCCCAGGCTTTACCATCACGACCAATCGCATAATAAATCGGGTATTGCAGTTGCGCCTCATCGGTCGCTAATTCCAAGAATAAATCGCTCAAGCCGTCTTCAACACGAGCGATGTCCCGACCTGGTTTGTCGATTTTGTTAATCACCACCACCGGGCGCAAACCCATTTGCAAAGCTTTTGACAGCACGAACTTGGTCTGTGGCATCACGCCTTCTTGCGCGTCAACAATCAACAGCACACCATCCGCCATGTTCAAAGTGCGTTCAATTTCACTTGAAAAATCAGCGTGTCCTGGAGTATCAATAATATTAATTTTGTAATCGTGATAATCAACCGCGGTTAATTTAGCGGTGATCGTAATTCCCCGCTCCGATTCCTGATCACCACTGTCCATAATCAGATGTTGCGCCATCTCTGCTTGGTTATGACGAAAAGTATTGCTCTGCTTCAGCAGGCCGTCTACCATGGTAGTTTTACCGTGGTCAACATGGGCGACAATCGCCACATTGCGAATTTTATCAAAAGAAGTAGTCATATCTTTTTATTATACTACAAAAACAAGCTTTTTGCAAATAATTTCAACCATTCAGCGGTCGTTAGTTCTGATGGTTTTTTCTCAGCACTAATTCCAACCGATTCCTGGTCTAAACCCGCAAAAAACTTCTGCTGAGCGAAACATTTTTCGACAAACGCCTGATACGCCGGTCGTCTACCAACCGCCAACAATGGCTGTTCACGCAGTTTTAGTTCTAGCAAACAAGTATCAACATTAGGTCGAGGATAAAAATCAGTTTTTTGCAGTGGACGCCGAATTCGACTGGTCCACCACGGCGCTAGACTCGCCCCTAGCCAGCCCGTAAAATTAGCCTGGTCGATAATCAATTTCTTGGCAAACTGCCTCTGCACAATCAAATAAATCGCTCGTGGTGGATGTTCAGCCGTAGTCAACTTTTGCACAATTTGTGAACTGAGATGAAACGGAATATTCGCAAACACTTTGTATCTGTCGCGAGGCAAACTCCAGCGTAAAAAATCAGCCTCAACAACTTCAACATTGGAAAACTTCATCATATTATGGCGCAACTTATCAGCGGTACGCGGTTCAGCTTCCAGCGCAATCACCTGCCGCACCCGTCGAGCCAACGCCGAGCTAATTACCCCCGACCCCGCACCAATATCCAACACTAAGTCGTTTTTACGCAAGTTCGAATGCCCGATTAACTCCAGCACCAAGCGCGGACTAACTAAGAAATTCTGTGAATAAGTATGCAGGCGTTTCATGATAATTATTTTACTAAAAAACTCCCTAGTCGCCAACTCCACCCATCGAGATTGACACTAAGTGACAATATGATACAATGAGCATATATCCTAGCAGAGCCACTGCCTCTCTTCTCACTCACTTTTGATTAATTAATCGCTTATTACCAAATTGGTTTTAATAAAACAGCAAAGGAGTTAATTATGGCAACAACATCAAGCAACAACGCCCCAACAACCCCACCAAATAAAAATAATCCAAAAGTGAATTATCGGCTAATCAGTCAATTGGTACTGATTGTAATCGCCACCGGCGCTTTGATTTGTCTAGCTTGGCAAAATCAACAACTCAATCAACAAAATCAACAATTAAACACTGAAAACACCGAACTGCGAAAAATCGCCAAAAAACCAACTAGCCCGGCCACACCAAACAACACACAACAACCCGGCAATACACCTAATCAACCAGGTACTCAACCCGACCATCCAGGTGACGATTTTTTCAAGCCAAGCAATGACCTGATTGATAATTTCACCGCTATCTTAAACACTCTCAACACTCAACCACTCGAAGGCTACCTCGCCAACGAAGTTAAATTGTTTTATGCTTCCAACACGCCAGCTACTACACTGACCAACAAAGCTCGTATCACTAAGAGTCTGGAATATTTTTCGGACGCCAAAATACCATGGAATTTTCGATTACCAAGTGATCATCTAGCTCACTACCAAAAGAAATTTGATAAATTATTCGGCAAAGGTTGTCTAGCTGGCGCTTCTGCTGATGTTGGTCATGTCGTGTCATTCTGCTTCAATAAAGAAGGCAAAATCCACTCAATTTTCCTCTGTCGCGATCCGAGGATGTTTAATTAAAACACGCTTAATCAATTACACACAAATAAAATAATCCAACGAAAGTTGGATTATTTTATTTGGTTGTATAGTATGATTTTATTTACAGTTAAATATAAAAATATCTCCAATTAGATATATAGAACTCAAATCATAAAGTCCGCACATCATTTTTTCACACAATTTAACGTTTAGTTTTGTAAACATTATCACTAGTAATCGTCGCACGACCACCAATCACTGTACACGTAGATAGAGAAATGGTTTCAGTAATCATCGATTGCCAGTAAAATTTAAATTCATATTTCTCAATATCATCACCATAATAAACAATTTGTCCAAACCAAGGATATCCATCGCCATCATCAAGCGGATACGGCTTCGCGCGACTCTTTTGTTTTACAATCTCATCATAACAAGATAACGCCGATTCCATATCTCCAATTTCCTTATCAGGAAGTGTTTTTACCCACCTTATGGGATTGCACAAATTATTTTCCCACTTGTAGTTAGCTTTTGCATGACACTTTCTTTTTTCCTCCTCCAAATATTGCTCTTTTTTCTTCATCTCACTTTCAGTTGTTTTGGGATCGCTTTTAGTATTATGCGATAAGTCAAATTTTTCCTTATTTATGAGTTCAATATTCAACTCCTTTTCGGCAACCCTATTATTTCCATCAAAAATACCTATACGGACCACATTAAAGCCGTTATTGATATTAATCTTTTTTGTTGTCACCGTATACTCATCTTTATTAAACTTCTCAACATCACCCTTTATGGCTATATCCTCCTTTTTACCATTGATCTCAATATAAGCATTTAGATTATCACTACACAATAAAGATTGTATATTTGCATCAATACTAGCTTGATAAGTTTCAGCTTTATTATCTCCCTTCCAGCGTATGTCATTATTATTTTTAATTTCGATTAAAGCTTTTTGTTTGTCTTTTACGCATAACTGATTTATATTATTATTTCCATTATTCTTTATCTCATTCTTATGAGGCATTAAGCTCTTAGTTAAATAAAATGAAGCGGCTAGATAAAATACCGTTATTAGAATTCTTCCTATAGCATTTTTTTGATGCAGAAGCATTAGTTTTTCCCTGATCATTATCGGGATATAGATTCATTGCTATAATTGAACCAGCAAAGAAAAGTAGCACTCCCATCCACCAAGTGCTCAAAAACCCGCTTGCAAAACCAACCACCATAGATATTAAAATAAAATTACCAGCTGCCGTATTGCCAGCTGTTGCTTCTATAGACTGTTTTACTTTTTCTTGACTGCTCATTGCTTTTCCCTATTTACATACCTAGCTTATATTTTAACATACTTGACACGTTTTTTAATTATATCATCAACTAAAAAGGAATATCTAAGAATGGATCAACTACGATAATGGTCGATAGTTTGTTTCTTAAATTAGTCAAAATTATCGCTTGCCTGCGCTCATTCATGTTTATAAACCATTGTTGGAATCTTTCCAAATCAGCACGTTTAAAAACCACTCCTGCGTAAACTTGAAATCGCGTCTTAACAAATGCACCAACGATATCACAAGCATTAATTACATTGCATTCAAAAATATTTTCATTTAATACCTTCTTTAATTTATCGATAATGGCTTGCGGGTCTTCAAAAAATTCTGGAGGCTCGTCAAATTTATAAATAAGACCCAATAATTGTTCTGAAAATAGTTGATAAATATGTTTTTCTTGAGCAGAAAAATTGATATCATCAAAGTCATCATTTGCAATTTTCAATTTAATTTCATTGAAACTTTCATAGCGCCCACAAGGATCAGTGTTGATCATTTTATTTACAATGTCTATATATTTAAACATCCCAGATTGTTCATTATCAACCGTAGATTGTAGTAGATCACTAAGCAACATTCCTAGATAGTATTGATCCGTCTTAATGGTATATTGATGATCTTGATATTCATTTGGTTTTATAGTAGGGCGATTAATAATGCTACCAAAACTATCTACTTCATCACAACATTCAGAATTAATTTTTCCAATACCGAAATCAATTACTTTTACCACACCTTCATTATCTACCATAATATTAGAACATCGGATATCTCTGTGAATAATGTTATTCGATTCAATATAATCAAAAGCATTAATCAGCTGGGTAAATATTTTCTCCAAAACACGCACACGGTCTTGTTGCTCGAAGCATATAATATACTCGTCAATCGTTTTGCCCAAGATGTATTCCATGATAATATATCCAGTCTGATATGATTCATACGTATAGTAATTATAAATCCTCACAATATTTGGATGATTTAGCTTATACAGAAGTTTAATTTCTCTTAAAAAAGATTGATAAAACTTTTTTGCATCTACCCCCTGAACTGGTTCATATTTTTTAGCTACAAATTGCTCTTTAAGAACAGGATCTTCTATAAGGACAGTTTTTCCAAAAGAACCTCTTCCCAAGGCATTATTGACCATAATATATTCTTTTTGTCTCGCAAAAGGTATCTTGTCTCCATTCTGCAAAACTTGATTATTTCCGTAAATCATAATGAAATAATTATACCACTCACTAAAAAACAACCTCACGCAGAGGTTGCTTTTCTTGGCTGGGGATGAGGGATTCGAACCCCCGATCATGGGACCAGAACCCACTGCCTTACCGCTTGGCCAATCCCCAGTATTCTCATTATTTGTTAATTATTACCATTGGCCAGCTTGCGTTGGTTCTGGTCCACGAGACCAAGTGGTTAAATCTTGTCCACCGACTAATGTCGGTGTCCGCCACTGCCTTACCGCTTGGCTAATCCCCAATATCCCTCCATAACATCAATCATTATAGCATATTTTCGTCAGTTTTGCGACTGGAATTTTCGGCCCGCCATTTAGCAATTTCGGCGTGATTACCACTAAGCAAGACTTCTGGTACTTTTAGACCCCGAAACTCAGCTGGTCGTGTATATTGCGGAAACTCCAGAATATTTTCACCCCCGGCAAAACTCTCAATCGTCGCCGATTGCTCACCGCCCAATACGCCTGGCAACAAGCGCACCACTGCATCAATCATCGTCATCACTGGCAACTCGCCGCCCGTTAGCACGAAGTTTCCCAGACTAATCGTCCGATCAACCACCGTCATAATTCGTTCATCGACACCTTCATAACGCCCACAAATAAACGTCAGACCTTGCCCAGCTTGACCATCTTGAGCCAGTTGCTCCGCCATCACTTGGTTAAAAGTTTGACCTTTAGGCGAAGTTAACACCACTACCGTGTTCGGGTCGTTAGCCTTAGCTTGTTCGACCGCCGACATCAGTGGCTCAATCATCAGCAACATCCCATCACCGCCACCATATGGCGTATCATCAACCTGCTTACGCGGTCCAAGCCCAAATTGTCGTAAATCGATCAATTCAAACTCCACTGCCCCAATTTTTTGAGCTTTGAACATCATCGACTGATTTAGCACAGCCTTAAACATCTCTGGGAATAAACTAATAATCTGAATTTTCATAACTTACTTAATTATATAATATTTTTATTAAAAACCAAAACACCCCGCCACATTTAAGGCGGGGTGTTTCAGACAAATAAGGCTCTCAATTATTTGGTAATTGCTCGCAGATTGAGCTTTTGTCATTCAATTATGTTTGAACTGCTTCTATTATATATCAAGGTCGTCGAGTTTTTCAAGCTCTTCACGAGTGTTTTTTGTAATTTCGTCGAAGTTTTCCACAGTTGCTTGATCATCGCTCGAAATTTCAACATCCGCCGCACCCGGTTGATTTTCATCATTATTAACAATCTTGAGGTTATAACGCGCGTCATTCTTGGTACCGAGCGCACGCAATAAAGTTCGGACGCTTTGCGCGGTTGAACCACGTCGACCAATCACACGACCTAAATCTTCTGGATTAACAGTCAGAGTTAGTAACACGCCTTTTTCATCGATTTTTCGTTCAACGGTCACATCATCAGGATGATTAACAAGATTCTTGATTACATATTCTACAAATTGTTGGTCGATAGTTGACATTTGAATTATCTCCGTGATTAAGTTTATGCCTTAATTATATCACAACCATGCCCCACTCACGCAATAACTAGCTTAAGCGTTGCCGTGGATATCAATCACCGTCACTTGAACTGGACACAACAACCGCACTAGCAAGGTACTTGAGCCCGCCCCAGAATCAATGTAAATCACTGAGTGATTGCTGGTAAAAACACCGCGAGTGCGATGACCCCGCCATTCAGTAAATAACTGAGCGCCAGCACTTAAAACCGCTCCAATCAGAGGTAGACGCACCTGTCCACCGTGTTCGTGACCACACAAAATCAAGTCAAAAGCATATTGCTGAGCGTATTTTTCAGCGTCACGCGGTGTGTGCGTCAATAACAAATTAAAACGTTTGTCATTGAGTTTGATTGAAAACTTTTTATTACCATAGTCTGCCCCAAAACAGTCGAACTCAGGAGTGATTTGCCGTGATTGGTGATTGAGGGGCTGAATCTGAGCTGGTAGTGAGCGTTGCACCTGGCGCCAAAACATCGGGTAAGCCGTTTCGTGATTGCCATAAATCAGAAATACTGGCAAATCTAATTCCGCCAGATATTGCATTAAATCATACGCCGGCTGATTATTACTTTTTTCAGCATCAAAAATATCACCAGTTAATACGATTACATCTGGACATTCGCGAGCGATTGTCTGCTGGATTCGCCCTAAGACCCAACCATTAGCATGAAAATCACTGATTTGCAGTAAACGAACTGGTTGCTTGATTTTCGGATTATGCACCGCTAAACGTCGCACTCTGAGCCACGAATTCTCAATTACCACCGACCAGATGATTAGCCCAGCCAGCACTATTAACGCAGAATGCCGAAAAATCATCACTGACACTCCAACCACTACCAGACCGAGCAGTCCAGCAGTTATCAGCATCATCAATTTGGCTTTATCTTTTTTCATGAGTGCGGTATTTTCCTTGTAAAACACTTTTATTATAAACCATAAAATAAACCATAAAACCCTCACAGAGATGATTAAGTGAGGGTTTTATCAAAATTAACTTCAGATTTACGCTTCGGTAGTTTCAGCTGGCGCTTCAGCTTCAACCACTTCTTCTTTTGGTTGGTTTTTGCGGAGTTTTTCAGGATTGCGGATAGCTTTTGACTTCTGTACGCGCTCAGTTTTAACCCATTTTGGAAGTTTAATTTCTTTAACTTCTTTTAGTAATTTAACTACACGATCAGTTGGTTGAGCACCATTATCCAAGTATTTTTGGATTGCTTCAACATTGAATTTAGTTTCTTTAGTGTGCGGGTTGTAGCTACCAACATAAGCCACGACTTTACCGCTTGATGGGTGTTTTTGGGCTTCCTGTACCGCTAGACGATACACTGGGTAAGCTTTGCGTCCAAGTCTTTGAAGACGGATTGCTAACATATTGCTTTAATTTTCCTTTGGTTCTCTCTTAATAATATTTTTAAACTAACTTATAGTTTACCTTATTTTGGTCTTTTAGTCAACAGTTTCTTGCTTATCGCGCGCCTGATAGATCTTAATTGCTTGTTTGGCGGCTTCTTGTTGAGCAGATTGCTTACTCGAACCCTTACCTTGAGCGATTAGCTGATTATCGCTATAAATCCCCAGAGTGAAAATTTTATCGTGATCAGGGCCAGCCTCATCCAACACCCGATAAACTGGCGTGACGTTATCAAGCTTCTGCATCAATTCCTGAATATATGATTTTGGATCACGCCACGAGCCGGTTTCTAAGATTTCTGGCAAAGTTGATAGAATATTTTGGTTAATAAACTCACGCGCCGCCTCGTAGCCTTTTTCCAGATAAATCGCTCCGGTCACTGCCTCAAAAGCATTTGCCAAGATTTGTTGATGTGAACGATCCGAACCGTGTTTTTCGCCTTTACTCATGCGAATCAGCGGGCCATAACCGAGCTTGCGACCAGCCTCACCAATACTTTCAGTGCGCACCAGAGCCGATCGCCACGCTGTTAGCACACCCTCTGGCTCCTGAAAATTCTGAAACAAATAATCAGTCACTACCAGCTCCAACACTGCATCACCCAAAAACTCCAACCGCTCATTGTGTTCCGAGGCTGACTTCCGGTGCTCGTTAATATAACTACGGTGTGTGAGCGCTGTCACTAGCCGGTCAATATTCACAAACTCAAAACCGAGTTTTTCCTGCGCGAATTCCCGATATGGTGTCAAATCCATGCCACTCATTTAATAACCTCCAGCGCGAATTCGGCGCATCGCCAGAAGCATCAATTTCGAAATATCTTCGTATTCGATTTTATCAAGTGCTTCCGCAAAATCTAGCCAGCGAATATCGCTCATCCACTCTTCTTTTTTAATCTGATCAGTGCCACTTTTAGCATGAACGAGATAAACCTGTGTGGTCATCAATACCAGTTTATTCATCCGACGATAGCGGAAGTTAATCTTGCCTAGCCAGCCCAAAATGTCTAAGTCAAACAGCCCCGCCTCTTCACCGATTTCCCGTTCAGCGGTTTGCTTGGCGGTTTCACCTTCTTCGATGTGACCTTTGGGAATTGTCCAGCGTTTTTTAGCATCTTGAATCAACAAAATCTGAATTTTGCCGTTGTGACGCCGAAAAATCAACCCACCGGAGGTTGGTTCACGGACAATTTCTTTGATTGATGGTTTGCGACCCTTCGGTGTGGTTTTATGGGCGTTTTTGAGCGCACCACGACCTGTTGCCCGACTGGCAATAATATTACGAGCCGACTGGTTCGATTTAGCTGGCTTGACTGAGGAAGCGCTAGCTTTCGGCTGACGACTGGTCGGTTTAGTCAACTTCAGGTTCTGCGCCTTGACTAGGGCTCGTTGCGACGACGGAGTCAGCTCCTTGGTTAGTTTGTTCATGATTATTCTCCACCAGACTCTTATACGCGGTACCGAGAACACCGTTAATAAAGCTTCTGGAATTATCTGAACCAAACGATTTTGCTAGCTCAATTGCTTCGTTGATTGCCACTTTTGGCGGGACGGTTTTGCCCATAAACAGCAACTCAAACAAGCCAATGCGTAACACATTGCGATCAATTGCCGCGATTTGGGCAATTGGCCACTCTGGTGCAATTGGCTGAAGTAGCTCATCGAGCTTAGTATAAACTTTAGCGATACCCGAGCATAATTCATGGACGAATTCCTGATCGCCAATCACCTCACCATAGCGGTTAAGGTTACGTTCTAAAATCGACATAATGTCAGCGGTTTGATCACCCGCTCGTTCTCGAAATTCGAACTCATAAAGAGTCTGTAAAGTCACTATCCTGCCTAGATGTCGATTTGATGCCATTGTTGGTTCTTTCTTGTTATATAATGTTCGTTTAAAATTAATTAAAAGTGTGGTCTAAAAGCCACCAATTAAGCGGTTTTAGTGGTTGCTTTAGCTTTTGCAGTAGCTTCTGCTAGTTTTTTACCAGACTGTTTGCGGGTTGTAAAAGCCTTGACCGGTGAAGTTTTGTTCACACGACGCGCTAATTCCAAACGCAAATGACTACGACGCAAGCCGGTTTTTCGAGGACTAGATTGTTTTTTTGGTTGAGCCATATTTTTCCTTTGCTTTAAATATTATTTTATCAATTCAGGCTCTATTATACCCGATTTTAACTGATTAAGCAAGTAGGTTTTTTGGTTTTAGGGGGTGAACCATAATTGACTTTTTAGCACAAGTGTGATATAATAAAAATATATTTAGCACATCATTTTTTAAAAAAAGGGGGTGATCTGCGTGAAGAATGATTATTCAGCACGTAGAAATTATATTAAACGCCGAATGTCATTGCCAAGGAGAATGGCGATCCGTTTGGTGGAGAAAATTGAGACAATAACGCCATTAGACGTTTGTATTAGTCTAATTGCGGTGTTGTCGATAGCACTTTTGATCTCACTCAATGTCAAAATTGATGTGGGAGAGAAAGTATACTACGTGTCGTCTGGCGACACCGCGTATAAAATCGCGGATCAGGCTCGCCACGATGTAAAGACTGAAGGAAACTACCAAACGGTAGACCTTGATGTCTTTGACGTCGAAGAGCTGCCCAACTTACGTTGGATCCATCCAGGCGACCAATTTAAATTCCACGTCCGTCAATCGTGGTTAGATAAATTGCGTAATCACGCAACGATTAGCGTGGAATTTACATGCCGGCCATAAGGCTGGCTTTTTATGCTAAAATAAAACCATGAATGAGTTCTTAGAGCGAATCACTAACTTACGTGGTTTAAATTACGATCAGCTGATTCAACAATCCGTCGAACATCAACTTGAGGCGATTCATCAGGCCGTCCCTGACTCCGACCAGCTCGAAGCTGATTTAGCCGGCATGTGCAAAGTCTTAGCAAGCAACATCCAAGCCGAACTTCACCAAGCTGGCATTCAGGCGCGTCTACTGGATTTTTCGGAAATTGCCGATGTCGATCACTGGTCGCTTGTTGTCGAACGAGCAGATGGCGGGTATATTATCGATCCGTCTTACCAACAATTTTGCACTCAACCTGGTCGTGTTATGCGCAATAACCAGCATTTTTTTGATCAAAAATTAGCCAATCCTAGCATCGCCGATAATCTCAAAACACAAGGCTACCACAAAGCCACTCAGCAGGATTTAGCGGATTATCTGGCTAGTTTTGAAAGTCAATCTTAATCAACCAATCTAAAAAACCCGATCACAAGAAGACCGGGTTTTTATAGTGTTGATGCGAATTATTTAACCACAATACTGACGAGTTTTTTCGGCACGTAGATGGTTTTTAAGATTTCGTGACCATCGGTAAAACCGCGGACGTTATCTTGCTCTAGAGCTAATTTAATTACCTCTGCCTCAGCAATCTCCGGCGCTACAGTGATTTTAGCCCGGAGTTTGCCATTGACCTGCACCACGACAGTGATTTGATCAGCTTGTAGTTTATTTGGATCAAATTGCGGGAACGCTTGACTATCCAGATCACTGCGACCAGTCAGCTCTTGCCACAATTCATTAGCCAAATGTGGCGCAAATGGTTCAAGCATTTGAGCTAATTGCTCTAGCGCTCCCTGCCAGTCACCCACGAAACCACCAGTTTTGAGCTTATATAAATCATTAACTAGCTCCATTAGCGCTGCTACAGCTGTATTAAATCCAAGATTATCGAGATGATATTTAACCTTTGAAATTGCCTGATGCAAGGCTTTATCCAGTGCTGAATTAACGCCAGGTCGCGTCTCGGACTGCTTAAACTCCTGTACCAGCGTCCAAATACGCGCCAAGAAACGATAAGTTCCAACAATACCTCGCGGATCCCAAGAAGCATCTAGTTCATACGGACCGATAAACAATTCATACACGCGCAGAGCATCAGCGCCATAACCTTGGTCAATTAGCTCAAGTGGATCAACCGTATTACCTTTTGATTTGCTCATCTTACTGCCGTCTGGAGCATTGATATAGCCATTATAGACGAGATGTTGAATTGGCTCCTGGAAGTTCACCAGCCCCATATCATAAAACACGCGCGTCCAGAAGCGCACATATAGCAAGTGCGCCACGGCATGATCACCACCGCAGTAGAAATCCACCGGTAGCCAGTGATTAGCCTGGTCGCTATTCCACGCTGACTCAGTATTATGCGGATCGAGATAACGCAATAAATACCAGCTCGAGCAGGCATAACCGTCCATAGTGTCGGTTTCACGTGTCATAGTTTGACCATTGACTTCAACTTGAAGCCAGTCAGTGGAGCGAGCTAATACGCCACGACCGCTACCGTCAGGTTTGTAATCAGCCACTTCCGGCAAAATCACCGGCAACTGCTCAGCTGGGATGGCGTGCGCTTGGCCCTGTTCGTCATAAGCAATCGGAATCGGCGCACCCCAATAACGCTGACGTGAAATCAACCAGTCACGCATTTTGTAGGTGACTTCGGTTTGACCACGACCTAACTCAGTCAATTTAGCGGTGATCGCTTGACCACCCTCAATGTTCGGTAAGCCACTAAACTCACCAGAGTTGACTAGCGTACCTTCGCCATCATAGACCGCTTCGAGATAGTCAAGCGGAGCTTGCACCACTGGGATAATTAGCAAATTAAACTTCTTCGCAAAATCATAGTCACGCTGGTCATGCCCCGGCACACCCATCACCGCACCGTAACCGTAAGAACCCAACACATAATCTGCCACCCAAATCGGCAATCGCTCACCGGTCAATGGATGTAATGCATACGCTCCAGTGAAGACACCAGTTTTTTCTTTGTCGTCCATCATCCGTTCGACTTCACTAGTTAGCAGCGACTGCTCAACGTAAGCCTCCACTGTGGCACGTTGCTCAGGCGTGGTGATTTCCAGCACCAATGGATTTTCCGGCGCTAGTGTAATAAAGCCAACTCCAAACAGTGTATCTGGTCTTGTTGTAAAAACTACAATATCTTGGTCTTCTCGACCATCAATCGCAAATTTAACCTGCGCGCCTTCGCTCCGGCCAATCCAGTTGCGTTGCATGGCTTTGATTTTGTCTGGCCAATCGAGTTGCTCGAGACCTTCCAGTAATTGGTCGGCATAGGCGGTAATTTTGAAAAACCACTGTTTCATCAGGCGCTTTTCGACTTTCGCACCGGAACGTTCAGCATGACCGTTAATAATCTGTTCATTAGCTAGCACTGTTTTATCGACCGGATCCCACCACTGATAACTTTCTTTTTGGTAAGCTAATCCCCGTTTAAATAATCCAGTAAAAATCCACTGCGTCCATTTATAATAAGCTGGATCAGAAGTGTTAATTTCCTTCGACCAGTCATAGGAAATGCCCAGTTTGGATAATTGTTGTTTAAAATTCGTGATATTCTGAGCGGTCACTTCAGCTGGAGCAATACCGGTTTTGATAGCGTAATTTTCGGCTGGCAAACCAAACGTATCCCAGCCCATCGGATTTAAGACTTTAAAACCCTGCGCCCGTTGATAGCGTGCGATAACATCAACAATAGCGTAATTACGAACATGCCCGACATGCAAACCAGCGCCTGATGGATACGGAAACATACCAGCGACGTATTTTTTGGGAGCTGGATCATTAATATCGACTTCGTAAGTGCGCTGGTCACGCCAGAAGTTTTGCCATTTTTGTTCGATTTCGGTAGGGTTGTAGCGTTGCATAGTTTTTACTCCTTGGTTAATGTTGGGTCAACGAATTGTCGGAAAAAATCACGTTTACGTTTCAGCCAAGCTGGATCTTGACGCACCAGTTGGTTTTCGAGGTCGGTTGAAGCGAGGATAATTTTAATCGCTTCTTCAAGATAAATCTCACCTTGCGAACCTTTAAACAGAATCACTGCTCCACGCTTCATAAGTTTATTGACTAAACTGCCAGCTTCTAGCGCAGTTTTGAAGCTTACTACCTGACAACCGCGCGCTCGTGCGGCTGGTGCCAGATATTTCTCAGCTTGATCGCCGACGGTGATGACCATGTCTAGCTTACGCGGATCACATAATTCGCCGACTTCGTGATGTGCCGTCTCGCTCATCTCACCAAGTTCATTCATCGAACCAAGCACTGCAATGCGCTGAGTAGTTGGGATTTCATAAAGGGTCTTGAGGGCAGCTTTGACTGCGAGAGGACTTGAATTATAGCTATCGTCGATAATCGTGGTCTGACGCTGACCAGGCAAGACATTCATTCGTCCTAGATACGGCGTAATTTGCGTTAAACTGGCCGTGATTTCATCATCGCTCATCCCCAACTCATATGCTACCGTCAGCGCTGCCGCCAACGGACGCAGAGAATGTTCGCCGTAAAGTTTTACTCGACAAACTAGACCAACTTTGCCAGTTTGCGGTGTGATAAAACGCGCCCGGTAACCTTCTTCTAAACTAAAATATTCTGGGATTAAACTATATTCCGCCATTTCACTCGAACCATAGGTTGTGATATTAGAATTAGTCAAGAGTTGGCTAAATTGAGCATCAACATCGTCGATATTGATAATCCCTTTTTTAGAAAAATTAATCGCTGAAATTTCATCTTCCGCCACTGCCTCAATGGTTTTAAAAGCCTCCATATGTTCGGGTGCCACCGCCGTTAGGACTGTCAAATCCGGTTGTAAATACCGACCATAACTCGCCAACTCACCGGGATGATCAGTGCCTAATTCCTGGACAATAATATCGACTGTAGCTGGTTGTTTAATGCGCTTTTTTGCAGCTCGCAATACCGCCAACCAAGCAAATGGATTACGAATATTGGTTGGAAATTTAATCCCTAAAATACCTAACGGTGCCGATAATTCAGAATTGTGATTGCCCAGTGCTCCACCGATTCGGTATTTTTGGCTTAAAACGGTAGCGATTAGATTTTTGGCACTAGTTTTGCCGACACTGCCGACCACGCAAATTAATTTAACCTCGGGGTGCGCCTGAAAATATTTAACCACGGCGGCTTCGATTTTTTTCTGAATTATTTGTTTGAACATATCTTTATTTTACAAAAAACGCCCCTCTATAGCAAGAGAAGCGTTTTTGACACAGCATTTCGGTAACTCACCGAAAGAGAATACTGACTGATATGCGCCCACCCTGGGGCGGTTTTTTTAATGACAATGTTTGTTTTTTAAAACGGTCACTCCGGGAAACTACCCCGTAAAGCATACCAGTTCACTACTGATTGTAGCATAAGCTTTTTAAAAAGCCAAATATTTTTAAAAAAAGAAAAGTTTTATTTGCCGCTGACCAACACCACGCAGATTACAATCACTGCTAGCGCAATAATTGACACTAGACCGGTCACCATAAACAACACTTGGTTTTGTGAAAGTGGTTGTTTTGGTTTAGCTGGAACGGGTTGTGGTGTCGCTTGTGGGTTAGCTGGCTGACCCGACATTGGATCATTCGGATTAGGTTGACCAGCTGGCGCCATCGGATTGTTAGCCATACCTGGTTGACTTTGAAAACCAGCATTTGGTTGAAATGGCGACTGAGCAGACGGTTGAGTTGAAGCAGTCGGTGAAGTTGGTTGTGCTTGCGGGTTTTGTTGTCCAAACTGCGCCCCACCGAAATTAGTTGAAGTTGGGTTAGAAGTCGATTGACCAAAATTCGAATTGGTTGGATTATTGCCAATGGCACCATACAAAACTGGCGGTTGATAACTTGGTGGGGTCGGTTGTGCGGTTGATGGAGTTGGGTTCGCACTAGTTTGATTAAAACCACCACCTGGATTGGCAGACGCGCCCCAAGATGGAGTTGCTGACTGACCAGCGTTTTGACCAGTTTGCCACGGATTAGGTTGATTATTATCCACGATTAAAGCCTTTCTTTAAAATATTATTTCTAATATTATCATAAAGCTTTTGGCTATTTTTTTCAAGAGAAGTTTTCGTTTAACAGAGAAATTAAACGTTGGTACCTGAGCCGTAGCCACCGGAAGTAAAGACATTAATCACAAAGTTAATCGCTGCATATGCCAATAGGGCCACAATCAGACCAACAATCGCGTATAAAATCGTATTTTTAGCGCTCGTCACTGCGTCTTTATTACCACCCGAGATGACATAACGCAAACCACCAATAATTAGCATAATCACACTGAGGACACCAATAATAAACAGCATAATATTAGTGATTTGTTGAAAAATTCCACCATCACCAAACAATTGTGTTGGTTGATCAGCTCCACGTGCCGCATCCGCTCCAGCCCGCACGCCATAATTTGCTGCTGAGACTGGCATAGCTAAACCAGATGAACCTAAAACGACCAGCGCGACAGCTACTAAGATTTTTTTGACAAAAGTTTGTTTCATAATCAACCTCTTTGTTATTTATTCTAGGGATAGTTTAACAAAAAAAGCGGTTTTTGTCTAGATTTTAGGCAGTAAGTATGGTAGAATTAGGTGAACGGAGGGAAGAACACACGGAGGAGTACCCAAGTGGCTGAAGGGGACGGTTTGCTAAATCGTTAGTATGGCGAAAGCTGTAGCGAGAGTTCGAATCTCTCCTCCTCCGCCAAGATAGAATCCCGACTAATCGCAATAATTAGTCGGGATTTTCTTAATTATTCGCCTAGTTGTGGTCGATCGACCGTTTCGGCTTCAATCACAGCTTGTCCGCCAGAGATTTTGACGACATCTTTGTCGATTTTGTTAAGTTCTTTATATGAATTATTGTAGTGATTAACAGTGGTCGATAGCGATTTGCCCATTTTATTCATTAAATCATCAAATTTGCGAATATGATCACCAAGTTTCCCGACTCGGATTTGGATGTCTTTGGCCTGTTCTTCAATTTGCAAACTGCGCAAACCTTGCAATACCGTCTGTAAATACGCCATAAAACTGGTCGGACTGACGATAATCACCCGCTTATCCCGAAAAGCATATTCAATCAGATCGCGCGAACTACCACCGTTGCCTACATTATTAATCAATAAATCATAATACAGCGATTCGCTGGGAATAAACATAAAGGCAAAATCCATTGTTCCCTCTTCTGGCAAGATATACTTACTGGTTTCGTCGATACGACCCTTGAGATCTTGTTTGACGAGATTAAGCAGGCGTTCACGCTCGGTTTTATCCTCGGCTTGAATCATCCGATTATAATTCTCCAGGCTAAACTTTGAGTCAATCGGCAAAATCTTATTCTGATCTAAGAAAATCACAGCATCGGCAATCACTCCACTTTTGAAACGATACTGGGTTTGGAAATTCTTCGGTGGTAAAACATTATCCAGCACCGACTCCAGATAAAATTCGCCAAACACTCCACGCTGTTTCGGATTTTGCAGG
Organism: uncultured Candidatus Saccharibacteria bacterium; assembly: GCA_963516005.1. Lineage (GTDB taxonomy): Bacteria > Patescibacteriota > Saccharimonadia > Saccharimonadales > Saccharimonadaceae > CAMUQR01. Next base: position 33,271 of record CAUPYP010000003.1, on the reverse strand, counting down.
ACATTTTGTAGAGTTTTCAGTTCATCAGCCACATCAACCACCCGACGATTGGTTTCATCAAGCTTCGTCAGACGCTTCGATACTTCATCGACAATTTTAGCACTTTCAGATAGTTGCTTAGTCATCGAAGTCTGCATTTGGGCATTATTACGCTCTAGTTTTTCGCTGACTTTTTCGTTCAGACTGGTTAAATTTTCACCTACTTTTTGATTCAAATTACTGAGATTTTCGCCGAATTGCGCCTGCATTGCCATCAGCGATTTATTCAGTTCCACTAGATCAGTTTTTAATAAATTAACTTCGCTCTGACTGGTTTGTTTGTCGTTTAAACGTCGCGACAAGTTCACAATCATCACTATGCCAGCCACCACTGCCAGCCCCAAAATCACCACAATAATCATTAAAAAAACTTCCATTTTGCCACCTTTCTTAAATTAAACTTAACAGCACCATTACCACCATGCCAACACTGAGACGCAATCGCCAGTTTTTGAGCTGAGTCACCCAACCGAACAAAGTCATCACCACGCTCGCCAGCGCCACATAGAACACCAGCGCCTGCCAAAAATGCGCAAATTGTACCCATTGATGCCACAACACAATCAGTGAAAAAACAACAATCAGCAAGGCCGATTCAACTTGTTGTTTTAATAACAACACTAACCCAAGCAACAACGCTATAATCAAGCCAACCCGAAAGTTGATTAGTATTTGACCAAAACCCAGCCAGCCAGTCAGAATCATCGCCACCGCTCCACTCAGTGCGCCGATTGCGCTGGTTTTCGCTAATTCTTGACAATTAAGTAAAAAGAATTTGTGCGGAGAGGTTTTGATGATGTGTTTTGCCATGGAATCATTGTAGCATGGTTTTGTGCTAAAATATATCTATGAAATCCGCCATTAACCGAATGCGTTCTCTGATGGTTTATCAGGTAGTATCTCGACTGATTGCGACTATCTTTTATTAGCTAGTGATTACTTTCTTCGTTTTATCAACAATTACTCGACGAACTACAAGCTGAGACAACCAAAGCCAAGTTTATCAACGGCGTGACCATGCAAAATCACGCACCTTATGACAATTATTATCAAACCACGACACACTTCGCCCAGCAGGGTGATTTGAATAATAATCAATACCAAAAGCTTGAAACGTACCTAACTGGGTTATCACACACCGACCGCGCACTGGATGATTTTTATCAAAAATTACAGACTTTACCACAAAAAACATTAGTAGTGATTTATGGCGACCATTTCCCTGGTTCCGATGTCTTAGGCAAAGTCACCGATGCTGACGCTCAACTCGCTCGGCGCACACCAATTATTATGCTTGCGAACTTCCCTTTACCAGAACACGATTTCGGGACGATTAGTGGTAATTATTTAACGCTCGAAATTACCAAACTACTCAATTGGAAACAATCCGGTTTTGATGAAATGCGTCAACAACTTCAAGCCACTATCCCCAAAATGTCGTTTTATCACAGCGATAATGCTGGTGATTTTTCTCAATATCAAATCTACCGTGATTATCAGTTAATCCAGTATGATTTGCTGAGTGGACAGCGTTTTTCCCAAAAAATGGGCTTTTTTGACCGAAAATAAGGTAAAATAAGGATTATGAAAGATTGGTTCAGCATTAAACTTGGGCGAGCAATTCAAGTTGCTTCACGTCTGTATGGCGGTGGTTCAGCATTGCCTGGATTAGTACTAGAGAAACTCAATCCCGACTTAGTCGGCGAGAGTCTCCAAGAATTACCGTACGGCGTGGTAGTCGTCTCTGGCACCAATGGCAAAACCACCACTACTAAAGCTTTGGTGTCAATTCTGGAGGGGCAAGGTCTCAAAGTCTTTACTAATAAAACCGGCTCAAATTTTATGCGAGGAGTGGCCAGCGCTTGGCTCGCTAGCGTTGATGCAGAAGGTCATCTTGACGCCGATATTGCAGTTTTGGAGCTCGATGAAGCTCACGCCGTGCATTTTATCAATCAAATCCTGCCAAGTTATTGTTTACTCCTGAACGTAATGCGCGATCAACTTGATCGCTTCGGCGAACTGGATAATGTCACCGCTATGCTTGCAAAAATCGCCGACAAAACTACTAAAACTGTTGTTCTCAACTCAAGTGATGGACGACTAGTGAATCTTGGCCAGACGCTTGAAGCAGAACTCAAATCACACGATACTTCTAAAACTCAATCAACCACCAAAAAATCTAAATCACGAGCCAAAACCGCACGCCAATCGAACTCAACCAAACAAATTCAATACTTCGGTCTCAGTCCATTGCTGACTAAAAAACTCACCAATCCCGACCAGCTCGCCAGTACTTATCAACCCAAAAACAGTGTCACTCTCAGTCAATTTCAGGCTCACAAAGCGGAGCTGACTTTTAGTCGCAAACAGCTTACTTTTCGACCAAAACTTGATGGTCTCCACAATCAACTTAATCTCACTGGTGCGGTAGCGACCGCTCGCGCTATTCTTGGCGAGAAGCTCAATTACCAAAAGCTAACCGCCAGTCTCGAAGCGCTCGAGCCGGCTTTTGGGCGAGGTGAAACTTTGCAACTCGACGAGCGCCAGATTAAACTGATTCTAGTCAAAAACCCAGCCGGTTTTCAATCTAGTCTCGCCACTTTAACTCAGCCAACACCAGTTTTAATTGCCATTAATGACAATTACGCCGATGGTCGTGATGTATCATGGCTCTGGGATGTCGATTTTTCGCAAGCCAAATTCGCCGAGGTACGCACCACCGGCAGCCGCTCCGCCGACATGGCTCTGCGCCTAAAATATGACGATATCACCGCCACTCACCAGCCTTATTTGCGTGCTAGTTTAGAATCATTTATCAATGAGACTGATGGCAATGTTGTAATTTTTGCAACATATACTGCGATGCTTAAATTACGCCAAGAACTCCTACGTTTAATCAAAAAGGAGACCAAAAAATGACTAAATTAACCATTTTGCAACTTTATCCGAACGAACTTAATGTTTATGGCGACAACGGCAATCTCCTTTGTCTGACTAAACGTCTCCAGTGGCGTGAGATTGATTATCGTGTTATTAAACATAATGTTGGCGATAAACTGACCACCAAACCAGATATTATTCTTGGTGGTGGCGGACAAGATTCTAATCAAGCCAAAATTGCTGATGACTTCGCCCTCATTACCCCTAAGCTCAAAAAATGGGTGGAAGCGGACGTGCCAACTTTGCTAATATGCGGGGCGTATCAGTTATTTGGAGAATATTTTAAGACTGAAGCTGGCGAGCATATCGCAGGCGCAGACATTTTACCTCTTTATACCAAGGCTGACAAACAACGTTCTATCGGTAATGTTGTCGTTAGCAGTCCGAAGTTTGGTCGAATTGTCGGTTATGAGAACCACTCTGGGCAAACTTTTCTCGAGGAGGATTTGCAACCACTCGGCACTGTTATTGTCGGCGATGGCAACAATCGTCGTGACAATCACGAAGGCGTTTTTTATCACAATTTAATTGGAACGTATTGCCACGGACCAATTTTGCCGAAAAACCCACGCCTAGCTGATTTTTTAATTTCTCAAGCTCTCAAAAACCGTGGTAAAAATGGTCGCCTCCACCCACTCGATGATAGTTTGGAATTACAGGCTGCTGAGCAAGCTGCTAATCGGCCACGCTAAAACTCAATGATTTTATAAAAAAGGAGTATAATAACAACATGAATATTGCTTTGTTTTTTGGAGGAAAATCAGTCGAGCATGAAGTCTCGCTACAATCAGCCAAATTTATTTATCAAAATATTAACCGCGAACAACATCAAGTGTTTTTGATTGGAATTACGAAACAAAATCAGTTTAGGCATTTCATTGGGTCAATTGATCAAATTGAGGATTGGGAAAATTATACTTCAGATAATCAAGTTACTTTGCTAAACAGCGATCAGCCAGCTGGATTATATCATGATCAACAGCTCGTGGCACAGTTTGAGCTTGTATTTCCAGTATTGCATGGTGATTTTGGAGAAGATGGTAAGATCCAGGGTGTGTTTGAAATGACTGGATTGCCATATGTGGGCTGTGGCGTCTTAGCTTCAGCCGTTGCCATGGATAAAGATATTGCTAAACAAGTTTTTAAGCATAATCAAGTGCCAGTCTTAGATCATCAGTTAGTTTATAAGTGGCAAGAGGTTCAGGATGCGATTCTACAAACTCAACTGCCATGTTTCGTCAAGCCAGCCAATCTAGGATCGTCTGTTGGTGTCACCAAGGCCAAAACTCAAGACGAACTTAAGCAAGCACTCGAACTCGCCTTTCAATATGACCATAAAGTGATGATTGAACCCGCAATTGAGGCACGCGAACTAGAAGTGTCGGTTTTAGGTGGTGGCGCAGATATTCAAGTAGCTACGGTTGGTGAACTTATTCCCGATCGCGAGTTTTATGATTACGACGCCAAATACTCTAATTCTCAATCTCAACTGCTTATTCCAGCTGACTTATCTGAAGACGAAATCAAACATCTACAGCATCTAGCCAAGATCGCGTTTCAGGCTATTGATGGTTATGGACTAGCGCGAGTGGATTTCTTCCAAGATAAGCAAACTGGCGAATTTTTTCTCAATGAAATTAACACACTGCCCGGATTTACTGCAATTAGCATGTATCCTAAATTATGGCAAGCTAGCGGCCTTGAACCCCGCGAGCTAGTAGCTAAATTAATCGAACTCGCTTTGCGACGTGATTAATAACTCAAGACAAACAAAACTCTAGATTTCTCGCATGATTTGTAGTATAATAATCCTGCACTTCGGGGCGTGGCGCAGTTGGTAGCGCGCGCGGTTTGGGACCGTGAGGTCGCAGGTTCGAATCCTGTCGCCCCGACCAGGTGAAATTATTTTTAACTCAAAAACTAGGTCAACACTTGGCCTAGTTTTTTTAGTTTCGTGCTATAGTGTTTGTATGTATCCTTATCACAACCGTATCAAGCAACGTATCGCCAACGGAGAAATGATTGGCTATGAGTTTCTTAAAAGATACAAAAACATTAGCCCTTGCTTAATGCTTTATTTCGCAACTGAGCCACATACTCGACCGATCCGCGAGCATCGTTTTTCAGAATATCAACAAATCTTAGGTTTTGATTCTATCGTTCTATCAGACGCAAATGATTCAACAGCTCAGACAAATCAGCCACATGGAGCGGAGCTGGATTTGGCCAAGCGGTAATTGGCGCCCCTAGTGTAATCACCAACAACTCGCGTTCACCCCGACGCACTAAACTTGCTAAACACAATCCAGCCCGATCAGTTGTGCCAGTTTTGCCACCAAGCACTGTCAATTGATTAATTTCGACCTGTGGCAATCGTTTAAACAAAGTACTGCTAATGAGCAACTGACGGTTCGCGCCTTGGTATAAATATTCGCGTGATTCAAATACCTTGCGAAAAGTCGGATGTTGCAGAGCAAATTGCAACATTTTCGCAATGTCAGTCGCGCTCGAAACTTGTTCTGGATGATCAAGTCCAGTAGTGTTTACAAAATGTGTTTGCGCCATGCCAAGTTGGCGTGCTTTACGGTTCATTAGCTCCACAAACTTAGCCTGCCCACCCGCCAGCTCCGCCAGCAAATAGCTCGCTTCACCACCCGACGCCAACAATGCACCATAAAGTAAATCATTGACCGTCACCGACTCGCCTGCAACAAACCCCGCGACCGAGGCGTTACTTTGACGCATTTGGTTTAAGACCGTCGCCGGTATCGTTGTGCGTGCCTGTAAATCCGACAACTGCTCAATTGCCACTAGCACTGTTATAATCTTAACTAGCGATGCTGGCGCACGGGCGACTTGTGCATTGAGTTCAAACACTTTTTCTCCGCGCGTCAAATCATAAATCAGTGCCGACTGACTGTGTAATTTTTGGCCTTCAGGCGCCAGTTGCCAAATTAATGGCTTTGCAACTGGGGCTGGTGGAATCGGTTGAACCTGCGAATTAGACGCCTGAGACGACGCCACGTCGCTACCTTTCGACTCACGATTAGTCTGTTGCAAGCTAGCGTGATTTTCCAGCGCACTGATGCCATTCCATTGATTGGTAATGATGATCGCTAAAGTACCAGCGCCTATAACCACGCTCACCAACAAACCTAAGACAATACCAGTCGGCCACACCCTTTTTTGATTCACTATCATTTGCGTTTATTATAGCACAAACGCTATGGTTTTGACACCTCTCGACTGTTATTATTCGGTACGGTTCGATTCGAGCGCCGTTACTCGTTTAAGAATTGGTAAAGTACTGACAATAATGCCAATCGTCACCAGTAGCGACACACCAACCATCCAGAAATAGTCAGCTTTTGGCATCGCGAAGATAAATTTTGAACTCATCACCGACACTAAATAACGCACCGTCAATAACCCAACTGTTACTGCCAAGACTGCCGCCAGCAATAGTGGCAAAATCGACTCGATCAACACTACACGATACAATTGCGTTACATCCACACCCATTAAACGTAAATTGCTAAATGATTTTTTACGTTCAAAGAATGAACCAATCATCGCCACCGCAACACTGAAACCAGCCACACCGATAGTCAATGCCGTACCAGCCATAATTGCTTGAATGAGACCACGCACCGGACCCAAAGAGTCAAATTTGTCATCATCTGACTGAATAAAACCACCCTGATCGGCTTCACGAATTGAACGCGCCATAATATTTTGAACAAACTTACGCCCCCGTTCCAAATCCGCCCGATTAGCAAATTCTAGGACAATATTGGCGTATTGGATCGTCCCCCTGGCTAATAACTCTGGAGTTAAACGCACCAGCTGATTTTGCTTCGTCTGATCCTGATTATTAGTGTTAATCACCACCTGTTCAGTTGGCTGATAGTCGGCTGGACAGCGCAGTTTAGTCCATTGCGTCAGTTCCTGACAAGTATAAATTTCACCAAAAACCGTCCGCTCCTGGGCTCGTGCCACACCACCAGCATCAATCAACTGCTCGCTAAACATCCTAACACGCGTATGGCGTTTTGTTAAAGACATCAGCTTCGCATGTTGGGTCATGGCTTGATACATCTGAGCATCACCCAACCGATTTTCATAAATCTTAAGTTGATTAGTATTAATCTGACGACTTTGCAAATCATGGTTCGTCTGTGCCTCTTGATATTCATGCATCATCGTCGCTTCCACACTAGCGATCGTTCCAAGGAAAAAACTTCCCACGAACAATGCAAGCACCACACCGCTCACGCTCGAGAAAATTGGTCGTGCAAACATTTGCAAACGTTTCGTAGCCATCACCAGACTAGCATGTCGGGCTAGTTTTTCAAGAATTTTTGCTATCACATAAGTCAGGAAGGCGCCCGCTGTTAATAAACCAATCATCAACAATAAAAACGTACCTAAGAAATATAGTTCCGGACGATTGCCACCTTCGCCTGGATTTGACGGATAGAACCACTGCGGTCCAAGTTGGTTGAGTTTCCAAATAATTCCACCAGCCACAAGCAGTGGCAACGCCCCTAAAATCGTTGGTTTACGCAAACGCTTTTGGTCTTTCACCACGCCAAGCGGTGAAGTTTTAACCTTACGCAAAGCCCACCAGTTGACGATGATCGCTACCATCAGCACCAAGCCAATCACCCCGAAAAAGACCGAGACACTTGGCCATAAATCACCAGCAAACATCACATCGCCATCAAATTTCAATTGTTCCAAAATCAGTTTTTTGAAAACTACAAACAAGCCTGAGCCCAGTAGCACCGCTAGACCGGCCGCCGCCAAAGTTTCCGCCAGGATAATCCAGTTAATCTGACGTTTGGACGCGCCAATTAAACTCAACGCCGCATAACGTTGCTCACGCTGTACCATACCAACCCGAGTGGCTGAAATTACCAAGATTAACAATGGGAAACACACGCCCAAGCCACAAATCAGCATAAAAATATTAATAATTAACTGATTGCGCGATTCGACAGGCTTCTTAATGGTATTCATCTGTTCCTGATTCACCAATGCTGATTGACTCATCGCTTCTTGATTCGTCAAAATCGTCTGTGGGATTTGATAAATCGCCATCGCCTCATTTGGTTTTGATAACAAATCATTTGGTACGCCAAGCTTTAAATCATAGCCTGCAAAACGTTCCTTAAGATCGGGATTTTGTGCAATTAAATCCATTAATCCTTGCGAAACAAACATTTCTTTTGCACCTGGCTGTCGGGCTAGACCTGGCAGAATCGGCGCTTTGTCAGTCAATTGATAAATGCCAACCTCGCGAATCTGCACTTTGCCAAAAGCCGTAAAAGCATTGATTTTAACAACAGTTCGATCATCATTTTTTTTGAGATCCAAACTACGTTTCGCATTGCGACGCTGGGCAGTTAGCAAATTGCTATACCAATGCCCACGATCAAAACTCTTATTAAAACCATTGCCTAGTGCCATGGCTGACAATAATGTCGCCGTTGCCAACATGATCGCAAAAACAATCACGATATTACGAAACCAACCTTGCTTGTCAGTTCGTTTCAAAAATAACAAACCTAGTTTCATTATTTATCTCCTGTCACCACGCCATCGCGCACAATAACCGAGCGATCAGCATAAGCTGCGATGGTTGGTTCGTGCGTCACCATAATTACCGTCGTGCCGACTTCTTTGGCGGTTTTAATAAACAAATCCATCACTTTTTCGGAGTTGAGCGAATCCAACGAACCAGTTGGCTCATCGGCAAACAAGATTTTTGGTTCAATCACCATCGCCCGGGCTACAGCCACGCGCTGAGCTTGACCGCCTGATAACTCACCAGGAATTTGGTTGGCCACCGCTTCAACGCCAACTTTTTTGAGCCAGGCTTTAGCTTTAGTGTAAGCTTCGGTTTTATTAACGCCGTTGATTAATAGTGGCAAAGCAACGTTATCGAGCGCCGTCAACTCTGGCACTAATTGTGAAAACTGAAACACGAAACCAAACTTCTCACGACGTAGTTGATTGCGTTTTTTGTCAGACATTTTGCCGATATTTTCACCCTCAAACAATACCTCACCCGAGTCGATTTTTAAAATACCCGCCAGACAATGCAGTAAAGTTGATTTACCAGAACCACTCGGTCCCATCACCGCGACAATCTCACCTGGTTCGACCGTTAGATTTGCCCCACGCAACGCTAAGGTTTTTTTGCCGAAGGCTTTTTTGATATTTTTGGCTTCTATGATGCTCATATAGCTAACTCCTTTTGTAAACTTGTTAAACGACTTTCGGTTAAATCAATCCAACGCAAATCAGCTTCGATATGATACAAAGCGTGATCTGCTAACAACATAAATGCTAGGTCATGGTTTTTGCGTTCGCGGTTAATTTCGCGCATTCGCGTCATGTGGGCTTGGCGTTGAATATCGAGATATTTGCCAGCGTCTTTTTTGAGCATAATTGCTAAAACGACTTTTGTAAATAACTCAGCTTGCAGTTTTGGTTGTGGCGCTTCTGGCGTCAATAACCACTGTTCCAAGCTCAACTGCCCAGCTTCAGTAATTTGGTATTTCTTGCGGTCTGGACCTTCGTCTGATGACTCACTCGCCACAATCACCTGCTGATCACGCGCCAGACGTGACAATGTCGCATAAACTTGACCGTAGGCTAGTGGTTTTTTACCAGCGAATAAACGATCATATTCCTGCTTCAAGTCATAGCCATAACTCGGCTGACACGCAATAAGACCTAACAATATTGATGGGATATTCATATTTTTACTATACACCCAGTGTATAGATGGTGTCAATAGTTAACTACAATTAAAATCTTATGTTTTTTATATAAATTACTTATCAACACCTAAAAATTCGTAATAGCCGGTCTTGCCTTGCGCCCACAGAGTGATTGTATAAGCCATCAAACCATATTCACCTGATAAAATCTGTTGTTTCGTCAGAAGCTGATACGACTCCAATTCCTCGGCTTGGAGTTTAATTTGATCTACGTCTGCCTGTGTAATTTCTGTTTCAAAACCAAAATGATAAGCTTTGAGTTGGTGTTTATCAGCGACTAGCACATGCGAAAAGCGCAATTTCTCGACTGGGATTTTTAAGCCCAATTCCTCAGCCACCTCGCGTGAAGCAGCTTGGATAGGCGTTTCATCAGCATCCACCACCCCACCCGGAAAAGTCCAATAATCTTTATAAGTGGCCTTCACGACCAACACTTTGTCATCAAGACAACAGATGACTGCACCACTACTAATTTGTTTTGCTAAACTGTCCATCCAGATATCGTTTGGAAGCCAGTTGCTCGGTTTGGCGTGTTCAATCTGAGTATTAGACAAATCTGCATTGTCAAACTTATTTGGCATATTCTTCGGCTCGGGTTTCACGGATGACGTTGACTTTAATCACACCTGGATATTGCATAGTGCTTTCGATTTTAGTAGCAATATCGCGGGCTAGCTTAATCGCCGATAGGTCATCAATTTTTTCTGGTTTAACAAACACACGGATTTCTCGTCCGGCACTGACCGCATAGGCGTTATTAATTCCATCAAATGAATTAGCCACATTTTCTAGATCACGCATACGCTCCACAAAGTTCTCGTTAGAAGCATTACGCGCACCTGGTCGCGCTCCGCTGACAGCATCAACAACTCGTACAATCAACGCTTCTGGTGTAGTTGCTTCGACATCATCATGATGCGCTTTAATAGCATGAGCTACAGCTTCGCTCATACCATATTTCAGGGCGTATTCAGCTCCAATGTGATGGTGCTGACCCTCGACTTTATGAGTGACGGCTTTACCAACATCATGAAGCAGAGCAGCGGTTTTTGCTACTCGTACGTCAGCCCCAATTTCCTCCGCTAATTGACCAGCCAAATGTGCCATTTCAATGGAGTGTTTCAAAACATTTTGACCATAAGAAGTGCGGAATTTAAGCTCACCGAGTAAGCCCAGCATTTCTTTTGGTAAACCAACCAAACCAACTTCTCGTGCCGCATCTTCACCAGCACGTTTAACTTCTTTTTCGATTTCGCGCTGAGCCTTCGCCACCACTTCTTCAATGCGCGCTGGATGAATCCGTCCATCTTTCATTAACAATTCTAGAGCCAAACGAGCCACTTGACGACGAATTGGATCAAAAGAACTAAGCACCACCATACCAGGCGTTTCATCAACTAGCACATCGACACCCGTCTCACGTTGCAGAGCCTGAATATTGCGCCCTTCTTTACCGATAATCCGCCCTTTCATCTCATCGTCAGTCAACTTCACTGCCGTGACCGTACGTTCGCTAGTGACATCGCCAGCCATCCGCTCCATTGCCGAGAGCAAAATCATTTGGGCACGATCTTCAGCATCAGCTACGGCATCAGCTTGCATTTTAGTCACTAAACCAAGCATATCATCTTTAATATTACGCTCGGTCATTTTCAGTAGTTTATCCTGCGCTTCTTGCTTAGTTAGTTTCGCAATCTTTGATAATTTTTCTTCTTGTTTTGCACGAATGTCGATAATTTCTTGTTTTAAATTAGCTAAATCTTCGTTTTGACGACGGATCCCTTCCATTTTTTCATCGGCTTGGTCGAGTTTTTTATCTAAAATCCGCTCACGTTCCAACGCTCGTTCCTCAAGATTCTTAAGCTCACTGCGACGTTTGTTTTCGTCTTTTTTCGCCTCAGTGATAATCGAATCAGCTTCACTGCGGGCATTTTTGATAATTTCTTCGTATTTTTGGTGAGCTTTATCTTGAATATGTTGGGCTTTTGATTCAGCTTGCTCTAAAATACCGACTGAACTTTGTTTATCTTTGCCTGCCTTAAAAGTCGAATAGCCAAAAACCGCCCCAGAGCCCAAGACCGCTCCAGCAATTACAAAAATTATTTCCATATTATCCTTTCATCCTAACTAAACTAGGGTTATCAAAATTAAAAGTCTACACTATCAGTATAAACCATTTTGTCAAGAAAATAAAATCAAGTTTATTATTTCTTCGGCTGAGTGATATGAACTGGTTGTAAATAAATCGGCAGGACGATTTTATCATCCTTACCAGCAGATAAGCGCGCCAGTCCATCAGATTGCCACTGCTCACCATCAGCACCGACAATTGGTATCTGTAGGGAGCTAGCCATCGTGTTAGCCACCGTCAAACCAATCCGTAAGCTGGTATAACTACCTGGACCACGAAATACCACTAGACCGCTTAAATCCGCCCATTCCGCGCCGAACTCTTTTAAACATTGTTGTAAAAACTGCAACAATCCATCGGATAGATTTCGTCCTGCTTGCCAACTAAATTGTTGCTGACGTTCCGCCTGACGTAATTCAACATAGCAATCGGCTTGATCGGTTTTTAATAACAAAACAACTGACATTTAGTTTTGCTCCATATTCATATTACCCGTGTCAAACCCAACTAATTCTAACCGTCGGCCACCATCAGCTAGAGTTGTGATTGTCATTTGCAAACGCTCCGCTGGCAATACCTGGCTGACCGTTTCAGCCCATTCCACAATCACACAGGTCTGCGGATTTACTAAATCCTCAAGCAATTCTTGACTCATCACCCCTGCCTCACCCAAACGATAAAAATCATAATGCGACACTTCGCGTCCGTCACTTAGCTGATAACGATTATTAATCGCAAAACTCGGACTTGTCACTTCGTCGTTTGAACCAAGCTTTTCTACTAGCGCTTTCGTCAATGTAGTTTTACCAGCACCAACATCGCCAATCAATTCCAAACAGAACTTCGTCGGCAGATTCTCCGCTAGATATTGCGCCACCTCGGCTAGTTCAGTTACATTTTTAACTGTAATTTGCATGAGATTATCATATCATATTTTCGACGAATTCGCTGATTGAGCGGTAAATTTAGCGATTTTTTGAAAGTGTTTCATTTGGGTTAACCGCCAATTTTTATAACTCATCCATGCAATTAATACACCAACTAACATTACCCATAAACCAATTTGCCAATGCGTCAATTTAAGCTCGACCAACGCTCGCGGAAACTCTGATAAGATTCGCATCACACTCAAAATATAATGACTTAACAACTGCAAAGGATACGCCACCACCCAAGCCACAGGTGTCAAATTTACCAAAATTATCACCAGCCCAGCCAGCCACATCAGTAGCACTAGCAGTGGAACTACTAACAAATTAGTCAGCGGAGCAATCAACGACAGCTCCCCAAAACTCACTAACAAAATCGGCGCTACTACAATTTGCACAACGACCACAGCTAATGATAATTGACTCACTGCATTCAGTTTTTTATCACCAAAGAAATAATTTTGTACAGCTGGCACCGCCACTAAGACGCCAAAGAATGCGCCATATGATAACCACCACGACAAATCCCCGCATAAATGTAGTGGATTTAACAACAGGGAAGTTGCTACTAGTAAAATTATCACCCGCCAACCGCTAATTTTGCGACCATAGAACCACGTTACCAATACGACCCCAAGCGTCATCAACGCCCGTGTCATACTCGCCGACAAGCCTGCTGTTAACCCAAACAAAGTTGCTACTACTAGCGCACCCAGCACCTCCCAACGCCGTGAAAGTTTGCCAAACCACGGTCGCACCAAACCAACCACAATCATCAAATGCAGTCCGCTCGCCACTACAATATGCGACAAACCAACCGTTCGAATTTGTTGATTCAGATTTCGACTGAGATTAGCGCGCTTACCAAGCACAATAGCGCTGATTAAATCAGCACGTTCACCCGATACAAATCGCCGTAGACGCTGTTCTAGCCAATCGCGCAAACCCGTTGACCAATCGTCATAACTAATAATCTCTATCGATTGAAGCCGACTGAGCTTCGCTCGGTATTTGCCGACGCCCGGTTCAAGTTTGCCAGCCACCACCACGTAATCACCGCGCCGTAAGGTCATTTTTTGGCGGGTTGACACCAGCACTTCACCAACCATCATACGCTGGTTCAATTTAATTTCACCAAGTCGCAATAAACGATTACCAGCCTGCGTAGTCGTTATATCATCAAGCAACCGCCCCGATAGTTCAACGGTTGTATTAATCATTGATTGATATTGATTAGCCTGCTGAAATACATTCCTAGCTCGAGAGCTACCGATTAATAGTCCCACTACTAACGCCAACACCAGGCGCATCACCGTCAATTTTCGACATAATAAAGCCGAGATTATTATCAATACTACCAGCCACCAGTAGTTAATCGTATAAATTAATTCCACGCCGATCGCTAAAATCACCCCAATGAGACCGACATACCATAGCCACGACCGATCAAGTTTGCGGTTGGTTTGTCTGAAACGCGTGAGTTGCCGTGCGAATCGATGTTGCGTTTTTGCCATTAGCTTTATTATACCGATTTTTACGAATCGGTAGTTGTTTTTTATTAAAATTGCATTTTTTAGAACTTTTTCGCAGTTTAAACTTGACTTTTTAACAGTTTTTTGGTAAAGTGTTAAAGTCTTAAATGGAACCATAGCTCAGCTGGTTAGAGCACCTGCCTTTTAAGCAGGGTGTCGTGGGTTCAAGTCCCACTGGTTCCTCCAAATTGATTTTTAAAATAACTCGAGTCTTAACTCGGGTTATTTTTTAGGTTTTAATTGTGGTCTAACGACGGTTGGTAAGAGCTAATTTCACCCGCTCTTCTGTTGTAAGTTTTACATCAATACCGGAGAGCAGGGCGGTTGCGTCTGTTAAGTTATAACCTAGCGCCATCAAAGTTTCGACCGCCTCATCATCAGTATTTAGTTCAGTTTGCACCAGTTCAGCACTCATCACACTCGGCACGCCAATCTTATCCGATAAATCAACGCAAACTCGCTCGGCGGTTTTTTTACCCACCCCGCTGGCTTGCTGAATGTATTTACTATCACCACGAGCAATTGCCGAACGCACCGCCTCGAATTCACCTATTGACAAAATCGCTAGCGCTGCCTTCGGACCAATACCCTGGACAGTGATTAGTAATTTAAATAATTCCTTACTTCCCAGCTCTAAAAAACCGAATAGTTCTTGCGACTGTTCGCGAATATGATGATAAATTTTTAAACTCGCAGTTTCACCCAATATCAGTCGACTAGCATCACTCGTCGGCACCACCACTTCATAACCTACACCAGCCACATCAATAATTAGCGTGTTTAAGTTTTTATCAATGATTTTTCCCGTCAAGTGCGCAATCATAGCTTGTATTATAGCACGAAATAGCTAGTTAGTTTTAGCAACGCGAAAAATTCGCCTCAAGTGGCACACCGGCTGACTGATAACGACGCTCAATTTCCGCCTCAGCCGCTAAACGCACCACCTGATCATCGACAATTGCCGACGCCACCATATTGACACCCATATCAGTTGGCGATTGATAAATCTGTTGATGAAAAATCCGTTGAAAAATCTCATTTAATACCGGAAAAGTCGCAATGTCGCGATTATAGTTAACCGCCTCAACGCCATAGGCTTTTTGATGAAACGGATCAATCATATTCTGATCATTCAAATCCATCGTTGCCGCCTCATAAGCCCGATTAACTGGGTGATCAATCGGTAGATTCCAGACTGGGAAAGTCTCATACTTAGCATAACCAGCCCGTCGTCCTGCCAAAAACTCATGATAAATCTGGCTCAAACAAGTTGCCATTTTACCACTTGATGCACCTGGCGCCGTCACTAGCACCACCGGCCGTTCGGTTTTAATAAAACTGTTTTTACCATAACCTTCAGGGCTAACTACTTTATCGATATTCGTCGGATAGCCTTCGGTGCGACTGTGAATATGGACAATCAGACCGCGCTCCTTGAGTAATTTCACAAAATCCGCCACCGCCTCTGGCTGATCACATAAAGTAATAACCACGCTACTGATTTTAAAATTACGCTGAGTAAAATACTCAATCAGACGCAGTGCCTCCTGCTGGTAACTCAGCCCCGAGTCACTACGCATTTTACCGCGCGCCAAATCCACCGCTGACACACAAATAATTACTTCCAGCTGATCGCGCAGATTTTCTAATACCTGGATTTTGGATTGCGGATCAAAACCAGGCAACACTCGAGCCGCGTGCCAGTCATCAATAATTTTGCCACCAACTTCTAAGTATAGTTTATCAAATTGACGCACCCGCTCCATAATGGCTGCTGTTTGCAACTCAAGATAAACCTCCTGATTAAATCCTCGCTTCATCATCTCCCCTTTGATTGTTAGCGCAATCCACTCTTTGCTTTCATCATACCACTTTTAAAATTAAAACATAAGCTTTTTAGCAAAAATCACAACATTTTTACCGAAGATTATACTCGGCTCATCAATTGATGAGTAATTGCTGCCGCTAAAGCATCAGCAGCATCGTCCGGTTTAGGCGCAACTTGGAGATTAAGGTGCAAACGCACCATTTCTTGAATTTGTTTTTTGTCGGCACGACCATAACCAGTCAAGGTTTGTTTAATCTGCAGTGGTGTATATTCCGCAATCGGCAGGTGGGCCAGCCGACCGCATAACATTGCCACACCGCGGGCGTGCGACACCGAAATCGCCGTAGTGATATTTTGTGCAAAAAACAGTTTCTCGATTGACATTACAGTTGGTTGTGTTTCAGTAATAATCTGATTCAATCCGTTAAAAATTTCTTCCAAACGTTCATCCAATGGAGTGTGTGCTGGAGTTTTAATCACACCGGCCGTCACCAACTTTGAACGCCCACCCACCACATCAATCACGCCAAAACCCAAAATCCCCGTTCCTGGGTCAATGCCGATTATACGCATTGCGCACTCCAGCAGGGAAGTAGTAATTGAGATTGCGATGTAAACATTAGGCTTTGGTCTGGGCTTTGTTTTTATTAATTTTGGCTTCGAGCTCGCCAGCTTCAGCTAAAAATTGCTTGCCGATAACTTGAAAATCTGCGTCAAATTCATACACCAGCGGTACACCAGTCGGAATTTCCACATCCATAATCGCTTCATCTGATAGATTTTCAAAATATTTCACCAATGATCGAATTGAATTACCGTGCGCCACAATTAACACGCGCTCACCCGCCTGCATCCGTGGTTTAATTTCGGTCTCAAAATATGGTACGGCGCGGGCGATAGTTTCTTTTAAGCTCTCAGCTAAGGGCAGTTCTGTCGGATTGACCTGACGATACGCCGGTTGATGTTGTGGAGCGCGCGGATCACTCGCCTCTAATGCTGGCGGTAAGGTATCAAACGACCGACGCCATAGTTTAACTTGGTCTTCACCATACTGGGCAACGGTTTCTAATTTATTTAAACCCTGCAAGGCACCGTAATGACGCTCATTCAAACGCCAGCTTTTAATCACTGGCAACCACAGTCGATCCATTTCGGTCAGCGCTAAATGCAAAGTATTAATCGCTCGTTTCAGATAGCTAGTATAACAAATATCAAAATCTAGCCCAGCCTGCGCGAGTTTTTGACCAGCTTGCTTCGCCTCCAGCACTCCCTGCTCGCTCAATTCAACATCCACCCAACCAGTGAATAAATTAAGCTTATTCCACTCGCTTTCGCCGTGCCTAATTAAGACAATTTTCATCGCACTCCTTATTTTTGTAATAATTTAATATCTTCGACTAATTGTTCACCGTGGCCGACAGTCTTGGCGCGACCATAGACTTTGGCAACTTGACCATCAGGATTAATCACGAAGGTTTTGCGTAAAATGCCTTCCCGGCCAAACATTTTTTTACCCCAAGCATTATATGCTTCGATAGTTTGTTTTTCTGGGTCGGATAATAAAATAAAGTTCAGGTTGTGCTTGGCGATAAACTTGCGGTGCGCATCTTCGCTATCGGCACTAATACCAATCACCGTCACGCCCAAATCAAGCAGGGCGCGCTCTTCGTCACGAATTGAACAAGCTTGGGCTGTACAACCTGGTGTGTTGTCTTTTGGGTAAAAATAAATCACCAGCCAGCGACCAGCAAAATCCGCCAATTTGCGGAGCTGACCTTCGCTGTCAGTCAAAGCAAAATCTGGTGCTTGATAGGGAACTTGTTGTTGCATAAAGTTAAATCCTTTCTTGTGTTTAACAAAAAATCTTAAAAATCATTTTAATCTGGTCGGGATGACTGGATTCGAACCAGCGACCTCACCGTCCCGAACGGTGCGCGCTACCAAACTGCGCCACACCCCGACGTTATTTTTCGCATTAATGGATATGATTGGTGCTATTTGATAGCGGATTGCCAATCCCACATAATGCGGACATTTTAATTATATGTCGCCACCAAGCGCAAGTCAATTGTGCTACAATGATTTTTATGAATCACCTACGTAGTGTAGAAATTAATGATGCTTGGCTCAAAATCTGGCTGGTGATTGATGAGCTCGACCGAGTTCAGCAAGTCCTATTTCAGCCACCGACAGGGGAGATAACATATCTGAAAAACCACCCCTATCGTCAGCTTTTTCGGCAATATATGGCTGGTGATTATCAAGCTCTCAATCAAATGAAAATTATTTTACCGACGGGGGATTTTCGCCGAGTAGTTTTAGAACAGATGCGCCAAATTCCCACTGGTCAAACCCTTAGTTACAGTCAGCTAGCAAATTTGGCAGGCCACCCTGGTGCCGCACGCGCCGTGGGGAGTATTTGCAAGCATAATCCCTTGCCGATCATTATCCCCTGTCACCGCATCATTAAAAGCGATGGCAGTCTTGGTGAGTATGCGTTTGGTGCGGAGCTAAAAAAGCAACTCCTACGCCACGAAGGTGTTAATTTTTAGTACGGAAAAACTTATCATAAACCGCGAAGACTACACTAGCTACGACCGCACCCGAAAGTGGAGAATTAAGTAGCTTCAACCAATCAAAACCAAAACTTTTATCAGCTGACTCGGTAGCTTTTGGGTTAGGCAATGATGCAGGCGCAGTTACATTTTTTACACAAATACCAGTCACTGAGTCCTTCGTAAAACCCGCCTGGCAAGCTTGCTCGACTTTTTGACAACGATTAGTTAGTGGATTGCGGATTTGATTATCGGCGCAACGTTTCAAGCATTTGCCATTGATAAGCTCCTGTTCATTTGTGCATTCCGCCTCGAGGACAATCTTGCGACAACGACCAGTCTCTGGATGGCGCAATTGACCGTCAGGGCAAGGTGGTTTCGCAACTGCTAGTACAATTTTATTGCAACGATTGGTTGCAAGATTCAGGACATAGCCATCAGGACAGTTTTTTGGTTCGGTGATTTTAATTTTATGGCAGCGATTAGTTTCTGAGTTTAGTACATAGCCGTCGGGGCAGTTTTTCGGTTCAATGGCTTTAATTTTGTTGCAACGCTTAGTGGTTGGATTTAAGATATGCCCTTCTTGACAAGTTATTGGCGGTACAACACAGGTATCAGTCGCCTTATCTAATTCTTGGCCGGTCGGGCAGGGGTCGCGTTCACAGATCCCCGTGTCGAGTTTTCTCGTGTAATTTTTGGCACATTTTTGCAAACACTGACCATCGATTAATTCCTCGCTCGTCTTGCATTTTAGTTCAGGCGCTGTAAATGGTGGTAATTGCTCGGCCTTCAGCCAAAGTGGATCAGCTCGCAGTGCCGAAAACCCCTGCCAAATGTCACTTTCTCGACCGTTGATCGTCACCACGCTCAAAAAATCATAATCAGCGAACTGATGATAATCACTCGAAGCATTCGGCGCAGTTTTCAGATAATTAAACTGAGCAATAACCTGATTCGTCGACTGATAGATAACTTGGAGTTGCTGTTTAGTCCCCGCCTTACCCAGCTCCAACCAAGGTTCAGCCGAATGACAATTACTTAAACACTGAACCAAATTGGTTTGTAAATTCAGAAAATTCTTCGCCAGTTCCAGATTATTAACTAGAATCAACACTTCACCAGTCGCTAGCTGAGTGTTAGTTTTGCTAAGCTGCAATTCACCCAGCACCACTTCCCTCTTGACGACAGGGGAGTCGCCAGTCAGAAATCGCAATTTCAAATCACCGAGCTTCACTGGCACGCCGTAATTTTTAAGTACCACGAACTGATTATTTTTAAGATTACCATGTTTGATTTGGACTTTGATGATTCGTAAATCAATCACCTGCTGAGTCGCCGACTGATCTTTTGATGTGTCGGTTTTTATCTTTCCATCGCTAGCTAGCACGGGCGTTGTTATCAACATCCACCCCACCAAAGCACCCACTAATCCATATATAATTCTCGTTAATTTTTGTTGCATCGCCACCCTTTCGTTGATTTTTTTAAAAAAATCACTCGGCGTTTAACCGAGCGATTAAGAATTAATTCAGATCTGCGTTCGTATAGACATTGACCACATCATCTAGGTCATCAATTGCGTTCATGATTTTTAGGATTTTTTGTGCGGATTCATCATCAGTAATCGCAATTAGATTATCTGCCACGTATTCAAGCTCAGCTTGCTTGAGCTCAACACCTAGCTCTTCCACCTTAGCTTTTACTGCCAGCATATCACGTGGTTCGGTATAAATCACGAACTCTTCGCCCTCATCCTTGATATCAAGCGCCCCTGCGTCTAGAATCTCCAGCATCTGATCCTCAGTCAAGCCTGCAGTCATTAATACGCCTTTTTGTTTAAACTGAAACAGCACACTGCCTGGGTCGGCAAAGCGTCCACCGTTTTTAGTAAGCGCAGTTTTCACCTCTGGCAAAGTTCGGTTGCGGTTATCGGTAGCAGTTTCGATCACAAATCCCACTCCGTTTGGACCATATCCTTCATAAATAATCTCCTCGAGTTGAGCGGCATTTTTATCAGCCACCCGCGCAATCGCCTTTTCAATGTTGGCTTTTGGCATATTGGCTTGTTTGGCCTTTTCAATCACCATCGCCAGCGCCGAGTTAGTCAGCGGATCAGTTCCACCACGCGCTGCAATCGCAATCTGATTACCAATTTTAGTAAAAATCGCTCCGCGTTTCGCGTCATTCACGCCTTTTTGGCGCTTGATTTGTGCCCATTTACTATGTCCTGCCATGATACCTACTTTTCGTTTAATTTTATTTAAATTTAACCTAAATTATACACAGCTTATCTGTTAAATTCAAGTTTTAAGCGTCTTCTGACTTTTTTAACAAGCCATAAAAACCATAAAGCCCTGCCCCAATTAACAACCATTTGGAGTTTTGCATAATCACAGTTTGAGCCTGGACTGACCAGCTATCGAGTTTAATAACGCTCGCCACAGTTGAGCCCGCCAAAATAATAATCACCGCTGTTATTAGCGCACTATCGACAAGTTTAAATAATAAATCTCGACTGATCTTCGGCGCACGCATTAATACCACCAGCATCGGCAAGAGTAAAATAGCGAGTCGCACCACCGCAGTCACCGAGGCTCGCGGTAAACTCGACGACATACTAACGACCAAATTAGCTAAATCAGCCGTCACCAACCCAGCCAACACCGAAGTAGCCATTAACACCACTAACGCCTGAGAGATTGAGCGTTTAGTAATATAAATCAACCCTAACATTAGCAATAATAAACCACCGTAAATCATAAGCTTATTATAGCACAAAAACCAGCCCCACAATGCAGAGGCTGGTTTTAATTTTAGTTAATAACTATATCGTCTAAAATTATTGGCGCATTTTTTCGCCGAAGCCTTTAACCGCATCAAGTACTTCAGTTGGAATCATCCAAATAATTGTATTTGATTGGTCGCTCGACAAGTCATTAATCGATTGCAAAGTACGCAAGTGCATTGCGCCTGGCGCGGAGTTCAGCGTGCGAGCCGCCTCCGCCAAGTTAGCAGCGGCAATTTTATCACCTTCTGAGTTGATAATCACCGCTTTTTTCTCACGCTCAGCTTCTGCGACTTTCGAGATAGTGCGCTTCAGGTCGTTTGGAATTGAAACGTCTTTTAATTCCAAAATCTCGACATCAATACCCCATGGATCGGTTTTAACATCGAGGATTTCTTTGATATTTTCGGCAATTTCTTCGCGTTTTGACAATAATTCATCCAAAGTCCGCTCACCGACAGCATTACGCATGGTAGTTTGTGCTAATTGTGCCACTGCATGCATAAAGTTTTCCACCTCAAGAATCGCCTTGCCAGCATCCTGAATTCGATAATACACCACAGCGTTAATTTGCACTGGAATATTATCCTTGGTGATGACTTCTTGATTTGGCACATCAGCGGTTTTAGTACGAATATCTACCTTGTACATCACCTGAATGCCCGGAACTAAAAAGTTCAAACCCGGCTCTTTAACACCGGTAAATTTACCCAATGTCATCACTACGCCACGCTCGTTTTGGTTAACGATACGCAAGCATCCCGAGATCAACATCACCAGAATGATTACAATAATTATAAATTCCATTTTCCTACCTTTCGTTTAATTATTTTTATTGTAGCACTATTAATTAGCTTTGTCAGCTAGTAGTTTTGTATAAAAATCCGCCAGGAGTAAGCCCCTCCAGCGGATTTTCGCAAGATCGCCCCACTGCCCTATCGTAAAATCTGACTAAGTGGATAATTTTTGCCAATTTCTAGCATTTTTACCTCAGGATGAATCTGTTGGAGGTCGGTAATCCGCTTCAAGGTGTGAAGTTCGTTATCAAGCGCTAGTTGCAGCGTGCCAAAATGAATTGGCACGAACACTTTTGCGTCCATCGCCTGAAACATCTTAAAACTCTGCTCTGGCGAACAGTGACGATCCTGCAACTGCACTGGTGTATAACAGCCAACCGGCATAAACGCTATATCACATGTGATATTGTCAAATTTATGAGTAAACGCCGTATCGCCACACGAAAACAGTTTAAATTGTGATGAGGCAATCACATAGCTGAGCGTATCTCGCTTCGGACCACTGTAATAACGCCGACCGTCATGGTTGCACTCCACAGCAGTAATTTTTAAGCCACGAAACTCAACTTCTTGTCCAATTGCAATCTCTTCGACGCTATCAAAACCGAGGTTATTGAGTTTAGTTTTCGCACCATGCGGAGCGATTACATGAGCAGTTTTATCCAGCAGTTTCAGTGATGGATAGTGAAAATGATCCATATGAAAATGCGTCAACAAAATCAAATCAAACTGCCGAGGGATAGTCTCGCGGGCAATCGGCGTGTTTTTACGAATGTGTTTAATCTGATTATATAGCAATGGATCGGTGATAATTTTCACGCCGTCCAGATCATACATTAGTGTTGAATGACCAATAAAAGTCACCGAATCTCGCCTAGTCGGCTCGAGTGGTGTTTTTGGCAAACGATTGCCCCATTTTTTGAGATTAGCTAAAGTTTGTTTAAATAAAAACTTCGGCCGAAATAAATCTTTGTCATTCTCATCCATGATTAATTATGCTCCTGATGATATAATTGAGACTAAAAACCCGTCACTCTGCCCTCAATTTTCTAATTTATTATATCATCTTTAGGATTTAAACTGAAGCTTTTTCCAACTTGAAGGCCAAGTTCATTTTTTCGACTTGAACCATTTCATCATAGGCATCAGCCTGAGCAATTTGCTCGCCAATCGCTAGTGTTTCGGCATAAATCTCATCTTTAAACTGAGTAATCGCCTGAGTAAGAACTGAATCATCGCTCATCAATGCCAGATTAATACGGTCATCAACATTAAGTCCAGCTTTTTTGCGACCATTTTGGACAGCCCGAATTACTTCACGCGCCAGGCCTTCGTTCTTAAGGTCCGGTGTAATTGTCAGATCCAGCGCAATCGCCGAAGATTCCGCCTGCCAGCTAACTCGCTTAACATTCAACTCTTCAAGCAGAATGTCACTGAACCATTCCACGCCATCAGCTGAGCGCGGCAAGACCACCTCGGATAGCGGTTGACGAATCTTAACACCAGCCTTGGCGCGTAACGCCAAAGCTTCATTCACAAAACCGCGCAGTTCCGCCATATCAGCCACAATTTGTTCATCAATTTGACCCACCCGTGGCCAGTTTTGGAGATGAACCGACTCACCACCAACCATTTTTTGCCACAATTCTTCAGACAAAAACGGCACAAACGGCGCTAAAATCAATGCTAAATAGCTCAGAACATAGTGCAAAGTCTGGTAAGCTTGGTGTTTATCAGTATCGTCCTCGCTCTTCCAGAAACGACGACGCGACCGACGCACAAACCAGTTTGAGGCATCATCAATAAACAACAGCACATCCTCAACCGCATGCGGAATGTCATAAACATTCATATTGTCGGTGATTTGGTTGCGGAGTTGATGGACTCGCGACACCACCCAACGATCAAGTGGGTTTTTCAAATCAGTTGTCAATGGATCAACTAATTGTCCATCGAATTCCCAGTCATCAACCTCGGCATACATTGTGAAGAAATCATACATATTCCAAATCATCGTCAGCTTGCGCGCCACATCAGCCACATCTTTATCAAGCAAGGCAAAATCCTCGCCGTTCAGCAGTGGCGACTGAATCAGTAAGAAACGCAAACTATCAGCCGAAAACTTGTCCATCAACTCATTCGGATCAGTGAAATTACCGAGCGATTTGGACATTTTGCGACCGTCATTACCCGCCACTACTCCGGTAGTAATGACGTTTTTAAAGGCGTTTTTATGTTGCAAATTATCACCAAACGCCCCAATTTCCGCCAGTGCGGTATTGACGGCATGGACATAGTAAAACCAAGCTCGAACCTGCCCGACATATTCCACAATAAAGTCAGCTGGGTAATTCTTCTCAAATTTTTCTTTATTGTCAAACGGATAATGAAGCTGAGCAAACGGCATTGAGCCCGACTCAAACCAACAGTCCAGCACTTTATCAATGCGGGTATATTTTTCACCATCAATTTCAAAGGTAATTTCATCCACCCATGGTCGGTGATAGTCCTCCAGCTCAATACCCGATAGCTCTTTTAATTCAGCATAAGAACCGACGACTTTAATCTTACCCGATGCTGATTTCCAAACTGGCATCGCTGTCGCCCAGAAACGGTCACGCGATAAGTTCCAATCTGGTGCTTGATCGATATTTTTGGCGAACCGACCATGTTTTAAGTGCGCTGGGAACCAGTTAATATGCTCGTTTTCTTCCAGCATCAACGGTTTTTGATGTTCAATATCCATAAACCACGACGGAATTGCCCGATACATAATCCGCTGTTTTGAACGTGGATTGAACGGATATTCGTGGCGAATGTAGTCGATTTTCCAAACGATCCCCTTTTCTTTTAGATCCTTAGCGATAAATTTGTTATTGTCCCAGACTTCCAAACCTTTATAATTGGAGTCAAAATAATAACCGTTATCATCAATCACATGAAAAGCACCCACGCCGTGTTGTTTCGCCAGTACGAAGTCGTCTTCACCATAAGCCGGCGCAATATGGACGATGCCAGTACCTGAATCGCTGGCCACAAAATCAGCCGAATAAATGTGGTGTACAGCGGGGTGATTTGGCCAAGTCGAACCCGTATCAAGCGGTTGGTAAGCTCGTCCCGCTAATTCACTGCCCGGAAACTCACGGACCAATTCGTACTCGAGCAGGTGATGTTTTTCATCGGTCAAAACCTGCTCAATGGCATTTTTTGCTAAAATTAGTCGTTCACCATCAACCAGCACTTCCGCATAAGTCAACTCTGGATTAACCGCCAGCATCAAGTTGGCTGGCAACGTCCACGGCGTGGTACTCCAGGCTAAAACGTACACATCGGCTGAATCTGTTTCTGAGGAGTATTTCGAGTCGCTACGAGAATACAGCGACGAATCCTGTGAAGATAGGCTTGAGGAGCGATCCGAAGAAATCTGATCAGCCGATGCTGATAATAATTTAAACTTCACATAGACACTCGGGTCGGTGACTGTTTGGTAGGCGTCGTTGTCCATCGTCACTTCAGCCTTACTCACCGGGGTAGCAAACTTAGTATCATACATCAATACTTTTTCGCCTTCGTAGATTTTGCCCGCTTCGTATAACTGTTGAAACGCCCACCAGACGCTCTCCATGAAGTTTTTATCCATGGTCCGATAAGCACCTTTAAAATCTACCCAGCGACCAATGCGATCAATTACCCCTTCCCAAGTTTCGGAATTAGCAACCATCGATTCGCGCGCTTTAGTGATGTAAGTTTCGAGGCTGATAGTTGGCAAAGCATTGCCATCTTTATCAAGCGGTACCGGGTCATCAGCACGCGCCACAATCTGGCGACGGTCAACGATATTGAGCTGTTTTTCAACGAAGTTTTCCGCTGGCAAACCATGACAGTCCCAGCCCCAAACGCGCTCGACGCGCTTACCTTGCATCGTCCAGTAGCGTGGCACCACGTCTTTAATAATTGAACTCAGCAGTGTGCCGTGATGTGGCACGCCAGTGATAAATGGTGGACCGTCATAAAACACATAGGCATTATCTGGCGAGCGTCGCTCCACCGATTGTTCAAACACCTTATTTTCTTTCCAAAAATCCAAAATCGCTTTTTCGTATTCTAGCGCCCGCCGGCGACTATTAGCTTTAAATTTCATAATTAATCTCCTTTTTCCTTTATTTTTTTATATTCTTTTAAAAATATCTCGTCACGCAAAGCCATAAATCGTTGACTCACCCCACGATCTGTTTCAACATTACCCGTAGGCATCAGGCGAATTGCTTCATCTAGATCAACCCATATCGGCGCAAGTTGTTCATCTTTTTCGTCTTGTTCAAGATGATTTTCGCCAATTTTACCAATCACTTTCGCCACATAGGCATAAGAAAATTGTTGCATATAATTGCTCAATACTCGACGCTCTTCGATTTGACCAATTTTGTCTAAAATTTCCGCCCGCGCCCCAACTTCCTCTAACAGTTCTCGTTTTAACACTTCGGCATGCGTTTCACCATCCTGAATACCGCCGCCTGGCAATTTATAATATTTAAACTTCTGGGAATACATCAAACAAATTTGAGCTCGATCGTTAATTAATACTGCCTGCACAGCTCGTCGCACCCAAGCTCGTCCTTGATCAAATTCTGGCGCTTGCTTGTCAAAATCCCGATCGGTAATTATCCGAAGATTAGCGCCGAAATCGCTACTTGATTTTGTGGCACTGCTCATAACTATTTTATTCATAAACAATCCCTTTAGCGATCGAAGACCCAAGCGAGCGATACCATCGCTTCCAAAAATCCAAAAGCGCTTTTTCGTATTCTAGTACCCGCCGGCGACTATTAGCTTTAAATTTCATATTGCTTCCTATTTCACCTTTTTTAAATCCATCAATGGCTTATTGCGATAAACTAAATCGCCACGCATATCGAAGCCTTGTTTTTCCCAAAACTTATTCGCAGCATCATTATCGTTGAACACCACCAGCGCCACTTTTGCGATACCCTCATTACGAATCGCCTCAAGCGCCCGATTGACAAGATTATGACCAATTTTTTGGCGACGATAGGCAGGATCAACCGCTGCATGATAAATAAATCCACGTCGGCCATCGTGCCCAGCCATAATCACGCCGACAACTTTACCATCCTCCTCAGTGACGAAGCAAGTTTCTGGATTGCGTTTTAAAAACCGCTCTATGCCCTGACGTGAATCGTCAATATCGTTTAAGCCGACTCCATCACACGCCATCCACAAGTCATAAACTTGTTGATAATCATCAATTGTCATTTTGCGAATATTCATTTTTTGCTCCTTTTATTATAATTTGAAATTATTTATTGTGGTTTAACCAATTTTTCGCTCGCTCTATCATATGCTCGCCGACATCACCATAACCGATGCGCTGATTAACTTCATCAATATCCACCAAGCGATAACCAATCACTGAACCACCGACATCACCCGCAAATTCACCGAGTTTTTCAAGTTTGGCCACTGCCCGAAATTGATAATCCACTTTGCCATCAGGGTTGGTTAACACCTGATAGCCAATCAGCTGCCACTTAATCACGCGCATATTTAATTCTTCTTGTACCTCGCGATATAGCGTCTGTTCCAGTGTTTCACCCGGCTCGGTATGTCCGCCTGGTAAATTTTCTCGACCGTGAGCGTAATAAACCACCGGCACTTTGCCACCAACATCACCAATTACATAGATTTGTTGCCACGGCCGGTCAGGAATTTCATCCTTTTTATCAACATCAAACCATTTAACATCAATCTTCTGATCATTATAAACAAAAGATGATTTAATAACTGGTTTTTGCTCTAAATATCGCTCAATTAACATGACATCTGCTCGATCTTTTGGTCGATCAAAAGCTTTTTTCCAAGCTAATGTATTTTCCAAAGTCGTGAATTTTATACCGTCTAATTCAACTGCTTCCGCAATGAGACGCTCAATCCCAGCCTGATCGCAACCTGGAATTATCACGCAGGCAAAAAAGGCTTCAATCGGTAAAATTCGATGCTTAACACCCGGCTCGCCATGATTATAAGTTATTGCCTGCCAGTTGGGGTCGCTCACCAACTGTTGGAACAAGGCTTCAGTGATAATTAAATCAATATCATTAGCTTGGTCTTTCAAATCATAAGCCACCAAAACACCACTACCGAACACGGCATACTGATCCGCTGGTAAATTTAACCCTGCGACCATCTCAAATAACATGTTTTTATTAATCATTGTGCGTCTCCTTCATTGCCATTACCTTTCTTTATTAACTCGACACAAGTCGCCTGAATCAGCTGATACATTACATCATAATCTTCAAAATCATCAATTTTAAACATCGGTGTTTTAGCGCCGCCATATGCCAACCCAGTCGGATATTTTTCGCCTAAAATTGCCTTGCCAGCTTCTGTGATTTTGACAAAAAACTGATCATCGCACACCAATCCAAAAAACACGCCATCGCAATAAATGCCATATTCGCCGAACATTTTGCGACAATATATTTCGCCCGCACCACAGCCCGTCAATTGTTCCTGTAGATACTCAATAAATGCTTGCGAACTAGCCATGACAAACTCCCAAATCAGTGATTAGTTTTGTTAAATTACCCTTTAATTCAATCGGCTCCAGTGCCGCCAAATCCACCGCATAGTCAAGCTCAGTTGGTAACTGATTCAAGATAAAAATCGGCTTATTCGTGCCAAACGCATACATCATCTCACCCAGCGTACTCACACCAATATAATTATCAATCTGATTTTTCGGTGGATTAACTACCAAAACTGCCACCGACTGATCAATTTTCGCCAAATGCTCTTTGATTAAACGATGCCGAATCGCCTTCGCACGCTCAGCGTCCACCGCAAATTCCGGCTCGCCAGACGCCACCGGATGCAGTACTTCAAAACCCGCCGACTCTAATTGCTCAGCAATTCGATCCATCACATCAACGAATTTAATCGATCCGGAGAGCGTGATAGTTTTTGGAGATAAAATCATGTTTTGTTGCGCGTTCATTGTCGACATCCTTTCTTAAATACAAAAAACTCCTTTGGTAATCGAGAACCCAGGTGGGCGGTACCATCTCGTTTCCAAAAGAGTTTTAGAATAATTTCTTTTAGCGCTTAATTCAACCTTATCGCGGTCAGGCGGTCGGATCTACTCGGTTTTAAATTAAAAACTTTTCTGCCGACAGTGCTTGTTTTTCTCGAAAAAAACAATCGTGGGTGATAACCACTCAAACACTCCTACTCTAGATTATACCAGATTCCGCCCAAAACAGCAAACCAGCGCCTTATTTTTCAACTCACCAAAATACCGCCCAGAAGCGAGCGGTATTAAGGTTGATTTACAAAAAACTAATTAAGCGCCAATTTTGTCGCGTTTATTGCCCCGCTTGGCGTTTTGTTCAACGTATTCAATCATCTTGGCAGCGACATTGCGACCGGTGATTTTTTCAATGCCGAATCCTGGCGAAGCGTTCACTTCTAGCACTAACGGACCACGTTCTGAACGCATCAGGTCAACGCCCGCCACGCTTAGTCCCATAATTTTAGCTGCTTTCACTGCCATGCGCTTTTCTTCAGGAGTTAATTTAATGGCTGTACCCTGACCGCCTTTATGTAGATTTGAGCGAAAATCATCATCCAAGCTCTTACGTTGCATACTAGCTACCACGCGCGAACCAACCACAAAAGCACGAATGTCCGTGCCAGCTGATTCTTTAATAAACTCCTGCAACAGAATGTTCGTACCATTATCGTTCGTCAGATAAAAGGCTTGAAGCACCGATTTGGCGGCTTTTTTGGTCTCGGCTAAGACTACACCGTTACCGTGTGTGCCACGTGCTAATTTAATAATCACTGGCGTACCGCCCAACTGATCGAGCAAGTCATCAATATCGGCCGTGTTACGCGAGACCACAGTTTTTGGAATACCAACCCCAGCCTTCGCCAGCAACTGCATCGAGCGCAGTTTATCACGAGCTCGCGTAATCGCCAGCGAACGCGACAAACTATATTCACCCTGCATTTCAAGCTGACGGACAATTGCTGTACCATAGCGTGTCATATGCGAAGCAATTCGTGGAATCACCGCATCAAACTTACCCATTGGCTCGCCGTCATAGTAAACCTGATTTTGCCCTGATTCAATTGAAATGTAGCAATCTTTATAAGCGATTACTTCAACTTCATGTCCCCGCAACTGCGCTTCTTCGACTAAACGCATTGTCGAGTAGTTTTCTGGGCCATTTGATAAAATAGCGATTTTCATCAAATTCTCCTTTCTTCTTCATCATCAGGCAAACCCTGACCTTTATTAACATCAACTAACATGTTCGCTTCCCGCAAAAATCGGCGACCAATTAGCACTGGATAACGCAAATGAGCCCGATTAGCTAGGGTTAAACGACATTTTTTCACAAAATCACCGACTTTAATATCCGCAAAAATCACAAACCGTGTTTCACAACCGTTAGAGTTTTTAACTTCAGTCATTTCGAATTGTTCGGTAGTGAGTAGCTCACCGGTATAGCCCGGTCGCTCTGGACGAAGCAATACAAATTCCAACACTTGTCGCCCATCACGCTCCACTAGCTTCGCCCGCAAGTGATCAATTGATGAGCTATACGCCCCGGTGTCAATTTTTGCTGGCAGATTATTAAGATTAAAATCAACCAACTCAATCCGTTCTGAACGACCAATTACGCGCTGAGAGGGGCTCGCTTTAGCCATCGCCCGTTCCGTCACTGACGCGAGAAATTCAACTAGTTTTTGCTGGTAATAAACTGCTGGCTCACCTCGCTCGCGGTTAAGCGTACCTGGCATAGCATTAACTTCGAACAACCGCCAACCTTGACTAGTCAAACCAAAATCAGCCGAATAAAATCGTTCAGTGCTAATCGTTGCTAATTTAGCATCGATTTGTGCAACCAGCTCTTTTAAATCCGCTGGAATTTCGCTCACGTCCACTAGACGAGTAAATCCGCCGTAGCCAATATTTGACTTAAAACCATCTTGTGGTGGAGTGCGCAGTGTCGCGACAATCGCCTCACCATTCATAGTCACTACCCGAAAATCATGCCGACCTTCAACGATGCCAGGAATCCCACCTTCAGTCTCAATAAACTCCTGAACCTGTAGTGGAAACGGTTTATTAAACTCAGTGTAATTAAAATCCTGCTTCAAACCAACAAACACGCCGAGACCAGAGTTGCCAGTTGGTGTCTTGACCACTGCCATCTCACCTGGTAAATCGGCCACCGCTCGCTCCAGCTCCGCTTGATTATTTACAACTAAGCTACGGGGCTGAAATTGTTGCAATAAGTCATAAGATAAGTTTTTATCCGAACAAACTTGTCGAAATTGTGCCGAGTTAATTTGCAAGGCGTCATCAGCCACGAACTGATCTTTAACCCAAACAATATCTGGCGTAATTGGACCGCGTTTTTCAAACACCCATTGTCCATCACGTTTAACCTGCACCCAATGCTTCGCAAAACGCCCCTGACCTAGATAGCTCGACTGCCCCATCAGAACCGCCACATAAATGCCTCGCTGTTCAAGCATTTCTAACAGTTCATGATAAGCTTGTTGATAAAATGGCGCTTTAAACTTAAATTCTTCAGTGTCATTTCTTTCGCGAAAAAATCCCAAAATTGGCGTTCGTTTATCCATAACCACTCAATGCACCCTTTCAGCTAAAATTAATTAATATCGCTGTGGATTATACAATTTTTTAGCTAAAAAGTCAACCGAAAAATCCCTTACGTTGAGCTTTTTTAAACTGTTCTAATAGTTCTTTTTGCTTCTTACTGAGACGCGTTGGGGTTTTAACAACAATATTAACAATATGTGGACCGCGTCGATCAGAATTTGGGCTCGGCACACCATGACCTGAGAGTTTAAAATCATCGCCCGATTGTGTACCAGCTGGCACTTTCATCTGGATTACACCGTCCACCGTTTCAACATCAATCACTGTGCCCAGCGCCGCATCAACCATATCAATTTCCTCACGCGATAATATAATGTTGCCTTCGCGTGTGAATTTTTTATGTGATTTCACGTTGATATGCACATATAGATCACCAAATTCACCACCAGCTACAGCTTCACCTCGACCACGCAAACGAATCGTTGAGCCGTCACTGATTCCCGCTGGGATTTTAATTTTAATCACCTTGGAGGTGAGGCGTGTGCCTTTACCACCACAAACTGAGCAGTTTTTCTCGGGAACCTTGCCAGTACCGTGACAAGTCGGACAAGTCTGTGTTTGGTTGATTACGCCAAACAATGTGCGAATTGGTTGATTAATCTGGCCAGCGCCCTTACAGGTAGGACAAGTCGAATGACCGTAGCCCGGCTCAGCGCCCGAACCTTTACAGTGGTCACAAGTATCTTCGATTTCAATCTCGATTTTTTTCTCAACACCGAAGACCGCTTCAGTGAACTCTAAATCCAAACGTACTTCAACATCACGACCACGTTTTTCGCGACTAGCTTCGCGTCCGCCACCGAAAAAACTCGAGAAAATATCACCAAAATCACCACCACCGAAGTCAAAATGGACGTTTTGCCCACCAAATCCCGAAAATCCTTCAAACGGATTGCCTGAGAAACCACCACCATCATTACCGACCCCAGCGTGACCGAATTGGTCATAGCGCTGACGTTTATCCTTGTCTTTTAAAACTTCGTAGGCCTCGTTAATTTCTTTAAACTTGGCTTCATCACCACCTTTATCAGGGTGATGTTTGACCGCCGCCTTACGAAAAGCTTTCTTAATTTCATCATCAGAAGCGTTTTTATCAACGCCTAAAACTTCATAATAGTCTTGTTTTGCCATAGTGTTATTTTAGCACAATTAGCACTTGAATAGCAAGAGTGCTAATCGGAGTTTTTTCTTCCCTTAATTCCCCACTACTTCAAACTTCATGGTGG
>CAUPYP010000002.1:0-249599 GCA_963516005.1 uncultured Candidatus Saccharibacteria bacterium | reverse complement strand
TCCCCTCCCGGGGTTCTTTTCACCTTTCCATCGCTGTACTAGTTCACTATCGATCATATATTATGTTTAGTCTTGGCAGGTGGTCCTGCCGGCTTCAGACAAGGTTTCTCGTGCCTCGCCCTACTCGAGATAACTTGAAATAAGGTCAGCGTCGTTTTCGCGTACGTGGTTCTCACACTCTTTGACTCGCCATTCAAACGATTCTGCTAACTACGCCGATTTTTTTACCTTACACCACAGTTGATAGCCCGTGGTCACAAATCAGTGAACTCGAATTTCGAATTAACTGACTTGGTATCAAATTTCTCACAACCCCTTTTAGATATTCGCCTATCAGCTTATTTGTATAAATTAATACACAAAAACCTAAAAAGTTTGGACTATTTCCGTTTCGCTCGCCACTACTCCGAAAATCATTGGTTATTTTCTCTTCCTCGACCTACTAAGATGTTTCAGTTCAGTCGGTTCCCGTCTATTGCCCTATGTATTCAGACAATAACAATATGACATTACTCATATTAGGTTTCCCCATTCAGAAATTCCTGGATCACAGCTTTTTTGACAGCTCCCCAAGACTTATCGCAGTCTCACACGTCTTTCTTCGGTAATATATGTCTAGGCATCCATTGTATGCTCTTGAGTAACTTTTTATGCATTGACTTTGACTAATAATTGGTTATTACCAATTAAGCCGTCGTCATTTACTCATATGTCCTTAAAATATATTATTTTAAGATTGAAAATTTTTCTCATCCAAATTGTTAAACTTCATATTCCCATTCTTCACTTTGGAGAATAGATTAACTACAACCGTTTAGATTATAGCTAATATACTCTTCAAATTGTGCACTACATCACAACTCTTGTGGATTATAGCACATTTTAAATATTTTGTAAAGTCCTTTTTTATAAATTATAGTGCGGATAGAGGTTCTAGTGGTAATTGGGCGAACTTATCTCAAAAGCTAGTAGGTATTATACCCCGCTGTAAAAATAATTGCAAGACTTTTTTTGATAATTTTTGTTGTAATTTTTACTAATCACTTCATCTAAAGAGTTAGCCAGTCTTTATCCTCTTATTTATCATGTGAATCCAATCTTAAGAATAAGCTTGTGTTTTTTGGTATTTTAATGAATAATAATAATAATAACGAAAGGCTTAAAATATGAAAAACAATAATAATTATCAAAAAACCATCTTAATAGTCTTACTGATTATGATCTTGGCATGGCTAGGGTTTTTAACTTACAAAATCCACCAAGTAGCAACGCTCGAACAAGAAAATACTAAAGCTTCCGCAGAAACCTCTGTTCGATTAATCAATGAAATCAATAAATTAAATCAAAAACTTGAGCACAAACGATAACTATCGCATAATTCGCTTAAAATACCCCATCAATGGGGTATTTTAAAGTTAAAAAATAAAAATCCCCATAGTGGGGTTTACATGGTGGGCGGTGGAGGACTTGAACCTCCGACCTCGTCCTTATCAGAGACGCGCTCTAACCAGCTGAGCTAACCGCCCGTCTTTTGATTATGGTGGAGCGTCAGGGACTCGAACCCTGGACCCCCTGCTTGCAAAGCAGGTGCTCTAGCCAACTGAGCTAACGCCCCATAGCAAAGACTAGTAAGTATTTTACACTAGATTTTTTAGTTTTGCAAGTATATAATTAAAAATATGGAAAAATTTAGTTTTGGAACTTTTATGCTTGGGGTGGTACTGACTATTCTTAGCGCTTTATTTGTCGGTTATCACCGTAAGGTTGCTGACAATATCGGAGCTGGCCTCTCGGATTATGAACGATATAAAAAATGGGGATTAGTCGCACTTGGCATCAGTATCCTAGTGATGCTCAATATTCATACGATCATTCTGGGTATTTTTATTGATACTTTCTTCCGTTTTGGTCGCTAATTTTTATAAAAACATTAATTCATTAACCACAATC
This sequence comes from uncultured Candidatus Saccharibacteria bacterium, assembly GCA_963516005.1. Taxonomy (GTDB): domain Bacteria; phylum Patescibacteriota; class Saccharimonadia; order Saccharimonadales; family Saccharimonadaceae; genus CAMUQR01. Next base: position 247,649 of record CAUPYP010000002.1, on the reverse strand, counting down.
ATTAAAAAATCACTCCCGAAAGAGTGATTTTTTAGTTTTTAACAATTTACTTGTGCAATTCATCTTGTCTATACAAAGTTTTAGCTTAAATCCGTTATGATTATTATGCAAGCTTTTCATAATAATCGGACCGACCTGGGTAGCCAATCTGTTTTACCAGACAAGCCCCTGATTTCTCCCTAGAAAGGAGGTAATCCATCCGCACCTTCCGGTACGGATACCTTGTTACGACTTAACCCCAATCATGCCCCCCACCTTAGGCCGACGAATCGGACTTCGGGTGTTGGTCACTTTCATGGCTTGACGGGCGGTGTGTACAAGACCCGGGAACGTATTCACCGCAGTTTGCTGACCTGCGATTACTAGCGATTCCGACTTCATGGAGGCGAGTTTCAGCCTCCAATCCGAACTGGGACAAGCTTTGGTGCGATTTGCTTCACCTCGCGGCTTCGCTGCGCATTGTACTTGCCATTGTATCACGTTTCTAGCCCAGGATGTAAGAGAAATACTGACCTGACATCATCCCCTCCTTCCTCCCCGTTGCCGGGGCAGTCTGAATAGAAAAATTCAACTATTCACAAGGGTTGCGCTCGTTGATGGACTTAACCAAACATCTCACGACACGAGCTGACGACGGCCATGCATCATCTGTCACCGAGTTCCAAAAGGCACAATCTACTTTCGTAAATCTTCTCGGGATGTCAAACCCTGGTAAGGTTCTTCGTTTATCATCGAATTAAAGAACATGATCCACCGCTTGTGCGGGTCCCCGTCAATTCCTTTATGTTTTAGCCTTGCGGCCGTACTCCACAGGCGGGATACTTAACGCGTTAGCTTCGCTACTGAAGGGGTCGATACCTCCAACAGCTAGTATCCATCGTTTACGGCGTGGACTACCTGGGTATCTAATCCAGTTCGCTCCCCACGCTTTCGTGCCTTAGCGTCAGAAATGGTCCAGTAACCTGCCTACGCCATTGGTGTTCCTTCTAATATCTACGGATTTCACTCCTACACTAGAAATTCCAGTTACCTCTACCACTCTCGAGTTTAACAGTTTGAATAATAGTCTGTATGGTTGAGCCACCAGGTTTCACTATTCACTTATTAAACCGCCTACGCAACTCTTTACGCCCAGTCACTCCGGATAATGCTCGCACCCTACGTATGACCGCGGCTGCTGGCACGTAGTTAGCCGGTGCTTATTCATGAGTTACCGTCATATTCTTCACTCATAAAAGAAGTTTACAACCCGAAGGCCTTCATCCTTCACGCGGCGTTGCTCCATCAGGCTTTCGCCCATTGTGGAAGATTCCTCACTGCTGCCTCCCGTAGGAGTCTGGACCGTGTCTCAGTTCCAATCTGACTGGTCATCCTCTCAAACCAGTTACGGATCGTCGGCTTGGTGAGCCTTTACCTCACCAACTACCTAATCCGACGCAGGCCATTCCCAAAGCGCATAAATGCTTTAATCCGAAGATCATATGCGGTATTAGCCACCCTTTCGGGCAGTTATCCCTCACTTTGGGGTATGTTCCCACGCGTTACTCAGCCGTCCGCCGCTCGCCGACATTTTACACAAAATTCTCGAATATCTTCCAGAACTTAGTGTAAAACTCGCTGCCGCTCGACTTGCATGTGTTAGGCACGCCGCCAGCGTTCATCCTGAGCCAGGATCAAACTCTCCATAAAAATAAAATGTTTAAAAAACATTGTAAACATATAGACTGACGATGTAATTGCACAAGTAAATTGTTAATGTTTCTCCCTATTTGCATTGCACAAACAAAAGACTGATTAAGATTCTACACCATTTAGAAATTAAAGTCAACACTTTTTTCAAAGATTTTGGTACTTTTTTCAAAAAATCCGCTATTTCATCTGAAAATAGCGGATTTTGCGGTTTTTTGACTATATTTATTATATAGATATATTAATCTTCTTCTTTGATCTCAGCGTCTTCTTTCATCAAAATGCCGATTGAAGCAACTGCATCTCCATCGTTCAGACGCATAATCCGTACACCCTGAGTAGTGCGACCCAACGAAGGGACATCATTGATGCCAACGCGGATGGTCTGACCTTTTTCAGAGATCATTAGTAATTCTTCAGCATCATCACAGACAGTTCGAGCGGTAATAATTGGACCGGTTTTTGCCGTTACGGTAGCAGCTTTGATGCCAACCCCGCCCCGCTTATGAGCAGCGAACAGATTAACATTGGTCATTTTGCCATAGCCATTCTTACTAATGACTAAGATCTTTTTCGAAGCATCAGAGATGACATCCATACCTACCACCCAATCATTTGGACGGAGGCGGACGCCCCGCACACCACGCGCCGAACGACCCATTGGGCGAATATCATTTTCATCAAAGCGAACGGCTTGACCAGCTGAAGTAGATAAAATCAGCTCATCTTTACCGCTAGTGCGTCGAATATAGCGCAGTTCGTCACCATCGTCCAGAGTAATGGAAATCAGACCATTGGTGCGGATATTCGCATATTTATCAATTGGTGTTTTTTTGACAACACCCTTGGTGGTTGCCATAAACAGATAGCCATTTTCATTTTCATTACGTGGCGAGTGAATAATTGAGGTGATTTTTTCTTCTGGTTGAAGTTGTAATAAGTTAACCGCCGCTACGCCTTTGGCTGTTAGACTAGCCGCCGGCACTTCATAAGCCTTCAAGCGGAACACTCGACCTCTGTTAGTAAAGAACAATAGATAGTCATGCGTACTTGCTGGCACTAACCGATCAATTACATCCTGTTCCTTAGTCGTAATACCTCGTTTGCCCTTACCACCACGATTTTGGCGACGATAATCACTCATTAGAGTTCGCTTAATGTAATTCTCACTAGTCAGGATAATTACCGATTGCTCTTCTGGAATTAACTCCTCATCACTGAATTTACCAAGTTCGTGATTAATAATTTGTGAACGGCGTTCATCACCGTATTTTTCTTTGATTTCTAGTAATTCTTCTTTAATAATACGCAAAATTTCGTTTTCATCAGCCAAAATTCGTTCTAATTCACCGATTAGTTTCAAAAGTTCTGCTAATTCATCTTCAATTGCCTGACGGTTAAGCGCATTTAAGCGACGCAACTGCATCGCCATAATGGCTCGAGCTTGAATTTGCGATAAATCAAACTTGGCAATCAAGTTCGCCTCAGTTTCCTCGTCGTTTTTGGAAGCACGAATGGTTTTAATCACTTCATCAATATGATCAAGCGCGATTTTCAAACCTTCTAAGATATGCGCACGATCTTTAGCTTTTTGCAATTCAAACTCAGTGCGGCGACGTACTACTTTTTGACGGTGTTTAACGAACTCGCTCAGAATATCCACCAAACCAAGCACGCGTGGCTGTAAACCATCCACCAAGGCTAACATATTATAGTGAAAAGCTGTCTGTAATTGGGTCATCTTATAGAGTTGATTTAAGACTTTTTTCGGATAAGCGTCTTTTTTCAGCTCAATCACCACCCGCACCACACCGCGTGCACTTTCATCACGCAAGTCACTGATCGCGGTCAGTTTCTTCTCTTTAACTAATTCAGCAATTTTTTCAATCAAAGAAGCTTTGTTGACCATATACGGGATTTCCGTCACCACGATCTGATGACGACCACGTTTCGTCTCCTCGATGTTAGCAACCGCACGCATCGTTACACTACCTCGACCCGTTAGATAAGCCTGCTTCATTGGCGCACCACCGTACACAATCGCTCCAGTTGGAAAATCTGGACCTTTGATAAACTTCATCAAATCATCAACGGTCGATTCTGGTTTATCAATCAGAGCGACTGTTGCATCTACTACCTCACTGAGGTTGTGAGTTGGAATACTGGTTGCCATACCGACTGCAATACCAACTTGACCATTTAGCAATAAATTAGGTAATTTTGCTGGTAAAACAACTGGCTCACGCTCTGAACCATCATAGTTATCGCGAAAATCAACAGTATTTTTATCTAAATCAACCAAGAGTTCACCACCAGCTTTGCTCATGCGCGCCTCAGTATAACGCGAAGCCGCCGCTGGGTCACCGTCCATTGAACCAAAGTTACCCTGACCATCGACTAGTGTATAGCGCAGGTTCCAATCTTGCGCCAAACGCACCATTGCGTCATAAATCGCTGAATCACCGTGCGGGTGATATTTACCCATCACATCACCAGTGATACGTGCTGATTTGGTGTATTTAGTGCCAAAACGCCAGCCATTGCGCTCCATTGAGTATAAAATCCGACGATGCACTGGCTTTAAGCCATCACGCACATCTGGTAAAGCACGATCAACAATCACGCTCATTGAATAACGCAAGAAGCTGTCTTCCATGACATTTTCAAGAGTACGATTCTCAATCACTCGAGAGTGAGTTGGCTGATTGATAATTTCTGCTTCTGTTGACATTTTCTTATCCTCTTCCATATTAAACATCCAAATCCTCTAGATTGACGAATTTTGCGCGGTTTTGAATAAAGTTTTTGCGCAAAGAAGCCTCATCTCCCATTAATTTCGTAAAGATTGCATCGGCTTTTTCAGCATCCTCGACAGTCACCTGTACTAACACACGATTTTCCGGGTTCATGGTTGTTTCCCAGAGCTGAGTCGCATCCATTTCACCAAGACCTTTGTAACGTTGAAGCATGGTCACGCCAGCTTGTTTGTTACGGTCATCATTTGGATCAATTTGTGCACCGTTAGCAATGCGTTTTTGGATTAAATCTTCGATAATTTGGTCACGTTCTTCATCGCTATAAGCATAAAACTTCGTATTTTTGCCAGTACGAATCAGGTACAGAGGCGGTTTTGCCAGATAAATATGGCCTTGGTCAACTACCTCACGCATATAACGGAAGAAGAAAGTCATTAGCAAAGTCGCGATGTGCGAACCGTCAACATCGGCATCGGTCATGATAATAATGCGATTATAACGCAAACCTGAGATATCAAATTGTTCACCGATACCCACGCCCATACCCTTAATCAAGCTAACGATTTCATTGTTAGCCAGCATACGATCTAATCGAGCACGTTCAGTATTTAGCACCTTACCACGTAATGGCAAGATAGCTTGCGTCTTGGAGTCACGCCCAGATTTAGCCGAACCGCCAGCCGAGTCACCCTCGACAATATATAGTTCACATTCATCAGGGTTTTTACTTGAACAGTCCGCCAACTTACCTGGTAGGTTCAATCCATCCAGTGCACCTTTACGGATCACGTTATCGCGAGCCGCTCGGGCTGCCTTGCGCGCTCGGGCTGCCATCAGCGATTTTGAAATCATCTTCTTGGCTGAAGCCGGATTTTCTTCAAGATAATAACCAAAATACTCAGCCATCACCTGCTCAACATAACCACGCACCTCTGGATTGCCGAGTTTATTTTTAGTCTGACCCTCGAATTGCGGATCTGGTAGTTTTACAAGCACAACTGCCGTTAAGCCCTCACGAATGTCTTCACCAGTTAAGCTTTCTTCTTTTTCTTTCAACAAACCATTTTTACGGGCATAATCATTTATAATCCGGGTCATCGCCGCCCGAAAACCAGTGACATGAGTACCGCCATCAGGGTTTAAGACGTTATTAGCAAACGCCTGCACGTTCTCAAGAAAACTGTCGTTATATTGCAAAGCAATTTCCACGCCAGAATCTTCGACTTGGCTTTCCACATAGAAAATATCAGGAGTAATTGTTTCTTTACCGCGGTTGAGGTGCTTCACATAACTTTTAATACCACCCTCAAAGTAAAAAGCTTGGCGATTACCAGCTTTTTCCTCGAGAACTGATAGTTTTGTACCCTTAGTTAAGTAAGCCTGATGACGAATATATTTGACGACCCATTTATAGTCCAACTCGATCGTTGAGAAGATTTCCCCATCTGGATAAAAAGTAATTGATGTACCGGTTTGATCAGTTTTGCCGACTTTTTTAATGTCTGCCTGAGGCACACCGCGCTCAAATTCTTGAACATATTCATAGCCATCTTTAAACACTCGAGCTATTAAGCGAGTTGATAGTGCGTTGACCACACTTGAACCAACGCCGTGCAGACCAGATGATACTTTATAACCACCGCCACCGAATTTACCACCAGCGTGAAGGACAGTTAGAACTGTTTCTAGCGTTGATTTACCGGTTTTTGGGTGTTTATCAATCGGAATACCCCGACCATTATCAATCACATTCACGCCACCATCAGCCAATAAAGTAATTTTAACCTCTGTAGCATAACCAGCAATTACCTCATCAATTGAGTTGTCAGCAATTTCTTTAATTAAGTGGTGCACACCTTCATAACCGGTGCTACCAATATACATTCCCGGACGCTTACGGACTGCTTCTAAGCCTTCCAGCACCTGAATTTGGGAGCTGTCATAGCTACTGTCGCTTTTTTGTTTGGTCATTTCTCCTCACTTCCCAATATTTTGTTGAAAATTCAGTCTCTAGTATAAACCAAATTTAATAATTGCTCAAGCGTCTTGCCTAGCTTATACCGCTTATGGTAACATATCTTTGAGGATAATGGTATGAATTTTAGAAAAATAGTCGCTCATTTAGCCTATAGTCCAGCTATGGTTTGGCACTTAGCGGCTTATGATGTAAAAATTAAACACGACAGATCAAACAATCTGAAAATTATTCTGTTTGTAGTTCTAAATCTGTTAATTATTGCCATGGCTATATCAGTCAATAATAATTCCCATTTATCACTAAATACACCTGGTTTAAATACTAAACCGACTAGCACCAGCCTGTCGCGCCATCTTCTCATCAATCAAGATTCGCAGATTAACAATTTTTCGCAAAATAACTTCTTTAATGGCATCAATGACAATTCCGAATTAGTGCGAATTTATCAGCATTTCAATATTAATAATACCTCAGTTACTAAAATGACTTTAGCGCAATCACCAACTATCCAGACATCTTGCGTGGAAATTAATTTTTCACCGCTCAACAATATTGGACAAATTACTATCAATCGCGATTTAGCAGTCTATGCCCATCACTGCCAAAAACAATACTATGGTTTAGCCATTAATGGACACAATGGTAATAATTTTACAATTTTGAATAATGGCAATCTGTTATTAAATAATGTTGCTCTAAATACAACACAACCATTAGCGTTTCAGATAAACGTTGTAAATTCAACTACAAATACTCAATCACCTCTATATGTTAACCCTGGACAATCCCTTAAATACACGATTACCGCTACAAACACATCTCAAGAAATACTATCTGATGTTGTGAAAATTAACTTAAGCGATATTGCTGAATACGCTCATATTTTAAACAATTCACTCAATAGCGATCAGACAATTTATTGGCAGATTAACAATCTTCGTCCACGCCAAAGCCTAACTTATGATATTTATATCAAAACTAACCATCTTTTTAGCTCCAACCCATTAAATGTTAATTCGCCAACCAGCCATGATTGTCAACTAACCCTAAGCATTGGCAATGCCACAAACACCGTTAAGGCTAGTTGTAGCCCGCTCAAGCAAGTTGAATTATTAACCCATCAGTATCTCACTCCATCACGCCATGATTACAAGATTTTAATTTCAATCCTTCTGTGTCTACTGCTCATTGTTATGTTTAAAATTCTACACATTGCTCGCATCAATTTCATTTCTAAAGAAATTCGTATCATTCGCCATAACATCAATCAAGGAATTATCTAATGGCTAAGAAAGCAGATATTATCAACAGCTTCATACAGGCTAAGAAAAGTAAGAAAAACCGCAAACTAACGAAAGTTCAAACCGTCAATCGCCTGCTCGGTTCACAAGTATTACACACTAATCAAATCATTAAAATCAGTAAGTTAAAAAACGTCCAAGGCGATACTTTAAGCCGACGCACTGTTAATCATGGTTTTATTAAGACCATCACTGAGATGCGTGACAATCTACCGCGACCAGAGCGCCAAGCCTCCAAAATTGTTCATAATCGTGGCTTTGAAATAATTGCCTTCATGGTCAATGACTTATTACTCAATCCGACCGCTATCGCCCGCGGGATGATGTTTTTCTTCATCTTAAATATTATCTATTATTCATTATGTACTGTTTATAATTATTACTATAACCCATTGATCGTAATAATACTGCTAATCTCTAGCTTCATTGTCGGATTCATCAGCTTAATCATGGCTAAACCTAAAAAACAATAGGTTTAACACCGTAAAACCATTTAAAACCGCCCTTGTCGGGGCGGTTTTACTTAATACGTAAGTCTAACTCTTGCTCATCATCGGAGCCAATTTTCAGGCTATTATTTGGCTTTAAAGGCGGTTTAATGTCCATCACTTTAGCTTGAGGAGCATTCACTGATTCATTGTCCGACCCACTCGTCAAATGCGTTACTTTAGTTTTAATTTCATTCATAGGACGACTGGTAGAAGTTACACCCGTTGACTGGCTCGCCTGCGTATCTGATCTTACAGGCGGTGCAGCTAACGATGGTAGTGTCAAAGAAGTCTGTGGATGGTTGGTACTAACTTGCACAGTGTCTAGATTGTTTTGACTCTGTGCTTTGAGCTCACGACGTTTTTTCAGCCAACCATCCAAGAAGCTCTCTTCCTGATCGGTAGAAGGCGCACTAAGCTGATGATTAGCCGGCACCCCAGGTATAGTCGCTCCGGGCATAGACTGAGTCTGCTGATTTGACTGTTGTGAACCAGCTGATAGGCGTTTAGCAATTTCAGCGTCAATCATCGCCCGACTTTGGCCAAATCTCGTGGCCGACAAGCGTTTAATTGCGTCACGTACCGCGTCACTGGAATCGCCGACTGGCGGTAAGAGGTTCATACTGAACGGACTAGATGGCGTGTTATTAATCATCACCGTGGTAATCGTTTGATAATTAGGAAGTCGCGTCAGATCTTCAGCATTAAACACAGGCAAAAAGCGTTTCTCAAGAATCTGAGCATCGGTAATACCAATCCGACCAGCAATAATCGTACCGACGTTACCGATAATTGCTTCGCGAATTTTTTCCGTCAACTGTGTCATGAACTGGTTAGCAACAATCAAGTTCAGTTTATATTTACGAGCTTCTGACAAAATTGATTCAAAACTCTCCGTAGCAAAGTTTTGAAACTCGTCAACATACAGACAAAACTCCTTACGTTCCGCCTCTGGCATATCAGCTCGACTCATCGCCGCCGCCTGAAACTTCATCACGAACATCATACCGAGCAACTTCGCGTTCAGCTCACCAGTCCGACCCTTCGAAAGGTTAATTAATAGAATTTTATTATTATCCATAATCTGACGCATATTAAAGCCTGATTTAGTTTGACCAATGATATTGCGCATCATTTCATTTGACAAAAAAGCGCCGAATTTCGAGGCAAACCAGCCAAGAATTTCGCCCTTGGCCGATTCTGGCATCATTGCCATTTCTTTCAGCCAGAAATCACGTACCGTCATATCCGTCACGAACTGCATCTTATAATTCATAAAGTCTGGATCGCTGAACATCTTTGGCACATCAATAAATGATGAACCGTCTGGATCAGCCATCAGCGCCAAGGCGGCATTACGAAACCAAGTCTCAAAGCGCGGACCCATAATACCAGTATGACCCGGGTCATATAATCCGTATAACATTTGAATACATTCCTGAATCAAGAAATCTTTTTGATCCTCGTTTTCGAACTCAAATAGGTTCAATCCAATTGGATTATCAATATCACTTGGATTAAAATAAATCACATCTTCAACACGATTGCGCGGAATCATTCCAAGCAATCGCTCAACTGAATCACCGTGTGGGTCGACGAAAGCAAAACCCTTACCATCCATAATATCCTGATAGGCTAAGTTTTCTAACAAACCAGATTTACCAGTACCGGTTTGGCCGATAAAATAGGTGTGACGCAAGCGATCTTTGGCGCTGAGACGAATCGGTTTTTTAACACCTCGGAACTCGTTATAACCAAGCAATAGACCCTCTTCAATCAAATCCGTCGGACCGTCAACTTGTTTAGTTGCCTGACGCTTGATTTGCGAAGTCGGAATATCTTTTTGACTTGGAAGGTGAAATAAAGTTGCCAACTCCACGCTGTTTAAAATATTAGTTTTAATACTCTGTGGGAAAAAACGCATAATATAAGCCGTCACCAGCTCATCAATATTTTTGAATTGATTATATTTGAAACCATTAAAATTAGTGGAGTTAAGTAGTGCAAATGAGGCAATGATATTTTGCAAAATTGATTGCGAACGAGTCGAGGTATCAGACGATACCACGACACGCACCAGGGTTTCAAATCCAGGATAACGAATTTTATTTTCTATAGCATCAATTGCCATACGATCAACTTCGTCCGGTCCTTTGAAATCATCTTTCTGCTTATTAGATTGTGGTGGTTTCCACAACACCTCCAACAGTTCTCCTGGTTTATAACCGATATTCAGGCCTTTCGAACCTCCTTTTTTACCTTCTCGCATAGCTTTTGTTGTATTTATTGCAACATCAACCCATGATTCATCAGCTGGTCGAATCAAAATCTGAATCGCTACACCATCGCCCTGTTTAGAAGCTGACAAGGCGTTAAGTAGTGAACGCGACACATCCTGTTTTGATTCTTGGTAAGTCAGAATTGGATAGGCCGGCTCTTTGCGCAGAGTAAACTCACCACCACAGATTGAGTTATAGTTAGCCGATTCTTGAAAAATATTTTTTCCTTCAACCTCCTCAATACGAGCAGAAGGATAAGCTGTAGAAATAGCTTGTTTGATAATATCAATTAACGACATTGGCACTACGGCGTAATAGTAAATTAGACCGTCTTTAGCGACGATTTCAAACGATAAATGTCGCTGACCGAATAACCGCGCCTTAAATCCGCTATAAACCGTCGAAGCAATAATACTATACATCACCTGTGCCTGCGACAAAATCTCATCCGTTAAATCACGCTGGTCACGGCTCGATCCGGTCGATTCCAAATCAGTACTACTTGGTGGTAAATGAATGTGCAAATAGACCATCTTAAGACCGCGCTCGTAGTTTTTTGATTCTTGCAAAAATTTACGATATTGCGTCCACACCAAAAACACCACACCAGCCCCGCCAGCCAGTACTATTAGACCATAGATTAGATATAAAAAATCTTCCACCCGCCCCTCTTATCTTACCTATGCAACTTTCCGCTTCTCCTGGTAAATTTTACGGATTTCTTTGATTTCATCATCACGACGGCTCGGTTGATTTTTGGTCATCTCTAGAGTTTTTTTGACATTCGACACCCAAGCCGATTCAATTACATCACCATCCGACACTTCCAGCCGTTTAAAGCGTTCAGTCGCCATAATTGGCTGACGAATCACCGTACTGGCTGGGACTGAAGAAGGCGCTGGCTGTAGATTTTGCACAGCTAGTGTCTGATTTGCATTATCAATATCTTGTTGTGATGCAAGCTCATAGCCTCGATCTGGCACTATTAACGGACGCTCAACTCCAGTCATCGGCAAATCCCCCACCTCATACGGATTCGGTAGATTCGGCATTTGTTCTTGTTTGTTTAAATTGAAAGAATCCATAACCATTATTATAACATATCAACGTCGACTTATATAGAAACAAATTAAAACACAAAACAACATAATTAAACTAATTTCCGCTACCGTAATATCACGAATTGATTGAATCGCCAGCATCACCACTGGTGCCATGCTAATAATTGCCAAGTAGAAATAAACCCGATAACTACCACTCGTTACAAGGCGTTTCGTGATTAGCATACTGAACAATCCTGCAAACAAACTATAAACCACAAAAGATAATGCAAAACAAACTACATAAATTAACAAAAAAATTGTCAGCGCCCCAATCGGCACAAATTGATCAGGAGAAAAAGCATTCATTAAACTAACAAGCAAAATAAATGCCCCTATCCCACTCAAAACAATACCGATCGATTGTTGCTTTTTAGTTTTAAACATAAGATTATTATACTACATAATCGATATGCTTAATTAAAATAAAAAAAGAGCCCAGAGGTCATTGGATACAACCGCATCCAACTAATAAATTAAATAAAGTGTCGGGGGTTTGTAATTCCTATGACTCTCTGAGCGTTTGACCGCCTCACAGAGTCATCGAGCGAGATTCTATGAGACACATCCTTACGTCGCTAGCCTGTTTTTTTATTTTTAAAAGGAGACTAGGCTAGTCGCCGCGCGCTCAACACTCAAGCGATCTTGAATGGAGCATCAGCTACAATTCAGAGGAATGGTAACTGATCTTTCCATTGAAGATTCTTTTGGTGTGGCTAGATATTTCTATTTCTAATGAACTAATGTGTAAATAATTTTTGGCTTTTATGTTGTAAAACTAGTTTTTGTGTTTGCTAAAAGCTTACACACATATTAGCACAAGCATTTAAAAATGTCAACTACTTTTTGCTATTTTATATTGTTTTTATTGCATTTATTTTTTACAACACTTATAATAACAGATTATAAAAATATAGATTGGCTAAATTTTAGAGTTGTAAATATTACAATAAATTAGAAGATACTTTTATACAACGAATGGTTTTTGACTTAATTATCGTGCAGTTCGTCCTTTTCATTCTTAGCCTCAAATTCATCGTATTATCAACCATAGTGCGATTTTATAAAGCATAGTTTTTTTAAAAAAAACCTTAGAAGTTAATTGTTTGGTATTTGGTAAGTATAGGTCTGGCAAATTAAGATTTGAAAGGTTATCAATGTAAGTATTTTTTGCTTACGTAATAAACGCAATAACAGTCAGTGTCATACCAACTTGTTAGTTTTTTTCAAACATTCAAAACTAGTGCTAGACATTTCGACATGTATTTTAATTATCATGATTGGTATCATATACACGTTACGCCCAGTATCGTCAGAAAGATCTTTCTTTATGGCACCATAGATTTTAATACATCGCACGTGCTAACTACCATAATGTATGTATTCGCTATTAACAAATTTGATACCGTTTTTGCAGTTCTCATGTCTTTATTGCATCATCATTATTCTATTTTTTTAAAAAATATTATTTTTTGCAAGTTGGGTATAATTTTAGCATGAATTGTTTTTTTTAAAAAAACAACATTCATCACAATGAATTTGACTATCTTTTATTTCACTCCGTGCCCAGCTAACGCGTCATTATTAGCAAGCCAGCTTAACTCATTCACTCGCCTGTCAATATGCATACTAGTTCCAATTATGTCAAATCATCACAAAAGCTGACGTTAATTTGAGTATTATTTTCAATATTGTTTTTGGTATTTTTGCAGTTTTTTTGACATCAAGCATGATTAAAAATCTAGCTCAATTTTTCGCCCTTCTCTATTAGCCATAAGCTTTTCCACAAAACTGTGGAAAAGCTTTAAAAATTGCCAAAAAATCTTTTGCAAAGTTGTTGACATATGCGTTTTAATTCGCTATTATAGAGGTAGCTCTTGAACAAAAATATTGTGCAGGGAGCTAAACAAAAAACAAACAGCAATCCTATAACTCGCATAAAACGACCGAACTCGCAGACGGTCGTTTTATGTTTTTTATGCTAGTTTTTAGCCAATAAAAAATCGCCCATTGCTTAAATTTTCGGGTGTTTTTTTAAATTAATAATTTCAATCTTAAATTATTGGTGGAGCTGCCGGGTACTGCCCCCGGGTCCGGTTGAATTAAAACTAACCATCTACAAGCTTAGTTATTTTTCAAAAAATAATTGACTGATAATCATATCAAAAATAACAAAACAAATCATCAAGTCAACCGCAAAAATTGTCCTAAGTTAGCTTTGCGATGACTAAACTTAGTAAGCAGTTTAAAATATGACACCACAATCAACCCCAACTGCTGAGTTAATGTGATGATCGCTAATAATTAAGCAGCGATTGGCGCAAATGCCATTTTAGGAGCGAAAACGCTCGCTAGTTTAGCAAATGCTGTTTTTGCTTTAGTTGCATTTATTAAATGATACGCTCATTGAAGCGACTTGCTAGTTAGTGTTAAGTTTCAATCGTCTAAGCTATTCAGCCCCAACTTTGTAACTAAACATTATACCAATCTGATTGAGTTTTTCCAAGTTGTATGCTTAAATAATACTAATTATGGTTAGCAAAGTTCAATCAGTTGCACCAATCGGGTTTGAGGGTTGCATCATTGATGTCGAGACCGATATCGCCAAAGGATTACCTAGTTTGCAAATCGTTGGTATGGGTAATAAAGCGATTGATGAAGCTAAAGAGCGAGTTCGTCGCGCCATCACTAATTCAAATCTTGATTTTCCCAAACACAAGATCATCGTCAACCTCGCTCCAGCCGAATTACCGAAAGACGGCACCTACTTTGACTTACCAATTGCGATCTCAATTTTAACCGCCTCCAAACAACTCACGCAAACTGAAATTGCTGATAGTATTTTTGTTGGCGAGCTAGCTCTCGATGGTAGCCTACGACCAGTCCGTGGTATCATTAATATTGCCGAAACCGCCAAGGCCGCCGGTATCAAGAATTTATTTCTCCCCGCGTCTAATCTCAAACAAGCCGAATTGATTACAGGTATTAATTTATTCGGAGTTGATAATCTACGACAATTATTCTTACATTTAAAGAAAATTCAACCGCTTTCTGCTCACATCCCCGCTCCCGCCACACTAATAAACACCGAAAATCAAACCACACTTGATGATATCTATGGCCAAGAGCAAGCTAAACGTGCCCTAATCATCGCGACAGCCGGTCGACATAATATTTTGCTAAACGGCCCGCCCGGAGCCGGTAAAACTATGTTAGCCAAAACTATCACTAGTCTATTACCACCGCTTAGCGATGAAGAAAAACTCACCGTCACTAAACTACATAACCTATCGGGCGAATCCGATGAGGAAATTATCAACACCCGACCTTTTCGTTCACCTCATCATACTGCTAGTAAAATTTCAATTATCGGTGGTGGGCGCAATCCCCAGCCTGGTGAAATTAGTTTAGCGCATCTTGGTGTCTTATTTTTGGATGAATTGCCAGAATACCCACGTTCCATCATTGAAGCTTTACGTCAACCGATTGAAGATAAAGAAATTTGGATTAATCGAGTCAATGGTAAAACCCATTTTCCAGCCGATTTTATGTTAGTCGCTACCATGAACCCTTGCCCTTGCGGTTATTATGGCGATCCATCGCACGAATGCACCTGTACTAGCACTCAAATTCATAATTACCAGAAAAAGCTATCAGGACCAATGCTTGATCGAATTGATTTAGTGATTAATGTCACACCAACACCACATCAACACCTGATAGGTAAAAATCACAACACTACCAGCGCTCACCAAACTGCCCAAGCCCAAATTCAGCAAGCACGTCTCGCTCAACAGAGGCGATATCGTTCATGTAGTTTTTACAACAGTAATTTATCAAGTAAACAGATCACTAAAACCATCCACCTATCTGACGATTTAAAACAATTTTTAGACAAAGCTGCTAGTCAAATGAATCTCAGTGCTCGTAGCTATTTTCGTATTATTAAAGTCGCTCGCACCATTGCCGATATTGATGGCGCGGAGCATATCAATCTCAAACATTTAGCTGAAGCTCTACAATATCGTAGCAATCTCAATTAATTCAAAATCAATTCTCTGGTTTTTCTCTTGTATATTTAGTTAATATCTGGTAAAATATTACCCGAGTTAAGTGCTCAAGTAATAAAATTCAAGAGAGGAAAATCCTATAAGTAACCAAACTCGGATTAATCAAGAAATTAAATCCAAGCAACTGCGAGTTATAGGTATTGATGGCGAACAGCTAGGCGTTCTTGACTTAAAAGAAGCCCTCGACTTAGCAAAAAAAGCTAAAGTTGATCTGGTCGAAATCTCCCCTAACGCTGACCCACCGGTCGCCAAAATTATTGATTGGGGTAAATATCAATACCAGAAGATGAAAAAACAGCAGAAAAATCGCAAAAATGCTAAAGCCAGTGAACTCAAACAAATGCGCTTTGGCTTAAAGATTAGCGACAACGATCTGCGCATCAAACTCAAAAAAGTGACTGAATTTCTTGAAAAAGGTCATAAAATCAGATTAACCGTTGTTTTTCGGGGTCGTGAAATGGCTCACAAAGAACTCGGCCAAGAAATGATCGATCGCATTCTAGAGATCCTAGGTGATAAAATCATAGTTGACCAAAAGCCTCAAATGAGTGGACGCAACTTGAGTATAAATATAAGGAGTAAATAATGCCAAAAATGAAGACCCATAAAGGGACTGCCAAGCGGATTAAAATCACCCCAACTGGCAAAATTGTTCGACAACGAGCATTTGGTGGACACTTTCTCGCTAAAAAAAGTCGCCGCCGCAAACGCGTAATTAAATCAAACGCATTCGTAACTGGAAAACCAGCTAAAAATGTTAAGAAAGTTCTAGGAGTTTAATCATGAGAGTTAAAACTGGAGTCACCGCCCGTAGCAAGCACAAGAAAATCTTAAAAGCTGCCAAAGGCATGCAACACGCTCGCACTAGCTCGTTCCGACTAGCTAAGCAAGGCGTCATCAAAGCTTTACAATACGCCTACCGCGATCGTCGTAACAAAAAACGCGATCTCCGCGGTCTGTGGATTACCCGCATTAACAATGCAGCTCGCCAAAATGGCGTTAAATATTCAGATTTAATCAAGAAATTAAAAGAGTCGAGCATCGAACTTGACCGTAAAATCTTGGCTGATCTTGCTGTTAACGAGCCACAAGCATTTACCGCAGTTGTCAAAGCTCTGAAATAATTCAGCCCACTAATAAAAATACCACCTGATAGTTCAGGTGGTATTTTATGATTTCTAAAATAGTTTGTCTATAAGCCGGATTCTGTAATCGGTAGCTATCTATCTAGACCAATCATTACTAATTGGTTCAAGCAGTTCTCAACCCGCTTGGCGAGCAACCATCACGGATTTCTTTGCAACCAACAGGGTTTACCCCTCTGATCTGTCACCAGACCAGACTGTGAGCTCTTACCTCACTCTTTTCAGCCTTACCCACGAAACGCGGGCGGTATATGTTTCTGTGGCACTTTCCCTAGAGTTTCCTCTGGTTGTCGTTAACAACTGTTGTGCTCTGTGTTGTCCGGACTTTCCTCTTGTTAATCTAAAACTAGCAAGCAACTACCCGACAAACTCTACTAATTATACGCTGATTTTAAGCATTAGTCAAATAGTCATCCAATGCTTGATTCACTAATCGATCGGCGATCTGATTAAATTCACGCTTAATATGCACAAATTTCAGTTTTTCAAACTGCATACTTAATTTCACAATGCGTTCATGGATTGGCCATAACTCACGATTTTTCACCTGATACAAGCCATTCATCTGTTTAGCAATCATCAAATTATCGACTCGCACCTCTAGGTTTTTAATTCCTAGATTTAAAGCTGCCTCAAGACCACGCAACACCGCCTGATATTCAGCTACGCCAGAGACTGCGATGCCAATGTATTCACAGCCTTCTTGAATAACCGAACCTGATAAATCATAAATCGCATACCCCACCCCAGAGTGTCCTGGATTGCCACGCGATCCACCATCAGTGTATAAGATATATTTA
Source organism: uncultured Candidatus Saccharibacteria bacterium (assembly GCA_963516005.1). GTDB lineage: Bacteria > Patescibacteriota > Saccharimonadia > Saccharimonadales > Saccharimonadaceae > CAMUQR01. The sequence continues at coordinate 230,043 of CAUPYP010000002.1, read as the reverse complement.
TTAGCCGAGGAAATAGGTTCTGGCTGTTTGATAATTTTAAATATTTTAGGCTCAAAACGACGTAAAATCACTTTTGAAACATCATCAATCCCGACACCGCTGTTGAGTTTCGCCTGATCAAACCAAGCCGACGCACCTAATTGCGCCACTAAACTTGAATATTGCTCAGCATTAAATTCAATTTTATATATTAAATAAAGTCGTTCATCAGTTTCCGACTCATAGACATCAATAATTGTAATATCATCAGGTATAATTTTATAGTTTTTTTGGAAATAACTACCAATCGTCTCTTCAGGCGATGATCGAAAAGCCATTTCCGCTACTGGTAAACGATAATTCTTATGATGAGAGTCATAATTTAATAATACTTTATCGTTGTAAACAGTAGCAATAATAATTTCAACTTGTTGTTTCATATTAATGTCGCATAAAAGCCCTCAAGTAAGCCGTATAAGATTCCCAGCCTGTATTGGCAAGGTGGGTGCTCGCAAAACAATTCCACGGAATTGAATCATTAAAGCTCCCTTTCAAATGTTGTTCGAGAAAATTATATCGGCCTTTTGCTTAAGGGCCATCTTAATTATAGCACACCATGTCAAGACTTACAGCCCGAAGATTAAACGAAATAGGTTTATAATCAATTGACCAGTTTGTGATACATAAGCAAAAACTAATTCACTCAGCAACATCACCGCACACATAATCACCACTGTACCATAGTGCTCAAAATTACGCATTACCTCTTGTGCCGACTCTGGCACTAAAGCATACAGGATGCGCGAACCATCAAGTGGCGGAATTGGCAACAGATTAAATAACATAAAACCAAGATTAACCCGCACAGATAGCATCATCAACTCCATCCAAAATACATTTTCAAATCGTACTGCTAACGCTACACCGCCAAAACAGATAAACGCCAGCAAGAAGTTTGATAATGGACCAGTAAGCGCCACTAGCGCCATGCCATAATCACCATATTTAATTTTACGAGAATTAACTGCCACTGGCTTAGCACCACCAAAAGCTGGTAGCTTCATCATCATCAACACCACCGGTAGTAATACCGACATAAACGGGTCAATATGATTTAACGGATTTAAACTAATACGCTTCTGAAGCTTAGCCGTATCATCGCCCAAAAGATAACTCATTAAGGCATGTGCCGATTCATGAATCGACACCGCTACCAGCACCACTACAAGATAAATCGCAATTAGACCAATATCAAACATTTATAATTATAGCCTAGTGTCGCGTTAATTTTATCACTTGCAAGTTTTCTGGTAAGTCAGTGATTTTTTTAATAACCAACTTATCCATTTTTTCAACAGTCACACCTAGCTCACCAGTGAATTCATCGTCAGTATCTTGCGCTACTTCATAGTTTAAACCATCGCCTGCAAAATGAATTGGTATGGCAATTTTTGGTTCAATTTGTTTAACGATTTTTGCGGCTTCCTTACCATAGAGAGTAAAACCACCACCCCCGACTGGCAAAATTAAAATATCAACTACGCCGATCTCTTCCAACTGTGCTTCGGATAATTTTGCCTCAATGTTACCCAGTATTGCAATTTTTACATCATCTACTTCAATCGAGTAAATGTTGTTATTTTTACAATTCTTATCCATATCCTGGTAAGCATTCGCTGCAATACCCTTGATAGAATAGCCGTGAACCTCATATTCACCAGGACCATCCACTAACAAAATTGCGTCACTATCATTTACCGCTAAATCATTAGCAGTGACCATTTCAATAGCTTGCTTAGCATCTAAATCTTTAAGTCCAAAATGAGAGCGCTTTGGATCAACCACCGCTACTTGTTTATTGCTTGTAATTTTTACAGCATTACCGCCAAAATATTCAATTTCTACCATCTCTATTCTCCTTTCAGTAGTTTGCCTGATTCATCAAAAATTACTTCATATTTCGATTTAAATAGGTTCGTCACGAACTTATCCTTAGCTGACAACCGATACTCAAAATCTTTTTGATCAAAAATAACATAGTGCAATTCACGTCCCAAACGAGTTTCTAAATTCTGCGCCCATCGCGATAATTTATTGCGATTATTATTACCAATCAAAATCATGTCAAACTCAGACTGATCATCATCCAAGAATGAGCCAGCTAGGATTAAAGTTTTGAGACTAGTTTTAATGCCAGCAATTTCTTCCAGCCAGTCCACTGATCCGACCACGCCAGGATAGCTCACTCCTTCCGAGTCATCAATCGGGCAAAAAATCATGCGTAATGGTTTCAATAAGTCTGATGTTTCGCCTAACTGGTAATAAACTTTGCGATCGCGCTCAAACTTTTGTACCAGACCGATCTCTTCCAGATTAGTTAGTTCCCGCCTTACAGAATTAATTTGTTCATCAATTAAACGAGTAATTTCGCGGACATAGTAAGGTTCTGATGGATTATTCAAAAACAGACCTAACAGCTTGGTGCGCGTGTTTGATCCGAATAATTTTTTAATATTATCCACCTTATCCATAGTTATATTGTATCACACAAGACAAGTTTTTTAGTCAAGTTTTGATAAGATATACGGCATAACTTGTTGCCGGTCCAGCCACTGGATATGTGGATTGCGTCGAAACCAAGTACGCTGTTTTTTTGCTAGTTGAGCATCGCGAATCGTCGCCAGCTCCAGTAACTGTGCATAACTAATTGTGCCGTCAAGATAATCCATCACTAGCTGATAGATATTCGCAGTCATCGCTTCAAAACTACTGTTGTAATTTTTATATAGATAGCGAGTTTCTTCAATTAACCCCTGCTCTAGCATCTGTTCAATACGCTTTGCAATCCTATTGTGTAGTGTTGTTTTTTCAACATCAATACCGATAAGCATAAGATTATCGATTACTTGTGTATTTTTTACATCAGCACCTTTGGTTTCAATTCGGCGGATTAAGTGTCGTCGATTATATTTATTCTCTGGTAAGCCATAGTTGTGTTTTTTACAATATTCTTGTAACTGCTCAGTTGTGAGTTGCTCCAATGTCTGACGAAGCTGAGGGTCAGCTTTTGACTGTAATTGAAAATCAAAAATCACACTGTCAATATATAACCCACTGCCCCCAACCATGATTGGATATTTATCACGCGATCGGATATCGGCAATCGCTTTTTTTGCTTCAGCCTGAAAATCTGCCACCGAGAAAGCTTGATCTGGATTGATCAAATCAAGACACCAATGTCGAATTTCTGCTTGCTCCTCAGTCGACGGTTTGGCCGTACCGATATTCATATGGCGGTACACTGTGCGAGAGTCCGCACAAATAATCTCACCTCCGATTTGACGCGCTAATTCCAAACCAACCGCCGATTTTCCACTGGCGGTTGGTCCCAGAATCACAATTAATGGTTTGAACGGAGTTGATGACATTATTTCAAGCTAGCTTTATTTTTGGCGATTTCATCCAAATTGTATTGCTTGATAAACTCCACCAATTGATCCAGCTTAACTTTCGTTTCTTGGTCACGAGTGCGTACACTAACCTCTTGAGCATCTTGATCTTTTTGGCCAACGATAATCTGCATCGGAATTTTAAAACTAGTTGCTTCACGAATTTTTTTACCAAGCGATTCTTTACGCTCGTCAATTGTTACCCGTAATGGATTAAAGCGCACTGGCACATCGAGCGTAACTTCTTGACTTAAAACATTGCGCACTTGTGTTGCGTAAGGCAAGATATCATCATTAATCGTGAGAATCCGCACCTGTTCTGGCGCCACCCAAAATGGGAACCAACCACCAGTATGTTCAATGAACACGCTCAAGAAACGCTCGATTGAACCAAGCACTGCACAGTGAATCATCACCGGTCGTTGATGATTACCATCGCTATCAACATAAGTCAGTTCGAAACGCTCTGGTTGCACAAAGTCAAGCTGAACAGTTGCCACCTGATGCTCACGACCAATTGCGTCTGACGCCATAAAGTCAATCTTTGGACCATAAAACGCTGCCTCGCCTTCCTGCTCGAAATAGTCTAAACCGTTAGCAATCACGGCCTCTTTCAGGTGCTGTTGACTCTGTTGCCACAATTGTGGATCGCCTAAATAAGCGTCGCTATCATCTCGATAACTCAAGCGAACACGTAATTTCATACCCAAAGTCGAATACACTTGATCAGCCACACTCATCAAGTTATGAATTTCCTGACCAATCTGATCAGGACGGCAGAAGACATGTGAGTCATCCTGCGTAATAGCACGCACTCGACTCAAACCACCCAACTCACCGCTTTTTTCATCACGATACACTGTAGTAGTTTCCAAATAGCGCAGAGGCATGTCTTTATAACTACGCGCTTTTGAGGCATAAATCTGAGCGTGATGTGGACAGTTCATTGGTTTCATCACAAATTGGTCTGAGGTTTCTTGTGACTTGACTAAGAATAATTCTGCACCAAATTTTGCCCAGTGACCTGATTTTTCATAGAGTTCGTGTTTGGTCATGTTTGGAGTCCAGACTTTAGTAAAACCAACATCTTGGCGTGCTTGGTTAGTAAAACCCGACAATAGCTCACGTAAAACCGTACCACGAGGTGTAAACATCGGCAACCCTGCCCCTACCAGTGGCGACACTGTAAATAAATCCAATTCCTTACCAAGCTTGCGATGATCTCGAAGTTTTGCCTGCTCCAAGCGTTCCAGATATTCATCAAGCTCCGCCTGCGTTGCAAATGCTACACCATAAATCCGTTGCATCTGCGCCTTAGTTTCATCACCACGCCAATAAGCACCCGAAACACGCATAAGTTTAAAAGCACCGACTTCACTAGTATTGGCGATATGCGGACCGCGACATAAATCGACAAAATCCCCCACTTGATAAAATGTCACGGTATCATTTTTATCACTAATTTCAATCTCGTTAGCGATTTCTTTTGCAACTGTTGTGCCGTATTTTTTTAAGTCAGTTAATAATTCTACTTTAAATGATTGGCCGGATTGCTTCGCCCAGTCAATAGCTTGATCAATCGACATTTCACTTTTCACAAAATCCTGCTTACGATTGATTAAATTACGCATGTTTTTTTCAATTTTTTTCAGGTCTTTATCAGAAAAGGCATAATTATCGAGATAAATATCATAATAAAAACCATTATCAACAGTTGGGCCGACGCCAAATTGTGCCTCTGGCCATAATTTTTGCACGGCTGCCGCCATAATATGCGCTAGGCTGTGCCGAATTAGTTCAAGATGTTCGTCTGATGACATAATAACTCCTTACATTATTAAATGTTATTATCGTCTCGGACCCAAGAAAACGGGCGGTTCCACCGGACTTCCTAAGTTGAAGTTTTGAACTTATTCCTTAGGCGCTCTTTATTGGGAGGTTTTTACTTTTCCTCCGCCAAAAGGACAACTCCTGCGGTTGGTTAGGCCGCACTCACCGTGTATCAATTACTTATTATATGATTTTTGCATTGAAATAGCAAGTTTTAGTTTATTTCTAGTTTCAGTTGTGTTATAATAGTCGCAACTTGGGCGGTTAGCTCAGTTGGCTAGAGCGCATCCTTGACGTGGATGAGGTCATAGGTTCGAGTCCTATATCGCCCACCAAGTAATTATTGTTTAAAAAAGACATCAAATTATCGGATGTCTTTTTAGTTTTCCCACAATTATCCAAAAGTTTTCCACGTGCTTAATTGTTATGTTTTAATGCTAAATATATCAGTTATGAGATATTGCTCAAATCAGGCAATGTCTTTGTTCGGTTGACAAAACAAAATATTATTATTTAAATAAAAAGCATCTTGCCATGTTTTTTAGTACATCATCTCTGAACATATCATTAGCTCTTGTCGCCTCACAAATATCCGCATATAGCATCATATTTTCTTACCGCACTTGTGACAAACATAAGACGCTATTAGCATTCCAATTAACAATCAGCTATACATTAAGACTTAAAAACCTCACCCAACAATCTCAAGCGAGGATCACAAAAAAATAACCAAAAACTCAATTATTTATCTTTAACTAAAGTTTTTTCCGTCACATCAAATTTATCAAGATAGCGACCAGTCATCAAGCGAAACTGCGAATACAGCGATGACAGCGAACTATACAAAATTGAGGTAATTGGAATCAATGCCCATTGCAACACCATCATCAAATAGCGTGTTTTTTTGTAACGTTTCGGTTTTGGCGGAAGCATAATAATCGAAAAAGCCACCATCGCAATAATTCCAACCATGGCAATTTTTTGAATAAAACTAATCGTAATCGGCAATTGATGCGCCTCAATACTATGATGAGCTGCTCGATTAAATAACAATGGCAACCAACCACCAAAAGCAATAATAATTGAAGAAGTGCCAAGACTAACGACTGACTCCATCAGCATAAGTAATTTCACGACACCTTTAAACATATTATCAGTATGGCGCTTCGCAAGATTGAGCGCCACATACGGTACATCCGACACTCCATAAGCCCAGCGTCGCAACTGCATAAACTGCGCCTTGAGAGTTTTACGGTAAGTTTCTGACATGACGGCGTCTTGGTAAATCGGCAAATAAATCGGCACCACTGCATAGTGGCCGTTAAAATGAAAATAACTGCGCCAGTACTGATGACCGTCTTCCACAATTGTCCGCACACTCCAAAAGTTCATATCTTCTAGCGCATCCATCGGCTGAGAATGTGAGGCAAAATTGCGCAAGGCATACGGTCGCACCGAACAGATCAAGTTCCAAAATGAGTTACCGGTTGCAATAACTCGAGCTGGCGCTGGCGCATCCCAAATATTGTTCAAGAATAACGAAACTGGCTGAAACGATAATTGCTTGCGATCTTTATAGATTACATATTCGTAAGTCACATAATCAAAATACATCGGATGAGGTTTATTATCCGAGTCAAGCGTCGTCACAATCACAAAACGCGAGTCAATTCCATGTTTTTTCAGATATTGACTCATATATTTACCAGCGTAAGTAATATTCCCACCCTTGCCGATTACTTCGTTAGGTAAGCCATCAGGATGTTCGACCGTCACAAAATCAGCAAAATTGTCTTGATATTTATCCTGAAGCAATCGCGCAGTCTTCGCAATATCTTCACCACCACGTTGTTCATACGCCAAACAAATAATCATCCGATCTTTATTATAAGTAGTATCAACTAACGATTTCATGGTCGCATCAATCACCTCAAATGATTCATTATAAGCCGCCATAATCACCAAATGATATACTTTCTCGATTGGCATCTCAATCCGTTTTTGATCAGTATAAAGAGCTACACAACGCTGGTGTTTCTCATACAAAAATTCAGTTTTATCATGATGCGAGACCTTGCCCTCTTGCAAATCTAGCAAGCGTCGGTGCCAGTCAATAGTGATCGATTTATAAAAATTATTACGACCCAGTACCATACTATAAAGCACACCAAGACCCTTAACGAAGAATAAAATCACCCATACTAAAATATAAACCGCACCCCAAAAAGCATTGATCCAGGATAATACTATCGCCAAGATAATCACCGAAAAAGTCAAAACTGGCGTAATGATCTCAAAAAATCGATAAAACGGTGTTCGTTTACCGATAGGAATTTCTATATCGGAATTAGTGACAAATGGCGCTGATGCTGATTTAGCAAAAGTCACTTTCTGATTAGTATCTTGCTTCAATGAATGTCGCGCGCCACTAGCTTGCCTTCTTGTCATTATTTACCTTGGCAAGCCCAGAATTAAGTTAAAACTGACATTGGCAATAATAATCAAAATCACGCCCAAGCCTAAGACTAATGCTGCCACCTCGCGATAATTAGATTTAATTAATTTGGCCGATAGCGCAATATGCAAACAAGCAATAACAATTGCTAAAAGCGCCCAGGAGTAAGAATAAGTCCAAATCGTTCGACTATAGTTCTCAACCCCGTAAGCCACGAATCGATACCAAGTCTGCACTTGACTAGCACGCGTGTTAATCAAAACATCAAAAATCATCCACACGCTCGAAAAAAGTAACATCATCAACAAAACCAAGATTTTTTTATCTTGGCGAGCGGTGTTAAAAAATACTTTTGAGGTTTTGGTTGGGGCTTTGTTCGTCATATAATTTCTTGGAGCCGTTGGCCGGGATTGAACCGGCGACCTACGCGTTACGAATGCGTCGCTCTGCCAACTGAGCTACAACGGCATATTCCTATCTTATCTTACACGATTTTGTGATTTTTAGCAAAGTTATTGCTTTATTAGAAGTTTTTTGTTAAAATAAACTACAGCTTATGGGTTCGTAGTGAAGTTGGCCTATCACGCCTCCCTGTCACGGAGGAGATCGCCGGTTCGAATCCGGTCGGACCCGCCAAGAAAAGCTCCTGAGTTTTATCGCTCAGGATTTTTTCTTTTTAAAAAAATAATTAAAAATACCGAATCGTCAAGCGACTCGGTATTGATGATAGAAATTAAGCAGTCTAACGGCTAGCTTGCCAACGCTCAGCAATCACTTCCCAATCAAGATGTTGCCAAAACTTCTCAATATAATCTGGTCGAAGATTTTTATAATCAAGATAATAAGCATGCTCCCAAACATCAATGCCAGTTAGTGGCAATTGGCCAGTCGTGGAGATTGGATTATCCTGATTGGCACTAGCTACCAATGATAAATCGGGCATCAGCCACAACCAACCACTACCGAAGACTTGTGCGGCTTTTGTCTTAAACTCCGTTGCTAGCTGATCAAATGAGCCATATTTTTGCTCAATCGCCGTTAACAATTCCCCGGTCGGTCGTAAATCAGTTTGCGGAGTAATTGTTTCCCAGTAGATATTGTGATTAAAATAACCACCACCATTGTTGATTACACCTTGACGGATCGTCTCTGGCAGTTCATTTACTCGCGCAATAAGTTGCTCGATCGGCCAAGTCGCGTATTCAGTACCGTCAATAATTTCATTGAGCTTATTGAGGTAATTTTGATGGTGTTTGCCGTAGTGTGTCGTCACTGTCGCTTCTGATAAAAAGCCCAATTCATCTGGTTGATATTTTAAAGTTGGTAATTGATACATAATTTACTCCTTATTTAATATATTTCTTGATTTTTTGCTGATCGGTAATTGTTTTTAATTGTTCATTAAATTTATTCAGTGGGATTTTGAGCACGTGATAGCGTAAAGTTTCCTCGTCTTTGGCAATTAGCTGAATAATATTATAACTATCAAGATTGCGTGAGATAAAACTCGGCGCAATCTGACCAACTTGCAACTTAGCTGCCACTTCTGACCGGCCACTGTCGTTAATTTTATATTTTACAACACCGGAATCGATAAATTCCACACCTTGTGCTTGGTACGTTTCCCGCAGTGAGGCGATTTCAAACTTACCAGTCGCCTGTTTGATAGTGTTGGTAATTTTTTGTTCAAGGTCGGTCGCTGGTTGATCGACTGCTACCATCACTTTTTTGAGCAACAACGGATAGTGTACAAAAATCTGCCGATACTCCCACTGACTCAGACCATAGTATTCTTTGACGATTTTATCAAAAGATGATTGTGAGATTTTAGCGTCCGCATAGGTTAGTTTAGTCTGAAGCTCTTGATCAATTTCTGATTGCGAAACGCTAATATTGCGCTCAGTTGCGAGCTTTTTAGCATAGGCAATCTTCACAGCATTATCAAAAGCGCGCTGGCGATATTCATTTTTGAGCTTATCTTCAATCTGTTGGTTAGTGTTTTTTTGCTCTTTGGCTTGATGATAGTGCCACGAACTCCGATAATAAGCTAAATAGTCGCTAAATAAAATCGGTTGACCCTCAACTTCACCCACCCGAAACGGGATCACCTGACTGATTTTATACAAAAAACTGCTTGTATCATTAGCCTTATAAATCCGCCACGCTATCACCGCGAAAAAAATTGCTACGAACGCAATCCCCACTAAAATCGCGTTAATCACTAGACGATGTTTTTCGTATTGGATTGGGTATTTAAACTTCTTCGCCCCGTCTAAAATCTCACGACGATGTTGCTCAATCGTCTTAGTGGTAATACGTGCTGGTTTGAGTTTAGCTGACTTTTTTTTCAGTTTAATTTTGGGTAGTTTCATTGGTTGGCTTAGATTCCTTACTAATTAAATCTTGTAATAGATTATAAATCTGCTTAATGTTTTTCACTTCACTAATTGTTAATTCACCCGAGACTGCATCAATGATTAAATCACCAGAATTAATCATATCCATCATCATCCCGGTAGTTTCATAGCGCACGGTTTGAATCGAAGTTAGCGGTAAATCAAGCACGGTCTGTTTAAATAAGCCCGCACGTTGCACGTACCGTAAGCGCTGATTGGTCACGATACAAAAAGTATAGTACCAAGTCATAAAATACAGTCCCCAGCTAATCATAATTAGCACTACTAGAATGACTGCAATTAACCAAAACTCTTGCGCAAAAAATTTAAAAACAACGAACAAAATCAGACCCGACAGCAAAAGCTTCCAGACCGCCGAAAATACCAGCGCAATACCATGCTTGCGAAACAGCACAATTAGTTGTTCATCTGGACGTTGCCCGTCAAAACTGGATTGAGTGAGTTGTTCTTGCATCGTTAATTTAATAGTTATATGGTGCTTTGGGCAGGAGTCGAACCTACAACCTTATCCTTAGGACGGATCTGCTCTATCCAGTTGAGCTACCAAAGCATAATTTATTCCTTACGCAATTAGCTAGAAAACACTATTTTTCTCTACAATCGCATAACTTAATTATAGCATTTTATCACCCGAAAAAGCAAAAACCAGCCACAATCTTCGTGACTGGTTTGAGTTGATTATCGCGTATAGCGCTCATTCAATGAATGATATTCATAAATCTCTGCTGGCGCAAACCAGTGTGCGATTTCTTGTTTCGCCTCATCGGGGTCGCCAGAAGCATGAATCAAGTTTGGCACGCCTTTATCATTACTATCAGCATAGGCAAAACTCATATGGGAGTAGTCGCCACGAATAGTTCCGGGTGGCGAAGTTTTTGGTTCAGTCGTACCAACTAATTTACGAATTAGTGACACCGCCTCCACGCCTTCAAACACCATCGCAATTACCGGGCCAGAAGTCATCATCTCTAGAGTTAAGTTAAAAGTATGCTCACCACGTCGTGATACCATTTTGCCGATTTCCTCATAATGAGCATAAAAATGATCCTTCGATGGGGCGATCATTTTTGTAGCCACGATTTTTAAGCCAACTCGCTCAAAGCGCGTCAAAATCTCACCCACCAAACCACGTTGCACCGCATCCGGTTTAAACAGCACTAAACTACGTTCAATTTTATTTGCAATTTCCTGCTCCATGTTCATCTCCTTTGATAAGATTTTATCATAAAGCGCTGGTTTAATACAGTAATCGCTTCACCTAATTCGTGCTATACTATAAGTAATGAATATTAGCGATTTGAAGTACGATTTTTCGGAATATCTAGAGATCGAAAAAGGCTCGAGCAATAATACTATTCGCAATTATGATTTATGTATTGAGCGATTCATTGAATTTGCCGGTAATATTGAGGTTGAAGCTATTACACCTGAAACTATCCGTAAATATCGCCTATGGCTCAACCGCTACCATAATTATTCTGGTCAGGAATTAGGTCGGATAACCCAGAATTACCATCTGATTGCTCTACGCAATTTCCTCAAATATTTGCAAGACCGTGATATTAAATCTCTTGAACCATCACGCATTAAGCTCGCTAAAGTTAGTCGCAAACAAGTAACTTTTTTATACAACAATGAACTCGCAGAAATGGTAACGGTGATTCCGACTGACACACTGATCGGTAAACGCGACCGCGCCATTATTGATTTGCTATTTTCGGGCGGAATGCGTGTTTCAGAAATAGTCAGTCTCAATCGTGATCACATTAATCTTGACAAAATGGAGTTTATGGTGCGTGGTAAAGGATCTAAAGACCGCCCGATTTTCATTAGTCCACAAGCCGCATCGAGCGTTAGTGATTATCTAGAAGCCCGCCAAGACAGCTTACCACCTCTGTTTTTGAATCACAGCAAGCAAGCCACCGGCAGTAATTCTGGGGATTATCGACGCCTGACTAGCCGTAGCATTCAACGGATTGTCACCAAATATGCTAAATTAGCCGGAATTACTAAACATGTCAGTCCTCACACCCTACGTCATAGCTTTGCGACTGATTTGTTGATGAACGGAGCGGATTTACGTAGCGTCCAAGAGATGCTAGGTCACAGCGATATCTCCACGACTCAAATCTACACCCATATCACCAATCCCCACTTGCGTGATGTTCATCGTAAGTTTCACAATAAAACCTGACCATTACGGTCAGGTTTTATTTGTTAATTAATATATTTATTTATCAATAAAACACTCTGGTGTGTGATCATCACCATCCGGTGTAAAGCTTTTATCATTTTTCAAACGATAATCAGTCATTTCGAATGATTTACAAATACTTTTATTAACGTGTAATGCTGCCGATGGATATGGGAATAAACCAGTTGTAAACTCGACCCGCGCCTTCACTCGACGGAAAATATGATTAGCCCGACCAGTCACATCAATTTCCGGCTGAATACCATTAAAGCGTGTTACATCTGGTGTGTCAGAAGTGTTAGGGTCGAAGTTAATGGTAGTTTGGGTATCATAAATCTTAGTAATACGTAAGAAAGTCTCTCGATCTCCGGCCTGAATATTTAATCCATTCAATTTCAAAGAGCATTCATAAGGAGATTTATTTTTCTGGCAATGGACTCCGATTACTGGTGCTTTATCGGGCTTGAAACTGCTATCATCAGCACCGAAATCCGCTTCCGAAACACCACCTGCTACTGGCCGTAAATAAAGAGTTTTAGGATCTGATGCACCTTTTTTAATTAGCTGTACCATCAGCACTGGTGGTTTTGATCCCCAGGACTGCGCATTAGGCCACTTATAGAGATCATTACCGGAAATAGCATCCAATGTATAACTATTATTAGCTGAATCTTTAGGACTATGCCACTGTAATCGCATTGAGTCCATGTTCTTATTGACATTCAAAGGTAAGACAATTTGCTCACCCGCCCCTTGTTTGAGGTCACGTACATAATTATCAGTAAAATACTTAATTTTAACACAAGTATAAGCTTGGTCTAAAGCGTTACTACCGCCTTTTTTAGCAATTGGTACCTCTTTGCCTCTATCACCGCCGAGAATGTGTTGGATAGCATCACAATTATTACCATTAAGCACATTATTAGCGAGCTCTCTACATTTTGTAGCATCATTGGCACAAATATTTCTCTCGTACTCAATAATTGCTCGTTTAGCATCTTCTAGGCCAGCTAAAGCTGAATCATAAGCTGAATCAGCTAAATCGGAATTTAAGGCGCGTTTTTGCCCAAGGATCATTAAACGAATAAAAGCTAAAGCAATCAGACCGATCAACAAAGATGTAAAAATCACCACAAAAATTGACACCGCACCTTGTTTAAATTTGAAAATTTTTTTTACCATTTGCCTTTTCCTTTCAAGCCTCGCATAGCAAAATTAAATTTATTAATTGCACAATGATTAATATCTTGTTCAGTAGCGCGCGTTGATTCGTCAATCGTGCCATCAGCTTTTTTATCGCCATCATAAGCCTGTCGCAAAGTCCGACATTGCGCATCTTCAGTCAAGATTAACTTATCACGAAAAGTCCCCAGCACAAACTCAATTTCATACAATGACTGATGCGTTTCTTGACTATAAGCACTACTCGTGACTGACAAGCTATGTAGGGCCAGCATCTTATCATTATCCTCAATTAGTTCAATCACAGAATTTTTAGTTGATAATTCATTCGAATTCATCTTATACAATGCTGGAACAGCGTTAGGGTTAACTGAAGCAGTAATGCTGGTAATATTATCAGTACAATAAATTCCCGATAAATCATTAATGCGAGCCATTCGAATATTTTTTGGATTACCGGCCTGATCTTTATAACGGAACAAATAGCGATTATAATTTGGATCTTCCTGAGCCTTCTGCAAAGACGCTCCATAATTCCAGACATAACTCACACGCCCAGTGCAAATCGCCCCACCAGTAATCTCTTCCGAAGGATCATTATTAAGAAGCTTCTTGCAAGTCTCAGCATCGCTAGACAGTAAGCGCATATTGTCATAATTTTTGTATTTAATGGCACATTTGACATAGCTCCCGCTCGCAATTGAATCCTGCATATCACCAATAATTAAGTCAGCAGTTTCGTTCACGTTTTTAATTGAAATGCCTTTATTATAAATATTCATAAAGCGGATAATCGTGTAACCGATTAAAATCATCATCACCGACAGAAAAACCATCGACATCATGATTTCAATAATTGTGAAAGCTTTTTTAGTTTTTAACATATTATTCCACTCCTTGAGTTTTTGAAACATGAACTCGAACAATAGTTCCTAAAGTAATTGGAGCCGACTGACCAACACTTTTCCAACAAGCTCGAATGTGAAAATCGTAAGCGTCAGTCAAGGAAGCATCGCTACCGCTGGCTCGTTCGACCTCCACCCAAATGCCCTCGGAACGGACAAAACGTTTATCGGTTTGGATTTTATTATTATCTGCACCGTTATTATAGACCATTCTTGGATAAACCTCAGCCTTAGTCAGTACACTCCCTTTTTGCAAACCCGATTGCACATTTGACAGATCCAACACAAAAGATTTACTTGGCGCCTCACGACATACAGGCTCACCATTTACCACCGTAGTCATATCTTTCCACTCGCTGACACTAGCTGATGCTTCAGATATCATATCCCGCCAGATACTGGAAAACTCGCTGGTTTGACCTGCTTCTGAAGTACGCTCACGGTTTTGAATTGACGCATTAATGAACCGAATAGCTTCCGCTTGGGCGTTCATATGATTACGTGCCAAATTAAGTTCCAACGATAACTGCACAGCATTACTGCCCTTCTGCATCACCAGCATTAAAGACAAGATTGTGAAGCTTAAAATAGCAATCGAAAATACCACTTCAACAATTGTATCACCACGCTTAGCGTTATGTTTTCTACTCACACTTACCTCCGTTTAGTAAATTTTGCGGTAAAGTAATCTCAATACCAGAAGCATTTGGTGAACCAGCGTTAATTCTTACTGAACGTAGCTCAGTACCAGCGCTACCACTAGATATTACACACATATCCATTGTTTTTTCAAGATTATTTTTTGATAAAATACCGCCGATTGTGGTTGGTGTAAATTCACGGCCATCACTAATGTAAGTACGTATTGCACCGCTTTCTGGACTGCGAAAAATAAATACTGATAGATTACCATTAATCTCCGGCGAAGCATTTGGAATTGGTCGTTTGAGCAGAGCGCCCCATTCTACTGCATACTCATCCACTTTATAACCATGAAAACCCTTAATCTTATCTTGATTATAAGCGTCAGTTAGCGAGAAATCATTTGACATCAAGAATTGCAATTGAGGATCGTTAGCATTATCCTCTTTATAAACAATCTGATATACATCCACTAAAGTTCGTTGCCCATCTTTTTCCCGTCGAAAATTCAACAACCTACCAATTACGTAACAATTAGTCCTTCCCATTGTTGAGACTCGAGAATTATTGTGATTGCATTCCTTCACTTCTTCCCGCTCGCCATCTATAACCACATTTTGCACTTCGCTATACTGTCTCTGCAAAAAATCTTTAAACGAATTAAGAGTACTTTCGTATCTCTGTCGCCCCAATGAAAATTGCACCATGCCGATTAATGCCACAAATAATACGAACATTATCGCCAATGTCAGCATAACTTCCACCAAGCTAAACCCAGATTGACTCTTCTTCATATTCTGATTATACCATAAGCATTTTAAACATCAAACATTAACCAGCTAATTTTTTGTAAAATCACCCATTGTAGTAAATAGACCATAATTAATGAGGCAATCAGCATCGGCGCAAATGCTACCCGCATCCGTCGAACATTTTTCTTCTTAATCACAGCCATTCCAAACACTCCTACGCAACCCAAGAAATTCGCCAAGAACAGACTCACAAAAGCTAACCTCCAGTCGCCCAAAACTAGCGCCATAATTGTCGCCACATAAGCATCACCGCTACCTACCCATTTTTCATGAGAGATTTTTGACAGTAACAGGTACAAACCAGCTAGAATTGTCCACGCCATTAAATAGCCATAAATTATTGATGACGTTAGCGTCCCTTGAGAATGCTGATTATATATATTAACCCCAGCCATTGCAACGCTCAATGCAATTCCCAACCATAATACTGAGGTTGGCAATAATTGCCATTTTAAATCATAAAAAAATAAAATAGTTAAAATCACCAACAGCATCAACCACAATACTACTGACGGCCACCAGACGATATTTTTTAACACAGCATAAGATAAGACAAATAGCACGCCCAAACCAATTTCCGCTATCACCTCAGTAGAGCCGATTGATTTTTTGCAGTAGCGACACTTACCGTGCAAAGTCAGCCAGCTAATAATAGGTATTAAATCATACCAAGCCAAGCGATGCCCACAGTATAGACAACGTGAATGATCAGTTCGCACGCTCTTGACAACTAGTTTTTTGTCTTTAATCAGACGGTTATATTCCGACTGGGCCGACTTATCAAGTTTTGTGACTGGAGTTGTCCGCAATTCCTGAGCTCGCAAACGCCATAAAGTAGCAATTGCGTACGATCCAGCCGCCGCTCCCATTGTGAACAAATAACAAAAAATTAAAACTTCCATTATTTAACCAGCATTCACGCAATGCACTTCACCAGATTCAAGCCTAATCCGAAGCGTAGCCACTGCACTGCCCGCTGGATTGATGTTGCCAGTCTCAGCACATTCTGATGATTGATCAATAAAAATCTTACCAGCATCATTAATATCCTTGATGTCATTAGCAGTTTTCTTTTCATTAATCACGACACGATATTCACCGCCAGACATTGGATCTTTAAAAAAATCTTTATCCTTCAGATAAGGTTCGATAAATTCTCGCTCCCATTGCTTAGTGCTAGTTTCCATCGGTAGATTGTTACGATGGTTACTTTTGTAACTACTAATTTCTTTGGAAATATCCGATAAACTCTCTTTGCGCTTTTTGTCACGAGCTGTTTCTGCTGAAAACAGCGGTCGCACAACCACTACAATTGCCACAATCACGATAATTGTAGCGATAATTTTAATGATTCTAGCAACACGACGAGCTACCAGCTTCTGTTGGCGCTCTTCCTTAGCGGCTGCCAACATTTCATTAGCAATTAATTGCGCTTCTTGATCTTGGTTGGGATTTGGATTATACATATGCTTAATTATACCATAAGTTTTATTTTAAAAAGCCCCGGTTGGTAAACCGAGACTTTTTTTAGTTTTCTTAGCTTAATTAGTCACTGATGCAGTGATAGCCTGCACCTTCGAGTTTCATGCGCAAAGCAACCACTCGTCCACCCTGTGCGCCTTCAACTTTTTGGCCACCTTCTTGGCATTTAGCGTTAACAGTGTAATAAATTTTGTTCTGTGCACCGCCCTCACCTTCAAATACAGATGGTGGATCTTGCGAAGCATCCAACGGAACAAATTGATAACTCTTTAAACTGCTGTCTTGTCCAGCTGCCAAACCAGATGGATCAATAAATTCGTCTTTACCACTAGCAGTCAAATATTGATAGACGAACTCTTCCCATTTCAAAGCACCAGGGGTACCTGAGTTGCTAGGAATATTACCACGGTGTGCTGCTTTATAATCCGTCAAGGCAGCAGCCGCGCGGTTCAGGTCGGATTTACGTTGTGTGTCGCGCTGACCCCTACGTAGAGCTGGTAGCGCCAAGAACACCATCAAGAAAATCAAACCGGCAATTGCCAGCACCAAGACCACCTCGATGATAGTAAAGCCTTTTTTGTTCATTTTAGTCATGTTTACTCCTTTAATTTAATATTAATTATATGATACTACTTATGATTATTTTTGTCTATACCCGGATATCATTGACTAGCTTGTAAATCGGCAACAGAATCGCCCCAACCATCGTACCAGCCATAATCGCTAGAATCATCATCAGAATTGGTTCAATCGCCGTTGACAAGGCCTTAATCTGCTCATCAAGCTCCTCTTCATAAACTTGCGCCGCTTTAGCCATCATCTCCGAAATTTTACCTGACTGTTCGCCGATACTAATCATTTGCGGTACCAATGGCAAGATATAATCTTGATCTTTAATCGCCACTGACAAAGCCTTACCACCCTGTACTTTTTCAGCTGCCGCGCCAATACTCTCCGCCACCAATGAGTTATTAACTGCTTCCCCAGCGATATCAAGACTGTCGAGCATCGCCACACCAGTCTCTAATAGCAACTCAGCTGTCCGCAAAAATCGCGCCATATATAGCTTGCGGAACATATGTTTAAAAATTGGCACATTTAGCTTAAAGGCATCCATCACTCGCGAGCCAGATTCTGTTTTAAAATAACGTACCAATAACACAATACCACCAGCTGATGCTAATAGAATCAGCCACCAGAATTTCATGATGAAATTTGCAATCACCACCATGACCATTGTGATTAGTGGCAGGGTTTTATTCATATCTTTATATAATTTGTCAACTTGTGGCACCACTTGAATCAACAAAAAGCTCATCACAATAATAATCACAAATAGCACAATCGCCGGATAAGTCATTGCTCCACGAATTTTACTCATGGTTTGAGCGTCTTTTTCCTGCTGGTTGGCAATTCGTTTCAATGAGACATCTAGCGTACCCGAGACTTCACCAGCGCTAATCAGTGATAAATACAACTTATCGAACACCTGGGGATGTTTACCAAAAGCATCGGCTAGCGTTTTACCACCTTCAACTGAGGCGACAATGTCCCCCACTACTTCTTTGAGCGCTTTGTTTTCGGTTTGTTCATAAACCGTATGAAGCGCCTGGGTAATTGGCAAACCCGCTCCAATCAGTGTTGATAACTGACGCGAGAACACCAAGCGATCTTTGAGACGAATCGAGGTGGTAAAACGCCCAAAAAAGCCAGCATTGTCTGCTTCGCTAATATGAATTGGCACTAAATCTTGTTCAAGCAATAAGCGCCCAGCGGCAATTTCATTTTCCGCTTTGACGGTCGATTTAATAATTTTACCGGTTTTATTATCACGCGCTTGGTAATTAAATGCTTTCATATTTGCTCCTTTTTAGCCTCTTACCAACCTATTAAACTCTGTTAAATCAACTGCATAATTGCGTGCTTCATCGTAAGTAATCACGCCGGTTTGTACTAGCTTCACAAGCGTGCGATCCATGGTCTGCATGCCCTGATCAGCACCAGTTTGAATCACGGCATCCAGCTGATGGGCTTTACCTTCACGAATAATATTGCGAACAGCCGGGTTAGCCACCAGCACCTCAGTCGCCACCACACGTCCACCACCAATCGCTGGAATTAAACGCTGACAACAAATACCCTGTAAAATATTCGCTAACTGCGAGCGGATTTGTGGTTGTTGATGCGGTGGAAAGACGTCAATCATACGGTCAACCGACTGTGCTGCCGAGTTGGTGTGCAGAGTTGCGAACACCAAGTGTCCCGTTTCCGCGATAGTGATCGCCGCCGCAATAGTCTCAAGGTCACGCATCTCGCCAATCAACACCACATCTGGGTCTTGACGCAAAGCCGAACGCAACGCTGCCGAGAATGAATATGTATCATAGTGAACTTCACGTTGCACAATCACTGATCGCTTCGATTGGTGCGTAAACTCAATTGGATCCTCGATGGTAATGATATGCTGTGATTTTTCGGAGTTAATTTTGTCAATTAAAGCCGCTAAAGTCGTTGATTTACCTGAACCGGTTGGACCAGTCACCAGCACCAAACCACGTGGAAAATCCGCAAAGGAGGAAATAACCCGTGGCAAGCCCAGTTCGTCCACTGTTTGCACCACATTCGGAATCGACCGTAGCGCCATCGCCAGATTACCCCGTTCATGAAAGGCATTAGCTCGAAACCGCGCTAAATTGCCAAACGCAAATGAGAAATCGAATTCTTTATCTTTTAATAAAATCTGCTGTTGTTCTTCATCCAAGATGCTCATCACCAGCGCTTCGACCATTTTATCGTCCAAAACGGGAGTTTGATCAATCGCAACTAGCGCACCATCAATACGCAACATTGGCTTCAAGCCGACCTGCAAGTGCAAGTCTGAGGCCTTACGACGCACCACTTCTTCGAGTAATAATTCAATTTTGAGTCCGTTTTCCATGTTTTTCTCCCTTTATACTGTTTTAGACCACATCCGAGGCTACGCGGTTAACTTCTTCAAGTGAGGTGATGCCGTTTAGAGCCTTTAGATAACCATCTTGACGCA
The DNA here is from genome assembly GCA_963516005.1 of uncultured Candidatus Saccharibacteria bacterium. Taxonomy (GTDB): domain Bacteria; phylum Patescibacteriota; class Saccharimonadia; order Saccharimonadales; family Saccharimonadaceae; genus CAMUQR01. The sequence goes on along the minus strand of CAUPYP010000002.1, from coordinate 209,653 downwards.
TCGTTACCATCCCCTGTTCAACCGCTAATTTATTAATTTCGGTACTAGTGGCATGTTTAACGATTAAGTTTTCCATTTCTTCGGTAATATCCATCACTTCATAAATACCAGCACGACCCTTGTAACCGCCCGGTGCGTTCTTCGTCGAGGCGGCCTTAGTCAAAGTATAAGCTTGTTGACCTGCCAGCGGTAAGTTGGCGTAGCCCAAATCTTCCGACACCGCCCGGACTTCTTCTTTGGTTTTTGGCAAAATTGAATCAAGCGCACTGCGGATGGAGTCGGTTTCTGCCGCACTCGATTGATACGTCGTTTGGTCTTCTTTAGAAATCCGACGCACTAAGCGCTGGCCAATCACTGTATTAACTGTTGACGCAATCAGATACGGCTCAATCCCCATATCGAGTAAACGTGGCAACACGCCCGCTGCTGAGTTGGTGTGCAAGGTGGAAAACACCAAGTGTCCGGTTAGTGCCGCTTGCACTGCCAAGCGCGCCGTTTCTGAGTCACGAATTTCACCAACCATCACCACGTCCGGGTCCTGACGCAAAATTGAGCGCAAACCACTGGCGAAGGTCAAACCAACTTCTGAGTTGACTTGGATTTGGTTAATACCACCCATTTTATACTCCACTGGATCCTCAAGGGTGACAATATTGATGGTTTCGTCTTTGATTTCTTGAATTAAAGCGTATAAACTAGTTGACTTACCTGAACCAGTTGGACCGGAAGTTAACACCATACCGTTCGGCTGAGCAATACCTTTACGAATTGCCCGGAGCGACCGACCAGCGTAACCCATGTCCTCTAGTTTGAGAGTGGTACCGGTTTTATCCAGCAAACGAATCACCACTTGTTCACCCCAGACTACTGGGCTAATCGCGATACGTAAGTCGACTTCTTTATCCATCACTTTGACCGCAAACTGACCGTCCTGAGGAATGCGGTGTTCATCAATTTTTAAATCTGACAAAATCTTAATACGCGACACTAATGCCGGCTCGATTGTCTTCGGTAACTGCATAATTTCACGCAACATACCATCCACTCGGCAACGAATCTTGAGCGATTCTTCTAGTGGCTCAATGTGGATATCGCTGGCTTTAGTTTTGACGGCATATTCCAAAATAGTATTTAGAGCCTTGGAAATTGGTGAATCTTGAACAATTACTTTTAGATTATCTGATTCTTCACTGGCAATCTTGCTTTCAGCTTCCGAAACCGCCGCCGCCTTATTAACTGATGAGAAGTCGGTACCGTATTGTTCAAGAATATGACGAATACCTTGTTCACTCGCCATATAGACTTTCAGTGGTTTTTTGACTAAGCTAGTTAAATAGTCAATTGCCTGGATATTGTTAGCGTCAATCATTGCCACTGACAAACGTCCACTCGCTGATAAGCTCAGCGGTACCGCCATACTGCGTTCAGCGGCACTGTTGGGAATGATCTTGAGCACTTCAGGGTCAACTACGAAATCGCTAATATTAGCATATGGTACGTTCAGAAGCATCGCTTCAATTTGAACAATCGCCTCAATATCTACTAAACCACTCCGCACTAAAGCATCAATAATCGGCTCATTAGCCGTTTCAGCAGTTGCGATCGCCTCTTGTAATTTCGTAGGATCTACCAAACCTTCAGATTGCAAAATCTGAAGCATTTGGTCTTGATGCTCAACGGAAATATTGGGCATGGACTATTCCCTCTCTTGGCCGATAAACACCTGAACCGCTGGGTTAATCGCATCTTTATTAAAGACATCAGGACTTGGCTCAACCACATCTTTTGAAATTAAGTCGACTTTCTTGACTTTAGTTTGGTTTTTAAAATTAGTAAAGATAGCATTAACAATAAAATACGATATAAACAGACAAACTACTACGATGACTACGGTTATAGCTATATCATTTTTTTTCATTGGTCTTGTCCTTTGCGTTAGTTTTTTTAGTGTTAGTACTGGTTTTTACCTTGGCGGTATCATCGACAATCTCAGTACTCATCTTAGGCTCTACAGTTTCACCATAGAATGAACGAGCCGAAATCGACAGCCAGTGACGCATTTTTTCGGGAGCAATTTTCTTGCCACGATCATCTTTATCTTGACTTCCCGATTGAAACTCAATTCGGTCAGCAAACATTGGACGAATAGATTTTTCAAGGTTTTTTAGCACCTGATTAAGTCCTAAAATTGTACCTGAGATTTTGATTCGGAAATAAATTGACGGATCCTTAACGTCACTATATTCCGTGTTGTACGCCACTGATGAAAGTCCGGCGAATTCTGGAGTCGTTTCCTCATCACTTTTAGTTAATGATAATTGTTCAATTTCCACTTCCGGCACATTAAGGATGATCCTGCGCAAACTCTCGCCTAAGGCCGGCGTATTAGCACGATCTGGCAAAGCATCTAGAATCACCTGCAAAGCAGTTTCGTTGTTATAGATTTTTTTACCCAACAAATGCTGATTGGCAGACAACGCCTTAATTGATTTATCAACCTGCTGAATTGATTTATAATTTTTAGCAATATCATCAATGGTTTTGCCCTGTTTAGCGATTACTGTCTGATTATGCATTAATCGCTTCACTAAGAAGAAACTGGTCATAATTGATAAGCTTGATAATAAGGCTCCACCGAAAATAATCACAATCATTATAGTGTGACTTTTCTGAATCATTCGGCGCTTATTACGAGAGGTAGTTAAATTACTCATTTTTTGTCTCCAGCTTGCTTATTTTGTTTATCTTCTTCTTTTAATGATCCGAATAACTCCGGCGGTACTGACAACAAAGAGTCAGTCACATCCTTATAGGTTGAACCTTGGATAATAGCAGTTTTTTCATGATTTGAGAAGAACTTATCGTGCATCGCCAAACCGATTTTGAAGGTTAAAACTTGCTTACCTTCTGAGTTTTGACCTAAACTTGGGTCACTGAGCAATGAAGCTTTTTGATCGCGCAACAAATAATCATACTGACTATTTTTAATTTCCGAGTCAAGTTGTTTAGTGGCTTCATCGGCATTAGTTTGTGATTGATTATTAATTTCTTCCAGTTTACTATTGTTAATATAAGTGACCTGTGCATTATTTAAAGTCTTCATCAAGCGCTCCAACTCCACATAACCAGTAGAGGAAAAAGCGTCAATAATTAAATTTTTCTTGTGCGGATCAACATCAATTTTAGAAATCGTAACATCTAATTTATATTTAGTAATCACTTGAGTAATTAATGAAAAAGTACGCGAAGTCACCGTCTTTTTCTTATGAATAGCATCAAGTCGTGATAATTGTTTTTGAATCGTCAATAAACTATTAATACCCTGGTAGTTTTTATATTTATTAAAATCATTGGTAATTTGCCTATCCTGACTGCCAATAATAATCGACTGAACAATTGCCACTACCATCAACAAAACAATCGTGACAGTCACAAAACCGCCCGAGATAATAATTGACCAGGTTGCTACTCGATCACGCATTTGACGCGCCGCCAAAACCTCTTGCTTAATATCCGGCAAGAGATTAACTTCAACCATTTTCATTGAGCGTTTCATAAATTATTACTCCTTTGCGCTAAACCTACCGCCACCGCAAATTCCGCACCAGTCGACAATAAGGCATTCTGTTGTTCAGGTGTTAAGACCACATCATTCCAAGGTGACCCAATCACAGTTTTAACACTAGTGTAGTTAGCAATATACTGGTTCATCATCGGGGTCATTGCTGCGTAACCTGACACAATAATTTGTCCAACTTGTAATTGTGGATAACGCGTCTGGAAGAATTTCAGAGACTTATTCAGTTCAGCGGTAAAGTTCTCAAGTGATGACTCAATCGCCGCAAACACTTTTCCTTCAAGCTTATCAGTTGCTAAACCAAATTTCAGAATAAATTGTCGAGCTTGATCTTCTTTGATATCGAGACCACGGACCGCCGCTTGAATAATATTATTAAAACCGATTGGAATTGACCGAACTAGACGTGGTGCGCCCTGATATACAATCGTAAGCTCAGTAGTAATTTCCCCTAAGTCAACAATCATATTTGCTCCGCCATCCAGCTCCATATTCAGTGAGCGCGAAATTGCAATCTGATCTGGTTCAAATGCAATTACGTTCAAACCGAGCTCTTCTAGAAAATCCAATTGCCGTTCACTATATTCAATTGAGGTACTCGACAGTAAAACTTCTTTTTTCGACGGGTCGCGCGGTGATTGACCAAGCACTGCCCAGTCAAATTTGGCATCTTCAACTGCCATTGGGATGTATTGATCAACTTGATATTTAATGGTTTTAGTTAATTCCACGTCAGTTTGATCAGGCATATCAATAATCGTGGTAAAAGCTTTGCTCGATGGTAAGCTCAAGACAACATTTTTAGTTTTAATACCAGATTGGCCAATAGCATTCGCCACCGCCTCGCCTAAGCGTTTCGAACCCGAATCCGAATCATCCATACTGACCCGCATATCGATTGGCAGATAGGCATAATTTTTTAAGACAAAAGAACCAGCCCCGTCTTTATTATCACGAGGTGCTAATTGAACTACACGGATTGATCTAGTGCCTATATCCAGACCAAAAAAGTCGCCCACTCTGCTAAATATATTCATAAGCTTTATTATACATAAGCGCTGTAGTTTTCGCAACTTTTTTATTATTATCCATCAGCCAACCCCGCCCGCTGGGCTTTAGATGTTTTTTATGCTATAATTTGCCTGATTATTAAAGGAGTTTTATGAGTTTATCAATTGGAATTGTCGGTTTGCCAAATGTTGGCAAATCCACCTTGTTTAATATTTTAACTAAAAATGAAATTTTGGCGGCTAATTATCCGTTCGCGACGATTGAGCCGAATTCGGGCATCGTACCAGTGCCTGACCAGCGCCTGAATGTTTTACAACAAATTTACGGCGCTAGCAAAATTATCCCAGCCACAGTTGAATTTATTGATATTGCTGGCTTAGTCGCAGGTGCTTCCAAGGGTGAAGGTCTCGGCAACCAATTCCTAGCCAATATCCGCAACACTAGCGCCATCATTCATCTGGTGCGCGCTTTTGATGATGATAACATTATTCACGTCAACAATCAGATTAACCCAGCTGGTGATATTGAAGTCATCAATACTGAACTGATTCTAGCTGATCTTGCTTCCATTGAAAAACAACTTGCTAAACTTGCTAAAGAAGCCAAGGCTAACCCAAAACTCCGCACCAAACTTGACCTCCTCAAGCACATCAAAACTGAACTAGAATCCGGCAAAACTATCAACCAATTAGATATTGATCACGATGAGTTGAAGGATTTAAATCTCCTGACGGCTAAACCAGTGATTTATGTCTTCAACCTCTCCGAAGCTGACCTCACTAATGACGCCAAAAAAGCCAAGCTCACTGCCTTAGTTGCTCCCGCCAAAGCCAACTTCATCGCCATCAAACTAGAAGATGAACTCCGCACCCTGCCCGATGACGAAGCTAAAGAACTACTCGAAAGTTACGGCGTCAGCGAAGGCGGTTTAGCTCAATTGATTCATTCCGCCTATGACATTTTAGGCTTACAAAGTTACCTCACTGCTGGACCAAAAGAAGTCCACGCCTGGACAATCAAACAAGGCTCGACCGCCCCGCAAGCCGCTGGCGTTATTCACTCCGATTTTGAGCGGGGCTTTATTGCCGCACAAATTGTTGACTACGACGACCTCGTCGCACTTGGTAGCGAACAAAAAGCCAAAGAAGCCGGCAAAATCCGCACTGAAGGCAAGGACTACATCATGCGTCCTGGCGATGTCGTCGAGTTTCGCTTTAACGTTTAGTTCTCAACTTATAACTTTTCAACCACTTAAAATCCCCCGCTTACACGCGAGGGATTTTTGACAATCAACTAGTTTAAAAAGTTTCTTTTGGTTGAAGTTGATTAATTGTAGCTTGAACTGTCACCATCTGCTCAGCTGTTAAATCTTTTGTAAGCTTCGACAAGACACGATCGTTATTATTAACAACATCATGTAATTCCATCATCAACTGACCAGTACCAGTACTACGAGTTTTCAGCACACGAATCACAGTGCGTGGTTTATTACCTTTGAAGATTTTATCATGTTTGTTATCATTCAAAATCTTCACCACTGCTTGATCTAACTTTTTGTCAGTATCTAATTGCTTAACTAAATCGTCGTACAATTCGGGTGCTACACTTGCTGTATATTTTAAATCACGATACATTTTGGCTGACTTGTCTTTAGTCCGCTCCCCAACTGCCCAGGTGCCTGCTACCCAGCCACCAATTGCTCCACCTGCTACACTCAACCAAAATGAAATAGCACTGACAACTGAGTTTTTAATTTTAGTTCCTTTGCGGTTAGAACGCGATGTTAAAGTGATGGTTGACTCGTTATGTTGATACTCTAAGTATTTATAAAAATTCAAATCCTGACTCACTTTTTTATTAAAGTCTTCTAGATCCTTGGTGCTTAGCTTGCCATATTTTGCTTCAATACCTTCTTTGATATCTTGCACAGCGTAGTGATAATCGCCGTAAGTGCTGGTGAAGAATGACGCCAAACCGATCAACATCGCCAGTGGAATCATCCAGGTACGAATTGGTTGTTTGCCTAGTTTAGTACCGATAAACAAACCAACCGCTGCTAAACCACCAACCAGTGCCGCCCCGATTGGAAAAATATAGGCAATTGAAAATCCTTGAATATTAAGATTGAATCGATGGTTTAAAAACGCTGTTAGAAATGACGCTAAACCCAGCGTAATCACCGTTAAAATTGTTGCTAACATAGCTCTCCTTTGTTTAATTTCTCCTCTATTATAACACGCCCTGAACTAAAAATATCGTTGTAAATAAGTCAACGATATTTTTAACGATTGTATAAGTTTTTGTTCCACAATACCGAGCGCTAATTCTTGGGTTTTAACAGATAAAAACGTTCAATGTTGCCTTTTTTACCACTAACAGCACTATCTTGTTTGGCCACAATCACTGCCACATCTCGCACCCAATTCTCGAACTCGACCAACACTTGCCGGCGATATTTTTCATTTTTAATCACGCCTTTGTTCAAAAAACTTTTTTCAGCCTCAAATTGTGGTTTTAACATCACCGCTAATTGTGTTGCTGGCTTCGTCAAATTTGTCAGAATCCCCGGTAAAATCTGTCGTACCGAGATAAACGATACATCAATCAAAATCAGGTCTGGTCGAGCCTGTTGTGGATTTAACTCGAAGTCACGAATGTCGGTTTTTTCGTGAAGTTCAATTCGTGGATCTTGACGCAATTTTTTATCCATCTGATCAGAACCGACGTCCACCGCGTAAACTAACCGTGCCCCGGCCTGTAATGCAAATTCTGTAAAACCACCAGTGCTTGACCCCACATCCAACACGACTTTATCGCGAAAATCTAATCGTAAAGCCTCAGCCACGCTAGCTAGTTTTAAACCAGCCCGCGACACCAATTGTTGTTGAATTTGCAGTTCTAATTTGTCATCATCATTAACAAACCAACCAGCTTTTGTCACCACCCGACCATTAACCAACACCTTACTTAGTCGAATAAAGTTTTCCGCCTGTGAGCGACTACTGACTAACCCCCGCTCTACTAACGCTTTATCTAATCGTTGTTTCATGGCGGTCATTATACCACGAAATCCTTCTAATAATTAGTCAAAATAAAAACAACCGCCTGCTACATGAACAGAACGGCTGTTTTATTTATCATTCTATCGCTACTTATTTACGACGTTCGCGGTAAGCGCCAGTTTCGGTGTCGATTGACACTTCATCACCAGTTTTAATAAAAGCTGGAACTTTCACCACTAGACCGGTTTCTAGTTCGGCGTCTTTTAACACGCTCGAAGTAGTGTCACCTTTAACCACATCCTCGGTGTAAACCACGCTCAGGAACAGGTTTTTTGGCAAAGTCAGGTTAATCACCCGACCGTCGAAGAATTGAAGATTAACTTCCGTACCTTCTTTCAAATAATTGATACTATCCCCGACAATTTCCAAACTCAGCTCAAACTGTTCAAAAGTTTCTTGATTCATAAAGTAAGCGTTGTCGCCATCTTTATACAAATATTGGACTTTTTGGCTGTCAACTTCCGCTGGTTTAATTTTTTCTTGGCCTTTGTAGGTTTTTGGTAGCACGCTACCGTCAGCTAAGTTGCGAATTTTGACGTTGACGATACTACCGCCTCGTCCCATCACTTTTTGTGAATACTCAATCACCTGATAAGGCGCACCATCGATATCAATCAAAACGCCTTTTTTCAGTTCAGTTGGCAAATACATGTTTGACCTCTGATTAAGCCTGGACAAATGGCAACAGCGCCAAGTGTCGAGCTCGTTTGATCGCAACCGCTAAAGCACGTTGTTGTTTGGCAGTCAGACCAGTTTTGCTAATTGGATCGATTTGACCGTACATATTGATGTAGCGTTGCAAAGTTTTCACATCTTTGTAATCAAACACTACGTCGTTATCAAATTTTTTCTTTGACATAAACTTCCTTTAATTGATTAGTAAATTAGAATGGAATATCTGACAAATCAATTTCGTCATCAACGACTGCGTCAGCTTGTGGCGCTGGGCTAGCTGGTTGGCTAGCTGGCGCACCCGCACCGTCTGAACTACTGTTTGGACCGTCAAGAAAAGTCACATCACTCGCCATCACTTCAATGCGTGAACGTTTTTGACCATCTTGCTCCCATTGGCGCTGACTAAGGCGACCTTGCACCAGACAACGACGACCTTTACTTAAGTATTGCTGAATCAACTCGGCGAGTTTTTCCCAGGCGACGATTTCAAAAAAATCAGCGCCGGCGTCTTGACCGCCTTTGTCGACTGCTAAACTGAAGTTAACAACCGATTTACCAGTAGTGGTAGTACGGAGTTCTGGATCGCGCGTCAGGCGTCCCATCAGAATTACTTGGTTGATACTTTTTGCCATATATTCCCCTTTTTTAATAAAATATTATTTTTCCTCAGTAGCTTCGGTTTTGGCTTGAGTTTTTGGGTCAGCTTTAACAAGCAGGTAGCGCATAACTTCTTTGGTGATGTTTAACACGTTAGAAATTTTGAGAGGCGCTGCTGCTGGAAGCTCGAGCTCAAAATAGAGATAATTAGCAAAAAACTGCTTATCAATTGAGTAAGCTAAGCGCTTTTTACCCCAGTTATCTTGTTTAACGATAGTACCGTCAGCTTTAGTGATGATACCAGAAACGATATCGATTGCTTTGTCGATTTCGCTTTCCAGATCTGGATGCACCAAAACTGTCAATTCGTATTTCTTCATACTCCCGTTGGAATCCTTTCTTGGATGCTCACTGTCCGACAGTTTTAAGTAAATTATCAACAATAGTCCTTCGCAATTCTCTATTGTTATTATTCACACAACCGCCTCAAATGAGCTGAAGTTAATTAATATTACTCTTTTATTATAGCACAGTTGTGGAAAAAAGTCGAGTTTTGCGCTTTTAACAAGCTATTGCAATTCATCCAAGCTCGAAATCAAGATTTCACGCGGTTTCGCGCCATTGCTTGGACCAATAATTCCTCGAGATTCCAGCTCATCGATAATCCGCGCGGCTCGCGAATAACCAATCCGCAAGCGTGTTTGTAAATGGCTGGTACTAGCCCGTTTACTCTCGAGAATAACTTGCACCGCCTGGCGCAAAGTCGCATCATCTGCCCCGCCCATATCGAGATTGCCGACAATGCCTCCTGCTCCGCCCATTTGGACATCTTGCATCGTAATTTCATCGTTATATTGTGGTGGCATTTGCGCCCGCAGAAAATCAGTAATTTTCATCACTTCTTCATCAGTCACCCAGGCACCCTGCAACCGACGTGGTTTTGGCGCTTTAGTTGTCACAATCAACATATCACCTTTACCAAGTAGTTTCTCAGCACCTGATTTATCCATAATTGTCTTCGAGTCAACCTGGCTAGCCACTGTAAAAGCAATGCGCGCTGGCACGTTAGCTTTAATTAAGCCAGTCACCACATTAACACTCGGGCGCTGGGTTGCCAAGACTAAGTGAATACCTACCGCTCGAGCTTTTTGCGCCAGACGCACAATCAGACCTTCTACTTCTTTTGAAGCAACCATCATCAAGTCGGCCATCTCATCGATCACAATTACAATATACGGCATGGCTCCATCGTTATGTTGTTGCAAATTACCATGCTCATCCGCCATTTCAACCGTCTTAGATTCTTGAGTAATATACTCGTTATAGCTAATAATATCGCGTTTTTTGACACTAGCCAGCAACTGATAGCGACGCTCCATCTCATTAACCGCCCATTTGAGGGCTGAAATCGTCTTGGTCGGGTCGTTAATGATCGGCGTTAACAGATGTGGAATATCCTCATACGGCGCCATCTCGACCTGCTTCGGGTCGACCAAAATCAGCTTCAAATCACTCGGACTATTACGATATAACAAACTAGCCAGTAAAGTATTAATCATCACTGACTTACCAGAACCGGTCTGACCAGCAATCAGCAAGTGTGGCATATCACTCAAGCTCTCAACCACCGCATCGCCAGAGATGTCCCGCCCCGCCACGAAACTCAATTTGTCTGATTTATTAAACCATGCCGACGATTCCATAATGCCACGCAATCGCACATCAGCGGCGCGCACATTCGGTACTTCGATACCCACTGCCCGCTTACCCGGGATTGGCGCTTCAATACGGATACTCTGAGCCGCCAGATTGAGGGCGATATTGGTTTCTAAAGCAGCGATTTTAGTTAATTTCACGCCACTTGGCGGTGTCAGAGTGTACTGGGTGACTTTCGGACCAACATTCGCCCCAGTCATTTCCACATCAATACTAAACTCGTGCAAGGTATTTTTAATAATTTCGGCATTTTGTTTAACATCACCGGCATCAGCTGGCGACTGTTTTGATGACAAAATATCTAATGGCGGTTGTTTCCAGTTCGGATCACGTACCGACACCAGCGCAGTTGGCTCTTTTTTGTCCTTATCGTCCTTAGAATCGGTCGCTTTGGTGGTTTTTAATAAACCGTCAAACTTACTTGGCTTGTCGCCACTCGAAGTAGTTGGCACTCCTTCCACCAGATGAAATTCCGACTTCGTAGCTGTCGGTTCCGCTGACGCACCAGCATCTTTTGGTTTAAAGCCAGCAATTTTCCCTGGTTTTTGAGTGGCAAAAATCTCCTGTAAGCGTTTAATAAATAAAAACGGCGACGCTCGGAACATAAACAAACTGTTAATAATAATCAAGACCAAATAAACCAGCGCCGCCACCCAACCCGTCGCTAAAGAGGCCATCGCCTGATTTGCGCCAGTGCCGAAGAAACCACCAGCCGTTTTTTCGCTAAACAGCGTTCCGAACAGCCCGCTCATCAGTACTAACATCACAAAACTCGAGATATACGTGGCGATTGATAGCTTGTTTTTATCCGATTTAAATACTTCCGTTCCTAGATACAATAACACTGCTGGCACGATATACGCCCCATAGCCAAATACCTGCAAATTAGCCCGATGAATCGACTGCAGAGCCGGACCACCACTGCCGAACCATGACACCACCAGTAGTAGCGCCAACACCATCAACAAAATCGCCCCAACTTGGGCCCAAAAACCAGCCGGCAACTGATGTTGCACCGCTGAAGCTTTAGATTTTTTTGATTTTCGTCTTGCCATATTCTACCTTTTTGTCTTTTTCTATTATACGCTAAAAACGACTAAAATACTCAAGCTTATTGTAGCATAAATTACAACATTTGTAAAGATTATGGTTAAATTTTCATGCTAATTTTTTAGTCAGTATATTCAAATAAAAGAGTATTTATGTGGATTTTTTCAAGTAAAGAGTCGTTTTTGATTGGAATCTCGCGCTGGAGGACAAAATCAATTTTCTTGAATTCACCATTATCAAATCGCAAAAGATGCGGAAAGACTTCAAATTCGTAATCACCAAAATCATCAGTCGATATTAAAATATATTTCGTGTCGTTTAACTCAAAAAGATAAATCCAGGTATCAGGTCCGACTTCATAATGATTAATTTCTACAGCATTCTCGCAACCATACGAAGTCATTATTTCTTCTCGTTCTTCCTTTGATAAATACATGTGTCTATCATACAATGATATAGAAAAACTAACAACCATATCCGGCTCAATTGATAGCTATAACATATTTTCTGTGATAATTATAAAACAACCCGCTTTTTTGCTATAATACTAAACATGAATTTACGCTTTGCAACCCCGGCGGAAGTGGCCGACTGGGATCAATTAATTACCACTAACCAAGCTGGCACTAATGTTTTACAATGTCGCAGTTTTGCCGAATTAAAAGCAGACTTTGGCTGGACGGCTCGCTATTTTGTGTATGATTTAAACTCCCAACCGCAATATTTTCTGGGCTTTGAACAAGTTTTTAAACCATTTGGTAAATTATGGTATTTACCAAAAGCCCCAAATTTTGTCGAACGAACCGACTTTCTAGCCTGCCTCACCGATTTTCGGACTCTTGCCACTCAAGAAGATGTCTTTTTACTAAAAATTGAACCTGAAATGCTGGCTTCAGCGGAGCTATCACAAGAATTAACCAAGCTTGGACTTCGTCCCAACCACAAAATCCAACCCGACCAAACTACAATTTTTATTAACACTGCGCTTGATGATGAACAACTTTTTGCGTCATTTCCGCAACGAGGTCGCCGAGCGGTACGTCAAGCCGAAAAAAATCACATCACTATTGTTCAAGCCGAACCCACTGAGGCTACTTTTCAAAAAATGTATCAACTGATGCAAAACGCCAACGGTGGCGAGGGTGTGCCGTTTATGCGCGAATATCCTTACTACCAACAATTCTGGCAACTCTATACTGACGCTCAAATGGGACAATTTTACTTCGCTAAGGACGAGACTGACGAGGTTCTATCAGGGGCCTTTATCTCGTTTACGGGCGATTATGGTTTTTATAAAGACGGTGGTTCAATGGCCGGTGCCAATCGCAAATCCGCTGCTCATAAGCTCCAATGGGAAATTATGCGCGACCTCCATGCACGCGGTATCGCCAAATACAACCTCCACTCTACTCCACCGGCCGACCAACTTAAAAACCCCGATCATCCTTATTATGGCTTAGGTATTTTTAAAACTAGTTTTTCCAAAGACCTGACGGAGTTTTGTGGCTGTTGGGATCTACCGCTGAAACCACTACGTTACGCCCTGTGGAATCGACTTGGCGAACGCCTGGCGCGCCGTCGCTATCGCCGTCACCATTCGGGTTCAATGTATTAATTTTTACCACACTTTTTGACTATTCACCCACCTCTTGCTAACAGAGGTGGGATTTTAAAAATTACAACGTTTTGTGGGTTGACCTTTACCATAAGCCTTTCTATAATAGGATTATCACAAAATGGTGTGAAAAGTGACTACGAAGGAGAGCAAGCCACTTTAAAAAATAAAAAATCAGCAAAAATTGCCCTTTCCGCCATGGCAAGGGTGTTTTTAACCAACTAAGAAAGGGAGACTATGAATCAATTTAACAAAATCAAAAAACGCGATGGCAAAATTGTCAGCTTCAAGCAACAAAAAATCGTTGACGCTATTGCTAAAGCTGGCGCCGCCACTGGTGAATTTGGTCCCGACCGCGCCCGCAACCTCGCCGAAAAAGTCACGCGCACTGCCCTAGCCGACCTCTCTTCACGCATTCCTACCGTTGAACAACTCCAAGATGTGGTCGAAAAAGTCCTAATGGAATCGGCTTTTAAAAAGACCGCTAAAGCCTACATTGAATACCGCGCCGAACGAGAGCGCGAACGCACCAAAAAAACCAAATTGATGCAGATTTATAGTACTATTTCTCACGCTGATGCTTCAGAAGATTCTGATGTTAAGCGCGGTAACGCTAATGTCGACGGCAACTCCGCCATGGGTAAAATGCTCCAGTTTGGCGCCGAAGGCTCAAAGGAATTCGCGCGTACTTGCCTGCTCAAACCAGAATTTGCTCAAGCTCACGATAGTGGCGAAATTCACATTCACGACCTTGACTTTATGGCAACCGGTACTCTGACCTGCTGTCAAACTGACCCACTGAAGTTATTTAAAGATGGTTTTAATACTGGACATGGTTTTTTGCGCACTCCAAATTCGATTGGTTCTTACGCTGCTCTAGCTGCTATTATTTTACAGGCCAATCAGAATGAACAACACGGTGGTCAGTCAATTCCAAACTTTGATTATGCTATGGCACCTGGCGTCAACAAAACTTACAAAAAAGCCTTACGCGCCAATCTCCAAAAATATAATGATTTCACTGGTAAAAACCTCAAGATTACCATTCCTGAGGACATTACTTTCGGTGATGACAAAAAACTAGCTAAGTTAAAAGTGCCTGAGATCATCATTAAAGACGCCAAAGACGACACTGAACATCAGACTCTCCAAGCCATGGAAGGTTTCGTCCATAACCTCAACACTATGCACTCACGTGCTGGCGCTCAAGTGCCTTTTACCTCAATTAACTTCGGCACTGACACCACACCAGAAGGTCGTCTCGTTTCCAAAATGCTCCTTGAAGCGACTGCCAACGGTCTTGGTCGAGGTGAAACTCCGATTTTCCCAATTTCGATTTTTAAAGTTAAAGAAGGCGTTAATTACAACCCAGAAGATCCGAACTATGACCTGTTCAAACGTTCAATGGAAGTTTCCGCTAAGCGTCTCTTCCCGAACTTCGTGTTCATCGACGCGCCATTTAACCTGCAATATTACAAACCTGGTGACTATCTCTCGGAAATTGCCACCATGGGTTGCCGAACTCGCGTGATGGCGTCTATTTTCCCAGAATCTGACGGCACTACCGTTGGTCGCGGTAATATTTCTTTCACCACTATCAACTTAGTACGCATCGGCATTAAACACGGTATCGCCACCAAGATGCGCGACAAAGCCGACTGGAATGGTTTTTATAAAGAATTAGATCAAAAAATCGACCTTTGTGCTGCTCAACTGCTCGAACGCTATGAGTTCCAAGCCAACCAACGCGTTAAAAATTTCCCATTCCTGATGGGTCAAGGCAACTGGATGGGTAGTGACAAACTGAAAGCTAACGATACTTTACGTGAAGTGATTAAACACGGTACCTTAAGCATTGGTTTCATTGGACTTGCAGAAACCTTAGTTGCGATGATTGGCAAACACCACGGTGAAGACGAAATTGCCCGTGAACTCGGCCTCGACATCGTTTCTCATATGCGCGAACGCTGTGACCAATTAGCTAAAAAATACCAGCTTAACTTCTCACTGCTCGCCACCCCAGCTGAAGGTTTAGCTGGTCGTTTCACCCGCATTGACCGCAAAGAATTTGGCGTGATTAAAGGCGTGACCGATCGTGATTTTTATACCAACTCTTTCCATGTGCCAGTTTATTACCCAATCTCCGCTTTTGATAAAATCGAAATTGAAGCACCGTATCATGCTCTAACCAATGCTGGTCACATTACCTACATCGAAATGGACGGCGACCCATCGAACAATATCGAAGCTTTTGAGGCAGTTGTTCGCAAAATGAAAGAATCAGGCATCGGCTATGGCAGTATCAACCACCCAGTCGACCGCGACCCACTTTGTGGCTTCAGTGGTATCATTGAAGGCGAAGTTTGCCCAGGCTGTGGTCGCCACGAATATGACGGTGATTGTGGTTTTGAACGCTTGCGTCGCATCACTGGCTATCTCGTTGGCTCACTCGAGCGCTGGAACGATGGCAAAAAAGCCGAAGAAGCAGCTCGTGTCAAACACGGTATTGTCACCGAAACTTATGATCAGGATACTAAAACTGCCCGTGAACTGAAGAAACAAGTCGTCGGTTCAGCTGTCGGTAAGGCCTAGAGGTTAATCATGAGCGCAACTCCAACCCCACCCAGCACCAACAATTCAGCTTTTTCTGCGCGTCAAAAAGTCAAAAAAATCGCTCATTATTCAGATTTAATTCTACCGCAGATACCAACACCGGAAGGATTTATTCGCTTAGCCGGTCCGATTGAACGTGACAATATTGTTAATGGACCAGGTCTCCGTGCGGTAATTTGGACACAAGGCTGTCGCCAACGCTGTCCTGGTTGCCAAAACCCTGAAACCTGGAGTGAAACCGCTGGTCAGCTCGTTGCTATTGAAGATATCAAACAACAACTCCGCGCTCTTAAAGGTCAAACCGGCTTGACTTTTTGTGGAGGCGAACCACTCTTACAAGCCGACGCCTGTCGTCAAATTGCTGACTGGGCGCGCCAAGAGCTAGGCTGGAGCATCTGGTCATTTACGGGCTTGATTTACGAAAAAATTCCTCACGACAGTCCTGCCTGGCGCTTCATTCAGTCGCTTGACGTGCTGATTGACGGGCCATTTATCCAAGCCCAGCGCGATTTGTCCGTCAAATGGCGTGGCAGTCGCAACCAACGTTTGCTCTATCTCAAAAATGGCGAAATCACCAAAGTTGAATAAATCACAAACATCACCCATCAAAAAATCCCCACTGCTATAGTGGGGATTTTTGGTACCTAATCGCGTCTTATTCGGCTTTTGGTTTCAGATAGTTTTTAATTGTTTCAAAACTACCTTTCATAGGATTTTCTTTTTTCATTTGGTTACGTACCGCATCAATCCACTTCGATAAAGCTTGAGTGGCCTTGAGAGCATGAGTGTTAAGATTAATAGTATTGCTTTGTTTAGCTTTTTCGAGCATATCCTCATAGATTTCCAACATTGTTTTGAGGAAATCTTTGTTAAAATCAGACTTAGCGTCGATTTTTTTCATATCCTCAACCGTGCGTTTAATGTAGTTGATCTTGGCTTGAGTACCGACAGC
Source organism: uncultured Candidatus Saccharibacteria bacterium (assembly GCA_963516005.1). Classification (GTDB taxonomy): domain Bacteria; phylum Patescibacteriota; class Saccharimonadia; order Saccharimonadales; family Saccharimonadaceae; genus CAMUQR01. Next base: position 192,785 of record CAUPYP010000002.1, on the reverse strand, counting down.
TTGTTGTATATTGCGATAGTTATGACGCACTGGCGCCACATCCACAACAGTTTCAACTGACATGACGGCGTATTCATCAGCTTCTTTTTGCTTATTACGTAATTCATCAAACTTTTTCTTTAGTTCAGCATCTTTTGAAAAAGCTTTAAATTTTGCCATCGCGTCCATCGCCTGCTGATTCTTCTGGACTAATTCTTCCAACTCTTTGCGATCATTTTTATTAGCACGAGCTGGGCCATTCTTAATGATATTTAGAGATTTGTCGAATTGTTTGTTGAGCGATTTTTCAGCTTCGTCAAGCGTCGTTAAGGCTTCTTTGTAATCGTTTTTAGATACACTGAGCATCAGATAAGCCGTCACTGCCACTACCGCTATCACAACCACCGCCAGAGCGATTAGCCAAGTCTTTTTACTTTTTGGTTGAGCCACAACTGGTTGAGCTGGCGGATTGACTGGCGCTGGTTCTGACGCAGTAGTCACAGTATCAGTTTTAGGTTCAGTGTCAGCTTTAACCTCGGTTTTAGCTTCAGTTGTCGATTCTGTGTTAGCTGATACCCCTGGAGCCGGCGTTACTTCCGCCGTTTGTTCGGCGCTAGTTGTTGCGTCAGTTGTTGTTTTATCTTTTTCGTCCATAACGTTTCCTTTCTTTAACGTGAACTTATTTAGCATCTTTCATTGATAGTTTCAAACGACCTTTGTCGTCAATTGCCACTAATTTAACCTTGACTTCGGCACCGAGATGGACCACATCTTCAACTTTGGCCACGCGATGATCAGCCATTTCCGAAATATGTACCATTCCGTCAATACCCGGCATAATATTCACAAACGCGCCGAATTCTTTAATCGAGACCACTTTACCAGTGTAAATCTGACCAACTTCTGGTTCCATCGTTAAGCTCTTGACCCATTCAAGAGCCTTAGTGATAGCTTCAGCATCCACCGCTGCGATCGTCACCAAACCATCATCCGCAATGTCAATTTCGGCACCAGTTGCGCTGGTAATTTCACGAATTGTCTCACCACCCTTACCAATCACTGCCCCGATCTTATCTGGATTAATCATCAGTTTTTCAATGCGTGGTGCGTATTGGCTCAGTTCCTTGCGTGGCGCTGGCAAAATTGACAGCATGTGTTCCATAATTTTTTCGCGACCTTCTTTAGCCCGTAAAATTGCTTTTCTTAAAACCTCCACAGGCAAACCATGGACTTTCATATCCATCTGCAGAGCCGTCACACCAAGTTCCGTACCAGTCGCTTTAAAATCCATATCACCGGCAAAATCTTCAGTATCAGCAATATCCGTCAAAATATATGACTGACCATCTTCGCCCATCATCAAGCCCATTGCCACACCTGATACGGGGCGTTTTAGAGGCACGCCAGCATCCATCAAAGCCAGACAGCTTGAACAAGTTGCGGCCATCGAGGTTGAACCGTTTTGCGACATAATTTCAGTCACCGAGCGAATCGCATATGGGAAATCTTCTTTAGCTGGCAACACCGGCTCAAGCGCCCGCTCCGCTAGATAACCGTGACCAATTTCCCGACGACCTGGTGAACCTAGACGACCACACTCGCCGACAGTATAGCTTGGAGCGTTGTAGTGGTGCATATAACGACGCTCACCATCGGTAATTTCCATCGTATCAACAATTTGCGCATACGACAGTGGCGCTAAAGTCACGATGTTCATCGCCTGAGTTACCCCACGGGTAAACAAACTCGAGCCGTGAGTGCGTGGCAAAATACCAACTTCACTCGACAAAGGCCTAATTTCGTCCAGCGCTCGACCATCTGGTCGCACACCATCTTCAATAATACCTCGACGAACATCCTTGTGCGATTCCATCGTGAACGCTTCGTCATATTGAGCTTTAACTTCGGCATAAGCTTCACCATGCTGAGCTTCCAGCTCGGTGTGCATTTGTTGGCGTAATTCCTCAACTACTCGATTGCGATATGGGTATTGTTGGCGCATATCAGGTGTGAATTTGCCCTGACACCACTGTTCCACTTCTGCCAAAATCGCCTCGTCTGGCTTAACTAATTCATATGGCAACGGCTCAACCGCCAATTTTGCCACTAATTCTTTTTGTAGTTCAATAGCTGGTTGCATCGCTTGGTGTGCCCAGGCAAAAGCGTCCGCCAATAATGTTTCTGGTACTTCATTTGCCCCAGCCTCCACCATAGTGATACCACTAGCGATACCCGCCACGGTTAAATCAATACTAGAGCGTGCTTGCTCCTCGGGATTAGCAAAAGCTTTAAATTGTCCATCAACATAAGCCACCCGCAGACCAGCCACTGGTCCATCAAATGGCACACCAGCAATCATCAACGCCGTACTAGTAGCAATCATCGCCACGATGTCTGGGCGAAAATCCGGATCCATCGACAACACACTAGCCACCGCTTGAACTTCCTGGCGATAGCCTTTTGGAAACAGCGGTCGAATTGGTCGATCAATCAACCGACCGGACAAAATCGCCTGATCGCTTGGTCGACCTTCACGTTTAATAAACCGCGAACCAGAAATCTTACCAGCTGCATAAAATTTTTCTTCATAGTCAATCGACAACGGAAAATAATCCCGCGTCGGATCAACTTTACCAACCATCACGTTGCCGAGCACCACCGTATCGCCATAGCGCGCTAACACGCTAGCGGTGGTTCGAAAGCCAACTCGGTTGACCTCCAGCGTCAGTTGGCGTCCACACAGCTCGCCCGACACTGAGATAATATCTTTACCCAAAGGGTTTATAATCATAGATTCTCCTTTCGCTAGATGAGAAGCAGGTTTTGGATTTTAGCATTTTAAACTCCAGAATCTACCACACATCCAGCCCTTAATCATGCTTTTAGTATAACAAATCACCCCCTGTTTTTCAAATCAACCACTACTTCAGAATCAGCCTCTAACATTGACTTTTTACATCAAATATGCTACAATATAAATATAGCTTTATTTAAATTTAACAAACACATGGAACGATCAAACAAACCTTACCCCCACCCTAAACCCGAGCATCATCCCCGCCGACATGATAAATCTGCCGAGCGATTGAATGCCCGCGACAAGGCCTTTTTGCGTAAAATCGGCGCTCTGACTCTCGCCGTCACTACTGCGGTTGGTGTTTTGACTTTTGGTGATAAATCAGAAGAAATACCAGCTCCCGTTCCCCAGACTGAACAGCCGGCTGACGACAAGCCCACTCTCAACGATCTCCTTCAACAAGCTGAGACCGCTATTACAACTATCTCCTCAAAGCTATTCGAGACCGCTGATTCTACGCCATTTAATTCGCTCAAGCCCGAGAAACACATTCCGCTTGAAACTAACAAAGGCGCTTTTAAATCATTTATGGATTACCAAATGATTACTGATCCGACTTCAAGGCAGTTTCAACTACAAGGCCAACCTCAAACTTTTACCAACCAACAAGGTTTGCGTTGCTACAATTATCAAGATTGCGAGTTGCCGATGGTGGCTGTTGGTACTGGCATCACTGACAAGATTGGCAAAGTTGTGCGCGTGACGTTTGACAATGACGGCCAACAGCATACTCATCACTTCATCGTAGGTGACTTCAAAGCCAACCATGACACCGACGATCAGCGTCATATCGAGATGAAACAAGACGGTAGCGTGGTGGAGTTTTTGATTGATAAAAATGTTTTTTATAATCACCAGCCTACCGCCACACGCATCGGCGACCTCTCTTATTACCAAGATAATAATTATAATTTTCAAGGCAATGTTAAAGAGATTTTTGTCTATCCAGATGACGTCTTGTCAAATCCGCCAGCCCCGACTCCATCTGCTACCGACCCCAACCCAAAAATGCGCTAGAACTAGCGCATTTTTAGATAGCTAAAACTAAAACTGCGCTTATTTGCGCAGTCCTAGTGTTTGAATGGTTTTTTTGTAAGATTCGTAATCTTTTTTCTCGAGATATTTGAGAAGTTTTTTACGCTTACCAACCATCTGAATCAAGCCACGGCGAGCCATTTTATCTTGTTTGTTGGTCTTGAGGTGTTCGATAATCTCGTTGATACGAGCGGTCAAAATTGACACTTGCGCCTCTGGTGAACCAACGTCATTTGCTCCGCGTTGGGTTTGCTTGATCGCTTTAGCTTTATTATCTTTAGTAATCATCGTAAATTATTTTACCAGATATAAACGGTTTTTACAAGGGCTTTTCTAATTGCTGAGCCTGATCTACCACTTGTTGCTTAAAAATCCGACCGCGTTCTTCAAAATTCTTAAAAAAAGTATAACTTGGCGAGGCTGGTGACAGCACACAAGCCTGACCAGCGTCCGTCACCTGATAAGCAATTTTGACGGCTTGTTCGAGATTATCGACGCGATATTTTTCATTAGTTAAACGATCAAAAATCTGATGTCCAGTATCCGGCAGACAGATTAACTTCAAATGTGGACGTTGATTCAAATATTCAATCATCCCCTCACGATGAATCCCGCGATCCTGACCACCCACAATCACAGTCTGTACATTCGTAATCGCCTCAATCGCTCGCTCCATTGCTTCTGGAATGGTCGAAATCGAATCATTATAAAAATCAATACCTCGAAACTTACCTACATATTCTAAACGATGCTCTAGTCCGACAAACTCCGCAATCGCCTGTTGCGCCAGTGCGATATTTTCAGTAGTCAACCCAACCACCTCATCTGCCACCAATAACGCCACGAGCGAGTTAAGCAGATTATGCTGGCCTCGTAATTGACGCGGAAAATCGGCCGACATAAGCACCTGCTCGCCATTAGCATCACAGCGAACAATTCGCTGGGCATCCGTATCAAGATAGATCCCCTGTTCCTGTTCTAAGCGGTTAGTTTTTAAGCCAAAACTTCGCACTTTTTTGGCTTGGATTTGCGAGCGATTCTGCTTCAACAGCTGATTATCACTGCCATAAATCGCCAAACGTTGATTTAGCAAAGTAATCAGATTAAGCTTCGCCGAGATGTAGTCCGCAAAATCAACATAATGATCAAGATGTTCCTCAAATAGATTAATTACCACCCCGATAGCCGGTGCTACCGTAATATTTTCTGCCTGATACGATGACATTTCATACACAAACCAACCCTCGCCATCATCTTGTAACAACATATCCAGTGCCGGCTGGCCGATATTGCCAACCAGCTGAACTTTGACACCGAGCCGAGTCAGTACCGCTGCCGTGAGCGAACTAGTCGTGCTTTTACCTTTAGTACCGGTGATGGCAATCGTCCGATGAGCTTGCGTGAGTAGTAATTCATTGGTCTGCGAGGTTAAACGCTGAGCATCAACCCCAAGGATTTTAGTACGACTAAAACCAGGTGTCCGAAAAATTAGATCAAATTGATTTAACTCCAGCACTTGTTCTGGTTGGAATTGTCGCAACACAACCGCCTCGGTCGGATGCTCCGCCTGCCAGTTCTGCACCGCCTCGAGATTTTCATCAATAATCGTTAACGTATCCGTCACACTCATCTGACGTAACCAGCGATATGACGATTGACCTTCTCGACCAAAGCCGAGAATTGCTAGTTTTTTGCCTTGATAGCGTTTCGTATAAAAATCTTTAAATTCCATAGTAGTGGCGCTCCTTTTGTAATTTAAGTAGTAGTTCATCGGGCACAGCGTGATGCTGGTCATGAGTTAATTCGATATCACCCAGGTTATATTCAATGAACTTTTGCAGTAAAATTGGCATTTGACCACCCGAAGAAAAATTACGTTCGACAATCAAGCGCATCGCTCGGCGAACTTCGCTGACCGTGCCGACGCACTCAAATGGTTTAGTTTCCTCGAGTCCCAACAACTGACGCAAAATTGGCAGTAGCGTTTCATCAGCTAGCAAATCCTTACCAAACATCGCCACCACTCGGTCGTATTCAACGAATCCCGCTAGCATAACAAACACGAACAAACATTTTGGACAATGTCCGCACCAGCTGTTAGTTTTTTTACCAACATTACAACTGCGAAATACTTGATGATAAGCGGGATAATGACTAAACAGTTCAGCGATTTGTAATTCCTCCAGCGGTCGTAATAAGCTAAAATACTCCACGCCGTCCACTACATAATCCGCTATATATTGCCGAAAATCCGCCTCAAACTCCCAACTCTTCGAATACTGATGATTGAAATCCGTCCCCGGTACCGATGGCTCATTGGCGGAATTTTCGTTTGACAAGGCGATGTAGCGCTTACCGGTCAGCACCGCCGATAGCACACTGATAAATGCCAAAATTGCTGAAAACGGCACATGACCATTCAAAAAACCGGCCTGATTCAGTGTTAAAATTTGCGAATCAAGTTGGCGCTTAATCTCCAGATAATTATCATAGCCGGCTACTGCAATACAATCATAACCAGCCTGTGGAGCGCTCATTACTAGTGGTAAATTATTAGCTCGCTCATCACGTAGCACTTCTAATGTCACTACCGAATCCTTGCCACCACCCACCGGAATCAAAGTACCGCCACCCATCACGCTGAGCTTTGGATAAATCACCTCCGATGTTGTTGTAAATCTTACAATATTATCAGCGGTCAGTAAAAAACCCGCTACTTCTGGCACATGTAGTTGATTTAAATAGATAAACTCGCCCAAACCTTTGTATAATAATTTGCGCCAAAACACCTGCATTGAATCTGTTAATTGACCACAGTTTAGTTCAATCACTGCCGGACAAGCTGACTTCCAATAATTAATCGCCTCCATTACGCCAATTTGAAAAATCAAGCCATCCAAATCATTTCGTTCGATTAATGCCCCGTGTCGTAGACCTAATTCCAGTCGATGAGTAAAAGTTTTGGTCGTTAATTGATCTAGCCATGATGTCATTTCCACATCAGTACTCCTAGCATTATCTGTCAATTCCCGCTGTATCGCCAATCGCTTAGTATCATCCGCCACTAGCTGATAATCAAATTCCAACTGCAAACGCCCATCAATCCATTGTTGACGCCAACCACTAAATACCAATTTCGTATAAACTCGCCGTAAAATCCGAAATTTACCACTTTGTTTTATCATAGATTTATTGTATCACAATTCAATCAAAGGCTTAATCTGGACTACCGAAGCGATCCGATACCATAGCGTTATTATCACAATCTTCATTACCATCAAGCATACATTGAATGCGTTCATCCATAAAGTATAGCGCAAACATTGTCCGCTCCTTACTGCCGTTTAAGATGCACTCTTCACCCTTATTAAGAACATACCCTTGTTTTCCACCGAAGTTACGTTCCGCAACCGTCTCACCCTCTAATTCACGATCTTCTTTAACTTGATCCTTCTTTTCCTTTGGATCGGCCTCATCAAGCAATTCTTCCTTACCAAACGGCACATCACCACGATCGATACAATTATATTTAAAACGACTGAGAGGATTAGTCTTGACCGCCTTGATGTAATACTCACTACGAGCTGGCTTTTTGCGGTTTTTTGGAAGACATCGTTCTTTTAATGGAGCAATACATTTACACTCACCATTCTTATTGCAAATCTGAGTATATCTCGCTGGACATTCTTCTTCTTCTTTAATTGAATAGTGACCACTACCCTGTGCACCTGGATGATACTCCGATTTTACACGATAGCGACATTGATCCTCACGATCATCAATTTGCCACCAGAACTGATATCCATAATAAGAAGGATCTCTACCTGGCTGTTCACCTTCTGGAGTTTCCCATGAAAAACATGGGTTGTTTAATTGAGCTTGAGTATAATCACCAGCCCACGGCTCCATTAAAACCTGCTTCCGATCTTTTGATAAGATTGGTCTAAATGAACACGGCCCATTAGCATTTACTGGCATTAGATATCTCTTGCTCATCACTCCACTAATGTAACTTTCTATCTTTTTAACAATTTTATCTGGCTCACCTTTACTGTCAAAACAAGTTGCACCAGATGCCTCTATAACATTTTTATCTTTATCTATCGTCGATGGCTTAAATTCTTTATTATCCTTACAGGTCATTCCATAATCAACTAATTTCGGAATTAACTTGCCTTTATCATCACGCTGAAAAGTACCAGGCGCGAAGAACTCCAACACATGTAATGGATCATATTCTGAATTATGCAATTGCTGACTCGGAATGCCAAAAATCCAGTTACAGAAAGGATCAATACCGACCGAATTTCCTTCAGCATAATATTTTTCCTTATTAGCGTTATTTGTGCGCTGAGCAACTTTTTGGCCACTATGTATGTCAATATCATTATCAGCGCCAGATTTACCAAAAATCCGATATTCTGGGTCACTACAAATATCCAATGTGGCTTTGCGAGCCGCCAACTTATCTGCATCGCTTAGTGCTGACACTCGTGGCATCATACTCGGCAAAACTGATGATTTTGCATAACTTAATAAACTACCTATTCGTCCCGTAAATGACCGCATCCGTGCCATATATGGCATAAATCCTGATACGATACTACCCATCATAGTATGACGTGTTGAGGTATCAAATGGACCGTGGGTAGCACGAATAATTTCTGCTTGTTTAGCGATATAACGATCACGCTCCTCTAAAAATCCCAGAGCTAGTTCTTTTGTCATCGGCATATGTCCGCCAGCATTAGCCGTCTTGCCTAAGAAATACCCAGTCCCGGCTGTCAGCGCATTACCCATGTCCTCACCTTGAGTTTTTGAGTTAGCGGCATTACCACCGAGGGTTCGTTGAATTGAATCACCTAGCCATTTTTGTGCTGAGGCATAAATAGCACTCTGCCCAACCGACCAAGCAATTGAACCCACAACACCCGCACAACCCAGCCCCAAACACGACAACAAAGCTATCGCTCCCTGCACCAAACTCATAAATGGCGATGCCATCACATTACAAAACTGTGTTAAATTAAAACCACCAAATGCGAATTGATCAATTTTATTGCGCACATCCAAAAAAGTTCGAATTGCGCCCGGATCGTTCACACCCATCTGATACTTGCGGGTTGACTCATTTGGTTCACCCATAAGTCCGGTCATTGTATAGTAAAAACCTTGCGAGTCCATCGCTGTTGGCTCATACCCTGTAATAACTCGTGAACCATTGACATCACGAGTGATTGGTGTAGTGGCAGTCATCCTATTGGCAAAATATGATATCTGTTCCTCCGTTGCATCACCAGCTTTTAGCGCTGACGCCATCGTCAAAAAAGTGCCAGCATACCGTGCCAACTGCAATGCATGAAGCGTCTTCGCTATGTGAACGGCACGCGATGCCACCTGATAGAATACACAAGCATCTGTCACATGACCTAACGCTGACATTAATTTACTAGCAGCTGCGTTGGATTTATGACCGGTTTTTTTCGAATCGCTAATATCATCAACTGCATCATTGAGTGTTTCACCAGCATTTGAGACAGCGCCCTTCATGCTATCAGCATCAGGAGTTGTTCCCTTGTTAACAGCATCATTTTGTGCTTGTTCAAGTGCACGTTTAGAATTAGCATCAGTATCAGTCTGCGACTTCGCATTAGGATCGTCAGGAGTACCGGTTTTTGGTTTGCCATCAGCATCAGCATCGGGTTTAACCTTCGCTGATAAAGGTTTAAACAAAATCCCAAGCTTCGACTTAACCTTTGCTGTCACCTTGTCAAACATCAGTCCCCATCTGCCACGACCGGCTGTTTGGATTTTATCAGCAATAATTGGATTATTATCTACCGCCGTACGCAAAGCATCAGGCGTGTCATAGGTTACTTTTCCACCTTTACCGAGACTCGGATCTTCAATCGTCACTGACTTGATGCGTTTTCGATTTAGAATACCGTTTTCGGTTTCAATATGAATACCATTTTGCTTAAAACGCTCAATCTGCGCCTTACTAACCGACGCAAAACGATGTTTTTTCTTACTAAATCCAAAAGTGCGCTTCCCTTCTTCCAGTAAGTTACCAGTATACGAACCGATATGTTTTGATGAGCTGTACTTGAGAACACTCAGCTTCGGCGAACGAACTGAATTTGTCACTTCTTGGACATTGAAGCGCTCTGTTAAACGCTCCGCCATATGATTCATGAGCATCGCCGGTGCCATAAAAGTATTAGCGATTAACCCACCTCCAATCAAAGCCCCAGCAATAAATGCTGATGGACCACCTTTTTGAAGCATATGGCGCATTTTGAACATACCACCTAAGCGACCGCTTCTCTTACCGCCCTCAGCCTGATCATTTTTATCCTTAAACGAAAAACTGTCAGCCTTATCTCTTGGTTGATATTCTTGGTCGCGTGCTTCATCGGCGCTATCATATTGCTCATCCGATTCAGTTCCTTGTTGTTCAGCTCGACGCAGAGCTGTCGGATCAAATCGAAAACGCTCATCGGCCTGTCTAGCACCGACATTTAACTCAGGATTAAATCGTTCCGATTCTTGGTCTGCCATAGTCATAACCATTATAACAAAACTTTATATAATTTTAAAACCACCCTAAACGGTGGTTTTAAAGAAAATATTCGCTGTAAACCTAATACTAATACCGTGGAGCTACTTCTCGTAAGTACACTGTCTGAGCTTTACCCTTATCACGCGAATTATTATATGACCAGATGAAGGTGTCAGGCGTCAATCGGAAGGTTTCAGCAGGCTGATTAAACTGAACTTGTGGATTTTTCAAACTGTCAATTGCTGACTTAATGCCAGATCCAGCAGTGCGACGTAGCTTAATTTCACTAGCTCGAACTGGACCATTGACCACCAGCGGTCTTTCATCTCTAGTAGCGTCACCTCTCGACATCCTATCACGGGTTAAAGATACGTCTGAAGTATACAGCGTACCACTCACAATCAACCAAGCATTAATATTTTGAACTTTATGATTAATCGTTAAATCACCTTTGACAACAATTACCATCTGATCACCGCCGTTAATGTCACCAGTGATAGTTGAATTACCCTCATAGATGTGAATACCGCTCTTATGTCCACCAATATTACCACCACCATGACGCTCATAAGTCGTATTAGCATATTTACCACTATTACCAGGTAAGGACTCAAAGAAACTAAGTGCATCAATCACATCCTCACCGATATTGCCATGAAAGTGACCTTTTGGATCGGAAGTATTAGCAAAAGTTAGCTTATGCCAGCGATCTGGACCATAGGTGCGTCCTGCAGAATTAGGAATATTCGTCGCTAACGCGTTCATAATTTGACCCTGAGCAGCAGCGTTATATTCCACCCATGAGCCATAGCGCTTCGAATCAGGCGCCGGAGTCTTAGTCAGATTAGTGACAATATGCTCGCCAGAGACCAACATACCATTCTCCACTGCGAAATATGGCTTCTTAGACACAGTCAAACATTCTGGCTTGGAGTGCGCCCATTTATAATCCTTTGAATCCTCAGTAATCTGCCATGGATAAACCGATAATGCAAAACAAATTGTTGTACCAGATGGTAGATTTTCAATCTCGTATTTCAAATCCTTAAATCCTTTTGTGCCGATACCAACCTTACTCCAACGACCACCGTCAATTGGTGTAATATTAATGTGCATATTTTCATAAGGACCATGTGGTGGTTGGCCATTTTTCTTCGACTTGCTGATTGGATAAATATCTTTTGCTTCATCTAAATCATTAGTTCCAGAGATCTTACTTTCACAAATATACGCTCCATTAGGTAAGGTGCTGTCTTTACAGAAATGATTATCGGGATCCTTAGTCGAATCCAGCACCATCGGTTTGCGATCTTGATAACTCGGAGTCATATGCTCGGGTTTATAAATCATCTTAGTAATTTGCCATTTAGCTTGTGGGGTGCGTTTTTTATATACGCATTTTCCGGAATAAATACCAGTTGTACAATTTGAAAGTGGTGGGGTTGTATCACGAAAATGAACATCGTCTAGCTGACATTCAATAAAGTTTTCGTTCATACCAACATAATTAGGTACTTTACGGAATTCTTTTTTAGATTCATATCGCAAATACTTACCCGTACGTTCATCTCTCCCACGTCGTTCCCTAGTTTCAGCTACATAATAGCTTCTACATTCATATTTCACACTATCCGTCCAAGATGCCTGATCACATGGTTCCCATTCCGTATCGTTTCCGGAGCTACCATATGGCCCTCCAGCCAACTTAGTACTAATGACTTTTGAGACCCATTTATCACCAGTGCGCGACTGACACTTTCGCTGACAATCTTGTTCAATCTTTTCATAGCCCTGCGGATTATGCCAGCTATCCCTATTGCAACTATTATAAGAAGCACTCATTCCAGCTTTTTCAAGCTTCCATTGTTTTGGTCGAATTGCCCAGCTGTTCACGCCGTTAATATCCTGACCAATCGGCGTACCAATTGGCGCAATATATGGAATCAGCGGATCGACGAAGACTCCACCGCTACCATGGGTCGATATTCCACCATAGCGAATCTCGATACAGTATTTGCTATTTTTATTTAAAGTCTGCACAAGATCCGCCGGGAAGGAATGCTCATTCGGCTTCGGTTTAACACCAAGGTTACGACAAATGCGACCGTGCGTACCATCAATTGGTTGCCATACAACATTTTTGTTCGCATGCGTGATTGTCACTTCTTCCTCATAAGTTAGCGACAGGTTCGGATAATCGGTGATAATATCAACGGCTTTATTATTTGGTAGTTTTTTACCAACAGCCGAAGCTTTTGGATTGGAGGTGTAGGTTATGGCAGTCGAGTTAGGATCAATACTCCTCTGTGGTTCTGATGAGAAAACATAGTGCATAGCGTGTTTAGCATAGCCACGGACATTCTTACCGAGTTCATATTTAAATTTCACCGTCACTGAACCATTCTGAGGAAGATAGGCTGGATTCGGGCTACCCGTAACACGAACGTTGACATCGGCTTTTTTTTCTTTAACTGCGGCGGCAATTGGGTTGGCACAAGCGAGGCGCAACACCCACAATGGCTCAGCTGGACTTGCTTCAGTTTGTCCATTTTTATCCCACATCACGATTGCCATACTGGGATTAATAGGATAACGACTCCATACCACGTCACTGCGCTCCTCATTAATACCAGTATTATGAGTGTCAATATCTTTTTTAGCTGAACCAGTCTTACCAGATTTATCGTAGTAATGAAATTCACCACCACCACCCATCCACTGCACCGTTAGCTTCTTGTTCGGATCGGTTTTTAGGGCGGCATATTGTTGTTCAAAAAAAGTTCGGTCACCAGATCGACTCTGCGGTACGCCAGCCGCCGAATACATCACGAATTCATAACCAGTTCTTAGCCAGTCATAACAAGTCTGCCAATGTCTATAATATGTAGCTTCATCAACCTGGTTCCAGGCTTCACCAGTAGCCCGCTGTCCAATACATGCATCAACCGGAGTGAGCTGATTAGCGCGTCGCGCTAAATAAGCTTGATAATTTCGTGTGTCATTTTCTACTTCTCGATATTTACCTTCCAATCTACTGAAAAAGCCACCAACATCAGTAATTTCCTTACTAAGGTGAAGCTTACTATGAAGCGCCTGTAGTTCTGCTTCACTTACACCCGTCAGATAAGTCATATTGACCGCATATTTTTGATTATTGCCGCCCGCACTAGGCTTGTAATTATACATTTCTGGCAAAACAGCAGCAACATTATCCTTGCTACCACGCCCAAAATAACGACGATCGTCTTCTTTATAAGAAGCGTAAAACTTATCAAAAATACTCTTTGCTTTAGCATTTGTCCAATTAATCTGACGCAACCAGATACCAACGCCAATGACAACAACCACTAAACCACCGCCAATTACTAGCCATGATTGATAGTGTCGTATTTTTTTAAATAATGTCTTAATAGTGGATCGATACATTAGCTAATTCTCCTTTGGTGTCATCAAGTGCTTCTAGTATACCATAAGCAGTTTAATGAGTAAAGAAACCAGGTCGGTATTGACCTGGTTATGAATCAACAGTGATTTTTAGTTAATAAAGCCACGCGGACGTGACTGCAACGCAGCCTTTTCATAAGTTGTCAACAGCTTATGACCAGGCTTAATTTTTATATCTTCACGGAAGCCTGGTGCATGTGACCATCTAGTACGTCCTGTGAGATGATAAAATAACTGCATCGCCTCATTATTAGTAGCTTTAGCGACAGCCCCCTTGTAAGTATGATCATATAAATAATCAATACCATGCATGAAGCCCACTTCCATCACCTGAGCTACGTCTTCAGTCCACGGACGGCCTTGATAGCGTTCGCGGAATTTTTTCGAAAGGCGTTCAAGAAAAAGGACGTTAACTGAATTTTTGCCGTATTTATCCAGCATAAACCCAGTTGCTTCCTTTTTTATGGCCGTGAAGCCAATGTAGTCCCAGTAGTACTTAACACTGCGATGAATCTCGTAGACATAAAGTTGCCTATCGGGATGAATATTACCATCCTTGTCAACGAGGTAATCTAGTATGTGCGTTTTTGATAATCTCTCAAACGCATTGTAATACCACTTACCTTTCTTGACGTCCTTGGGAACTGGGGCCCCAGGATTTGGGTCAAGCTCAAGGATACGAGCCCAGACGCTAGCGAGTTTTGCCACAGTGAATGGCTCTTCGCTATAGTAACTGCCTGGTGCCATAATCGGACCTTCGTATTTTACCCCGCCGAGTCCGCCACTTATTTTCCCATCAATCACCTTGTCTGGGAAAATATCGACTCCTGCCCCAAAATAAATCGTGACTTTATGAGCACGATCAATATATTCGGCACGAGCTTCCGCACCAGCTAATACCATCATGCCCAAGGCTAAGCCTAAGGCTACCACTTTTTGTAGTATATTTATTTTTTTCATTTTAAATTCCCTCCTTAAATTTGAATTTAAATTTATTTAAATGAAAATTATTATCACTGTTAAGATTCTCCCTCAATCCACATCGAGGTTACTAGGATTATAACAGAAAAATCACAAATAGTCAAGAGATATAAAAAACCAGGCCTATTTAAGCCTGGTTATATTACTTTAATACAAGAATTGGTAAGGCTGTAATGCCACCTTTTCGTAGTCTGTCAAATCAGTTCTCTGTTCAACATCCTCACTACAACCAGGCATTCCATTCCAGAATCTCCCAGTCAAGACGCAAAACACAGCCATAGCATCGCGATGCACAGCTGGTTTTTCAGCAAAGACAAATTGCTGATTATTATCTACCAGGCCATGCACAAATCCCAAGTTCACAACAGGTGCAACATCCTTATACCATATGCGTCCTTCATAACGCTTATGAAAATCGGATGCTCTGTTTATGAACCATCTATATTGCTGACCTGTAGATGTCGATATTATAGCCTTATCGATAGATTCCCTAACTCCGCTATAATCCCAGTAGTATTTAATACTTCTGTGGATTTCATAGACAGATAACTGCCTATTGGGAGTAATGTTACCATTTTCATCCATGAGATAATCAAGTATATGCGTTTTTGATAATCTCTCGAATGAATCATAGTACCATTCACCAGGATGAACATCACGTGGGACGCTCGCTCCCGGATCGGGATTTAGCAGTAATATCTTTGCCCAAATTGATGCCAAATGCGCCACTGTAAATGGCTCATTTGACTGGTAAGTTTCCTGCTTCATGATAGCCTGTGGATATTTAACACCCACAAGGCTACTAATATTTTTGCCATTGATCGCCAATGGCAAAATCATCATATCAATCCCAGACCCAAAATGGACATTTTCTTGACCTGCTAGATCAAGATATTCCGGTTTCTGAGATGCTGGCACTGGTTTTGAACCTACCAACAAAACAATTGAAACTAATACAGTGATAATACCCACTAGTATTAGTTTTTGATTTCTTCGCTTGATTTGCCTTTTTTTATTCATTTTTTCCCTCCAAGAATAAATTATTTCAAATATTAATATGCTTCTTAGCCCATACTAAGATTCTTACGAATTATACCATAAAAATAATAATTAGTCAATATTAAGAGTTTGACGCCTACTTATTCTGAGCATCAATTTCAGCTTGGATATCTTTAATATTACGATCAAAATCGTAATTATCCATGTCATAATCATCTGAGTCACGACTCTGACGCTCATAGAGTTCTTTTGCACGGCGAATATAACGCAAAGCGGAGATTTTATCGCTTGGGCGGTAGGCGCTTGATAAATTGAAGTAAGTCAAGTGATCAGCCTTACTCTTCTCAACCAACTTCGCCACCTCATTGAGCTTTTCTAAGCGTTCCGCCTCAGTTGAGCTAGCCACAGCAATGGCAATTTGTCGTTGCAACAGTTCATTTGATTTCTTCGCTGGCAAGGTATCCTTAGTTTCTTTCAAAACATCGGTTGCCTTGTCGTATTGTTTTTGATTTTCACATTCAGTGCGTGCCTTTTCACTCGACAATTGACACTCTGGATAATTAAAATCTTTTTTATTTAAAACATTGTCGGCTTTTTCGATGGCTACCTTTTCAGCGGCCTGCTTAGTGGCACGTTCTTTTTCAAGTTTATCGAGGTAATTTTTATGCAAAACAGCCCATACTACTAGGCTAATCACCGCACATCCCAATACCACCAGGCCGATGGTTTTCAGAGTGCGTTTTTTGACTTTGTTCAGAGAGGAACGGTTGGTTTCGACAGAGTGATCTTGTGGTTTGTCGGTAGTTTTTGGCTTTGGTTTTAAGGCATCAAGCTCCGCCTGCATCGCCTGCTGTTTGGCACGCTCTTCGGCTTGATGATCAATCACGACGGTAGTTTTCTTTTTAAGCATAAAAATCCCCTTATTAGTTATGGTTATATTTTATCACAAAATAAAATCGACTCCAACTTATGCTAATTGGTTGAATTTGAGAGCTTGGTCGACTGTCTTATCGGCAATCGCTAAACGACGTAATGTCTGACAATATGCCCCAACACCCAAAGCTCGGCCGAGATCCACCGCCAATGAGCGAATATAAGTTCCCGAGGAGACTTTAACACGCACAGTCAAACGCGGATAGGTATAATCGAGCAGTTCTAGCTGATAAATCGTCACTTGGCGACGAGGCATTTCGACTGCTCGACCTTGACGCGCCAGCTGATAAGCGCGCTGACCGTTGATTTTGATCGCGCTAAAAACCGGTGGGGTCTGCCAAATCACCCCAGTTAATTGCGTCATAGCTAATTGTATCGTCGCTAATGACGGTCGCTGACGGGAACGCTGATGCAACTTACCCTCAACATCAGCCGTCGAGCTGGTTTTACCCAGTACAAAAGTCGCCTGATATACTTTATCTTGTTTGGTAAACTCCTGAGCGCGTTTACACATCGTGCCAGTCACCAGAATCATCAACCCCGTCGCGAATGGGTCAAGCGTGCCAGTATGGCCGACTTTAGCTTTTTTGCCAAGCTGTTGCGACAAATGATAGCGCACTTTAGCAACAACCCCGAAGCTAGAGATACCTCGGGGTTTATCGATTAACACAATATCATCATTGTTGAGTTGCATATATTTCAGTTTATTCAGGGATGACGAACTGGTTTTCTGGCACTGGCGGTTTTGGCTGAGCTGGAGCTGGGGTTTTTAAGTCAATCGCTTGAGCTTCTTGTGGTGTCAACTGGGTGTCAAGGTTAGGCAAGATGCTCGGCTGGACAGGAGTTGGCTGTGGAGCCGGTACCGGCGCGGGCTGAGTCACAGGCTGTGGAGCAGGTTGAGCGACCGACGCTGATGGTGGAGCTGGTTGAGGTTGCGGTGCAGGTTGAGGTACTGGAGTTGAGGCTTGAGGAGCAACTGGCGCAGTTGGCGCTTCGAGCGCGTCAAACGGGTTATTTTTCAAATCAGTTTCTACTGGTGGAAGACTGGTCATCGTCATCGAATCCAAAGCCGGAGGCATTGGTGGTAATGGTGGTGGCAAATCCAAGCCAGCCGGCATTGGCGGTACCGGTGGAGCCACTGGGCTTAATTCCTGTGCAATTTGTTCAGTCAAGCTCGGTCCACCATCAGCTGGCTTATCGACTGGCTGAATCACCTTGTGTGGACGACGTTTAAGACTGTTTTTGAGTTTTTTTGCTTGATTAGCTAAAAATTTCTGAGCGCTAGCGGGTTGAGGGGTAGGATTAATCACATTTGCAGTGTCTACAGTAGTCATTGGTTTCGCCACTGTTGGAGTGACAGCTGGTTGGCGTGGCGTTTCAATAAACTCCCCGGCTGGATCGGGCGCTGATACAACTGGTTGAGGTTGTGGAGCAGGAACTGCTGGCGCTGGTTGTGGAGCAGGCTGAACTACTGGCTCTGATTGAGCGACTGATTGTGGCGCTGTAATAACCGGCTCTGATACTGGTACTTGCGAAACAGGAGCTGGTTCTGGTGCCATTGTCGACTCTACGCTAGCCGAGGTAGCTTGTTCGGTCGATTGCTGAGTTTGGTTCATTTTATCCAAAAAAGCTTGTTTGTACTGGTTAACCTTGTCCCATGATTCATCTTTAGCAACTGGTTTTTTCGCTGGAGCGCTTGGTTCAGCTGGTTCAATCGCCTCTGGCGTAATTGGTGCGACAACTGGCGGTTCGACTGCTGGCAATTCTGGTTCTGATGGTGCTTCTGGCTCATCTGATGAAGTGCCAGATTGGTCATCATCATCTTGATCATCAGCTTCATCTTCTGGCTCTTGTACCATTTCGGCAATCATTTGGCGCAAATCCGCCTTGCTGGTTGCTGATTCTTTAGCGCCACCGTAGATTCCCCGCGGTGCCTCATCAGTTTGAACTGGCTCGGCAGGCGTTTCTACAGGCCTCGCCTCTGATTCAGCCTCTTGTGGTTCGACTGAGGCTGATGTTTCAACTTCAGATACCGGCGTCTCAACTTCAGGCACTGGCGCAACTTCAGTTACCACCTCCGTCTCTGTTTCAGCTGGTGCCACTTCAGGCGTTTTTGCTTCATCCGCTGAAGTTTCCGGATGTTCAATTACTGCCTCATGTTCTAAATTATTCTCGGTAGTTTGCTTCGCTGGAACGGTTTTTTCCGCTGGAGCAGGTTTTTGACCTAAAGATTGTTTTAACTCAGCAATTTTCTTCGGTTCATCTAGTTCTTTTGCGATTAATTGTTGGTTAGCACCCTGTCCCATCAGCACCGCTGCCAAGCTCATAATTTCTGGAGTGGTCAAATTATTACTAAATCGCTCCGTAATTGCCACCAGACCAGTCATCAGAGCCGTCGCCACTGAACTATCGATCAAGACCGTATCGACTGGCTGACCATTTTCGTCTAGTTTCGGATCAAGGCTTAAACTCAAATCCGCCACTATCTGAGCGTAAGATTGCAGGGCTGGCTCTTGCCAGTTGAGATTACCGAGTTCCGTCATCGCTGAACCAACTCCGATTGACGCTACAAACGCACTATGTAAGATACGACCGTGCGCCTCAAGTGCTTTGTCAAGATCGGCTTGGTTTTGTACACCCAGCGCAATCACCAAATCAACGTTATAATCACCTTGACTAAACTCTAAATCCTTGACCGTCACCGCGCCTTTGCTTGGCGTAATCGACACGCGCACCATACCATCAACTACCTTGGTGCGAATTCGATCGGCTTTCGTCGGATTTAAGGCAATAATAAAATCCCGTAGTCCATCAACTGTTTTATCAAAAAACTTATTCGGCTCAAGAAAGTTCAACACACTCGGGATTTCCCCACTAAAAATCGTGGTGACGTGTTCGTTGGTTTTGTTCAAAATTAAAGTCAGACCCAACGCTGATGTTAATTCGTCGATGGTTGGGTTAGCGCTCAGCGCTATTAAAATATTTTCAGATTGTTTAATTTGTTCGATAAGTGCGTCACGCGCGCCGGTGTTATTCATGTTTTGCCTTTTTTAAGTTAGTTGATGTTGGTTTTTATTATATAAATATATTTTCATTATATCAAATTTAAGTGATTTTGTCAATAGGCTTATGGTTAAAAGCCTCTGGAGAAGCTTTTTTGGGCAACTCTTTACAAAAGTGAGTTTTTTTAGTATAATCGTCAGAAGTCAATAATTATTTAATTTTAAGAACTAAAAAAGGAGACTAATGCCAATTATTAAATCCGCCGTCAAACGCGCGCGCCAAGCCGAAAAGCGAACTGCTAACAATCGCCAAATTAAAACTGCTATCAAATCAGCCGTCAAAGCGTTTGTCGCCAGCCCAAGCCAAACTACCCTGTCCGCTGCTCAAAGCGAACTCGACAAAGCTGTCAAAAAAGGCTTAATTAAGAAAAATACCGCTAGCCGTCGCAAGGCTAATTTATCAAAAGCTGCCAAAGCAGCCGACGTTAAAATTAAATAATTGCTCTATCTTTTACTTTTAAAAATCCCGATCAGCCTGGTCGGGATTTTGATTTGCCTAAAATGGTTATGTTTACTATAATAGAAACAATGAATCAAAATCCTATCTTACCATCAATTCGCCTCAAAGAAGAGCCCGGCACGCTCTTATTGTCAATTTTGTTTAAATCGCTCAATCCCCGTTGGGGCAATGTCGATAGTCATCTGTCGCGGATGGTGCTGGATTATTTCCGCTTCATCGTGTTGCGTCCCGAATATACCTCAACCATTCAAGAGTTTTCACAACAAAACATCTCAGAAGAAGTGTTATATCAATTAGCGCTGACTTATAATCATCACGAACGCAATGATTTTATTCTTAAAGATTTAAATCGCACTACCGGCATTCCAATGCCAACTCTGATGCAACATCAATACGCCCTACTTAAGACTCTTGCTAGTTTTAAAACTACGGTTGATTCATCGCCTTTGCGCCAGCTGTTTACCACTTTTCAGACTAAAGACACTCACGAACGCCTCGAGACCATGGATCAACTCAAAGAAGAACTGACGCAGGCTTATCAGTTTTTTCACCCAAATATCAGTCAAAGCGAGTTTATTTTTACCCCAAGCGATCCGTTATTTTCGGAATATATTGGGCACAGCATCAATCTCTCAGCTCGGCAAATTGTCTTTTTGACCCATAATTCTCAGGTTAAAACTCAGATTTATCAGATTTTGCGGACAATTTTACAACCAATTCTCAAACCGCTTGTTTCTCAGCTCTCGCCCGCCCAAAAACAACAAATTCACGATATGTCCAGTGGCAAAATGCGTCAATTATACGGTCCGAATAGTTTTGATCTGCTGTTGTCAGAGATTATTACGCTCTACTACAACAATCTGCGGACTCATCAACCACTTGAGGATTTCCCGGCTTTTCAAGCTCGCGTCAACAAAATCACCGACAAGAATTTCTTGCGCTCACTCGAAGGTAATAGTCATTTGCGCCTACGTTGCGAATACCTACAGATTCACACCTTGGTTGATTTTAAAGCGCGCCTGCGTGAATATTATGATACTTTTTATCGCGATGAACTGGCCAATCGTCTAATTCGCTTATTGCAAAATTACGATGTCCAAAAAGATAATATTAGCTTCCAACAGTTTATGACCAATAATTTTACCAAGATTTTTGTGGTATAATAGTCGGTGTTCGGAGAGATGGCCGAGTGGTTGAAGGCGCACGACTCGAAATCGTGTATGCGGGCAACCGTATCGAGGGTTCGAATCCCTCTCTCTCCGCCACGAGAAGCGCCCGACCAAGCATTAGACTGGTCGGGTTTTTCTGTGCTACAATATCCTCAACTAAACGGGAGTAATTTATGAGTACAATTTTTCAAAAAATCATCGATGGTGAGATTCCAGCTCACAAAATCTACGAAGACGACCGCGTGCTAGCGTTTTTGGATATTTTTCCAACTAATACTGGCCATACTCTGGTTATTCCCAAGCAGGCCATTGAATTTATCTGGGATTTGCCAGCCGATGATTATGCCTATCTGATGACCATTGTCCAGAAACTAGCGCGTCATCTCCGTTCCCAGCTCCCCTATCAATACGTTGGCTCACAAATTGTCGGCGTTGACGTGCCTCATGCTCACGTTCACCTAATTCCGTTTAACACCGTGGCGGAGTTCACCAATCCCGACAAACAACCAGCCGATCAAGCTGAATTAGCTGATTTGGCACAAAAATTATTCGTCACTGAACTATAAACTTCTATGAAAATCATCTCTGTTGGTAAAAAACCGCCTCGTTGGCTCGCTGAGCCGTTAGACGACTATTCTCGCCGTTTACAGGCCGTTTGGCGCCCAGAATGGCTATTGATTCAACATTCACCTCACACCAGCCCAGAAATGGCTAAGAATGCTGAATCCGAGCAAATTTTAGCGAGGATTAAGCCCGATGATTACGTTATTCTGCTGGATGAAACCGGTCAAATACTATCCTCGCCCGAATTAGCCACTCAACTCGAAGCCCAGCGCGGACAAGCGATTATCTGCATTATCGGCGGGGCTTACGGTGTTAATCAAGCTGTCAAACAACGTGCTAATTTGATTTGGAGCTTGTCGAAGCTGGTTTTTCCGCATCAAATTGTGCGGTTAATACTCATTGAGCAACTCTACCGTGCCCAGTGCATTATCAATCACCACCCTTATCACCATCAGTAGCTTGCTTTTTGAAAAGAACTATGCAATACTCTAATAGCCATTTTAACTATGGCATATTTCAATAGAAAGGGGGGGGACGACAATGCCTTTGTCTTTGTCTTTAATGGATATATTAATGCGTTCGGGTGCTTCGTTAGCTGTATTAACTGCTATTTATGCAATTATGCACTGGCAAGTACTGTATTTTAATCGACGCATCAAAAGCGAACAACCGCCTGCGATCAGCACCATGACAGAAGCTGACATGAATCAGTCAATTCACGACATGGCGCGACTAATCAATATCAGAGACATATTTGCTACCATTGCTAGTGGATGCCTCACATTGATTAAAATTATCGGCATTGTAGCTCTAATAACCATCATCTTGATGATCGGTCGCTAATCCACCGATTTCAAGCAACCTCGAACCTTTGCTCGGGGTATTTTTATAACAGCCATTGATTATTATTGCTTTTTAGGCTTAATATGTTATGATATATGAGAAAGGAGGGGATAATAGATGTTGCTATTTTTAAATATGGTGATTGCAATGTTGATCGCAGGCATATGCCTGGGTCGAGCAATTCGTACTTTTCAAGAAATGAAACGGATAAGTGCGAAGATGCGTGATGAAAACATCACAGCGGAGCAATCCGACCAACTACTGAGGTATTTCAAACAAGTCCATCAATGCCACAAAGTATATATAAGCATTGCAATAACTTGTTATATACTGGTTATTGCCATGGCACTATTAGCTAAATCCTAAGCTTTTCTACCCCGAGTTGATTCGCTCGGGGCATTTTATGAATTTAAATCATGTTTAAGCTTGCTTTTATAGTCTAATCGTGATAATATAGTGTTTTCTGAAAGGAGGGATAGGAATGCATAATTTATGCGTCGGAATCGCGTTTGGTAGCTTTTTTACACTACTAATCGCATTCCGCATTCAATTTGCGATACAAGCTCAAGCAGGCATAATGCCAAAATCGACAGCTGAAACGCTCTCAAAATTAAAAAGAGCTGGCATAACTGTTTGCAGTATTGCGATGGTAGTGTCATTTTTGACACGCTAAGTTCTTTACATAACCCCGAGTCTGAAGCTCGGGGTTATTTCTTGTTGATGATTAGAATTCAGCTAGTTCACGTTCCAGACGCTTGATAACTTTTTCAATATCAGCCAGTTGAGTACGAGTTTCGGCAATCAGATGTGGTGGGGCTTTACGAATATAGTTCGGGTTATCCAACCGATCGGCTAACTTCGCCGCCAAACCACGCTGTTCCAGCAGGCGCATTTCCAGATTAGCCTGGTGCTGATAAAGCGTGTCGGCATCCACATCCAGCCAGCATTTATGGCTAGAAACCGCCACACGCATACCACGAGGTTCATCAGTTTGAGTGACTTGTTTCATCTGCCCCAGATGAGCGATAATTTCGGCATTAGTAGCGATTAACTGATCATCAGTGTAGAGCAGGTCATAGTTTTTGTTGCCTGGTAGTTCTGCATTGAGGTAGCGTACTTCTTCGACAATCGCCATAATTTCTGCAAACTCCCCTGCCCGTTCCGCTTCAAAACCAATTTCAGCTGGTGTTGGATACTGCTCGCCAATAATTAGGCCTTCCCGCCAATCTAGCGATTGCCAAATCGTCTCAGTCACAAACGGTGCAAATGGGTGCACTACCTTGAGATAAGCCTCAAGAACATAGACGAGAAGTTGATGATTTGGTTGTTTTTTGGAGGCTTCTAGATACCAATCAGCTAAATCATGCCAAACCATCTGATAAACCAAGTCCACCGCCTCTGATAAGCGATAATCAGCAATATATTGACGGAGCTTCTGAAGCTCAGTCTCAAGGCGTTGCAAAATCCAATGATCAGCACTTGACAAAGGTTTAATTTTATTTTGTGGTAAAGGTTTAAAATCAGCTGGTAGGGTTTGACGAATATAGCGCGCGATATTCCATAATTTATTACAGAAATTACGACCAGCGATAACTTTTGCTTTCGAAAAAGCCTGATTTTGACCCGCCGATCGATTAGAGATCACTCCGATCCGCAAAGCGTCTGAGCCAAATTCATTGATCACATCCATTGGATTAACCACATTGCCCTTTGATTTGCTCATTTTTTGAGAGTGTTCATCAAGTACCATGCCGTGCATATAGACTTCCTTAAACGGCACTTGGTCGGTCATATATAGTCCCAGCATAATCATGCGCGCCACCCAGCGATCGAGTAGGTCGACGCCGGTTTCCATAACGCTATTTGGATAAAATCGAGCTAGTTCTCCCCCGTCGAGATAGTCAGTGGTTAAGAACGGCCATTGACCACTCGAGAACCACGTGTCAAAAGTATCTTCCTCACGCAGGTAGGTTTTGCCATTAATCTGTAGAGTTGGTTGATCCACTCGAGTGTCAAACACCCAGTCGCTCGGGTCGTTTTGGTTGACAAAAGCTGGAATCGGAATTCCCCAAGCAATCTGACGTGATAAGTTCCAATCGCGCAAGTTATCGAGATATTGAATCAGCACCCGCTTGCGACTCGCCGGATAAAATTTAATTTGATCATTCTCAAGCGCTTGTTTTGCTCGCTCGGCTAGTGGGCGGATTTTTAAAAACCACTGATCTTTCACTAGCGGTTCAATCGGTAAGCCCGATTTATAATCGAATCCCACAACATGTCTAATTGATTCTTCACCCAGCAACTGACCTTTAGCCTTGAGAGTTGCAATCACTTTTTTGCGAGCCTCATCTGGTGTTAAGCCCTCAAAATCGGCTGGCACATTAGTCATTTTGCCATCAAAACCAATCACCTGACGCGTTTCCAGTTGATGACGCTGACCAATTTCAAAGTCATTCGCATCATGCGCCGGAGTGATTTTTAAGGCACCCGTACCGAAGTTAATATCAACATAATCATCGGCGATAATTGGGATTTCACGATGCGCAATCGGTAAAATCACGGATTTGCCAATTAAATCTTGATAACGCTCATCGTTAGGATTGACCGCCACCGCTACATCACCAAACATCGTCTCTGGTCGGGTCGTGGCAATTACCAACTCTCCTTCTTGATTAAGGAGTGGATAAGCTATTTTATAGAGCTTACCCTCGACTTCCTTGTAATCCACCTCAATATCAGCGTAAGAAGTCTGATATTGTGTCGAATAGTTGACAATGCGTTCTCCACGATACACCAAGCCCTCATCCCAGAGCTTTTTGAACGTCCGATACACACCTTCGATCACCTTTTTATCCAGAGTAAACACCAGATTTTGCCAACTACAACTCGCACCGATTGCCCGCAGTTGTAATTCCATATTACCTCGTTGTTCTTGAACAAAGTTCCACACGCCTTGATAGAGCTCATCGCGGGAGAAATCATAGCGTGATTTACCCTGTTTGTTTAATTCACGCTCATACACCACCCAAGTTTCAAACCCGGCATGGTCCGCCCCCGGCACATAAATCGCATCACGACCGTTCATACGGTAATATCGCACCAAAATATCCTGCAAAGCCACTGTTAAGGCATGCCCAATGTGCAAATTGCCGTTAGCATTCGGTGGTGGCATAATAATCGCGTACGGCTCCCCTTGCCCGCTCGGTAAAAAAGCCTCAGCCTTTTCCCACATCATGTAAATATCCGGCTCAAACCGACTTGGATCGTAAGTTTTCGTTAATTCCATAAAGTTCCCTTTGTTAAATATTGTTGAGTGGCCATTTTTTCAAGCTGATTTTTATAGCTGTTTGAGGCCAACTTGCCTGGATATATTTTACCATATTTTTAGGAAAAAATCAGGGAGAAAAGGCTAGACAAACCGCTTACGTTGTGCTATAATCATAAGTATTAAAGGGTGGTGTTTCAACTAACCCTAATTAGCTTATGCTTCTCCACGTGAATAAAAAATCCCAAAAATAACAGAGGTGGGATTTTTACTTTTACACAAACTGTGGAAAACTCACCCCAAAAACCAACCTGTGGAAAAGCTGTGGAAAACCATAGATTTTGAAGATTTTTAAGTAGTTCGGTATACAGGTTGAAATAGATACGGGAAGGGTGGGTGGTAATCAAATCACGCCAGTTATAATCATTCGCTCCAATCGAAAAACAACCACTATAGTGGTTGTTTTTGACAAGTTCTAGTCATTTGAGCCTGCTCGGCAACGTTCTCTTATATAGCTATTTCCGTATCACCGAGCGTATACTTCGCAACAGACAGTACAGGCGATAGAGCAGGGGACGATTGACTTTTTGCCAAGTGCCCAGATAGCGTTTTTCTTGGCCACCGAAGCCTTTTTTGAACGCTGTGAAGCCCGCCCAGGGGTGATTTGGGTCAGCACTATCAGTAATCCCATAAAAATCGAACCATTCCAGGCCACGCTCTTTTGCCTCGAGAATCATTTCACTCAGTAGCACCACACCTGCCTTGAGCTTCCGATGTTCGTAATCAGCTGCCGCATGAGCATAATAACGAGTGGTTTGATCATCATAAACCAGCGCTCCGGCAATCACTCGCCCCTCAAGACGCACCACAAAACAGCGCATCGCACCCGACGCCATCAGCACCTCCGCCTGACGACGCAAATAGCTTGATTGGTGTAAATGTGCTTGGTTATGTTTAGCCACCGCCTCAATCAGCCCTAAAACCGTGTCAACATCGTCCATTGACTCAGTTTGAGCAAATTCCAAGCCTTTTTTATAATAATTTCGATAAATATTGCGATTACTCGACGCCATACCGGCCAAGATTTGCTCACGCTCTTGTCGTAAATCTAGCACCCAGGTTAATTCTGGCTGAATTGATTTAATCTTAGTATAACCATAGTTGGTTAAATCATCAGCCGTAATAGCCCCGAGCGGTTCAATTTGTGTGACCATGGCGTGGGCTTTTTTGGCCTCGGTATCAATATCCGCCATCAACTCTGCTAACCCCTCAGCTTGATATACAACAGGTGAGTAGGGGCAGTAAAACTTTTTAAAACCACCCGTTGATTGAATTAAACCCAAATACGACCACTGGTCCGCCTCGCGGTGCCGAGTCTGTTCCCCCAGCGCCTGACGAAATTCCGCCCAAGCCCGGGAGTTTAAAAAATGCCCCAAATTATTCATATGTCTATTTTAACACAAGCCAAGCACTAGCCAATAATTCGGAAGACGCCAGTAACCGAAGCTGCGAAAATCCAACCGTAGAGCAGGGTGTTAATCGGCTTCGTAATCAACAAAATAATCAAGAAACGACGCGGTTTAATGTCCATTAAACCAAACACAAAACACAGCAAATCGGCCGGAAATCCTGGCAACAACATCGTCACAAACACCAAACTCTCGTAAAAATGCTCATCGCTCGTCAGCCAGTTGAGCATTGCGCAGTAGGCTTTAGCTGGCAGGATGCGCTTGAGCGGTTTAAAAATCCACATTTGTTCGAATTTTGTCTTATTAATTTTAGTCCAAGCCTTCGCCGCTGATACTTCGTTAGCCGTCACGACCGATTCGATAATTTTCCAACCAAAGCGTTTCGACAGATAGAAATTAATCATCGATCCCACCACAATCGGCACAACATTGAGAATTAACCCCCAGCCAAGACCGAACATCAACATGCCAATTCCAACCGAAAAACCACCCGGAATCAGCGGAATCACCACCTGAACAATCTGATAAAACATAAACACAATTGGGGCAACCGGACCAATTTTGCGGAAAAAAGCCTGCATTTTTTCAGGATCCGCCAACATACCCGTCTGATAGCCAAACCACAAGAACACAATCGTCGCAATCACTCCCACTACTGTTAGTACGCTAATTAAGATTGCTTTCCAGCGCTCCGAATGAACTTTTGGCTTGAGTGAAGATTTTGGATGTTGTTTCATAAGCTTATTTTACCATAATGTCGACGCTTCTTCATTTGACAGATAATAATAAATATGTCATAAAATGTAAATATCAGGGATGCGTCTGATAATCTCAATGGATTTTATCCCTAAAATAAGGTATAATTATCATCAAATAACCAGCATGCCATGGCTCGAGTTGGATTCTTGCCAGCAATGCGACTAACAAGACGGAGCAGATATTAGCCCAATGAACGACGCCAAAGAAGAAATTCGTGATCGGTTGAACATTGAAGATGTAGTTGGTGAATATGTGGAACTGAAGCGGGCGGGGCGCAACTTCAAGGCACTGAGTCCATTTTCGAATGAAAAAACGCCGAGTTTTATTGTCAGTCCGGATAAACGGATTTGGCATGATTTTTCGAGTGGCAAAGGTGGCGATATTTTCTCGTTTATCATGGAAATGGAAGGGGTCGATTTTAAAGAAGCTATTAAAATCCTCGCACGCAAAGCCGGCATCGAATTGCAGGTTTTTAACAGTGCCGGCTCCCAACAGCTCGCTAAGCGTAAGGCTCGTGAACAAGAGATGTACACGCTCGTCACCAAGTATTACCAAGCAATCCTCGCCAAAAACCCACATGCCCTAGAATACGCCAAAACCAAGCGCCATCTGACTGACGAGACCCTCAAAACATTCGCTATCGGATATGCCCCAAATCATAAACGCGCCCTACTAGATTTTTTGTTAAAACGCGGTTATAAACTGTCAGAAATCGCCACCGCTGGCCTGCTCAATCAGTACAAAACCGATTTATTTCGGGCACGATTAATGATCCCACTGTCTGATGCAATGGGGCAGACGATTGGTTTTACGGGGCGGGGGCTTGAGGCTGATGCTATTCCGAAATATCTCAACACTCCAGCCACTCTGCTCTATGATAAATCGCGTCACGTGTTCGGTCTGTTTCAGGCTAAAGAAGCAATTCGCAAGCTCGATCAAGCTGTGATTGTTGAGGGTAATATGGATGTAATTAGCTCACATCAAGCTGGCGTCAAACAAGTTGTCGCCACGGCTGGCACCGCCATGACTGAGCAACATTTGAAGATTTTAGCCCGCTACACCAGTGATATTCGATTGGCGTTTGACGCTGATAACGCCGGGATTAACGCCACTGAGCGGGCAATTGCCTTAGCTAAAACCGTCAATGTCGATATTAAAATCATCTCGCTGGTCGGCAACGCTAAAGATCCCGATGAGTTGATTCAACAAGATGTCGCCCTCTGGCAACAATCAATCGACCAAGCCGAACCAGCCGTTGATTGGCTAATGCGCGTTTATCAGACTAAGTTTGACCTCAGTCAAACCACCGCCAAGCGTGATTACAGCCGTAAAATCCTGACCACCATCGCACAACTCAGCGACCCAGTCGAAAAAGAAAGCTATTTACAAAAACTAGCCGATATCGTTGAAATTTCGCTTGATGCTATCAAATCACAGCTTACCGACCTCAATAAACCCCAACCTAAAAAAGCCCTTAAACCTAAAAAACCAAGCGCCGATTCTGCCATCGATGAGTTTAAATACCAAGATGACCTGCTGGCGATGTGTCTCATATCGAAAGAAGCCCGTCGACTGCTCGCTAACCTAGATGCGCGCGCCATTATTGATTTCAAAGACAAACCACGTCAACAGCTGGCGAAACTGTTAATCCAAGCTAGCGATAATTTTACCAAAGACCAACTCGGCGGATTGCAAGATTTAACGATTTATGGTAAAGTGTTGACATTAAAAACTGAAGAGCGTTATTTATTGTGGTCAAAAACCGAAGTGGAACGAGAAGCGCGCCGACTAATTAATCAGTCAAAAGCCGACTTCCAAAAAAATGTGACCGAACAATTAACTAATCAGTTAAGGCAAGCGGAATATGATGGTGACGAGAGCCGTGCCACTGCCATTCGCGCCGAGTTAAATCAATTGATTAAAGGAGACAAGAAGTAATGCCAACACCTCTAGACAAAAACCACAAACTAGACAAAAAAGATAAAAACGCAATTCAGCCTGAGGACATCAACGAATTAATCAAAGAAGCTAGTGATGGTTCGGACTTCGATGAACCAAGTCTTGATGAACTTGAAAACGATGAAGATTTGGTTGATGAGTTTGATTTTTTTGCCAACACTAACTTAATCGACGAAATTGCTGACGACTCGGTCAAATTATACCTCCACGAAATCGGCAAGATTCCGCTCTTATCTCTCGAGGAAGAGACGAAATTAGCCTATCAGATTCTCGAAGGTTCACAAAAAGCCAAAGACAAAATGGCTGAAGCCAACATGCGTCTCGTGGTCTCAATCGCTAAACGCTATTCGGGTCGGGGACTGGATTTCTTGGATTTAATTCAAGAAGGTAATACCGGTTTATTGCGTGCGGTAGACAAGTTCGACCCAGATAAAGGTTTTAAATTCTCGACTTACGCTACTTGGTGGATTCGCCAAGCAATTACTCGCGCCATCGCTGACCAAGCCCGTACTATTCGTATTCCAGTCCATATGGTGGAAACCATCAATAAATTACTACGTACCCAACGTCGCCTAACCCAACAACTCAACCGCGAGCCAAGCCTCGAAGAATTGGCTAAAGAAATGGACATGGAAGTCGACAAAGTCGAATACATCATGAAAATCAAACAAGACATCAGTTCACTCGATGCTTCAATTGGTCGCGATGGCGATGATGAAGATTCCGTTCTGGGCGACTTCATCAGTGACGATGACAATGATTCACCAGAAGACGCTGCCTCGACTCAGCTTCTCAAGGAACAAATCGACGAGGTACTCGGTAGTTTATCAGAGCGCGAACGCAAGATTATTCAAATGCGCTTCGGTCTCGGCAATGGTAAAAGTCGCACCCTCGAAGAAGTCGGCCAAGAGTTTGATGTCACCCGTGAACGCATCCGTCAAATTGAAGCCAAAGCTCTAGCCAAACTGCGCAAGCACAAAGACTCCAAAAAACTCCACGAATATTTAAGCTAAAACTTTTTTTAAATTCATTTCATAAATATTTCATAAAATGCTTGTAAGATAGGATTATGAACAAGCTTATTTGAGGTGCAAACTAGCGCTGTTCTGAATCATCAATTTAAAATTAAGGAGCGTCTAGTGACAAGTCTCTTGCTCTTGCGCTAGAAATTAGAAAGGAGTGAATCACCAGTGATTAAAAACGCTTTGGCATATGTTTCCAGAAAAAAGAATCGCACATTGATAGTTTTAGTCATTTTAACCTTGGTGTTGTCGTGTTTGTATGCGTGTTTAAGCATCATGAAATCAAGTAATAATTTAGAGAAAACTCTCTATAAAACTTCCAATTCATCACTATCCATCACCAAAAAAGCCAGTGGCTACTTTGCCATTAATCAGTTTAAGGATATTCACAAAATTAAAGAAATCCAAGAGATCGTGCCTCAATATAACGGCACCGCCAAACTGACCAACACCAAAGTCGTCGAGGGCGAACAAAAAATCAGACGTGAAGACGTACCGAGCCAGTTCAAAAATCTTGTCTCGGTCGAGGCCATTAACAATATTAAAAAGAACGTGCTATTTGGTAGCGGAGTATTCACTATCAAACAGGGGCGGGGAATTGACAAAAACGACCGCAACAAGATTATGGTGCATGAGGATTTTGCTAAGAAAAATAAGCTCAAATTGCATGATAAAATCAGTCTGGAATTAACAAAAATTGACAATTCTGGCACGCATCCGGCGCATCAATTTGAAATTGTTGGTATTTTTTCTGGCAAAAAACAAGAAAAATACACTGGTCTATCATCAGACTTCAGCGAAAACAGCATGTTTGTTGATTATCAGTCAAGTCAAACCGCTTTAGGCCTCAAGGAATCCGAGCAAGTCGTTAACAAACTCAACTTATTCGCCGGTAGCCCAGAGCATCTCGATGAATCGCTCAAAAAAGTTAAGCAACTAGCAATCGATTGGGTCAACTACGACCTCGCCAAGGACGACAATGCCTTCAAAGAAGCGATTGAATCGCTCGGTGGCGTCAAGTACATTATCAACATCATGACTTACGCAATTATGGCAGGCGGAGTGATTGTGTTATCACTAATCCTAATGCTGTGGCTACGTGAACGGGTTTACGAAATCGGCATTTTGCTATCAATTGGTTTTAGCAAAGCTCAGATTGTTGGTCAATTCCTGCTCGAATTACTGCTGATTTCATTGCCAGCAACCGTCGCATCACTGCTCTTTGGTAGCTTACTATTGAATCAAATCGTCAGTGGCTTTGCTAGCGCCGACGAAACCGGCACACTCGCCAACAATCTCTTAAGTAACGACGGCAATGTCAACTGGCTACTGACATTTATTCAGAGTTACGGCGTGCTAATTAGTATTATCGTTATCTCAGTAGTGCTATCATCAGCGATGATTTTAATCAAGAAACCGAAAAAAATATTATCACAAATAAGTTAGGAGAAATATAATGGACGTATTAGAAATTAAAAATGTAACTTATCGCTATCCCGGCTCAAAAGAAGAAGTGCTTTCATCAGTTGAGCAAAAATTCCAACTTGGCAAATTCTATGCCATCATCGGTAAATCGGGAGCCGGTAAATCAACTTTGTTATCATTACTAGCTGGACTCGACACCCCGAAACGTGGTCAAATCCTCTTCCAAAACGAAGACATTGAAGAGCAAGGCTACTCACATCACCGCAAAAATAACATTTCACTAGTGTTCCAAAACTACAACCTGATTGACTATTTATCACCACTCGAAAATATCCGCTTAGTCAACCGTGAAGCGCCTGAGACAATTCTACTGGAACTTGGACTTAATCAAAACCAAGTCAAACGCAATGTGATGAAGCTCTCTGGTGGACAACAACAACGCGTGGCTATTGCGCGCGCCTTAGTATCGGAAGCGCCAGTGATTTTAGCCGACGAGCCAACCGGTAACCTCGACAGTCACACCGCTGGTGAAATCATCGAGATCTTAAAAAAACTGGCTCGTGAACGCAATAAATGTGTTATCGTCGTCACCCACAGTAAAAAAGTTGCTAAAGCGGCTGATGTCGTGCTCGAACTCGGCAACAAAAAACTCAAAAAAGTTAAAAATTTATAAATAATAGGAGAGAAAACAATGTTTAAAAATGCTTTTGCCTATGTGACGCGAAAAAGCCTCAAATCGCTGGTCATTCTCTCGGTGATTCTGGCAATGTCGACTTTGAGCTTGATCGGTCTATCGATTAGTCGGGCTACCGACAAGGCGTCCGAGGAAACTTTTGGCACGATCACCAATAGCTTCTCAATGGAAATCAACCGCCAAGTTAACCAAGGCACCCCCCGTGGCGGTGGTAATGTCAGAGGCCAAGATATTAAAAAAATCTCTGATTCAAAAGATATTGATGGCTACGTCAAACGCATCAATAG
The DNA here is from genome assembly GCA_963516005.1 of uncultured Candidatus Saccharibacteria bacterium. GTDB lineage: Bacteria > Patescibacteriota > Saccharimonadia > Saccharimonadales > Saccharimonadaceae > CAMUQR01. Next base: position 159,017 of record CAUPYP010000002.1, on the reverse strand, counting down.
CGTGGCTGATCTAGTTGGTCACGACATTATCGAGACCAAACAAACACTCTCAATGCGCTCACCAGAACGCGCTAAAAACTTTGGTCGCACCGTCATGCTGACTGGCGTTAACGACTCATCCAAAGAAACCAAATTCGTCTCTGGTGCTTACAAACTCGTCGAAGGGTCGCATTTAACTAGCCAAGACAAGCACAAAATCTTAATGCACAAAGATTTAGCCAAAAAGAACAATTTAAAAATTGGCGACAAGCTTAAAGTGAAATCTAACCTCTTTGATGCCGACAACGAAAAAGGTGCGAACGAAACTGTCGAAGTTGAGATCAAAGGTCTGTTTGATGGCCATAACAGTGGGGGAGTCAGCGCCGCTCAAGAACTCTACGAAAACACGCTGATTACCGACATTGATACCGCCGCTAAAGTTTATGGCAACACCGAACATACCGCTACTTACCAAGACGCCACTTTTTTCGTCAAAGGTAATAAAAAACTCGACCAAGTTATGAAAGATCTCGGCCGACTCGACATCAACTGGCGTCAATACAGCTTAATTAAAAGCTCATCGAACTACCCAGCCTTGCAACAATCGATCTCTGGTGTTTATTCAATCGCTAACAAACTCTTTATCGGTTCGTTAATCTTCGCTGGCGTGGTGGTATCACTACTACTATTCCTGTGGATGAACGCCCGCAAAAAAGAAATTGCCGTCTTGTTAGCTCTCGGTATGTCTAAAGCTCGCATTTTCGGTCAATTCGTCTGCGAACTGGTGTTCGTATCGATTCCAGCCTTCATCGGTGCTTACTTCTTGGCTGACTATTTGGGTAAGATAATGGGCAATAGCATCTTGAACAAAGTCACTGGCGATATTGCGAAACGCGTCGCTAAACTCTCCGCCTCAAGCCAACTCGGTGGTGGCGCTGAAGTCGACGGTTTCAACAAAGCCCTCACCAGCCTCGACATCAACATCGTCCCAGAATCAATGCTGTATGTCGTGATCTTTATGTCAGTTGTCTTGGTCATTGCTCTTGCCATCGCCACCTCAGGCATCCTCAAGAAAAATCCAAAAGAACTGCTGATTGACACTAAATAACGACCGTTTAACCGAAATTATCGGCGCCTCGTTGCGCCGATAATTTTATGCCTAGCCTCAAATAAGCTATAATAAAGATATTGAGTCAAAAATTTATGAAAATATTAGTTGTTGAAGATGATCCCAATATTCGCGAGGGGATTAGCGAATACCTGTCTGAGTCAGGTTATACTGTCATTGAAGCCCAGGATGGTCAAGACGCCCTGGCTAAGTTTAATCATGATATTAATTTGGTAGTGCTTGATATTCAAATTCCGTTTCTCAGCGGGCTCGACGTCTTAAAAGCTATCCGCCAAACCAGCAACCTGCCGATTTTAATGTTGACAGCGTTTAGCGACGAAGAATACAAAATTGACGCCTTTACCAATCTAGCTGACGGCTACATCGAAAAACCATTTTCACTGCCCGTCTTAAAAGTTCGGATTGATTCTTTAATCAAAAAATATTTCGGCGAAATTGAGCGTTTCGATTACAAAAACACCAGCGTTAATTTTACGAGCTACACCGCCACTGTCAACGGTCAGCCAGTCGATATCAATGCCAAAGAGCTGGAGATTCTGAAATATTTGCTAGATAACGAAGGGCAGGCACTGACTCGCATGCAAATCATTGACAACGTCTGGAAAGAAACTGAAGAGATTCCTTTTGATCGGGTGATTGACGTTTATATTAAAGAATTGCGTAAAAAACTAGCGCTCGACTGCATCATCACCATCCGCAATGTCGGGTATAAACTGGAGCGCTCATGAAAAATCTCAAGATTTTCCCAAAAATGTTCCTGCAGATTTTCGTTGTGTTGGGATTAATTAGCTTGCTTGTGCATGGTGCGGTGTTTGTGATTTTTCCACAAACTTACCTCGAGACCCGCAAAGCTGAAATCCACCACAAAGCCAACGACATCGCTCACAATATGCAAGGCAAAGATTTAAATTACATCGAGCAAGCACTAGATTTTTATTCAAAATCTGGTGAGATTAAAGCTTTCGTTAAAGGTCGCAATGGCGCCAACGAAATCCAGATTAAAAACAACCCTCAGGTTAATTTAAACAGCGACAACAACTCCTTGATTATCGAGGAACGCGAAATTACCACCAACACTCAACAAAAAATCTTTTTGCAGTTCGTTTCGACCGCCGATATGAATAAAGACGCTAAGGAGTTGAGTTTTAAATTTTTGCCATATTCGTTGTTGGTTTCACTGCTGGTTTCCGTAGTGGTGTCGCTGATTTATGCAAAAGTTATTAAAAATCACATCCAAGAAATCAATAACGTCATCGATCGGATGATGATGCTTGATCAACAAGCTCGCCTCGACATCACCTCGCACGACGAAATCAGCCAGTTCAAAGCCCAAATTAACGATTTATACACGACTTTGCTCCAGGCGATTGATGATTTAGAGCGTAAAAATCAAGAAATTTTACGCCTCGAAAAGCTCAAATATGACTTTTTAAAAGGCGCTTCCCACGAGTTAAAAACTCCGCTCGCCAGCCTAAAAATTATTTTAGAAAATATGCAATATAACGTCGGTAAATACAAAAATCGTGATTTATATATTGGCGATTGCATCGGGATTGTCGATGATTTGACCCAAAACATCTCGCAGATTCTGTCAGTGTCGTCACTCGACAACCTTAAAAATGACGAAGAATTAATCAGAATTAACGATATATTAGTCGCAGTACTGACTAAATATGAAGTTTTAGTCAGTCAGAAACAGCTCACAATCGACAATGCCGTGACCGACGAGCAGATAATAATCGGTAAGACTGCCCTCAAAATCATCCTGTCAAACCTTATCAGCAATGCCGTTAAATACTCCGCCGAACACAACACTATTCGTTTAGGCGTCAAACAAGGTTGGTTTTACGTCGAAAATCTCTGTACTCATGCGCCATTGATCGACACCAAGCAATTATCACAGCTTAAATTTGATATTCACAAAGAAAATAGCAGTGGCCTTGGTCTTTATATCATCAGTAATCTGCTCAATAACTACCACCTTAAGTATCAGGCTTCATATCGCCATAATAAGTTTATTTTTAAAATTAAGTTGCCAAAATCCTAAGTCGTTCATCTCATCATCTGAGGATTTTTGATATAATAGAGAGCAGTGAAGGGGAATTATGAAAAAACTGGTAATTATTGATGGCAAAAGTGTGTTTTATCGCGGATATTACGCGATGGGCAGTCTCAGCCTCAAAGACGGCACGCCAACTGGCGGAGTTTATGGTTTTGCAGCGATGTTTTTAGCGGTGCTGGCCGAATTGAAGCCAAGCCATGTGATTGTTGCCTGGGATAAAAAAGGCACTTCTACCGCCAAACGCACGGCACTTTATCCGGAATATAAAGCCACCCGCAAAGCCCCGCCTGAGGACTTTTTCACCCAAATTCCGATTTTACACCAACTGCTTGAGGCGCTGAACGTGCCGTTAATTGAGCTTGACGGCTACGAGGCTGATGATTTAATGGGGGCGCTGGCGGTTCAGGCGGCGGAGCAGGGGTTTGAGGTCGGGCTGGTGACCGGTGATTTAGATTTATTGCAAGTGATTGGTAATGGTATTAAAGTCTATGCCACCAAGACTGGTTTTTCGAAGATTGAGGAGTTTGATCAGGCCCATTTTGAAGCTAAATATCAGATTAAATTAAGCCAATTCGTTGATTATAAAGCTCTGCGCGGTGACTCAAGCGATAATATTCCGGGCGTGGCTGGCATTGGTCCAAAAGCCGCGATTGAACTATTAGCGCAGTATGACAATCTCGAACAAATTTATGAGCATTTAGCGGATATTAAACCAACGCTTGCCAAAAAACTCGAGGCTGGTCGCGAGATGGCCTTTCTCAGCAAGCAAATCGTGCGGATTATGACCGAAGCACCAGTTCAGTTTGATGCTAATTTAGGGCAAATTAACCAAATGAATGCCGAACAAGCCTTAAAGGCGCTTGATCGATTAGAGTTTCGTTCACTCAAAAACCGCTTGGCAATGATTCTCGGCGTCAATTCAGCACCAAGCGGACAAGTTGATTTGTTTAACAGCGAACCAACTGTTGCCTATGATGATATATCAAGCGTGAGTGAATTAATTCAATTAACTGCCGATCAACCAAAAATTCTCGTTGAAATCATTGACCAAAAAGTATTTATCAGCGGACTAGAAACTGAAGCGATTTACGCTTTAGAACTGACAAAAACAGATGAACAGTTCTATAATTGGCTTAAAACCAAGACAGTGGTTTCCAGTGATATTAAGCAATTACTCCATAATTTTCATAATCCAGCTTGGCAATCACTCGCTGAATTACCCATCGACAAACATAGCATATATGATATAAATCAAGCGAGTTTTTTGCTCGATCCACTGGCGCGCGATAGTCAAATCACTCCGACCATTAACCAATTACCGCGCCTCAAGCAGGTTTATCACAGCCATCTACCACAATGGACCAAACTCCCAAAACTAGCTCAAGTCGCTAAACAGCTTGATTTTCCGCTAGCACTCGTCTTGTATTTAACCGAAAAACGCGGTGTTGAGATTGATCAGCAATTTTTTGCTGAATTCGGGCAAGAATTAACCGAACGAATTGACGCGCTGACCGAACAAATTTATCAATTAGCAGGGGAGCGTTTTAATATCAATTCACCAGCCCAGTTATCGCAAGTTTTGTTCGAAAAACTCGCCCTGCCAACTGCCGGTCTTAAAAAACGCACCGCTGGCTTTTCGACCGACCGCCAGACGCTTGATGCACTTCACGATGCCCATCCAATCATTCCTTTGATTAAAGATATGCGCGAGCTGACCAAGCTCAAAACCACCTATGTCGATCCGTTGCCGACCATGGTCGATACCCAGTCGCGCCTCCATACTTCGTTTAATCAAAATGTGACTTCAACCGGTCGGCTATCATCAACCAATCCCAACCTCCAGAATATTCCAATTCGTTCCGAGTGGGGCAATCGCCTGCGTCAAGGCTTCGTGGCGGGCGAGGGCAAGGTACTATTGTCAGTCGATTATGCTCAATTCGAACTGCGTTTAGCGGCAGCTTTGTCCGATGACACTGAGATGATTGAGATTTTTAAATCCAATCGTGACATTCACACCGAAATGGCTGCTCAGATTTATCAAATTCCGCCTGAACAGGTGACTAAAGACCAACGTCGCGTCGCCAAAATCGTCAATTTTAGCGTACTCTATGGCGCCGGCCCACGCAATCTGACTCAAACCGTTGAAGGACTAACCTTCGCCGAAGCCAAAGCAATGATTGATCGCTATTTTACAGCACGACATAAAGTTCGGGACTTCATGGATACTACCTTGAAACAGGCCGAAGAACAAGGTTTTGTCGAAACTTACTTCGGTCGACGCCGTCCAACACCCGATATCAAAAGTAGCAATTTTCAGGTACGCGAAGCTGCGAAACGAGCCAGCGTCAATATGCCGATTCAAGGCACTGAGGCGGATTTAATGAAACTAGCCATGATTAAAATTGAGGAATTTCTGAACGATTATCCTGACTCTGATCAGATTTTGCAGGTACATGATAGCGTGCTGATTGAGTGTGCTGAAGCCGATGCCGAAGCCATCAAAGCTGGCGTGGTTGAGATCATGACTCACATTTGTCCAGAGCTGAACATCAATCTAGCGGTTGATGCTAAACTTGGTAAAAGTTGGTTTGGATTATAGTTCGTTTGGCGCCAAATCACTAATTATGCTATAATAGCCACAAGCTAATTAAAAGATTTTAAGCGCCTGAACTTTTTATTTAAAAAGTTGACGAGGACTGGAGTTATCGAAAATTCGGCGGATGCTCCAGAGGTGGTTGCAACCTCAGTTGGAACAAAACCCAGAAGTGATTCTGGTGACAAATTCTCTAACCGCAACAATTAGCTCAAATTATTAACTAACGCACAGTAAAGGAATAAATATGTGTGGAATTATTGGATTTGTGGGCGAAACTGACGCGCCACGAATTATTATTGATGGGTTAAAAAAACTAGAGTATCGCGGTTATGATTCAGCTGGTCTAGCGGTCTTAAATAACAATAAACTACAACTCGCTAAAGCTAAAGGTCGCATCGCCGATCTCGAAGCTAAAGTCCTCGACAAACAACTCACTGGCTACTTGGGCATTGGTCACACTCGCTGGGCCACGCACGGCCAACCGTCGGAGGCTAACTCCCACCCGCATACCAATCAAGCTCAAACCATCGCCGTCGTCCACAATGGCATTATTGAGAATTACCAGGAATTAAAAACCAAATTACTAAAAAAAGGCGTCAAATTCCGCTCCCAAACTGACACTGAAGTTGTAGCACACTTAATCGATCAATACATGACCGGTGATTTACTCGAGGCAGTCGCTCAAGCCGTCCGCCAACTTCAAGGATCATTTGCCCTAGGCGTAATTTCTAGCCTCGCACCTAATTGCCTCATCGGTGTGCGCAAAGAAAGTCCGCTGGTAGTTGGCGTGACCGATACGCAAACCATGCTTGCCTCTGACGTAGCACCGATTCTTAGCCTAAGTAAACAAGTTTATTACCTCGAAGATGGTGATATCGTCAAAATTGACGAGGTTGGCGTCGCTTTCTTTGACTTCAACCTCAAACCGCTCAAACGCCAACTGACCACCATCACCTGGGATGCTGACGCGGTCACTAAGGGTGGTTTTAAACATTTCACGCTGAAAGAAATCCACGAACAGCCCGAAGCCATCAAAAAAACCATTAGTCCACGACTTGATGCTAACGGTCACATTAATTTAGAAATTTTTGATAAAATTAAACCCAAAGCCATCAAACGCATCGAAATTATCGGCTGTGGCACGGCTTATCACGCTGGTCTGTACGGCAAAAAACTGCTTGAAAACCTAGCGAATATACCTGTCGAAGCGATCGTCGCCTCGGAATACCGTTACCAAAAAAACTTTACCGACAAGCACACCCTTGTCATCGCCGTCAGCCAATCAGGTGAAACCGCTGATACACTTGGCGCTCTCAAAAAAGCCAAGCAGGCAGGCGCACAAACCCTCGCCATCACCAACGTTGTCGGTTCATCAATTACTCGCTTAGCTGATGCGGTGGTTTATACCTGGGCTGGTCCCGAAATCGGTGTCTGTTCAACTAAAGCCTACACCACTCAGCTGGCAATTTTTGCCTTGTTAGCCCTCGATTTAGCCAAACGACGCGAGCAAATTTCAGCGGATTTTTACCAATTAACAATTGATAATTTAACTAATTTACCGGCCAAGCTCACTCAAATCCTCGAAAACCAAACCATTTACTCCAAAATCGCCAAGGCGATCGCTCATCAAACCAGTGCTTTTTACATCGGACGGGGGATGGATGCGTATTTAGCGATGGAAGGCGCGCTCAAACTTAAGGAAATCTCCTATATTCACACCGAGGCTTTTCCAGCAGGTGAGTTAAAACACGGTACCATCGCGCTGATTGCGCCAAAAACTCCCGTGATAGTGATCGCCACCGAGCCAACCCTATTTGATAAAATCAAATCCAACATTGAGGAATTAAAAGCTCGTGGCGCTCAAATTATCCTCATCTCTAAGTCAGCCGAACTGGCAAAATTAGCCGACTTTACCATTGAAATTCCAACAGTTGATCTAGTTGAATCAGCCCTGGTAGTGGCCCTACCGATGCAATTACTAGCTTATTATACCGCCGATGCGCTCGGTCAAGACGTTGACAAACCACGCAATCTCGCCAAATCCGTCACGGTTGAATAATCAACAACTACCCAACTAGCGACTCAACCACCAATTATGATAAAATAACTTATTATGTTATTTTGGTGGTTGTTTGGATTGTTTGCAGTGCTGTTTGGTTGGTCGCTTTGGCAAGACCGACGGGCTTTTGCAAATGCGATTTATTTGATGCTGGCGGGCAGTATGTTGTTTTTAGCCCTAGCGAGTTCCACTGAAAACCGAGTCGTCCTTCATCTGTTGCAATTGGTGTTTTTTGGAGCAATTTTCATTTGTTTTGGGTTAATTCCGATTACTTTTGTGATTGCTGGCATCATTTCAATTCGCAAAAACGGTTTCAGTCTGGCGCATAGTTTGTCGATTCTATTTGGGATTGGTTTGTGGTTGGGACTGTGGCTTATTGGCTCAATCGCCGTGTCTAGCAGGTCATCAATTTTATTTTTATCGCTCGCTATTTTAGTCCAGATAGCAATTATTTATGTTTTGTTTACATTTATTGCATTATTTTTATACGCTCAACTCTATCTATTAATTCCCAAAAATCTCAAATGCGATTTCATCATTATTCACGGTGCTGGACTAATTGACGGCAAAACTGTCTCACCACTGTTAGCACGACGCCTCGAAAAAGGCATCAAAGTCTATCGCCGATCTGGTCAACGTGCCAAAATTATCGTCTCGGGCGGGCGGGGAAGTGACGAACAGATTTCCGAAGCGGAAGCAATGCGTCAGTTTTTATTAGACGAAGGTATTGACGCCGACGCTATTATCCTTGAAGATCAATCAACCACCACTTTTGAAAATCTGCAATTTTCCAAACAAATCACCGACCGCCAACCTGGCGCCAAAGTAATTTTTGTCACTAACAATTATCACGTCTTTCGCACCAGTATTTATGCTCGCAAACTCCAGTTCAAAGCCGAAGGAGTCGGCTGTCGCACCGCCCTTCATTATTGGCCGAACGCTTTTGTTCGCGAATACATTGCCATTATTATTCAGTATAAAATCGTACCATTACTACTGTTAATTCTGTGGATGTTTGGTACATTGATTTCGCTTAGCCCCTTTAATTTTAATTGATTGACAATCTTGATAATAAGTTTTAAAATTATATTATGAAGAAAAAAGATACTTTTGTGAAAATTTTGCCAGTTATTATCATTATTTTAATTGTGATTATGGCAGTTATTGCCTTAATGTCTCTCGGTAAGGCAATTTTTAAAAATGGCGGTAAAAAAGAACCTCAAGTCAACGCTCTAGAGCAGGCATTATTAGCCACCGACGCTAGTCGTGGCGTCAAAATGACCGTCCGTGGTCCAATTGTGGCTCAGGAAAACTTCCGGTCTTATCAAATCGTGATTACACCATCGAGCCGTATTATCACTACTTATAAAGGTTACTTAGGCGAGCAGATTAGCACCAAACAACTTGACAACAACCTACCAGCCTATGAACAATTTGTGAATTCATTAGTCAAAGCCAACCTTTCGAAGAGTAAACCATTCGAAACCGAGAATCTTAACGGTATCTGCGCGACTGGCACCGTGACTGAGTTTGATGTTTTGCAAAACAACAAATCACTCGCACACATCTGGACTTCGACCTGCAAAGGTTCAGTCGGTTCGTTAGCTGCTAGCGTTGATCAAAACAAAAACCTCTTTTTGAGCCAAATCCCTGAATACGGCAAGATTCTCTCAGCAGCGGGAATTCGCTAAATGCCAGAATTACCAGAGGTCGAAACCGTTAAGCGCGGTTTGTCTAAATTAATTATTCACAAAAAAATCACCACCGCTACCAGCGATAATTTTAAGAGCTTTCCTAATTTACCAGAAGAAATTGAAGCTTTTTTACTAGGGGCAAGGATTATAAGTGTGCGACGTCGAGCAAAAGTGATTATCATTGATCTTGATACTAATTATTCTCTAGTGGTGCATTTAAAAATGACTGGTCAGCTTGTTTATCGTGGCGAAGAAAACTGGGGAGCGGGACATCCGAACGACAGCCTAATCGGCGATTTGCCAGACAAAACCACCCATGCCGAACTTGAGTTCAGCGACGGCTCAAAACTTTTTTTCAACGACCAACGAAAATTTGGTTGGATGAAGCTACTAGCCACGCCACTCGTCGAAGAATTACCATTTTTCCAAAAAGTTGGCCCCGAGCCACTAACTGAGCAGTTCACAGCCGAAGTGTTAACGCAACGCCTACAACGACGAAGTAAATCCCGCATTAAAGCCGCACTCCTTGACCAAACCACCGTCGCTGGCCTTGGTAATATTTATGTTGATGAGAGTTTATTCTTAAGTCAAATTCATCCCGAAACGCTAGTAGGGGATTTGACTTCGGAACAACTGGAGCGCTTGACTGGTAATATTAAACAAGTCTTACAGCAGTCGATTGATGCTGGCGGTTCCAGTAGTCGTAATTATGTTGACGCCGATGGCAACCGCGGTAATTATCTTGATGGTGCTTACGTTTATGGTCGAGCTGGCCTACCGTGTCGCTTATGCGGTACACCAATTGAAAAACTCAAAGTCGCTGGACGTGGCACTCATATTTGTCCAATTTGTCAGCCAGCGCCGGCTACCACCCACCAACCAACTGTCAAATCCACTTCCACCACGCCTAAAACTCACCACAAGCGAGGTTAAAACATGCTGAAAATCCTCACTGGTCCAAACAGCTGGCTGATCAAACGAGCCATCGCAGAGTTTGACACAGCAGACATTAGTCGTTATCAAGGCAGTGAATTAACACCTGGAGAATTAGCTGACATTTTAGATGCTCAAAGTTTATTTAGCACCAAACGCACCATTGTGATTGATGAATTATCGGCTAATAAAGCCGGCTGGGAACGCCTCACCGAACTAACTAATGAACTAGCCAGCGATCCCGATCTCACCTTGATTATCATCGAAAATAAACCCGACGGTCGCAGTAAACTGATTAAACAAGCCAAACAAGCCGGCTGGCTCATAGATTATCCGCTACCGAAAGATATCCATCAAGCCACGACTTATCTCGAGGCCGAAGCGCAACAATTGCAACTCCAATTGCAACCGGGCGTGGCGCGGATGATTATTGACCGTGTCGGGCTTGATACCTGGGCAGGGCATATGGCGCTGGAAAAACTCGCCAGCGCGAGCGCCACTATCAGCGCTGAGTTAGTCGAAAAATACATCGCCCCGTCACTGGAAGTTAATGTATTTAAAATAGTTGATGAGTTATTCGCTGGGCGCGCCTTAGCCGTTGCCGAACTCATCGACGAAATGGATCGCACTAGCGCCAACGCTTATCAGTTTTTTGGCTTAATTAGCAGTCAGATTAGCAATTTGTTAATAATTAAAATACTCGGCAAAACAGTCGCGACCACCGAACTCAAACTTCATCCGTTCGTCGCTGGCAAGTTAGCCAACGTCGCCAATCAGCTCAGTCTCCCAACCATCAAGCAAATGGTCAGCATTTTAGCGCAAACCGATTTACAACTCAAAACCAGCGGTCAACATGACTGGACCTTAATTAAATTAGCTTTAGTGCAAATCGCTCAATTGATTTAAATACTGATTTCAGCGTGCTATCAACTTAATTGCGCGAATATGTTAGACCAGGTTTTAATTGTCCACCAAATAATTCTGATACAGTCACAAATTTATAACCAGCTTTCTTCAAGCCGTTAATAATGCATGGCGTGGCATCAACCGAGCTACCGTGGATATCGTGCAATAAAATAATTGCACCAGGCTGAGCGCTAGTCACCGCACGATTACAGACAATATCCGCCTTACGATCAGCCCAGTCGCGTGTATCGACTGACCACATCACATTCGACAAACCGTGTTTTGCCATAACATTTAACACTTCTTGACTGTAAGCACCATAGGGTGGGCGAACTGTCCGAACTTGGGCATCTGGAGCGGCATTTTTAATCGCGTTGGTCGTGTCGACTAGCTGTTTTTCAATTTGCGAAGCGGACATTTTACTCAAATTCGGATGATCCCAGGTATGGTTACCAATTTCATGTTTCTCGCTAATAATACGCTTTACAACATCAGTATGGGCTGGCACCTGACGACCAATCATGAAGAAGGTTGCTTTTACTTGATGTTCCCGCAAAATATCTAACAAGCGACTCGTGTGAGCGCCAGGACCGTCATCATAAGTGAGGGCAATTACTTTATCGGTTGGTCTAGGCGGAGTAGGGACTTGCGCTTGAATAGTTTGCACATCAAACAGTGTTTTAGCGAGTTGGTTTTGTAAATCATTTTTGAAGGTATTAACCTTAACATTGACGCTAATTTCGCCAGCCGATTGTGGACTAACCGTACCTCGACCAAACAAAAACTCCATTGTTTGTTTGTCCTTAGCGATAAAACTCAAACTACTGCCATCGCCCAGAGCTTGCTTAAAATAATCATCATCAAGCTGAATATTTTTAACCTGTTGACGCACCGCAGTTTTAATCGTATTTAAGAAATTATCAATAGCTGAGCGCTGATTATTAAATAGCTGGCTAATTGTCACTGGTTGACCAGTTTTTTTATCAAAAGTCCAAAACAAGGTATGAGTACCGGGATGAGCGCCATGCATATTTTGACTGACAAAAATCGCCAATGACAAAAACTGCTGATCATTGAGATAGACCTGATAGCTAATATTTTGTGTAGCTGGTTCAGTCAAATGTGGGGCTAGTTTAACTTGCTCAAAAAACTCTTTACTGAGTGCTTCGACGCTATTTTTAATCTGTTGATCGATCGCCTGAATATTAGTAATCGGATATTCAATTTCTGATTTGAAGTTAGCTGAGCTTTTTTTATCAAATTGCGATTTAATACCCTGATATTTGGAATCAACAAAATAAAATTCGCTGTTTACTTTTTGACGATCTAACGTGGTTTTGATAATCACAAAAATAACCACCACAAAAATAATACCGATTATCATAATCAGTTTTTTCCAAAGGTTGAGGTTTTTCTTGGTATGTATTGGTGTTGGCTTCGCTGGCCGAAAATCGCGTCTCATGTATTCATTCTACCACAAAAATAATAATCTAAACATAACCAGAAACTGTAGAGATCAACGTCTAATAAAGTAAAATATCCTACCACTAGGGCAGGATATTTTACTGTGGTACACTTGGCAGGATTCGAACCTACGACCTTTGGCTCCGCAAGCCAACGCTCTATCCAGCTGAGCTACAAGTGCACATGCGGATGTTTTTACGATCCGCTAGAACTAAAACGTGCGTTTTCGTAACCTCATGGCCACAAAAGATATTATTATTATAGCAAAAAGTTGTGTTTTTTACAAGCCCAGACGACGAATAATTTTATCAATAATGTTTTCTTGGACTGGTTTCATCGGCATTACCGCCCCTAAAAAGTCTACAATCGCTTCGCCATCTTTTTTGTCAAAGTTAAGAACTAGGCTAGTGGCAATACGCTTATTTGGTAATAGCACCACCGAGAACAACTCCCGATCCTCCAAAATCCCAAAACTACTAAAATCCTCAAGTTTAAAAGCTTGATCATTTACAAATAACCCATCATCGCTCAGGCTGTAAGTGACAGTCTGTGGCGCTTTTTTAGTGTGAATAATCAGGGCAATATAGACTACCACGAAGAGCACCGCAGTAATAATTGAGTCCAGCCACACCACTGAAGCCACGATAATTAACAAGAAAAATAAGGTGATTTTAATATACCAGCTTTTCGAAAAAGTACGTTTTGTGCTATCCGGCGCCGTCCATGAGATAGCGGAGCGCATAGTTGGCCGAGGAGCCGATGCACCAGCCTGATCAGCCTGAAAATAAGTTGACTCTGGGTTTTTTATCATAATTACTTTAAATTATAGCAGGTTTTTGGTGAAAAAAATAGCACCAGGCTACCATCTCTAGCCCTAATCTGTTAAAATAAAGCTATGAAACAAGTAGTAGATGTCATTTCGGAGACAATTAAACAATTATTTGATGTAGAAATGGCGGTTGAATTGCAACGGCCAAAGCCTGAATTTGGTGATTTTGCCACCAACGTGGCCATGCAGTTAACTGGCCGTCTCGGTCAAAATCCTCGACAAATCGCCGAGCAGATTGTTGAGCAACTCCGCACCAATCCACTCTTTAGCGCTGTGGAAATTGCCGGTCCGGGATTTATTAATCTCAAGCTCACTGACCAGATGCTATGGCAAACCGCCCAAGCACCCGCTCCAGCCATTTATCAGAATATGAGCTATGTGCTGGAATATAGCTGTCCTAACGCTTTTAAAGATTTGCACACTGGCCACTTATACCAAACAATTTATGGCGATATTTTAGCCCGCGTCCTCGAGTCAGCCGGCGCCACTGTCCATCGTACCAGCTTCGGTGGCGATGTTGGACTGCATGTCGCGAAATGCCTCTACGGTATGAAAATCGCCCTGGACGGCTTCAACCCTGATAAGCTCGACACCGTGGAGCATGACGCCTTTTTACGCGCGCAGTGGATTGGTCAAGTTTATGTGATTGGGGCTAAAGCCTACGAGGAGGATACTACCGCTCAGGTAGAAATCGTCGAAATCAACAAAGCGATTTATCGCTTGCACGAAGAAAACGATCATCAATCACCGATGGCGCAAGTTTATTGGACAACCCGCCAATGGAGCTTTGACTACTTTTCAGCTTTTTATCAACTGATTAAAGTCGATAATATGCACTATTATCCTGAGAGTTCAACTGCACCAGTTGGCCTCAAAGTTGTCCGCGAACAACTTGCCCTAGGTAATCTTGAACAATCTGATGGGGCAGTAGTATTTAAAGGCGATGAACAGCAATATCTACACACCCGCGTGTTTATCACTTCTAATAATTTACCAACTTATGAAACTAAAGATATTGGTGTAATTTGGCTCGAAAAACAAGATTATAACTTCGATCATCGTATTTTAATCACCGGCAATGACCAAAAAGAATACATGCGCGTGGTTTATGCGGCCGCCGATGCGTTTAATCCAGGCATTGGTGCGATGATGACGCATTTAACTAACGGCACAGTGCGGTTTGCTGATGGCAAAAAAATGAGTTCACGCCTCGGTAATGTCACGCGGGCGATTGATGTGCTCGAGATTATTAAACAGCGTGTCAGTAATATCACCGATCAGCCAGAATTACAAGACGATATCGCTCTTGGTGCGATTAAATACGCCTTTGCGAAATACCGCCTGGGAGGTGATATCGCCTTTGATGTTGAGGAAACCGTCAGCCTACAAGGCAATTCTGGACCATACATTCAATACGCTCACGCCCGCGCTTGCTCGATTTTAGCAAAAGCCGGCACGACAGGGGAGATTGACCAAGTCTGTGACGCTAGCGAACGCCAATTATTGCAAAAACTCAGCGAATTCCCAGAAGTCGTCGAAAAAGCCGCTCGTGAATATCTCGTCCACGGTATTTGTAACTATTTATACGAATTAGCTCAAGAATTTAACCGTTTTTATGAACATAATCGGGTGATTGATGACCCTCGCCAGGCTATCCGCCTCGCACTCGTCACACGCTACCGCGACACTCTAGCGAGTGGCTTGCGCATTCTCGGCATCATCGCCCCGGAGAAAATGTAATGCCTAAACCAAAAATTAACCGTCAACGTATTTTATGGATCGATATGGAAATGACCGGTCTCGATCCTGCAACTAACAAAATCCTCGAACTTGGCGCGATCGTCACCGACTGGCGCATGAACCGCAAAGCCGACTTAACTCTAGTAATGAAACAAGATGAGGCGTTCATCCGGAAGCGATTCGATACCGATTTTTGGCACGAACACCAAGCCACCGCTGACGCGCTCATCGCCCAAAACTCAACTGGTTTAACGCCAGCTGAGTTTGAAACCCAGCTAATTGATTTTATTAAAGAACAGTTCAACATCACTGAGCCTAATGGTGATATCGTGCTGGCTGGCAATACCATCCGCGCCGATCGATCATTTATTGATCGCCATTTACCAGAGGTAGCTAAGTATCTTCATTACCGTATGCTGGATGTTTCGGCGTTTAAAGTGTTATTTGAAGCGCACTATAAAAAAGTCTTCGCCAAACCCGAAAATCATCGGGCCCTCGAGGATATCGAAGGCTCAATTGATGAACTCAAATATTTTATGCAATATATTAAGGTGGCATAATGGACAAGAATTTCGAACAAATTGTCGATCAATACGCTCGCGGGCTAGGTGAGGTAGCGGTTGACGATCAGCGCCTTGAGGGCTGGATCGCTTACAAGCTACCTGACACTGAACTCGATAATCCTGACCAAGCGATTTTTCTCTTAGTCAAACACGGCTCATTACCACTGTTAATTGATGTGGTCTGCGATCCGAAGCTCGCTACTAACTTGCGCACTAAATATGAATCAGTCGTCCCCAGCAAGCTCATGGACGAACGCTCTTGGAATCGTGTAATTTGCAGTGGCCAACTCAATCAACAAGAGGTACTAGACTTAATTAATTTAAGCTATCAGCTCATTGCCCGTCAGCTAGGTATTACTCTGAGCACTGATTAGAATTCATCATGCCCGCTTTTATTAAAAAAGATATATCATATATGATATATCTTTTTTAAAGTATCTCATCGTGTGCAGGCGCTATTTCTGCTTAGCGCGTTGTTCTTCTAGGTTTTTAATCTCAGCCTGGACTTTTAACAGTTCCGTGTTGTGTTTTTTAAGCTGTTCGACTAATTCTTTGCTGTAATAACCAGAATTAATAGCTTTTTGTAGAGCAGTGATATTTTGATCAAGCAGGGAAGTTAGCTCATGAATATAGCTTCGGGATAGAGTTTCGTTTAGATCCGCCTTATGCAACCGATCAAAAATATCCTGAAGTGAAGTTTTAGTTTTCTTCAGATCATCTTTTAATACTTTGTCTTGTTCCTTAGAGTAGACCTTTTTAGTGTAAGCCTCGAGATCATTATTTAAACCAAATAACGATTGGAAGAAGTGTTCATTAACCACACGGATCTTAGTGTCATTGATGTTGTTTTGGTATTTTTTAGTCACTTCGTGTGATTGCACCGACAAAGCCGTCAGATTATTAATCAATAAAATCCGTTGCCGAGCTCGTTCCGCCGACATTGCATTGAGTGCCAGGGCTACCCCTACCATAACCAGCACACCTGCGATAATGGCAATTTTAATCCATAAACCAGCCGTCTGAATCCGCACCGGACCGGCGCTAACCGCCGGAGCATTCTGGTTATTGAGTCGCTCGATAAATTCTTTGGAGTAGATATTTTCTTCACTTTCCATACTATATATTTAATCATAAACAACATCAAATTCCTAGCCCTTGCGTCGAGCTTTTGCTTAATTTATGATAAAATATCATTATGAAACAACAACTCGCCAAAATTACTCGGAAACTTCTGCCTAAAAAAGTTAGTCAGGCCGTTGAAAACACCTATCGCAAATCACGCTTAATGGTTTTATCATCACTCCACGGTAATCCCGCTAAAAAAGTTAAAGTTCTCGCCATTACTGGTACTAATGGTAAAACCACCAGTATTAGTGTTTTAAACGAAATTATCAAAGCCTCGGGTCAAACCACAATTTTATCGACTACTGCCGGACGGGAAATCGCTGGCGAAAAAATCGCTGGCGATAGTTGCCAAACCGTCCCAAGTACTAATGAATTACAGGATTTGTTTCAATTAGCGATTGATAAACAAGTCGATTATGTCCTGTTAGAGACCACCTCTCACGCTCTCGACCAGCACAAACTACCAGTTATGAATCTCGTTGTTGCTGGTTTTACCAATCTCACCCAAGAGCATCTCGATTATCACCACACCATGCAGGAATATGCCGATGCTAAACTCAAATTATTTACTGATTTTGGTTCACGTTTCAATATTATCAATGCCGACGACCAGTGGTTTGATTATTTTAAACAGCATTTAGATGATAATTACCTCAGTTATGGTACCAATCCCCAAGCCGATTTTCAGATTAAAAAAGTTAAACTCTATAAAAAGGGTAGCGAAATTACCATCGCCACCCCCCAGACCGAATTCACCGTCTCAACTCCACTGGCTGGACGTTTTAACGCTTATAATGTCACCTTAGCTTGTAGTATGGCACTGGCATTGGGGATTGAGCCAGAAGCGATTATCGAAGGTGTCGCTAATCTCCAAACCATCAAAGGTCGCCTCGAGTGGCTCGATAATACTCTGGGTATTGATGTGATGGTCGATTACGCTCACACTCCCGATGGTATCGAAAAACTACTGGAGCTTGCAACCGAAATCACTAAAGGACGAGTGCTAATCGTATTCGGCTCGGCTGGGGAACGCGACCTCGGCAAATTGCCACTGATGGGGCACGCGGCTGCCAAATACGCTGATCAGATTTTTGTGACTGATGAAGAAAACCGCTCAGAGCCCGCCGAAAATATTCGGGCTGGGATTCTTCAGGGCATTCAGGAAATGGGTAAATCCCACAATGCCTTCGATATTGCCGATCGTGGTCAAGCCATTGAAACCGCTCTACGTCACGCCAAACCAGGCGATATGGTGATTGTCGCTGGTCTCGGACACCAAAATTACCGCAATATGAATGGTGTCGATATTGAATGGAACGACATTATCGAAACCGAAAAACTATTGCGCCAACTTGAACAAGAACGCTAAGAAGAAGGGAATAATAAGTAAAACCCCCGCATTAGCGGGGGCACCAGATGTTAACAGCGATCTAAAGTCACAACTCGAAATGCACCTTTCTTGTCTTTTTTAATAGACACTAGGTATTTCAAGCGTTCCCACCTTAGCGTCATTTTAATGCCTTTTTTGGCACTGAACCTGATCACATCAGGCTCAAGCTCAACCTTAGTCTTAAGGTCACCAAGAAGCACCTCCGCCATCTCTTTTTTCACTTGCTTGAGCGATAGATTATAAAAATCATCACTCAAGTACAAGATTCTATTTTCTAACATGTCCTCACCTCCTTTTTTATTGGACATAACACTTCTATTATAACATATTTTATGCTAAAAGTAAATACTAACTGGCGGTATCAGCCTGGTGGTCGAAATATTCCACTCCACGCAAAATATCGGCCTTAACTTGGTCAAGTCGACTAATAAAATCATCTGGACGGTAGCCCTTACCATAATAAATCACATTCGAGAGCTGGTTCATCATCCGAATTTGGTCAGCATCCAGGCTGGTTTTCATGGCATACACTGGCAACATATCAATCTCACCCGATGGTGTGCGATACAGTGCTAAGTCCTCACGGTGAATACCCGAGAACATCGGCCAACTGGTCATAACAGTGTGATGTTTCTGGGTATAGGCCAGGCGCTTATTAAGTGTGTCGTCAGCTAACCGGCGCGAAGCCTTAATATCAATCGGCACCCAACATTGCTGATAATCACCGCGCGCCACTTGATCAACTCGCGCCAAGCGGTAACGATTATCATCACGACGATATTTAACCAGCAATTTACAATCAATACCTCGTTGATCCTCCGCCACGGTCGATGGGTGATATTCTATAGCTTTGCCCAGATCTGTCAATTCAAACAATTGAGCAAAACAGCGCTCATTAATCGCCCCGATTAGTGCCGTTTCAATCATCGCACGTCGAAACTCGGTATTTTTAGCGTTCAGAAAAACCAGCTGACCGTTTTTATCACGCTTCTCAGGAAAATGCGTCAACAACACCGCCTCATCGATAAATTGCCATGCCGATTCTAGAGTAGGGAGTTCAGTTGGACGCCGTAATAGCTCCTGAATCTGGCGATTAAACTCAACTAACTTACCAGTCAAACATTGTTTCAACTGACGACGCTTCTCTGGACTGGATTTCATCGGTAAATCTTTGAGCGCCTGCTGATAGTCGGCTGGGTTGGTAAAAGCTTGTTTAAACTGCCGATGTTGCTGAGCAATTTGTTTACGAAAATCATAAAAATCATCGATCAGATAGATCACCGTTTTATCATCCAGCACCACTTCATCGACCGCAAAATCCGCCTCTTCCTGATCCTTCGCCTGATCGACCAGCTGATTTTGACGCAAAAAATCATCAATTTGTTGATTAGAGATGAATTTTGCCCGATCCGTCTCGAGACAATTCTTGATTTTTTGAGCTTCTACTCCCAACACTAAATCGCCAGCGATCCGAATCGATAAATCTTCCAGTGTGAAACGTTCGACTCCTTCCGACTGACCCTCCGAGACACGTCGCGTGGCGTTAATAGCTGTTTCAGCCATAGCCCGCTGAAGACGTGAAGTCGACGCGTCTGATTCATAGTCCGGTAAATGTTCAAATTGAGGCTTAGGAAGCATATTTTTAGATGTTTATGTTAATTAAGATATACTCTAATTGTATCATATTTATGCTTAAAAGTCAATGTTTGCGCAAGCTGGTCGATTTTAAAAAGCCCGCTTAAGCGAGCTTAATTGGCCAGGAGACAACTGTTGCAAAATCACCGTGGTGATTTCTTAAAATTAAAAACTTGATTTTCTGACCTTGCTTACAACCAATATAATCGCTACCGATGTAATAAGTAAACGATTTATATTGATCGCCTGGCAATAATTTAATAATTACTTCTTGTATTGCCGAATCCAATTCAGTAAACTGACAACCCAGTTTTTTGCATTTTATTTTCCATTTAAAACATCCAGCCATTTTTTCCTCCTATTAAAAAGCGTCCAAAAAAAGAACTATTAATTGTTTAATTATACCATAAAAAATACTTTTTAGCAAAAGGAGTGTAATATTTAGTTAAATTAGCACTCAACACTTGTAAGTGCTAATTATTTTGTATATAATGATAATACTTGAGTTTGTAATTAGCTCAAGCTTTAATGAGTTTTTTAAAACAAAGGAGTAGGGAATGACACCAATTCGACCACTTGGCGATAAAATTGTCGCCATTAAACCTAACGCTAAACCTCAAACCGCCAGCGGGATTTATCTGCCAGACAGTGCCCAGGAAAAATCCGTTGCAGCCCGCGTAGTAGCAGTTGGACCAGAGGTCAAAGCTATCAAAAAAGACGATCACATCGTCTATAAAGAATATACCACCACTGAGTTAAAAATTAATAACCAAGAATATCTAATCCTCAAAGAAGAAGATGTCTTGGCGATTATGGAAGGAGAAAAATAATGGCTAAAAAGATTTTTTATGGACAAGAAGCTCGTGAACGAGTACTAGCTGGAGCAGAGCAACTCTACGAAGCTGTGAAGGTCACTTTTGGACCAAAAGGTGGCAATGCCGTCATCGCTAAAGAATACGGCGGTCCAATTATCACGCACGACGGTGTAACTGTTGCGGAAAATATCGTGTTGCGTGATGACAAAGAAGAGTTTTTGGGGCAAAAAGTCGGTGCTGAGCTGATTAAACAAGCCGCTTCGAAGCTCAACAAAAAAGCCGGTGATGGCACCACTACTGTCACAGTTCTAACTTATCATATTTTAAAAGAAGCTAATAAGTTAATTGCGGCTGGCTACAACCCACAGGAATTACGCGTTGGTATTGAAAAAGCTGGGGCTGAAATCGTCGCCAAACTAACCAAACAGGCTGAATCAATCGAAGGTAATAATGCTAAAGTTGCCGAAGTTGCCACCATTAGCGCTGGTAGCCAAGAAATTGGCAACTTAATCGCTGAAGTTATTGCTAAAATCGGCAAAGATGGCGTGGTCACTGTTGAACCAGGACAGAGCCTGGCAATGGAGAGTGAGGTAGTTGAGGGTTACTCACTGGACAAAGGTTTTGCTAGTCCGTTCTTCGTGACTGATCCTGCTCGTCAAGAGGCAGTTTATGCCAAGCCAGATATTCTAATCACTGATCAAAAAATTGCCTCAGTCCAAGAATTCGTGCCGTTTCTCGAAAAACTCGCCCAAGCCGGCAAAAAAGATTTAGTAATTATCGCTGACGAAGTTGAAGGTGAAGCCCTCAGCGTGCTGGTTCTCAACAAGCTCAAAGGCGTCTTTAATACCGTCGTGATTAAAGCTCCAGCTTTTGGCGATAAACGCAAGGCTATCATGGAAGATTTAGCGATTCTGACTGGGGCGACAGTCGTTTCAAAAGACCAGGGGTTGACTTTTGAGAACGTCGGCCTCGAAGTACTTGGTTCAGCTCGCAAAGTGATTGTCACCAAAGACGATTCGACAATTATCGAAGGCGCTGGCAGTCAACAAGCCGTCAAGAACCGCATTAAAGAACTGATGATTTGGGCTGAAAATACTCCGCACGCTTATGAAAAAGACCAGTTTAAAGCTCGCCAAGCCAGCCTCGAGGGTAAAGTTGCGGTGATTAAAGTTGGTGGTGCCACCGAAACCGAAATCGACGAGAAAAAATATCGCGTTGACGACGCTGTCGCCGCCACTAAAGCGGCACTAGCCGAAGGTATCGTCGCTGGTGGTGGCGTAACCTTGATTAACCTTGCATCTCAACTCAAAATCAGTGGCTCTGATGCCGAAAAAGCTGGTCGCCAAGTTTTACAAACTGCATTGAAACAACCGTTTATGCAAATTATGAAAAACGCTGGTCTGAATGCTGATGCTCTCCTGGCTAAAGTTGAAGACGCCAAGGATGGACAGGGAATTAACGTCATGCAACCCGAAGCTGGTCTAGTCGATCTCAAACAAGCTGGCGTAGTTGACCCAGTGCGTGTCACCAAGGAAGCAATTCTTAACTCAGTTTCTATCGCCGCTACCGCCATCACCATGGGTGCTCTAGTCGTCGAACTACCAGAAGAAAAGCCAGCCCCTGATATGTCCGGCATGGGTATGATGTAGGTTATTAAAACTACCTGCACAAAAATCACTCGCTTAACCACAGCGGGTGATTTTATTTTACCTTAATAAAAACAGAAGGCGGGTGGACCTTCTGTTTTTTCCTTGAAATGAAAACTTAATTAAGCTTTATGTTTGAAATAATCAGTTTCTTTAATTACATCAAGCAAAGCTTGAGCGCGACGAGCTTCATCTTGAATTTGACGAGCTGCCTCGTACGCTCGAGGCAATAGCGATTCATCATCAGTTTCACGAATTAATAATAGCAGTACATCAAATGATTCTTCATCATTTAGTTCGACTTTATCAACAATCGGACGCAAATCACGCAAGGCTTTTTGGCGTAAATCGTCAAGTGAGTTGCTATTTGACTCATTCATTATGTTCGCCGATGCTTCCATTGCCGGTGCAGTTGGTGCTTCAGCAATCGGCGCTTCAATCGCTGTAGACTCAGTAACTGATTCCTCTGTCTCAGCTACCGGCTCAACTGGCGTTTCAACCGTCGACGTAGCGTTTGCGGTATTTTCAGCATCGGCCACGCTAGCGGAAATTTGTTGGTTCATCGCTTCTAATTCTTGATCTAAATCAACCACCGGCTCAGCTTCATCGGTTGTTACTGGTGATGACTTCACGTTAGAAATCATTGGTGTCGCTTCAGCCGTCTGATTGTCTGTTGTTGGCACTTCAGCAGGTTGAAAATCTGCCATCACTGGCTCAGCCTGAGCCGACACCTCTCCTTCAACTTTTTCAAAAGCCACATCAGTTGTTGGTTCAGCCGTAGTTGCTTCCGTAGTCGTTTCTTCATTCATTGCGCGCTCTAAATCAGCCGCCAAATTATCGTTATTAGCATTGACCTGGTTGTTAATATCAGCCAACACCTTCGCCAATTCTTGATCATCTTGCATCTGATCATCGTTCGGCGTCACGGCTTGATTCGCCGGCATAGCAACTGATGGGTTATCATCAGTTGGAGCCTTAGGAGAAGTCTTAAAAATCATTATCCACCCTTTAAGTTTTAATTTATAATACTATACTGTATTATATTAGCATAACAATTATAAAAATAAAAGGATTTTATGCTTGACGACCTAAATCAATTAAACCAATTCGGCGTAGAAATCGCTTGGCGTCGCCTGCAGGGGATTTTTAAATCGGATTTTTTAGCCAACACGCCGGATTTTAGCGGGCTAAAAGTAGTTTTTTATGGGAAACAACCGAGCTTAGGTTTAAAAATTGGCTTGGAGTGGGCAAGTGATCGTGATTTTCATTGGGAACAGAGTTCAGAATCAAAAATCATTATTGATGATGAAACTTATCCACTGCCTGAGGTGAGCGAACTGAGCGACTGGCATGATTTGCTATTAGTTATGAAAATCGCTGGCGTTGATCTTTATGATAATTTGCAGGAGTTAAAAACCATTATTAATCAACTCGCACCAAGCGTGCCAACCGTCGACAACCAAGCTAAGCAGCTTGCGCTCTATCTCGCCGGCAAGATCAGTCTCGTGTTTAGTCCGGAACAAACCCGGGGAGTAGGTGAGTTTTGGCGTCGTTGCCTCGAGTCACAAGCGCATAATTTATGTTTTAATCAGACGATTACCGATCTTAATTTTGCCGGTTGGAGTTCACACCCCGTCGAAAAACCATTTGGTGTGCTCGATTTAATCCCAACCGAGCTTGACCGGGCGACTGATATGGCTTTTGCGCACAAAAATCGCCAACTCTCTGGCAAAATGCCCGCTTCACGCCAATTACAACTTCACACCGACAATCCAACCAATCACCTCCTCGAGATGATGCTCTTAGCTGAAACTACTAGTTTTTATTTGGCATGCCTCAATAAGCAATCGCTCAAAACCCTAAATTAACAAAACTTGCGATTTAGCATGTTTTTTGATAAAATAAACGAGTTATTTAACAAAAATGGAGAGGTGGCCGAGTGGTTGAAGGCACCGGTCTTGGACGTAGTGTTGCTCTTCGAGCAACCAAACAGGCGACAAGACTGGTCAAGTCTTGTCCAGCCGGTTTTCCGCAGAAATGATATTTTTTGTTAATAATAAGTGACATGGAGAGGTGGCCGAGTGGTTGAAGGCACCGGTCTTGAAAACCGGCATGCGGCAACGTATCGTGGGTTCGAATCCCACCCTCTCCGCCAAATAAAGATCCGACCAGCTGGTCGGCTTTTTATTTACTCAACAAACAGAAGTAAACCACCGCCTCATCTAAGCATGCACTAGCGCCAAACACGCCACCTGTTTAGCACCAGCTTGTTTAAGCACCCGCCGAGCTTGTTTCAGCGTCGAGCCAGTAGTGGTAATATCGTCAATCACCACGTATTTCAGCTTCGGGTCAACCGTCGTTAAACATAGTAAATTATCCTTGACGTTAGTTTGGCGGGCGTGAGCGTCTAGCTCTTTTTGAGCAATCGAGGAACGATTAACCAGTAAATGCTGGGTCGTAAAACCAATTTTCGCCAGCTCCTCAGCGATCAATTCGATATGACCAAATCCACGTTGAGCACGACTTTTACGCATAGTTGGCGCTGGCACAATCACCAAGTTTCGCTCTCGTGGCAGATAGTGGGCAATAATTTGCGCCAATACTCGTCCGTACGCCCGTCGAGAGTGTAGCTTATAATCGTAAATCATTTCTTTTAATACCGACTGACTATCATCAACGAAAAATACCTGGCCACTAGCTTGGAGTTTTGAGAAGTTAAATCGACCTGGATTTTGTTGTTTCAAAATGTAATCTTTACAACGATCACATAAAATTGGGCCAGTTTTTTGGCATAAATAACAGTGGTGGGGAGCGATAAAAGCGAGTAGGTCATCAAGCATTGTAATTTTTACATTTTAAGCATAACTTTTATTGATTATATCACAAAAAAGATGTATAATATAGCTAATACTTAAAAAATATAACGGAGGTTATAGGAATGCAAAAAAATGATGATTTGTTGCTGGATGATGAGTTAACAGCAGCTTTTCTAGGTGAAGACCTAGGAACACCGGCTCCAATTGAGCCAGAACCAACCATGACTGAATCAGCTCAACCCGAAGAAGAGTGGGCATCAGACGAAGAAGATTTTCCTGGACAACTAGCAGTTGATATGTACGAAACTGACGAGAAGCTAATCGTCAAAGCTCGCACCGCTGGCGTTGACAAAAAAGATCTTGATGTGAGTATCTCAGATAACTTACTAACCATCAGCGGTACTTTATCAAGTGGCGGTGAAGCCGAAGTAATCAAGTTCCACCTACAAGAATGTTACTGGGGTGACTTCACCCGTACTGTGGCTCTACCAGTGCCAGTTCATGAAGACAAGGTCGAAGCGATGCTCAAAGAGGGCGTTCTAACGATTTCATTCACTAAAGTCGAACAGAAGAAAACTACTCGCGTTGCGATTATGTAATCACTCCCCAAAAACTCCTCAGTGCAAACATGAGGAGTTTTTATATTGATTAATAATTCTGACTTTTTATTAGCACAAACATAAATCCCCGAGCCAGGCTAGGGGATTTATTGATAAGGATAATTTATTGTTGAGTAAGAAATGTAGTTGTAACAAAGTTAACAATTGCATAAGCCAAAATTGATACAATCAAACCAACGATAGCATACAGAATAGTGTTTTTAGCACTAGTCACTTTACCAGAATCACCAGCTGAAGTGGTATATTGGATACCACCGTAGATAATCATAATCACGCTAACTACACCCACAAAGAACAATAGAAAGTTAATCACCTGAGTAAAAATACCACCAGTTCCAAACAAGGATTTAGGTTGAGTAGTTCCTTCTCCAGCACAGCCCACACCACCAGCAACACCACCTTGTCCAGGTTGACAATCAGCATAAGCTGGTTGCAACATTGCACCTGCCAAACCAAACATCATCAGCGCAGTAGCAGCAAATAATTGTAATTTTTTCTTCATTGAAATTCCTTTACTTTTTAGTTGTTTTTAATCTGTTTAAATCATACCATATTCATTACGAAATGTAAAATGTTTTCAGGCTTAATTCTTGGAGGTTTGAGAAGAGCCTCCGCCGGTATTACCACTACCTGAATTGTTACCTGAACCGGAATTACCACTTGAACCACTATTATTTTGACTATTTCCGCTATTGTTGGTATTAGAAGTATTACTATTACCACCACCTCCACCGCTATTAAAGGTCGAGACTACGAAGTTGACAATTGCATAAGCGAAAATTGCCACAATTAGACCAATCACCGCATAGACAATTGTATTTTTCGCAGTAGCGACCTTACTAGAATCACCAGCTGAAGTAGTATATTGGATACCTGCCCAGATAATCATAATCACTGCTACCACACCGATGAAGAAGAGCAGGGCATTGATAATAGTTTTGATAACATCATTAGCATTGGCTGTTTGTTTACCTCCAACTTGCTCCAGACCCTTGTTAATTTCATCACCAAAACCGTTAGCCATCGCCGGTTGCGCGACCGCACTCACCAATCCCATCACTGAGAATAGTGCAATAAGTCCAATTAATATTTTTTGCTTCATTTTATTCCTTTCTTCTTTTATTTAAAGGTATTCACCACAAAAGCGACAATTGCGCCGGCCATAATCGTCACCACCAAGCCAATAATAGCATATAAAATCGTTCGTTTAGCCAACATCACCTTATCAGATGCTCCAGCGGAGGTGACATATGTCCAGCCAGCCCAGATAATAACGATCACGGCGATTACACCTAGAAAACCAACTACGAATTTGACAATGTCAGTGATGGTTTGTGCTAATGGCTTTTGTTCACCTTTACAGATCGCTGCGTCTTTATTATATTTGCAAGCATCGCCTAGCGGGTTAACTGACGAAGAGGTACCATTACCAGATCCGCTTCCGTTATTATTATCTTTTGATTGGTCTGATGAAGTATCATTGCTTGAGCTGGAATTATCTTCTTCAGCATGCACCTGATGCCAGCTTATCGAAGCATTTAAAACACCACCAACACCAATCACCAACACGACTGATGCTAAAATTTGACTAACTTTCTTCAACATTACTTCAACACTCCCGATACAAGATTAACAATTGCGAATGAAAAGAGAATAATTAACAAACCAATGACCGTATAGACGATAGTATTACGAGCTTGCTTAGCTTTATCAGGACTGCCAGCTGAGGTGATATAGCGAAAACCAGCAATCACAATTACTATCACAGCGATTACGCCCGCCCAAAAAAACACACGATTCAAACCAATATTTAAACTTGGTGCACCGACTGGTGGGGGATCGATTTTAACCTTACTGGCTATTTCGGATAAATTTACCATTATTTGTTTCATATTTTCTCCTTATTTCACGAAAAATCCCATCACTAGACTCACGATACCAACTGATGAAGCGGCAATCACCAAGCCGATAATTGCATTGGTGATGGTTTTTTTAGCAGCGACAACTTGTCCGGAATCACCTTGAGCTAGCATATATTTAAACCCACCAACAATAATAAATCCAACCGTCACCACACCAGCAATTCGCGCCACCATATCAGTAATATTTAATGCAATAATTACGATAAAGCGCTGGATGCCATTAGCATCGCCAGCACCACCTTCCGGCCAAACCACTTCACAATTGCCATCAACTAAATTACGATACCAGGTCGGGATACCTAGAAAATCCGAAGTGGTTTTACACGATGACTTACCATTATCCGCCGAAGCCGGCTGCTGAATTAAAGTCAAACTACCAAACACCGTCAGCGCTAAAATTAATACAAATTGCGTAAGTTTTTTCATTAGAAGACACCTCCTGGGACTAAGAAGTTAAGAATCACTGTCATAAACACATAAAGCAAAATACCAATGACAGTGTTAGTAATCATGGTTTTAGCGAGTTTAACTCGATCTTCACGATCACCAGCGGTGCCATAAATCACACCAGCAACCATAATCACCACTACGGCCAGCACACCAATTACACCATACAATACTTTCACAGCTTGCTGTAAGAGGTTAATAATTGGATTTTCGTCACTACCTGGATCGCACTTAATAATGCTAGTGTCTGTACCACAACCGTTATTGCCCTTAGAACCAGTTGGAGAGTTCGTCTTCTTCTCTTCAGATGAATTATTATTGGCATTAGAGTTATTTTGATTTTGTTGATTGCCTGGAGCTTTTTTTGCTGGAGTGGTTGTTTTATTAGCACCCGATTCAGGCGCTTTTTCGGCTTTTTGTGGTGCTGCATTTACTAAATTAGAGAGAATCAAGCTACCACAGCCAGCAACAGTCAGTATGGCAAATAGTAATAAAGATTTTTTATGCTTCATAATTACCATAAATAATATAATATAAAAAACTTTTTGGCAAGTCATTCCACGCATTTATGCTTATGATTTTTCTAAAAGCATAAAAAGCATTATAACAGTTGATTTTTTTTAATGTTTGTGGTATAATCGCGAAATGATGTGGGAGAAATATAAGATAAGGTTTTTGTGGTGGGCACAGATATCCGCAAAAGCGGTCTTATTCAGTATTGTCTCCGTCTTGCTAAGCCTATCGTTCCTGATGACGCCAGCTTCTGCTCAAGATAACTTCAGCTGGAAAGGTGAGGATATTGTTTATAATAACCGCACTTTTTCTAAACAAACTATTCAAGACAACTCCGGTAAAACCTTTTACGTCAGCAAAGAAGGGGATAAGGCGCACGTCTTAGTGTTTAATGGTGATGCCAAACAAGCTAAAAACGCTAGCTATTCAGTCTATGACGTTCAAGATAATCATTACAGTAACCCACAGAACCAGCAAACTGTCAGCCTCAATAGCGCCGATGGTAGTAACGGTCAATCAACTGACAGCCAAAACTCCTGTCAAATCGACGGCATCGGCTGGATTGTCTGTCCAATGATGAAAGCCATTTCTAAAGAAATGGACAAAATGAAAGACATCATCGATAAATATATGACCGTTAAACGTATTAGTACCGATAAAAACTCCACGCTGATGCAATCATGGGTGATCATGCGAAATATCGCTAATATTTTGTTTATTATTACGTTTTTGATCATGATTATTTCGTATATCACGAGCTATGGCGTCACCAACTACAGCATCAAGAAAACCCTACCACGCCTGATTGTCGGCACGATTTTAGTTAACTTTTCGTTTTATATCTGTGTAATTGCTATTGATTTGACTAATATTTTTGGTGGCTCGATTGCTGATTTGTTCCGCAGTATTCAGACTCAAGCTCTCAACGGCGGACCAAATGCGCAAATCTCGTGGTATGAAATGACCACCCAAGCGCTAGCAGGCGGAGCAATTGCCGTCTCTGGTGCAATGGCGGCTAGTTTTGCATTTGGTGGGCTACCAGGCATTCTATTAACACTCTTCGCAGCAATTGTTGGTGCGGCGATCACTCTGATCGTCACAGTGATTATCTTGGCCGGACGTCAGGCACTGATTCTAACTTTGATTATTATCTCACCACTGGCATTTGTGGCTAATTTAATGCCTAATACCGAGATTTATTTCCGTAAATGGCTGGAATTACTGAAGAAACTGCTGTTTATTTTCCCAATTTTTTCAGTGATTTATGGCGGAGCTCAACTAGCTGGCTGGATTATTATTAAAGAAGCCAGCGACGCAATTATCTTATTACTCGGTATGATTGTTCAAATTATTCCATTCCTAATTCTGCCAAAATTAGTCAAAGACAGCAACACTCTACTCAGTCAGCTCGGTGATGGTCTAAATAAGACGATATTTGATCCGATTCGCCGAACCAGCACTGGCTACTTCGACCGCAAAAAAGCCGAAAACCGCGCTCAATATCTCGCTGAACAAACCCGCACTTGGGAAGTGCCACGCAGATTATCTCAAGCGCTAGATAGACATAAGCGTATGTCAGAAGAAAAAACCAAGTATTATAACACCCAACGCGATGCCAAACACACACTTTGGAAAGCCGAGTCGACATCCGAGAATGCCAAGACATTACGCACTATGGAATCATACAGTAATTTATTAAATACATATTCACAATCTACCCTGAATGATACTATGCACCGTTTTCAAGCTGAAGCTGAGTCTAAAATTGCTGAAAATGGTGAAAAGCAAGGATTGGCGGGTTACAATAATTTGGAGCGTGATCTAGCCAAAATCGCTCTACGTAATAAAATCCAAGAAAAATCCGAAAAAATGTCCAAAGCTGCTGAAGCTATGAATTTTAATAAAGTTCTTAATAAAAATATTGAAATTGATATTCAAGGCAAGAGAAAAACCGTGCGCACGGCTAGCACTGGTTATTTTGATGGCAAAGATAGTAGTGAAGCCTACATTGTTAGTGAACTGATTGGTGCCGCCTCTAAAGAACATAATGAAACTATGCAAAATATTGATACCGCATTTCGTCATTACAATGTATCCTTAGATCAAGCCATCAATCTTTTTGAAAATCCAGGCACTACTGTTACTGGTACGAATGCTGGTGGTGAAACCTATCAATTCGACAGTAACGATGAATCTATCCGCGAAGCTGCCTTGCGTATGATTATTAACACCAAGCGAGTTGATAAACTCGAAAAATACATCACCAAAACTGGAAAATTCTATAATAATCAAGGCGAGATAGTAGATGGTGAATACGCAAAATTTGCCACAATTATCGCTAAGGGTCTAAACGACAATGGATATGGCTCAGTGGCGACTGCATTCGGTAACGTCACACCAGATTTAGTCATTCAAGGTTTAATTAATGAAGAAACTATGGACATCGTTCGTATTAATAATATTTTGAAAGGTCGATTTGGCACAGATATTTTAGCTCGTCAAGACAAAGATGAGACTGACAACTTAATAAATACGTTTCTTAATTTGCATACCTTAAATGATAGCTTTAACGATCAAGGAGCTTACGTTGCTAAATTTGATCTTATTAATAGCCAACTGGATAAGTCGCTGAAGCAAGCTGGTGCAAAAGATGTAATAAAAGATAAATTATTTAAATATATTAGAGAAGTTCAAATCGCTTTAACCGATCCAAATGGAGCACGCCAGATCAATGATGCACAGAAAAAGCGTTTCAAACAACTTATCAAATTTGGTAATCTAATTCAGCAAAATAATATAGACATCTTTAATGATCAAGATATGATCAATATGAAAAATGATATTATACTTACTGAGCAAGAAGAAAAAGACGACAGTATCTTGATTCAACGTCCACCCGACGCTCCAAAGCTCGGTAATCCTTAAAACCCATCTTGCCAAAAACTAACTTTTGCTCCATAATATAGCTAATGCTTAAAAAGGGGATGGCGCTACTGGCATTATTGGGGTTGGCGGGATTAGCTAACTTGTTTTTTGTGTATCCAACGCAGGCGATTGAACCATCGGCTAACGGCTGTTTTATGTTTAAAGATCAGCCACCAATCTGCCCTGATAAATACTGTCAACCCGGCACAGCCAGCTGTAGTAACGACGGCAAACGCTGTTATTGTAAACCACGTTTCTTGGTAGGATCGTCCCGTAATCAATCATGCGAAATCGTCTTCGGATCAAAGGCTATTTATAAAACTACTGGTGGTAAAAACACTATTTATTTTCATGGTGGTATCTGGTCTCAAATTGCCAATTCCATTAAAAATAGTCCATGGGTTGAAGTGATTGATGGTGAACCAGCTATTAAATTTGAATATGTCAATGGCGACACTTATAAATCTGGTTTTTTAAATAACCTTGCCTCATTAGTACCTCTAAACAAAGGTCAATATGATTTTCAATACACAGTTAATATGCTGATTTCAGCTCGTATCGATCCTATTTCCGGAACAGGTGAAGTCTACAACCAACGTTATGAAATGGAACGATATGGCCAAGTCAATCCAATTTGCGGACATTTACAGTACGGCAATAATCCGTTTTTCTTAAAATATTCAAGTTTTAGCGACGATCCGTTTGATCCGAAACGTAGTCCTTGTATTATGCCATCAGCTATCATGACTTTATTTATCTTCGGACGTAATAATCAGAGCATTCTCAGTACTGGGGCGACTGTTCCGATGACCAAAAACTGTACTGACCAAAAATGGGAGCATGATGCTGGGTTGCTTGAAAAATTTATTAAAAGCATTTTCACTAAAGAGAATATCGATCTACATTTGACGATGGCAAATTTAACTGTGCCACATGGTCAAGTCCGCAAGTTGTATATGGCCAAAGAAGATAACTTCTTCTTCGGGGAAATTATCGATGGCACTAACACTACCGAAAAACTCCAACGCATCGCTGACCGCTGTAAACGTGAGTGTCGTAGCACACGACCACCACGCGATTGTCAATTCTGCAATAGTCCACTCACACAAGCGATTCGTGCCAACCCAACCAAAACCCTCAATGATATCATTATTGACGGTTTAATTAAAAAAGATAAAGCAATTTGTTCACTAGTTGATACCAGTATGGATTACATCTCTGGTATTTCTTCTAGCACACCTCGTCGATCAGTTTGGGAGGAAGCGATTGATGGCATCTTACCAAAAAAAGACCTATCCAACCAAGAAGCTAAACTCAACAAGCAAATCCCATCAGGGCTTAAACGTCTCTGCGATTCTAAAAGCCTCACTGAAAAACAACGCGTGCTCTGTAAAACCAACGCACTAGATTGCTATTTAAATAATTTGCCAGAGGAAGAGCCCGCTGATATGTGTTCTCAATTAACAGGTGAGCTAGAATCAAGTCGTTGGATGATTTGTCCTGCCTCCAACACTCTTTCGGCGGCAGCAGATCGTTCCGTTAGTCATATTCAAGAGTTTTTCCAATTAAACTCATCTAGCATTTTTGATAATCCGATTTTTCAAAAAGCATGGTCATTTTTCCGCAACGCATCCAATATTTTCTTGGTGATTATTGTTATGTGGGTGATTGTCAGTCAGATAACTAATTTTGGCTTGTCAAATTATAATTTAAAGAAAATGATGCCTCGGTTAATTGTGGCAATTTTCTTAATTAATTTATCTTTTATTATCGCGCAAATTGCGGTTGATTTGTCTAACTTGGCGGGAAGTGGTTTCTTCTATTTATTTGATAATTTAGCTAATCAGATCAAGCTAAGTGGTTCGGTTGATATCTCTGTTTCCAGCATTGCCTTTGGCGTACTGACCGGAGCAGGAGCTTTGGCGATATTAGGCGGGTTGGTATTATTATTACCAGCGTTAGTTATCTTATTAATCGGGCTAGTGTTTATTGTCTTGCTACTAAGTATGCGACATGGTTTAGTGGTGATTTTTGTGCTACTAATGCCATTTGCAATTCTCGCCAATGTCATTCCGCGGTTTGAAGGCGTTTTTCGATCATGGTCAAAAAACTTCTTTAATGTTATCATGCTCTATCCGGTGATCGGCTTTTTATACGGAGGTGGACGCTTCTTAAGACTATTATTAGTTAGCGTTTCAGAAGGCGATAATTTAATCCAATTAATCGGATTTGCCCTGCCAGTGCTAACCACGCTTGCCACACCATTAGTCTTAATGAGCATTACAAAAGGTATCTTAGTATTGAATAATTTCATGAAAAAACAATATAGTTCGGCTAAGAATGCTGGCTTTCAAGCCGCTCAACAAAGCGGTTTTAACCAGGCGATTAAAGCTAATCAAGATAATCTTAAACTCAAGCTCGCTAATAGTAAATTCGCGCGCGGTGTCTACAAAAGCCCGATGTTTAACCGTGCTTTCACCGGCGCTGGTTATGATTTAATCAAACGCAACCAAACCCGCCAATCACAGTCATTTAATACTTTTCAAGGCATTGTGAATCATGACGGTGAGTTATTACAAGCTTTTCATGAAGACCAGGGCAGTCTCGCTGGCGCTAGCTATAAGAATCTATCGACAGCACAACAAGAAAAATATCGTCAATTAGTTAATGTCGGCGCTCTTAATGATGCTGAGTTTTATACCGTATCATTGAACACCTTAGCTGGTTATGGTGGGTTAAAAGCTGATGGAAGTCAAATTGGCAATATTATCGCCAACGCTCAGAGCCATAATCTCACCAACGAATCCATTAGTGATAAATTATTTGTTGCAAGTAAAATCGCCGAAAAAGCCGGTAACCCAGTCACTTCAGGCTTATTAAACTATGCTAGTAAGCAAGTTACTAAAACTCCAGAACCCAATGCTAGTCAGCCAAAACTTGATCATAAAAATGCAATTATCGATTACAATGATAGCGAGGAAGTTAAAAAACTTCAAGGTAATATTGACACCGCCTTTAATAAAATTCGGCCAGGCAATCTCAAGACTGAAGATTTCAAAGTTGAGGCAGTGTCCAAAACAGGTAATCAACCAGCTATTCCGAATTTAGCTATTCAAACCATCCGTGATAAAATCCGCCAAAATGCTAATTTAGATAATCTATCCAATCATTATATTGGGGCTATTGGTCAAGATTATCATATGATTCCAGAAATGATTAAGCAGGAAATCGAGCATGATGTGATTAACGTGATGCAAAATCACCAACACAATATTAAAGCCTACAAATCAGCTGAGTCAGCGCTCCAATCCGAAAACTTACTTAGTACTCGTATCGGAGGCGGTAAATGAAAAAGTTAATTATTTTTCTAGCAATCATACTGGCTGGTATTTTCCCTAATCAAACATCAGCTAGGGGAGAATTGCAGTATTTTGAAGATGCAGTTGATTATGCAAACTTCATGCGAATTTATTTGGCAATTTGTCCTGAACTTGATCAAAATCCTTCAGCTTTATCTAAAATGCCGAAAAATAAACGTGATATTGCCAGCAAAATCTGTACTCCCGAAATTAAATCCGATGTTAAACAAAATCTTAAATTTATGATTGCAATTAATATCTATGGTAGTATCGATATTAAGAGAAATGAATATAATTTACCAGGCACCAAAGAACAAGATACTTTTCGTGAGCCAACAGAGCAAGAAATGCTCAACGGTAATTTTGTTTTTAATTATGACAAAACAATTAACTTGTTTAATCAAGACACCTGGAAATTACTTAGCGATCCTAAAAAATCCATTAATACATCAGCAAAAGAAATTCTTAACAACATTTCTGAAGCTGACATCAACGAAGCAGTTGAGCGAATCTTCAGCTCTTGTTCTAAGCCAGGTACTAACGACTATAAGCCCTGCAACAACTTATTAAACATCCAAGAACCCGATAAAAACAACAATATCTTCAATCCGAATAACCTCAACAATCTCTTCTTGCAACAAATGTTCTTTAATATGCATACTAATGCTTTAAATGGCGCAAATAATATTCCCACGCATGTCACTTTTAAGATCTTCAACGATGACTTCCGTTATAACATTCTGTACCCAACTATTGACTTCGGAAATAATTTTAACTTTAATTTTACGGAAATTACTCCCGATAAAACAGCTCTATCTAAGGTTAAAACTCATTATGTGCCAGGTGGATCGGGAGTTATCATTGATCAGTTCGCCGAATTAGCAACTCGTGCCGCTGAGGGGATGTATAATACAATTGCTAATTGGTTTTTAAATATTCGCCTCGAAACCATCTCTGATCCGAGCGTCAAAAATGTCTGGCAGGCTTTCCGTGATTTATCAAATATTATCTTTATTATTATCTTTTTAGTAGTGATCATCTCCCAAATTACCGGAGTAGGCTTATCTAATTATTCCGTTAAACGCATGCTCCCAAAACTCCTAATCGCCATTCTACTGGTTAACTTATCATTTTATATTACGCAAGTCGCTGTTGATTTATCTAATTTAATCGGCAAGGGCATTTTTCAACTACTAGTTGATACTGCTAAAATCTCTGGTGGTTTTATGGGGAAATATGGGATTTATACTTCGAAGCAGGGTTCAATTGGGGATATTTTAAATATTCTAATGCTGATTATTGCTGGCTTATTGACGGTTTTAGCAACCTTAATCAATATTTTGTTATTAACAATTCGTGATGCTGTAGTTATTATTTTAGTTATTACTTCGCCATTCGCTTTAGTGAGCGGTTTATCACCTCAAATGCAAAAAATACACGATACCTGGTGGAAATTACTGTTTAATATTGCCAGCATTTATCCAATTGCCAGTTTCTTAGTAGGTGGAGCCATCCTCGTTGATCAAATTATCATGTCCGGTCAAGACGGTATGATTATATTCTTGACTGCCAAACTTGCCTTATTCGGTTCACTCACCGCTATTCCGTTTATTATTCTTAATGCGATGCGCAAAATTGACTCCGCAGTTAAAGTTGGTGGCACCGGTTCGTTATTTAATACGCCACTTGCTCATAATATTGGTTCCGATCCAATCAGCGCTGGTGTCCAAGCTAAGAATTTATTTGACAAAACCGGAGTTGGTCAATTCCGTTTAGCACAAAAACAGCAAAAAAAATTATTAAAACGAGCTTCACGAACTGGCAAATTCTGGGCTCGCGATAGTCTTAACGCCCAATACCAACTCAAAAAACAGCGGAGCGATTTTGCAGGTAAGTTCAGCCAGGCAGAAGCAGGGAAGTTAATTGATGCATTATCCACTAATAATTTCGCGAGTTTATCGCCGGAATTACGTAATCAATATCAAGTTTTAGCTAATCAAATAATCGATCCAAAAGAAATCGCTCTGTCACTTGCCATGGCCTATGCTCAAGACGCAAGTTCTCAAAAAGAAGATAACCCAGATAATATTCTTAAAGCTCTGAACCTTGCCAATAAGCAAGGCGCTACTCAGGCCGAACTGCAAGATACTACAACTGAAATTATGAAAGCGCTTGATAATAAAGGCGATTTTCGCAGTATGGGCATCATCAAGGCTACCGCCGAATATAATGAAACTCATGGCAAAGCCGATCTTAATTTATTGCACCAGGCTGACCGATTGAGTAATCAAATATCTGATCCAACAGCGAAGCCTTATCATGAGCTAATTGTTAAACACACTACCGAATCAATGAAGGACAAGGGTTTGTTTACCAAACTCGAATCGGGCAATATGGAAAATCTCCACGCCAGCACCATTCAACGTGGAACAGTCGCTAATGAAGTATTTGTTAAACATATGGCTGATAACAGCAGTACGCGCGATGCGATACTTAACAATTACCATAAATTATCGACCGAAACTCAAGATGTTTTAGGCGCGTCAACAGAGCTACTCGATAAACTCCAGCAAGCTAACGAACTTCAAGCTAAAGTTCCCAGCCCAGTTCCTAAAACAAGACAAGTTCATCAACTACGACAAACTTATACTACTGAATTTGCTAAGAAGGAGCAGGAATATATCGATGATAATGTCGCAAATTATAGCGGACCTACCGATCCACTTCTCATTAGTAAGGCTAAAGCCTATGCCCGTCAATCCACCGAAGATCTCTTTAATGAATTAAGCGATACAGAGCAAGAATTATCAGATATTCAAGACACGATCAAAACCCTACCGCAAGATAATCGCGAAAGCATTAAACAAGATATTATGGACAGTATTAAATATAACAATCACATTACATAAGGTTTGCAAAAAAGATGATTTTAAAGCATAATTATAATATGAAAAAGTGGGCAAAATGGGGTCTTGTAATAATTATCAGTGTTTTATTTATAAACGCTATTTTTCATATTCCTGTTCAAGCTGATAAAAACAATAGTAGTCAAAATAATCAAACCGATCAAAAAGACAACGAGAAAGTCGATGCCCAAGGTACTAATACTGGTAATTACACCACTAAAGAATACCAAGCTTTTGTGGCATGCTCCAATAAGGCTCGCCAAGAAAATCCTGGCATTAGTCAAAAAGAGATTGAGCAAAAATGCCGTGGCTATGTCCCAACCAATTGTAATCTTGAAGGAGCAATTGGTTGGATTATGTGTCCGTTTTTATTTACGATAGGTGAGGGGACAGATGCTTCATATAACTTCATTCAGGGCATGCTAACAATTAATATTCAGTTTTTCAAAACTGACAGTAGTAATTCAGCATTTGAGCCGTGGAAACAAATTCGTAATCTTGCCAATGTCGGTTTGATTATTTTCTTCATGATAGTGATTATTTCGCAGGTGACTGGCTTCGGTATCAGTAATTACGGCATCAAAAAAATCCTGCCAAAAATCATCATGGCCACAATCTTAATTAATGTATCTTATGTGATCAGCCAATTTTTGATTGATTTATCAAATTTAGTTGGTTCATCGGTTCTCAAATTATTCCAAGGTTTTGAAAATACCGTCTTTTTGCGCATGCCAAATAATAATCCTGGCGGTGTAGCAGCTACTGGCTTAAGCGGAGCTCTAATGATTATTCTCGGTATTATGACAATTAAACAAGTGTCGATTATGACTTCCTTATTTGCATTAGTTGTGCCACTATTTGTTTCGTTTATTATGGTTGTGGTGGTAACTGGCTTAATACTTTTAATTCGCCAAGCTGCCGCTATTGTACTAGTGATTATTGCACCGATTGCGTTTTTGAGCTTAATTTTTCCCAACACCGAACGCTTATTTAATTTTTGGAAAAAGAGCATGAGCGGTGTTTTGGTATTATTCCCAGTAGTTGGTATGTTGTTTGGGGCAGCTGGATTCATTAGTAAACTACTCGTGAGTAGTAGTGATACTTTCTTAATGCAAACTCTCGGATTGGTGATTTCCGGTATGCCCCTAGTTTTTACACCATCAATCGTCAAAAGTACCCTTGCTGCTATACCAATGATTGGTACAACTTTTGGTAATGCTTTTAATAAATTACAAGCCGGCACCAACAATGCAGTGCGTAATTCCCGTATGGTGCAATTTGCTAAACAGCAACATCAACATAAGTTTGAACAACTACAAGCTGGCGATGCTAGTCATGCTCGCGGACCGTTTAAATGGCAAGAGCGGGCTACAGCCGGTGTTTTAGGAACATTAAACCGTCACACCAAATCTGGACAGGCTCGCCTCTATAATATCGAGAACCGCCGTGCCGACAACATTTCGAATATGTCGAGCCGTATCGCTGATCAAGATTTAGAATCAATTATGAAGAATGCTAAAAATGGTTTTTCTAATTTTAAGTTTAATGACTTATCGCAAGAAACGCGCCAAGCCATGCTCGCTAATGGTTATGATGAAAATAACACTGCTGAATTAGCTTCAGCCGCCATGCTCAAACATGCCAGAAATGGCGATTTAAGCACTGAGGAGTTCTCGGGAGTGATGGAGCATGTACTTAGTCAAAATATGGCAGCATCATCTGCATATCGTATTGCCGAGGAAGCCCGCAAAAGCTCCAATGATAAAGGTCGATTTGACACCGCTGGATATATTCGTGGCTTACAGAAAGAAACTGGTGGTATCAATTCTACCAATCTCAGCAGGTTTCGCACTGATAAAGGTAGGATCGCTTCCACAGCAATCACTAATCAGCTTAATTCTATGGGGTCAGATGAAATCGCTAAAATTAATAAAAAAGCACTCGAGAATGGAACGAGTGGACATATTGTTTTTAATCAGCTCTACCACAGCTCACCGCAAT
This sequence comes from uncultured Candidatus Saccharibacteria bacterium, assembly GCA_963516005.1. Taxonomy (GTDB): domain Bacteria; phylum Patescibacteriota; class Saccharimonadia; order Saccharimonadales; family Saccharimonadaceae; genus CAMUQR01. The sequence goes on along the minus strand of CAUPYP010000002.1, from coordinate 118,943 downwards.
TTCAATATAATACTAACGCATCTTTGAAAGATCCAAATATGAGTGCCGATACTTACAAGGCGATTACTGAGGCTATCTAATGAAACGTTTCAGTTTAATTAGTTTATCAATTATCAGTCTAGTCATAATTCTTGCACACTATGCTCAGGCATCAATTCATTTTCAGCAATTCAACATTAACGATTACAACAAAGAACAGTTACCTCGCGAAGAATTAGTTAAAGAAATTCAAACTTTTGTAGTACGAACTCTACCAAAAATCGAAAATTGTAATGAACGGGGTGAAGGTGAATTTCAAAGTGTCTTCTGTACCAATATTTACGAAGCCGATCGTATTCGCTTAGCCTATATTTTAGGCTATAACGCCAACCTTAAGCCAGAAGCTATCACCAAAACTAATCATGTGCGCAAATTAATCTTTCCGGCTAATGCTAAAATTTATAATGAAAATCGTTCTTTAAAAGAGGAGAATGGGGAGGGTAATATTTATGATAACGATTCTGATGGTGGTATTCCTAATCCGCACAAAGTCAAAAAACAACCTTATCATGATAATATTGATGGTAATTTTAAATTTGGTATGGCGACAGAAATTGGGCTTAGAGACTGCGCTATTGATAACAGTGGCCAATCTCAAACTCGCTTAAAAGCCCTCAATCCACAATTAGAAACAACCGATACTAATACCCAAGATAAAACATCAAACAATGCAAAAAATACTAAACAAAAACCCCCAGAATATCCACTAATTGGTTGCCAAGATATTAAATTAGTCTTAAAACAATTTTTAAGCCAAAATTATATCAACCATATTCTCGATAATAGCCCGCACATTGATTGGCTTAATTTCAGTCAATCCGAAAAAATAAATATGCAGTTATCCCAAAAAGAAATTGATAACGCCAATGGCGCTATTTTAAGTGATGGTGAATACCAAGATATTAAATCGCGCTGTGCTGTCACTGGCCTACAAGCATTACTAATTTGTCCAGCAATGCGTACTACCGGCGGTTTAACTCAAGCTGGACTAAATATCATTCAAAAAAGCATGGTCTTGAACCCGAAGTTTACCAATTCTCGCACCAAAGGTGGCTTCGTCTTATACTCATCTTGGGTGGAATTTCGTAATATTTCCAACCTCATTCTCATTATAGCCTTTATGATAATGATTGCCGCTTATGTCACGAACCGTCAACTTGATGTTTATAATCTCCGCAAAATGTTGCCAAAATTCATCGTAATTGCGATTTTAATAAACGCTTCATTCCTGATTATGCAAGTGGCTGTTGATATTAGTAATATCGTCGGGGTAGGGATGTTTTCGCTTTTATCAAACATTATGCCTTTTAACTACGATGTGATGAAAACAGTCTCCACGGTCTTGGCTGGAGGACTAATTATTGGCTCAGTGGCACTAGCACCACTAATTGGTATCGCAGTACTTATTCCGGTCATTCTCTGTGCCATGTTATCAGTCGTGATTATGGTCGTGATGCTAGCCCTGCGCGACTCGGCATTTATTGTGTTATTAGTCTTAACGCCGGTAGCTTTAATTAGTCTATTATTCCCAAATTCTGATCGATTCTATCAGGTTTGGAAAAAATCAATCTGGACAATTTTAATCATTCCGCCAATGATTGGATTAACATTTGGTAGTGGCAAATTTTTATCTGGCTTAATGTTTCAAGTGGGTGGATTAATGCAAATTTTCTATATCGTGCCACTAGCACTGCAATTCTATTTATTACCAAAGATATTATTAAACTCAATCAAAAATCTACCGCTTATCGGTAATCAAATTGCCTCAACTCTTGATAAAATCCCTGATGGTATCACTGATAAATACCGCTCAAGTGAGTTTCATAAACAAGCCACGATTAATTTCAGAGCTAAGCGCAGTCGCTCTATCAAGCGAGCTAAATTTGACAAAAAACACCCGCTCGCTAATAGCGCCTATCTCGCCGCCAACAAACTCAATCAAGGCAAAAACAAAGTTGTCGACAAGTTTCTACCCGGATATGACACTCTTATGCAAGCACCAGCCTTCGATCGTGAGGCTTTTGAAGAATTAGTTAAAAACTCCTATAAGATGGATCCTAATGTTGCTCAATATTATCTAAAGGAAAATGACATTATGGATAAAGGTCTACTTAATCAGTATCAAAAAGGGTTAAACAGCTTATCCACCGAAGCCTCCACTCAATTGCAAACTATGCTTCGCAATAATAATCCCGACCAGATTCTTTCTAGCATTCTTAAAGTGTCCGATGACGGGGAGGGGGATGCTCAAGCCATCCTCAAAGGATTTAATCAATATCTTGAGCGTGGTGGAGATTACTCTAATTTATCAATTATTGCCAAAAATGTTGAAGATAATTATAAAAAAGAAGGTAAGTTTACCGACGCTGCTTTTTTGAAAAACATTAGAGATGATGCTAAAAAGAGTAAGAAAAGAATTGATTACAGTGAACAACTAGATATTTTACAAAAAATGCAGCCAGCCGACCAAATTAACTTAACCGCTGATTACTTCAACTCAGTTAGCGATTGGAAGAAGTTTAAAGGCTTTAAAGCAGGCGACGTACAAGATGCCGCCTTTCGTAAATTTATAGCCACTCCAGTTGGTCAAGCTCAACTCGATAAAATCCGCGCCCAGTCCGCCCAAAACACTAATGCCGCTAATTATCTCAGTCAGTTTTAGTTGCGTTTAATTGCTGTTTATGGTATAATTTAAAAGAGTCATTAAGGGGTTATACTGTATGAAAAATCAATTATTACTGCTTGAATCACAGACATCACCACTCTGGTCGGATTTTTCAGCTACTAATCTACATCACATCGAAAAAACCGCCACTAAATCATTCTTAAAATTCAACGTCAAGCGTCAAGCCACCTCTAAAGCCCTCAAATACGCTCCACTGATTGGTTTGGGGTTGATTTTGATTATTATCATGGTGATTATTGGGTTTATTTTGACCCCGAGCTTATTAATTAATCATTTTGTGCAGACCGTCACCGACAAATTTAATTATCAGGCTACTAGTCTAGAAGCGCGCTCTAATCTATTACTCGACAGCAAGTGGCAGGGTGGACAAAAATCACCTTATCGCATCGTCAATGAATACCAAACGATGCCTGACACCCTTGCAAAGAATCTCGAACACGAAGGCTTTTCAATTCACACTAAAAACAAGCAAATGACCAAAGTTTTTTATAAAAATAAGCCGATTGAGCGGTCAGAGTTTTTATCAACTATTAGTCATAATATTAACATCAATGAAGCTAAAAACAATAGTTTTAACAGTAAACGAGTCGCTTTTCAAGATGGAGTCTGGCAAAAAAATGCCCGCAATTGGCGCTTATCCAAAAAAGGCTTCACCAAACCAACCGACAAAAACGCCGTTGAGGATTTTAACAAGCAAGAACTAGCTATTACTAAAGTTGACGATGCTCAGATGCGTTTTAATACCGACGCGCCGACCGAAACCGATGAAAAGGGTAATGTCCACGAAAAACAATCGCCGAGTATTAATATTTTTAAATCACTCACTGATAATCTCAAATACATCAATCAACAAGCCGATCAAACCTCACAAGAGCAAAAGTCACCGTTTTATCGATCGTTTAATAATCTAAAATTAGCCGAACGTAATTTTGTCAACAATCAAAGTGCCTGTGGTTTATATCACAACAGTAATTTCTTACAAAATTACGCCAAAACCCCTCAAGCAGGGCAACAATCACAATTAGCCATGAACTTATTTATTGAAGCTGAAAAAATCAAAGCCGGCATCGCTACACCGGAATCGGCTGAATTTTATGGCAAACGCCTAACTGAAACTTATACCACCACCAAAGCTAACGGGGCAGTGGTCGAAACCAAATCCGCTACCGATTCTTTTGGTTATAAATATGCCGCTTTTGGCGACACGCCACAACTCAACGAAAATGCCGAACGCTACGTACTTGGCGCTAATCCGACCATCGCTCAATCGCAAAAAGCTATCAGCCAGCAAAACCAATGCCAAAACGAAGAAGGTGGCTTTTTGAAGCGACTGTTCGCTAGTTTTTTCAGTAATATCGCTAATTTACTTAATCCATTCAAACTCAACCTCGATTTTATTAATCAACTGCTTGATTCTGGTAAAGATCGCCAAATCACCGAAAATACCGTTGCCGCTATGTCTAATTTAAAAGTTGCGCCTAACACTGTCGGAGAAGATCTCGGCAATGCCATTGTCGCCGGTAGTGGATTTTTCCTCGGTAAAAACGCAGCAATTGGCGGAAATAATATTCTTACTCAAGACCAAGCCGTCGCTTATCTCCAAGAACAAGATAAATATCTCGCGATGCAAGGCAAAATCGAAGCTAAAAATCTCAGTCCGTTTGATTTAAGCTCGAAACATACTATGATGGGCAGTATCATTAGTTCTAATTTGCATCTTTTCACTCAATTATCATCACTCCGTTCAGTTGGCCTCAATATTCTTAAATCTGCTAAATTAAGCCTAGCACGCCTCAATCCAGTCTCGCAAGCCAAGCGCTCAGCGGTTTATTTTGAGCGTTGTCAAGATTCAGAGTTTTTAAAACTTAACAAACATCTCAATAGTCAAAAAATTGCCCTCGATCCATTCTGTAATCCGATTTATGGCGTGGATGTCCAAGCCATCAAAACCAACCCGATTGACGTCATTAATCAACTCGTCAACAGTGGCGATTTAGTCAAAACTGACCCAAAATGTCAGGAAGATTGTGAACTTGTCCCAGCTGGCGACCTCAAAAAATACCAAAAAAACTGCATCAATCGAGCTCGTTTACCAATTGGTGACGAAGATGAAGAAGCTGGATTTGACGATGGCGAAAGTTGCCTCGCTAATTCTCCTAAAAAATCCTTATATGCGCTATTTTTCATCGATCAGCGCCTCAATAAAATCTTCAACGAAGTGAAACCGTTATAATTAGAAATCGCTTGCGCTTTTTTAATACCTCTTATATAATTAGATTATGTTAAACAAAAAGTGGGGAATTAAGCCAATTATTACACTTGGGGTAATTTTCGGCGTCGTCGCTAGCTTTGTTATTCATTATCCAACTTACGCTAATGAATCGTTTTTTACACGTAATCATATTATTTTTTATGATAAAAACGATACGCTTAAATTATGTTCAGGTAGTTCAATTGGTAGTTTTATAGGCAACTTTAGTGATTTAACTTTAACGCCTGAAGGTAAAGCATGGTTTAAGGATAATGCTGAATTTTTGAAAAAGAAACTGTCAGAGATTATCAAAGTTAATGGCGAATCAAAAACCCGCCAAGAACGTTATATTATGGCAGCAACCACAGCCGGCCTACCAGCTGATATGTGGAAAATCATAGCCGCACTGGATTTATATGAACGTAATTTTGATACTACTCGCAGTATTCATAACGGGTTAAATCGTATCGGAAGCAAAGATAATATCGACAATGTCACATCCGGGTCAGACTATCAAGATGACTTAGTTCAAGGTATTTATCATTTTTTAAACCATGCTCGTATAGCTAAATTTGACCCTAAAAATACCTCTGATTGGACTTTAGATAAAATTGCCAATAGTTTTTTGCGATGGAATCGTGGTGGCGCTTATCACTCCGTGAATTGGACTTGGCAAGAATCCGGCTATGTAAATAATTACAGTCCAACTTATCAATATAATGGTAAGCTCGACAAAGAAGGCGCTTGTAAAATACCATCACTTAAAGATGCTGGCTTGGCTTGTAATAATAAAAACTCACGCCCCGGAATCATTCATGTTTTTAATTTTCTTAATAATAACTTTAGTTTAAGTTCCAACTCTAGCAACTCTAATAATTATAGTGGTTCTAATAATTCGTCTGGCACTGATTGTTCGTCTTCAGCGAATCCATTCGCTAATTTAAGTGGTGTTGCCGCCAAAATTATGGCTGTTTATCAACAATACGCCCATCAACAATACTATCGAACAGAGTATGAAGACTCAAAGAGTCCAGCTTGGTACCCAAAAGATCCATCATATTTAACGGACCCAATATTAAATCAATACCCAGGAAGCCCAAGAGGACAAGATTGTGGCGCATGGGTACGTTTTGTAGCTATTAAAAGTGGCCTAGATCTTAATTATGGAGGTGGAACTGGTTACACAGTATCCGTTCTAAACTGGATGAAAAATCCTGCAAATGGTTGGAAGCAAATCACACCACACCCTAATTTTAAAGATATTTCCCAATTTCAACCTGGCGACGTTGGTTTATGTGATACTCATACTTATATTTATATTGGAAACGGTATTTTTTCATCAGCCAGTACGACTACCACGCTAGGGAAAGGCGGTAGATATGGACGGTTTCCAATGCGTGCAGGTGGCGAAGAATGTGTTAATCATGATGGTAGCCACAAAAGTAATTATTCGTGGTGGAGAAAGGTTCAATAAAGCATGAAACGTAAAATTATCATTATCCTAACCGTTCTAATTTTAAGTATAATTAGTTGGCAGGTTTATAACCTAATTAATAATCGCGATAAAATTGATGTTAAAGTTGTAATCGCTCCAGCCGACGCTACAATAACCATTAATAACCAATCTTATCGTCAAAAAAACATTAAACTACCTGCTAATCAAACTTATCAGGTAAAAATTACCCGTGATGGATTCAAGGAATCTCATTTCACTTTAAAAACCGTACCTAAAACTCAATTCGCAATTGACAATATTATCTATAGCAGATTAGAACCACTTACTGAACAAGCTAAAAAATTAAAAGAACAACATATTCAAGATTACCAGCAAGTTGAAGGTTTATTAGAAGCTGATATTAGTCAGCAAGTTGATGCTCGTGTAAAAAAGTTTCCAATTATCAAACACCTTCCTCTAGTTGAACATAATTATCACATCGGCTATTATCAAGAAGGGGAGGAATTAATTATTAGTATTTATAGTGATTATCATAATTTCATCCATGCACTCAACCATCTGCAATTATTAGATAAAGATTTATCTAATTATCGTATTGAGTTTTATGACCGGCAAACTAAGCAAAAAATAAATAATTTTTTTGAGGAGTATCTCAAACATGAATAAGCGATTCTTATTAGCAATTAGTCTGGCGTTGATTGTTTTCGGTGGGATGATCGGATGGTTTGTATATAATCAATCGACTGAATTAACTATTCAATCAACTGATCAAGATTTTGAAATAGCTGTCAAAGATCAGGCAAACAACACAACTCTTATCAAACCGAATCAATCAGTCCGTCTCAAAAAGCAACAATATACCATCGCCATTCGTAGTGATAAATATACAGCACTGCAACAGACAGTAGATTTAGCGAAACCAACTATTATTAAATTTAATTTAGATTTTTCGCAAGATTATGCCACTAAATTCTTTCAAAAAGACCGCGAACGGCTCCAAAAGACCATTCAAACACAATTCCCATCAACTGAAGTTAAAAAAGTTTTATTCTATAAGCGTGGTCAATATGCAGTAGTGGGTATCTATAAACCATTACCACCCGCCTCAAAGATTAGTAATGTTAGTGTGCGTCTCCGCCAAGCATCTTCACGACCAATCTTTAAAGTAATTTTCAAAAAAGACCAAGAAAAGTGGACACAACTTAACCAACCTGAATTGATTTTTTATTACAAACAATATCCTCAAATTCCCAAGGAGATTGTCCAATCCGCTAATGACTTTTTAACGCCGTGATGATATAATAACACTTATGGCAGTTTATAAAGTTCCTCAAGATGTGGAGGCTGAAGACAAGCTACTCGGGCCATTTAGTTTTCGCCAATTTATTTATTTGGTGGTAGCAGTATTGGGCGGGGGATTAGCTTATTTTTTGGGAACAATTTTTATTGGACTAGTAATTATTCCTTTACCAATTTCAATTATTTTTTTAGTGCTAGCTTTACCGCTTAAAAAAGACCAGCCAATGGAAGTTTACGCAGCAGCAATTTTATCATTTTATCTTAAACCACGCCGGAAGCTATGGGAACCGGATGGAATCTTAACCATGGTGGAATTTACTAACGATGGACCAATTGATAAAGAATATTCACCAGATATTACTTTTAATGAAGCACGACAACGAATTAGCTATTTATCCAATCTCGTTGATTCTAACGGAGAAATTATTCGTACTCAAGGCACGGCTAATCCATCACTCCAAGCTGATGTCAGTGCCGAGTCAACCCAAGTTGAAGATATTCATGATGAAGACGCGATGATTAACCAAAAATTTGACGCGATGATTAATCATCACAATCAAGTGCGCCGTGAACAAATCCTGGAAAATCTTAGTAATGGCTATACCGGTACGGAAAACAATCAACAATCAGCACCACAACCGATGCCAGATTTCATACCACAAGACCAAGCGCCACAATTCACGCCACAGTTCGCACCGCAACCACAATTTATTCCACCACAGCCAATGGCTCAGCCGACATTTCAGCCTGATTATCAGCCACAATCAGCACCACAACCAATACCGGATTTTAATGCTTATCAACCACAACCAACACCTAATCCGATAATGCCACCGGAATTTTATCCACCAACAACGCCGGTCAATATGCCACCAGAGCAATTTCAAATCCCGCAACCAAGCTATCAACCAGCACCACAAGACCAAGCGCCACAATTCACGCCACAGTTCGCACCGCAACAACAATTTACGCCACCACAGCCAGGTCTTCAGTCAATACCACCGGAATCAACTCAAACTCCGTCAAACGATTACCACTTTAATCCATCACCTGATATAATTAATTTAGCAAATAACAATGACTTATCGGTACAAACTTTAGCTGCTGAGGCTAAAAAAATCACCAATCGTAATAAAAAACTTTTAGGTGAGGAAGAAGAAGTCGTAATTTCACTGAGGTAATATGGATAATCAACAATATAATAATTTTCAAAACACACCACCAACTCCACCAACCGGTAATAACTTTCCGGTGCAGAATTCGAATTTTAATCAACCATTACAATCCGATCAGACCTTTTCTTTTTCACAAGTACAGCCAAACCAACAATCAATAGCCAATCCAAACCAACCAACTACAGCAAATACATCTGGCGTGCGCGATTCTGGTCAACCTAACATCTCAAAAGAAGCACCTGTCAAGGCCTCAAATCCTAATTCCACTCAAAACCACCTCCAAATTGCCGAAGTGCGTGAAGGTATTGTCATTATGAAAGACGGTAGTTTTAAGGCAATTGTCGCTTGCAAATCAATCAACTTCGACCTAATGAGCGCCCATGAGCGCGAAGGAGTGGAGTATGGTTACCAAGGTTTCTTAAACTCGCTGTATTTTCCAGTGCAAATTTTAATTCGCTCCAATAAAGTCGATATCGGCCCGTATCTCGAGAAGTTAGTGGATATTCGTTCCAAACAAGATAATATGCTCTTAAACGTCTTAATTGATGATTACATTAACTATATTGAGGTTTTAGCACAAGAAGCGAATATTATGGATAAAACCTTTTATATTATCATTCCATATTATCCAACTAGTGAGTCATTTGATGATATTAAATCACAATCTAAAGGTATTCTAGGTGGATTATTCGCCAAAAGCTCTACTCAAACCGTCAAAGTCAACCAAAAAATCTACGTCAAAGCTAAAGAAGAGATTCAGAACCGCGTCGATGTGATTCTCAGTGGTTTATCACAAGTCGGTGTCCAAGCTAAACAACTCAACACCGAACAGCTTAGCCAATTATTCTATAATTTCTACAATCCTGACATTTCCAACCGCGAACCACTAGTTAATTTTGATCGAATTGCCACAATTTACACAACAAAAGGAGTTAATCCACCTGGAGGTGACATTTAATGGGTCTATTTTCTAAAAAAACCACTCAACAACCAATTCCGGAAGAACAACGTGTTGAACAGGCATATCTAGCCGGAATGACAACCTTGCGCGATCTCATCGCACCAAGTAGCTTAGAAATTTTTTCGAATTATTTTCGCCTAGGGACAAAATTCGGCCGAACTCTGTATGTTTATGGTTATCCACGTCAAGTCCACACTGGTTGGCTCAGTCCACTGATTAATATCGACGAAATTCTCGATATCAGTATGTTTATTTATCCGGTCGATACGCAGACTATTTTAAAAAACTTAACCAAAAAAGTGACTCAGCTCGAGGCGTCGTTAGCGATCAACTCCGAAAAGGGTAAAACGCGCGATCCAGCTCTTGAAGCGGCGATTATTGACGCCGAGCAATTACGCGATCAATTACAAATCGGTGCAGAACGCTTTTTCCGATTTGGATTATATGTGACACTTTATGCTGATAGTTTAGAGGAATTGCGTTATGTCCAGAATAAAGTAGAAACTTTATTTGGTCAGCAATTAGTCTTTTCTAAAGTCGCTTCTTCACAGCAGGAGCAGGGGTTGCAATGTACCGCCCCACAGTTAATGGATCAACTAAAAATCCGCCACAATTTAAATACCGGTGCGTTATCAACAACTTTTCCGTTCACCAGCGCTGATCTATCACAAGAAGATGGTATTTTGTATGGTATCAATATGCACAACTCTGGTTTGGTGATTTTTGATCGTTTTAGCCTTGAAAACGCCAACATGGTAGTATTTGCTAAATCCGGTGCCGGTAAATCGTTCACCGTCAAACTCGAAGCTCTGCGTTCAATGATGGTTGGAATCGATGTGATTATTATCGACCCCGAAAATGAGTATCGTAAGCTCTGCGATGCAGTCGGCGGCTCATATATTCGCCTCAGTCTTAACTCCGCAACTCGTATCAACCCATTTGACCTACCAAAAGTTGTTGACACTAAAGAAGCTAACGACGCCCTGCGCTCTAACTTAGTGACTTTGCACGGTCTATTCCGTTTAATGCTATCTTCATCAGCACCTGTAACTAGTGGTGATGGAGCCTCGGGTTTTGGTTTAACTCCACAAGAAGAAGCTGACCTTGACCAAGCCTTAATCGATACCTATTCTCGTGCCGGCATTACCAGCGATCCATTAACTCACCAGGCCACACCACCAACCATCGCCAACCTCTACGATACCTTACTCCACATGGGTGGCACTGGACCACAACTAGCTCAACGTCTCCGTAAATACACCACTGGTACTTTTGCCGGTATTTTCTCCCAACAAAGCAACGTTGAAATTAACAACTCAATGGTGGTGTTTAATATCCGTGACCTCGAAGATGAACTCCGTCCCGTAGCGATGTACATCGTTCTAAGCCACATTTGGAATATTACACGTTCCGACCAGCGCAAGCGTATGCTAATCGTCGATGAGGCTTGGCAGTTAATGAAATATCCAGATTCTGCTAACTTCATCTTCAGTTTAGCTAAGCGCGCTCGTAAGTATAAACTTGGCCTAACTACCATCACTCAGGACGTTGAGGACTTTATGGGTAGTAAAATGGGGCGGGCGATTGTCAACAACGCCTCAATGCAGTTATTGCTCAAGCAATCAACTAGTACCGTTGATGTAGTATCAGAAGTGTTTAAATTAACCGATGAGGAGAAAAAACGCTTATCCAACTTCCCAGTCGGGCAGGGACTCTTCTTCGCTGGCCAAAACCACGTTCATATTCAAATCCACGCTTCACCAACCGAAGAAGGTTTGATTACTACCTAATTTATGATTAGCTATTAAAAAACTCAGCTTAAATCGAGCTGAGTTTTTTAGTTTTTAGTCAGTTCAACGATTTGGTAATCGGTTAAATTATCAATATTAGTCGAGGTTAAAATAATCTGCGACTGATTAGTATAATCCATTAAAAACTGCTGACGCGAGCGATCAAGCTCACTTAAAACATCATCGAGCAAAACAATCGGATTTAAGCCAGTTTGCTGTTTAATAATATCGATTTCAATCAATTTCATTGCCAGAATAATCGACCGCGTTTCACCACGCGAAGCACACTTACAGGCTAACTTGTGATTAAAATAAATCTCCAAATCATGCCGATGCGGTCCAATTGTCGTACCTAGCATAAAATGCGTCTGATTTAATAATTGGTTAAAAATCTTCTGCTCGAGGTGATTAATATCGTCAGCTTCAAACTGATAACAAAAGCTAATTTGATCATTCAAACCAGTAATTTGCTGATAAATCGCGTTAATTCGTTGATTTAATAAATCAGTCATTTGCAAGCGATTTTTAATAATTTGCCCGCCATATTGGCTAAGTAAGACATCCCATGAGAATAATTGTTCTTTATTTACTATACCATCACGCGCCAACATTTGTTTAATTAAATCATTACGCTGTTTTAGCGCCTTGGCATAACGACTTAATAGACGTGAGTGTAGGGGATTAACCTGACTAATCAGGTTATCGAGATATTTACGGCGCCGAGTCGGCGAACCAATGATAAGATTCATATCATCTGGCTCAAATAACACCACTGGAATTTTCTGCGCTTGCGGTAATCGCCGATGGATTTTTTGGTTAATAGCGATGGTTTTGTCTTTCGTTTCAGCTTTGAGTTGTAGTTTAAAAGTGCGCTGATGAGCGCTAGACCCATCAACTTCTGCATCAACTCGCAACCATCGCCGATGAGTTTTTATCAAGTCATTATCACTATTTTTAAACGATTTACCTTGAGCAATCAAATAAATCGCCTCAAGCAGGCTAGTTTTGCCTGAGCCGTTCGGCCCGATAATAGCTAGTTTTGGAGCGGTAATTTGTAAATTATATTGATCATGACAGCGCCAATTTTGAACTGTCAGTTGTTTAATAATCATATTAGCTCTTTAGTGGCATAATAATATGCAGATAATTGTCTTGTTTAACTGGACGTAAAATACACGGTGCCAGTTTACCTTTAAACTCAAAACTAATCATATCATCATGAATCACACTTAAAGCATCACTTAAGTAGCGTGAATTAAGGGTAATTTTGCCATCGCCAACCACTTCCGCTTCAGCCTCTGAGATATTTTCACCAATTTCTGAAGCAATCGACTTCAGGGATAGATTTTGACTTTCCGCTGAGGCCGTCACAGTAATACCGCTTGCCGAATGCAAGGCAAAGAAACCAGCAATTTTAACCACTTTCGCGAATTCTGCTTTGTTGATTTTAATCCGAATGTCATTATCTTTTGGTATCAGCTGTGTATAATCTGGAAAACGACCTTCGATTAACTGTGAGATAATCTCTGTATCGCCAACTCGAAACCGCACTTGCGATTCATTAAACAATACCTCAACCTCTTCGTCATCATCGCTAATTGCTCGCAATACTTCTTGCATGGTTTGCGCTGGCACAATTGCCGATAATTCTTGATTAAACTCGATTAATTTACGCTCGGCTAAGCGATAACTATCGGTTGCTGCTAAATATAGCCAGTTGTCACGCATTTGCCATAGCACGCCAGTCAGTACCGGTCGAGCTAAATCATTCGTAGTAGCAATAATCGTTTGGGAAGTAGCTTGGCGAAAATCAGCTGTCTTCAGGTTAATCCGAATCGCCGAATCCTCATCAATAGTCGGTAACTCTGGGAACTCTTCAGCTAACACGCCATTGATCACCGAGGTGAATTTGCCGGAACTTATCTTTAAATGACTATTAGTCACTACTAAATCAATCACACCGCTCGGCAGGTTATTGACAAACTCAGTCACGACTTTTGCCGGAATCGTAATTTCACCTGGATTAACAATCTTCGCACCAATATATTGCGTTGAAGCAATCTCTAAGTTAGTCGCTGCTACTAATAAGCGATTACCACTAGTTTTTAACAAGATATTATCGAGAATTGGCATCTGAGTTTTCATATTTGCAATTTTCGAGACAATATTGAGTGCTTTAGATAGATTTTCCTGGGTGACTTTCAATTCCATAATATATATTCCTTTATTTATATTTTAACATATTGGGGTAATTATAGATGCTGTGGATTATGTGGAAAAGTGTAGTTTTATCTCTGTAAAGCTTCTGCTAAAAGTTGGGGATAAAACTGTGCGTTAAATGTGTGTAGAATGTGTAAAACCATGTGGTTATCCACCTGCCACTAAGCCTGCCTTAACAGTTTGTGTATAACCCATCTAGTTAATACACAAGTTATTAGCAGGGGAATGGCGTGTTAAACACAAGTTAGCTGTTAGTTTTCCACTACTTATCCACATAATTAAGCTATAAATGAACGAAAAAGTAAATTAGTTATATAAGCTTTCGCGAATTGACGCAATATTATCACGAATTGCTGGATTGAGTTTAGAATCTTTTTCGATTTTTTCAATCGAGTGAATCGCGGTAGTGTGGTCCTTGCGACCTAATTCTTTAGCAATTTTCGGAAAGCTCATGTGAAGTTCGCTTCGTAATAAATACATAGCGATTTGACGGGGGATAACGATGTGCTTGGAGCGCTTGGAGCTACAAATTTCCTCAGTTTCAATCTGGAAATGCTTAGCAGTTTTACTAATAACTTGTTTAGCGGTGAGGTGCTGTGGGCGCGAAGTTTTAACGTTACTAAGTAGCGCATCAGCCATTTCAATACTCGGCGTCATACCTTGCATTTCGGCGTAGGCGAGAAGCTGATTGAGCGCACCCTCGAGTTCGCGTATATTAGTGCGAAAGTTATTAGCAATATGTTCAATGACATTGGTTTCGAGGCTAATACCAGATAGATTAGCCTTAGCATCGACAATAGCACAGCGGGTTTCAAAATCTGGCATCTGAATATCAATCGTCATACCCCATTCGAAGCGACTACGTAACCTCTCAGTTAGTGTGGGAATACTTTTTGGTGGTTGGTCACTCGAGATGATAATTTGTTTATTTTTTTGGTGCAAGGCATTAAAAGTATGGAAGAATTCTTCCTGGGTTTTTTCTTTGCCGGTAATAAACTGCATATCGTCAACAATTAACACATCGACATTGCGGTAACGGGCTGAAAAATCATCTTTTTTGAAGCGAATTGACTCGAGAAACTCTTTTACAAATGTCTCAATTGTCACATATAACACGCGAGCTTTGGGGTTATTTTTGATGATTTCATTACCGATTGCCTGCATCAAGTGAGTTTTACCCAAACCAACACCTGAATAGAGAAAAAGTGGATTATATTTAGTACCGGGATTTTGGGCGATGGCTTGCGCGGCAGTATAAGCGAAGTTATTACTGGATCCGACGATGAAATTATCAAAAGTATAGCGTGGATTGAGGCCGGTACCGGTTTTGGTAGGTTGATTGTACGATGAAGTGGCAGTCATCGTGGCTGTTGGCGCGGTGGTTTGGATCGGCGCTGGAGCAGACTCACGCATTTTATAGATTTCATCTTTTTTAGCGATTTGACTACGTAAGCTAGTTTGCTTAATAGTGTCAAAATTAATTTCGTAACTAACATGAGGATTTTTAACACCATTTTTTTCAAAAGTATTAATAATTAAGTGATTAAATTTCTTTTGTAAAAACGACTGGATGAAGACGTTAGGTACGGCAATTTTAACTTCATTGCCGTTGATCGAGATGAGGGAGATTTTTTTAAAGATTGATTCAAACGATGATTTTGGCACGCTGATTTCGATTTCACCAATCACACTCTGCC
This sequence comes from uncultured Candidatus Saccharibacteria bacterium, assembly GCA_963516005.1. Classification (GTDB taxonomy): domain Bacteria; phylum Patescibacteriota; class Saccharimonadia; order Saccharimonadales; family Saccharimonadaceae; genus CAMUQR01. The sequence goes on along the minus strand of CAUPYP010000002.1, from coordinate 103,369 downwards.
AAACTGCTCGTTCCACTTTGAAATTTCTCCCTTTTAATTTAATAAAACTTAATAAAGATTATAGACTTTTTGGGAGTTTTCCACAAGTTGATTTTTTACAACATTAAGTTTTAATCAAAAAGTTATCTAATAGAGGTAAAGTTTTCCACAGATAAAATTAACTCTTTAAAACCTGTGGATAAACTCTTGAAAAATGGGGAAAAATCAAGTATACTAAAAAAGATTTAAAAAATAAAAGCAAGTTTTTAAGTTGCAAAATAAATTAATATTAATATAATAAGAAGGTTATTATGGTAAAAAGAACATATCAACCACACAAACGTCAACGTGCTAAGGTGAGTGGTTTTCGCGTTAAAAACCGTACTAAAAACGGTCGCAAAACTCTAGCTCGTCGTCGTATTAAAGGTCGCAAACAATTAACTGCTTAATTAGTTAAGATGATACCTTTTAAAAATCGCTTCCATGGACATAATAGTTTGACTTATACTTATAAAAATGGTCAAACTATCCGCTCAAAACTATTTTCTATTAAGTTTTGTGCTAATCCACGGAAGCGATTTTCGCGTGTAGCGGTAGTGGTCTCAAAAAAAGTCGCCAAAAAAGCCGTTCAGCGAAATTTTTTGCGCCGGCGGTTATATAGCTTGATTCGACCGTATATTGCCCAGTTTCAACGTAATTATGATTTAATTATTATTGTCCATTCAGCGGAGCTGGGGCAGGTGAATTTTGCAGAGTTGGAAACTAAGATTGTCGCTGAGTTAAAAAGTCAGCAGATTTTATGCTAGCAAATACCAATTTTTCGAATCGATCCCATAAAAAATCATCAAACTCTTCTTGATTAACAAAAGTACGTTTTGTATAGGTCGAAAAATCACCAGGTGCTTCTAGTGATCCTAGCTCAAATCGGAGTTTTTCCAAGTCATCTGATGGTTTAAAGTTAAGCTTTGACGGGTGAGTAGCATTAAATGTTATGATAGCAATTTTACTCGAATCTATTGGTAACAGATTGCGTGTCGCAATAGCAGCTCTATATAATTTAACGACTTGTTGTTGATTATTAAGTGGTTTAGTAAGTTGGTCTTCAAACTCTTTCATTGAAGTGATTATATCATGATTTCCGTTGTCGGACTACTGGTGTTTAGCCTGGGGGGTCGTAAAGTGATGTGTTTGAGAGTGAAACCTCATTAGGGGAGATATATGTTTGTCAGAGGGTACTTGAAAAGTATGATATAATATTAAAAGTTATGTTAGGTACTATTTTTCATGAATTGATTTTTCGCCCGATTTTTAATCTGTTATTAGCGCTCTATAGTCTAGTTGGTGATTTTGGCGTGGCGGTTATTTTGTTTACAATTATCGTTAAGATTTTGTTGTTTCCACTGTTAAAATCGCAGACTTTACAGATGAAACGAATGCAGGATATTCAGCCAGAACTGAAAAAAATTAAACAAAAAACCAAAGGTAATAAACAGCTCGAATATCTGATGACGATGAGCCTTTATAAACAAAATGACATTAAAATGTCAGCCTCATTTTTCTCGGCTTTAATTCAGTTGCCGATTCTGATTGCGATGTTTAGTGTGGTACAAGTGATGATTCGCGATACTAATGCCGTTAATCACTTAGCGTATGATATTACTAAAAATATGGCGCCAGTTCAGCAATTAATCGCTGACCATCAAACCTTTAAACCACTTTTATTTGGTCAAATTGATATGAGTGTGATTCCGTTTCAGTTTAATCACGGCGTGCATAGCTTCGTGATGGCGATGTTTGTGCTTGGGGCGGCTTGGACGCAATATTATATTATTAATTCAACAAGCGTATATCAAAACCCGAAAAAACGTCGGATTCGTGATATTTTAGCGGAAGCAGGCGAGGGTAAAGAACCGGATCAAGCTGAAATTAACAATATTATGATGGGTAAAATGAATAAAATTATGCCAATTATGATTTTAATCAGCTTTGGGGCGATTTATGGGGCAATTGCTTTTTATCAGTTTATTTCTGGTGTGATGTCAATTATTCAGCGTAAAATGATTATGGATAAACTTGTGGCGACTGAAGTTAAACCAGCTGATGAAGCAGAGGTTGAGGAACGCTTGAAGCGGGCTAAAACAGCGGAGGTTTTATTCCAAAATCGTGCTAAACAACTGAAAAAATCACCTAAAATTACCACTACAATTAAGACGATTTCAACTGCTGAAACTGAGGCGGAAACTGAACATAAATCGAGCTCCGCACCAAAATCATCTCGCCAACCAAAATCTTCCGCTAAAAAACATCATCGGAAGTCAAAAGGTTAGAAAGGGAAGTTATGAATAAAGAAGAAGCAATTATTTACGCCACTAAGTTTACTGAGGATATTTTGAGTTTTTTTGGGCTGAATGTGGCAGTGAATTCCACTTGTGAAGATGAGGTGATTGAATTATCAATTCCATCGACCGAGGCTAATGCGATTTTAATCGGTAAGGATGCTGATAACTTGCGTGCCTTGCAGAGTTTAATTTCGGCGAATTTGCGTCTCAAAGATTCGGTGATTTATCGAGTCAATTTAGACATTGCTGATTATAAAAAGCATAAAAATGATAAATTAATTGAACGAGCTGAGAAATGGATCGAGCGTGTCCGTCAAACCGGTCAGGATTATGTCGTAAACTTAAGTCCAGCTGATCGTCGAATTGTTCATAAACTAGCACAAGATTATTCGACAATTGAAACTCATTCAGAGGGTGAGGGCAGTGAGCGCCGTCTGATTATTTCTCGAGTTAAGGAAAACTAAAAAAAATCCTATAAAATAAAAACCACCCTTGGGTGGTTTAAAAAGAGGTTTTTAAAGAACTGACGGGTGAATATTAACCTGTGTAAGGTCAATATACCCCTGAGTCTGATTATATAACCCAACAATGCGTTTTTGGTTCAATACGCCAATCGTTGGGATTATACCATCGTCCTCTCTAGCTATTATATTAATTATATTATAGCTAGAAAGATCAATATTAATTACAGCCTCAATAGCCTTATCAGGCTCGTTGACTGTAAATTCAATATTTTTTGGCTGATCTAGAAGATTAATTTTTCGATTAGCTATAACATTAATTTCTTCACTCAACTCTCTTAGAGCTGAGTTTATTAATACTTGCTCTGGTGTACTGCCATCACGGATATCAGCAATGCCGGCTGTTGATGGTTTCCACCAGTTATGGCGGTCATCAAATCTAACAATTAAGCCAAGCTTGGTCGTGAGATTTACTACGCCACCACCTCTATAAAGCCAGTTTGAAAAAGATGGCTTTAATAGAGTTATGTCATGCTCACTAATTACGCAATCTTTAATTAGTGAAAATTGGTCTCCCTCTCTTAAATATAAAGGGCAGCTCCCCATATATTCTGAATTATTAATATAATTCAATAAGGAGATGTCGAGACCTTTCCTCTTTAAATCACTCAATGTTAGTGAGCGATTGTTAATTTCGATCATAGTAGTTATCCCTCCTTTTTTATAAAAAACTATAATCTATTGTATTATAACATAATTATTTGCATAAATCAACTAGAGAGGACTTGTTGATAAATATCAAGAGTTTGTTTGGCCATAGTTTGCCATGAAAAATCATGCGTTCGGTGCTTGCCACGACTAATTAAATCTTGTCGGAGTTGATTATCAGATAAGACTTGGTTAATTTTGTCAACTAAGTCGTTAGTGTCGCTTGGATCAAAATATAGCGCGCCGTCGGCATAGATTTCTGGTAAGCATGTAGCATTTGAGGAAATTAGTGGTGCGCCAGCTGCCATTGCTTCGACGCCAGGTAGCCCAAATCCTTCATAAAATGATGGAAAGATGTAAGCTGAGCAATGCTGATATAGCCAGGCTAATTGTTGGTCGCTAACAAAGCCAGTGAATTGAATATTGCGATAATTATGTTGCTCAAAATAAACTTGATTCAGCTTGGCGGCTTGATTAAGACTGCCGACTAATAATAAACCTAAATCAGGGTAGTGTTCAAGTATTTTTTGATGAGCATCCCCTAGTCGAGCGATGTTTTTGTAAGTGCTTTGTTGACCAACATACATGATAAACTGGCGAAAAGGCGTCGGGTATGGTTCAGTTGTGACTTGGTCAAAATCAGCTGATTCGTAAGTCACGCTAATTTTATCAGGACTAAGATGATAAGTATCGAGTAAATCTTGTTTCGTGAACTGGCTCGGGGTAATAATGTGATTGGTTTTATGAGCCACACGGCGAAATAGCCATTTACCAATTCCCTGTTTGATTTTAAATATTAGCCAGTTTTTATCACGGTTATAGACTTTTAAAAGGGTTAAATCATGAAAAGTAGTGACAGTTTTACCACGATATAAGATGGGCTGTTGAGGCATGCAAAAATGCACTAAATCAGCTTGGAGTTGATCAAGAAACTTCTTAAATTGCCATTGTTCAGCCAGGGAATAATTAGTAAAATCGCAAGCTTGAACCGTGAAATTAGGATTGGTTGGTTGAAAATAATCAAGGTCTTTGCTCGGGACTAAAACAATGTAGTGATTAGTTTGGTCAATTTGTTGTAAATAATACAATAAACGCTCAACATAGCGACCGGTTGAGGATTTAATAATGCGAGCATCGATGACAATTTTAGCCATAAACCTTAAAAACCAAGACGTTGTTCTTCGGTTTGGAATAAACCAGTTTCGGGATGGAGTCGCTCGAGAACTTGTTCAATAATCTTCGCTGAGACGTTAGTGCCGTAGATATTACCGACTTGTTTCATCTGTTGGTTATTAATAGCGCCTTGAATGATGGCAACGATAAAATCACTGTCGATTGGTGGTGCTGGCACGTTTGAGCCGGCAATAAAGGTTTCGCCTCGATCTGAACCAAAGCGCAAAGTGACGCACGGAATACCTAAAATATTCATTTCTTCTTGCATACTACCAGAGTCGGTGGCAATGGCGGAGCATTTTTGCATAGCAGCGATCACGTCATAATAATGAGGCCATACATCCGAATAAATAAAAGTTTCGGGATAATTTTCTACCAGCTGATTCAGGCGGTCGCGTAAACCAAATTTATCAATCGCCTCTTCAGTGGCAAAGAGCGAAATTAACAGAACGGACTTACCAGCTTGCACTAATTTTTCCATAGCTTCGAATAAAACAGTGAAGCGTTTTTGGTCTTGCGTGTTCTCACGGCGATGGACACAGAAACGAATAAACTTACCACTCATTAAAGCCGGATATTTTTCAAAAATAGTTGATTTTTGACTATCTTGGATAGCGGTAAAAGTGGCATCAGCGACGGTATTGCCGACAACTTGGATTTTATCAGCCACAAAGCCTTCGTTAATGAGAAATTGCTTAGTTAATTCCACTGGGGTAGCATAAAATCCAGAGGCTGGTTCACTCATCCGAGTGTTGATTTGCTCAGGAAATGGCTCGAGGCTACCAAGTTCGAGATTGTCGGGATTTTGGATGGCTTGATAGTATTCATCCCAGTTGAATTGATTATTTTTAAAATCATCGTAGAATTTGTGATAAATCTCAGCTTTTGGAGTTAGGGTGCGAATGCCAGCCTCGACGTGCACACAGCTGACTTGATGCATAATTGACGATAAGCCAACTGCCATACAAGTCATAGTATCACCGTGGATATAGGGAATTGGGATTTTATTGATGGATTTAAGATGAGTGAGCACTTCCCCGAAGCGTTCGATAATTTGAGCAATTTTGGTATGTAAATTACCGTCAATCGATAGATGAGCGCCAACTTTTAAACCAAATTCTTCTTCCATGCCACCGCTGTAGCGAAAATCATAATGCTGACCAGTGTGACAAATCAGTACCGCTTGGTCGCGTTTAATTAGCTCTTGGTAGAGTGGAGCTTGTTTGATAATGTCCGGTTTAGTGGCGATGATAATAATATGTACAAACGGTGATGGATGATTCTGGATGTCAGTAAGCAATTGTTGATCAAATAATTCAAGTTTTGGCATTATAAATACTCCTCAAGACCTTTTTCTTTAATAAACTCAATGATGTTTTTAACGTAGCTCGGGTTATCTTTATTTAAAACTAACAGCGAATCAGGTGTAGAAATAATCGCGATATTATTTAAATTGGCGGTGGTGATCAGTCGATCATCAGTGGCAATGACGAGATAGTCAGAACTGCCGACGTCGATATGATTATCGTGTGGCGTGTTAGAAATATTGGTTGTGTCGGTGAGTTCAGTCAGTAATTTATGAAGCGACTGCCAGTTGCCGATATCACTCCAGCGGAAATGACCCGGAATCAGCGCTAGTGGGTATTTTTTGGTGTTGATGAACTCAATTTCGTGAGCTTTTTCGGGTACTTGTAGAAAATTGCTTTCCAGACCTGAAGCGATAAATTTATCAATATTGTCTAAAATTGCTGGATCGGTTTCGTGATAGGCTTTGAGCAGAGTATCTGCCCGATAGCAGTAATAAGCTGAGTTCCAGTAGTACTGATTAGTGGATAAATAATACTCGGCGACCTTGCGTGATGGTTTCTCGACGAATTTTTCGACAGAGTATACTACTGGATTGTCTTGAATCTGAGCTTCGAGCTTAATATAGCCAAGTCCAGTGTTTGGTTCGTGCGGTTTAATGCCAACAATACTGATGTAATTAGGGTGATTGGTGACGAACTCAAAAGCGTCTTTGACAGTTTGTTGAAAAATCTCCAAATCTTGGACGGCGTGATCACTGGCCATGCTAAAAATCATCGCTTCGGGGTCTTTAGTCTGGATGATACGCGTGGCGAGTGCATAAGCGGCGGTTGTACCACGCGCGATAGGCTCGGCGATGATGTTTTCAGCTGGAATATCAGGAAGTTGTTCCTGAATTTTATCCTTGAAACGCAAACCAGTACCGATGAAAATATTTTCAACTGGAATAATCTCGCGGATGCGATCAACTGTTTCGGCGATTAGGGGTTTGTCGCTGATGAAGTTCTGCATTTGTTTCGGTAAATCTTTACGGCTAAGTGGCCATAAACGAGTGCCGGAACCGCCGGCTAGAATTAACGCGTAGTGGTGATTGGTCGATTGCATATGCTCCTCAAATTTAACTTAATTACATTATATCACGAATAAAATTGGTTATTTTTTGGATAAATAACTGTTTGTCGAATTGATGGGCTTGTTGAGTGAGCTGATTAATATCAAAAGTGGTTCGCTCGAACTGCTTCAGGGCATCAACCACTGCCTCGACAGTTTGCTCTTTAAAATAAATACCGTGGTGAGGTGGTTTGACGATATCGAGAGTACCACCAACTTCATAGGAAATAACCGGCGCACCAGCGGCTAGAGCTTCAACTTGAACAATCCCGAAATCTTCTTCGGCAGGAAAAATAAAGCCTTTGGCTTGGTTAAGAGCTTTTTCGACCTCTTGATTCGAAGCGTTGCCTTGAAAATCACTGAAAAACTCGACAGTTGGGCCAGCGATAGCTTGCAAATATTGATGTTCGGGACCTTTACCGAATACTTTAAGCGGGAGATTGAGTTTGGTAGCGGCTTGGACGGCGAGGTCGATGCGTTTATAAGGAACTTGGCGACCGAGGGCGACATAAAAATCAGCTCGCTGTTTCTGGGGTGAGAATCGCTCAATATCAACTGGCGGATGAATCACAATTGCGTCGCGCTGATAATAAGTTTGAATACGTTGTTTAATAAAGTTAGAATTAGCGATAAAATAATCAACTTGTTGGGCAGCACGAAAATCCGCTCGACGTAGAGGCGGTACCATAATCGGCATTAGTAGTCGAACGAAGAAGTTAATTACGGGGCTATAGCCAGGATTACGGCGATATTCATCATAATGACTCCAATAATAGCGAATTGGCGTGTGACAATAACAAACATGGATTTGGTCGGGGCGAGTTTTTTTGACTTGTTTCGCCTCGGCTGAAGAGCTAGAGATAATAATATCGTAATCGGATAAATCAAGCTTCTGGAAGGCTTTGACGCGCAAGCTCGGGAAAAATTTATGAAGTTTACGTAATGGTTTGGGTAGTTTTTGTAAATAAGTGGTGCGGATGTCTAAATCGCGAAATGATGGCATCGCTTCTGGCACAAATGTGCTGGTATAAATTGGAGCATCGGGAAAAGCCTCGTGCATGGCGAGCACAACAGCTTCGGCACCGCCCATATTAGTCAACCAATCACACACGATGGCAATGCGTGGTGTTGATGATTCAGTTTTGGCGGTCATTATTTTGAACCTCGACGTTTTAGGATTTCGAGAGGGGTTTTAATTAGAATCTTCAAATCCAGCCATAAACTCCAGTTTTGAGCGTAATAAGTTTCCAGTTCAATGCGTTTTTCGAAGCTTAAATTACTGCGCCCAGACACTTGCCATAGGCCAGTGACGCCCGATTTAACGCTATGGAGTAAAGCAGTGGTGCGATCTGAGAATTTTAATTCTTGTGGCAAGATTGGTCGCGGTCCGACTAGACTGAGATTGCCTTTTAAAACATTAATTAACTGAGGTAATTCATCGAGTGAAGTGGTGCGTAAGAATTGACCAAACTTAGTAATGCGTGGATCGTGGTCAACTTTGCGCTTGAGGCGATATTCTTCAGCTAAATCAGGTCGCCCCATTTCTTCAAATTCCAGAGCGGCGTCTTTTGAGCCGTATTGCGCGCCCATTGAGCGGAATTTATATAAATCAAACGGTTGGGAGAAGCGACTGAGGCGTTTGGAAGTATAAAAAATCGGTCCAGGATTGAAGATTTTTTGCAGTAAACAGATTAGCAAAAAGATTGTCCCCCAGATTGGCAGGAATAAAATAGTAATCACCAAGTCAAAGAAGCGTTTAATAATTTCACCCCAGCCAATTAATGGTGTTTGATGAACTGACAAAATTGGATAACCCATTAAAATTTCGATGGTATTTTTGCCGTAATAAAACTCTGGCTCACCCGGTATAAACATATAATTGAGATGTTTGACCTGGGTGAGGTGGAGAATTTTGTGGTTGCGACTAGCCGAATCATACATATCAGTCTGAATAATGGTCATAATTTGGTCATTATCAAGGTTATTAAGCGCAGTTTCGAGGCGCGGATAGTATTTAATGCCGTCAAGTTTAATACCGGTGGAAGCAACTAAATCATAGCCACTGCGTGGATTATAGGCGAGTTGATTGAGGAGGCTGTCGGCAATTTCGTTTTTACCAATTAATAAGACTTTTTCGGTGCCGATATTTTTTGCAAATAAATAACCTTGGATAAAGTTAAACAATTCTCGCGCAAAAATTAAGGCGGTAATTGATCCAAACAACACATAGAGCGTCACTAAGCGTGCTGGGAAGATATATTGTCCAGTGATGTATTCCCAGCCAATAATCAGTAAAATTCCGAGACAGTTGCCGATAATAATGCGCGCCCAAGAAGCGATGCGTTGGCGGTAAATACGGGTGGAATATAAGCCCAGATTTAAAAATCCCAGAATCCATAGGGGAATTACCACGAGCGAAGAGAATAAAAATTCTTTAGCGTAAACCGGATACAATAAAGGGCGGGGGTCATATTTAACGCGGATCAAATACGACAAGCCAAAAACTAAACTAAGAACTATAAAGTCAATCGCCAACAGGATTAATTTGATGGATTTAGAATTTCGTTTCATTTAACGGATATTATATAATAATATCTATGCAAAACCAATTTTTAAAAACTCTCACTCGGCAATTAGCGAGCTGGTTTTTGGTAGTGGTGCTATTGCAAACGCCTATTATGGTGTTTTTAAATAGTCATTGGCCGGAATATCGGTGGATTTTTAAGGCATTTTCGGAAATTTATTTAGCAGTGCTGGTGGTGTTAACCTTGTTAGTGGGTTGGCTGACGAGAGCAGTCTGGCGCTCACGCTTATTGCAACTTGGACTGGTTTATGGCTTATGGCAGGTTGCGATGGCGCTTCTGCTGGGTGGTAATTTGATAGCGGTGGTGGGTGGATTATTGTTGAATTTGCGATTTGTGGCACTGTTTGCAGTATTTTACGCGGTTGGTGTGTATAATCGACAGCTGATCCAGGCAGTGATTAAAAAATGGTGGTGGGCGGTTGGCGCGGTAATGATTTTTGCGGTAGCGCAAATTGTGTTGCTACCGAAGGATTTTTTAGCTAATTTTGGGTATTCGACCGAGACGATTATGCCTTATCTGACGGTCGATCAAAATCACGCTTTGGTGCGGATTAACTCGACTTTGCGTGGTCCGAACCCGCTGGGTGCGTTGTGCGTAATAGTGCTAGCTTATATCTTGATGAAACAGCGCTCTCGACTAGATAAGGCTGATTGGTTGATGATTGGTGTGGTGGGACTGGTGCTGATTTGGACTTGGTCAAGAAGTGCGTGGTTAGCGGTGGTAGTAATGGTCGTGGGTGGCTTAATCTTAAAATTGTCAGTCGCTGATCGCCAAAAATATACTCGTATCGGTGCTAGTCTGCTGGTTAGTGGTGGAATTGTGCTGATGTTTCTGATCAGTCAATTTCCTAATAGTCAGTTGGCGCACTATTTCCAGCAAGTTGTCTTGCATCATAATCCGCAGAGTTCATCTGTTGGTAAATCTAATCAAGAGCATTCAAGCTCAATCCAACTGGCGCTCACTCAAATTAGGCAACGACCATTCGGTTCGGGTGTGGGGTCAACCGGCACGCCATCGGTCTATAACCAGCGTGTCAATATTATCGAAAATTATTATCTTGCAATGATGGTGGAGGTTGGGATAATCGGTGGGGTGATGTTTTTGGCATTAAATGTTGCAGTATTGAGGCAGTTGTATTGCCATCGTCAGCAATGGCTGGCTGGTGCGTTGTTAATTAGTGGAGTGGGCTTGGTGGTGATTAATTTAGTATTGCCAATGTGGGCGGATGATGCAGTGAGTTATAGTTGGTGGGGGCTGGCTGGCTTATGTTTAGCATTAATAAATCAAACAACACGGAGTAAATATGAAAATTACTAAAAAACAAAAGATTTTATTGGATTTTATTGAGAGTTTTGCGGATAATCAGGGTTTTAGTCCGAGTTATCGGGAAATTGCCGAAGCGCTTGGTTACAAATCAATCGCTACAGTGGCGGAGCATATTAATAATCTGGTGGCGCTAGAGTTAATTCGTAAAAATGACGGTACGGCGCGTTCACTCGAGGTGGTCAAGCCCGAACAGTCAGTCGCAATGTCACTTGATCAGCAAATTATGATTCGCCTGAAGCAACTCGACGAACTGGAATTGGTGAGCGTTAAAAAAGCTTTTAAAATTTTAAATATTGCTGAGCTGACCGAAATGGTCGAAAAACCAACGCAGAAATAACTTGACTTTGAGTGAATCTTCTCATATAATAGCTAAGTATTCCGGCGTAGCTCAGCGGTAGAGCGGTTGGCTGTTAACCAATAGGTCGCTGGTTCGAGCCCAGCCGCCGGAGCCAAGAAAAGACACTTCGTATGAGGTGTTTTTTCTTTTTTAAAAAACTTTAGTTATGTCGCAAAATATCCAACACACCAAACTTCCCAGTTAGCATAGCTTGGTCGATAATATGTGGTGTGATGGTAGTGATTAGTTCCTTGGGCTTAGTGTCGATTGGCAAATCTAGTGTTGTGTCGAGGGCGTACACATAAAATTGATAGCGGTGCGTGCCAAATGGTGGTTGTGGTCCGTTCCAGCCGGGGCGACCCCAGTTAGTTATACCTTCGACAGCGCCTATTGGTAGTGAATCGTCAGTGATGGTGGCGGTGTCAGCTGGTAAATTCCACACCGTCCAATGATAAAATCCATCGCTCCCCGGTGCATCGGGGTCATGGCAGATAATAGCTAAAGTTTTGGTCTCTGCGGGTACTTCACTAATCTTGAGTGGTGGGCGTTGATTACCGCCAAGTTTAGCGTAAATCTTTGGCATTTTGGCGTTGTCGGCAAATGCCGGGCTAGATATATTCATAGCTTAATTTTAACATTTTTTTGACTAAAATTAGCATAGTGCTACAATAATTATATGAACAATTCACAAACTAAAAAAATAGCTATTATCGTCGGTGCGGTGCTGGTATTGGCGGTGGGTGGTTATTTTGCAATCAATCACTTTTTTAAAAAAGAACAACCACAGCCAAATACTAATCAAAATTTGGCGACAACACGCGCTGATTTTCAAAAACTTTATCCAAAATTACCAGCCGATCATCGTTTCGTAGAGACTAACGAAAATGAGATTTTGGCAAAGTTTGAATCGGGCGATGGGCTAATTTTTCTTGGTTTTACCGAATGTCCATGGTGTCAGGCGCTAGCACCAATTGTCGATGAAGCGGCTAAGGCAGAGAATTTGGATAAGATTTATTATTTAAATATTAAAGAAGCGCGGGCTCACAACACTGAAACTTACCAAAAACTAATCAAAAAACTTGAACCATTACTTAATAAAGATGACAAAGGTCAACCACGGATTTATGTGCCAGATGTGACAGCCGTAAAAAAGGGTAAAATTGTCGGCCATTTCTTACAAGAAACCGCACCTGACGGCGAAAAACTCACCCCTGATAATTATTGGACAGATGCACGTTATAGCCGAGCAGTGAAACAATTCCGAGAAATGATTCAACAAATTAAAGATAGCCCACTAACCAAGGAAAAAATTATGCAAGATGTGAAAAAAGGCGCCGTGGTGATTGATGTCCGCACAACCGAAGAATATCAAGCGGGACATGTTGATGGTGCGACTCTGTGGCCATTGAGTGATATTCAAGCTGGCAAAAACCAACTCTCATCACAAGTGAACAAAGACACCAAGATTTACCTCTATTGTCGCAGTGGTAATCGCTCGGCGACTGCTCAACAATTACTCCAAAAACAAGGCTATACCAATGTTGTAGACTTGGGTGGTTTGGGTGATCTGACGAAATTAGGTTTTAGTTTAGTTAAATAGAGTTCTGCCTTTTAAAATAAAAAGTCGTTACGCAATCCACCGTAGCGACTTTTTTAAAATTGATAGTTGCCTTAAAAGTTTTTAAAGCGAAATTAAAGGTTGACCGTTTATTATATAACCATTAACATCACGAAAGGAAAATTATGAGTAAAAAGCAAGCAAAAGAAATTAACTTAACAACTAATGAGGCACTGGTGTTGCAACAGGTATACGAGGACGGCGGTGATGATATCGCTATGCTCGCAGCACAAGTTGGTATGCCACGTCGTACGGCGATGAATGTATTGTCCGATTTGCGACGCAAGGGATTGATGGCAATTGAGCAGGTCTATGGTGACGCTTGGGTGCGACTGACGACGCGCGGTAAGCGTTTGGTGCAACAAATTTGGCCAGAAATGCAGGCGATGATATACTAAACACATGAGATATATCCTATTGCTTCGAGGTATCAATGTTGGTGGAAAAAATAAAGTTTCGATGCAAGACCTTAAGGTCAGCTTGGAAGAGGCAGGATATCAAAATGTGGTCACTTATATCAATAGCGGTAATGTGATTTTTGATGCTGATGATAGCTTTGCGTTAATCAAAAGCAATATTATTGCTATCCTAGGGCGTTTTCCGTTTACGATTAAATATGTGATTTTAACCAAAGATGAATATTTAGACGAAGTGGCGAATTTGCCAGAATGGTGGTATCAGCCTCTGGCGCGAACCGATGTGCTATTTTATACCGATGAAGCAAATCCTGAGGATATTCAAAATAAAATTAGCCAAATGCCCCTGCATGATGAAATTGTTCATTTTGGTAAAAAGGCGGTATTTTGGGGAAAATACAGCGAAAAAGAATTTTTACGCACAGCCTATCATAAATTATTAATAAAAGAGAAATTTTATCCGCTGGTGACGATTCGCAATGGACGCACATTTGATAAACTAGGAAAAATGTTAGGCTAAATATGAGGATTTTATTAATTGAAGATGACGTGGCGATTGCGCGGTCGCTCAAGGAGGGTCTGGAAGATGAGACTTATGCGGTTGATGTGGCACACGACGGTGATGAAGGCTATCGGACGGCGACGGCCGATGATTATGATGCAATTATTCTTGATATTATGTTGCCGAATATGAATGGTTATGAGGTGTGTCAGGCACTGCGTCAAGATGGTAAACGTACGCCAATTTTGATGCTGACGGCGCGTGATGCTGAGCGTGATATTGTGAAAGGTTTGGATACGGGCGCTGATGATTATTTAGCAAAACCGTTTAGTTTTGAAGTGTTATTGGCGCGATTACGGGCGATTTTGCGTCGTCCGAACGAAAAACTAGGTGAAGTTCTGCGAGTGGGTGATTTAACATTAGATCCTAGTTTTAAAAAAGTGACGCGTGCTTCGCAGGAAATTAGCCTGACAACTAAAGAATATGGCGTGCTGGAATATTTAATGCGCAACACTGGCAAAGTTTTATCAAAAGAACAAATTATTGCGCATGTTTGGGATTTTGATGCTGATGTTTTGCCGAATAATGTGGAATTATTTATTATGTTTTTACGGCGCAAAGTCGATAAACCGTTTGGTAAAAAACTGATCCATACCGTGCCGGGTTTTGGTTATAAACTTGAGGAAAAAGCGTGAAACATCAGCAACGGGTGCGTCGTTTAGCATTGAGCTATTTGGCAGTGATTATGACACTATCGCTAGTTTTTAGTGGAATTATTTATGCAATTATGTCTTTGCAATTGCATCGACCATTGCCACCAAGCGAGCATAGTCAGCAGTCGTTGGTGGTGATTGAGGATCAGTTGAATCGTCGTTTGGAACGGCGGGATAATGAGACACGAGGTCTGGTGATTATGTCACTGGCAATTTTAAACGGGGTGATGTTGATTGTGGGCTATGGTTTGAGTTTAATTCTGGCGCGTCGAACGTTGGCGCCAATTGAGCGGTCAATTGAACAGCAAGCGCAATTTGTATCGGATGCTAGTCATGAACTGCGCACTCCGTTGTCGGCGTTATTACTGAGTAATGAAGTGGCACTGCGTAAAACAACCCTGACTGATGCCAAAATGCGTCAAGTTTTGGGGCAAAATGTTGCTGAAATTAAAAAAATAACTGATTTGACAAATTCCCTACTGGATATGGCGAGGTCAGAAAATATTATTACAACGCCTGAGTTGGTCAGTCCGTCAGTGTTGATTAAAGAATTAGTAGGGAAGTTTGCTCCAGCGGCTAAGGCCAAGCAGGCGAAGTTGATTTATGACGAAAAAACCCCCATTCGTGAAGTGGCTCTGCAAACGAATGCAGTGCGACAGATTTTGGCGATTTTTGTCGATAATGCGATTAAATATTTGCCAGCTAAAAATGGCGAGGTAATGTTGCGAGCGCGCCTCAAGAAAAACACACTGGAATTTGTAATTAAAGATAATGGTCCAGGTATCACGCCGAGTGATCAACGGCGGATTTTTGAGCGATTCTATCGGGCGGATATGGCACGTACGCGAACTGATGTATCAGGACATGGTTTGGGACTGGCAATTGCCAAAACGCTTGCTGAACATTGTGGCTACACAATTCAGGTCAAAAGTCGTCCATCGGCCGGCGCTGAGTTTAAGTTGGTGATGAGTGTTGATGGTAAGAATTGATGAACTTTTTGTGTGAGGATTACGTAAGTTTTTTAAAAAATATGGTGATTATAGATTTGTGTTAAAATTAAACCATGAGAATTAAAGATCGCTACAAAGATGATCGGCCACGTGAGAAGTTGGCGAAATTTGGTCCGGCGAAGTTGAGTGATTTGGAGCTGTTGATGGCGGTGATTGGCAGTGGTAATGCGCAAGCTGGTGTCGAGCAAATCGCTCGGTCGGTGTTGAAGCTCATCAAAACTCAAGGTGCGGACATTGATTATACGACATTGCGAGAGGTAACTGGCCTAGGCGAGGCAAAAATTGCGGTGTTGTTGGCGAATTTTGAGCTGGCGCGACGGTATCTACTGAATGGTGAGAGACCGATAATTGATTCACCGGAAAAAGCGGTCGAGTTGCTGTCCGATATTCGCGACAAAAAGCAGGAATATTTCGTCTGCCTGACGCTGGATGGTGCGAATCGTTTGATCGTCAAGCGGGTGGTGACCATCGGTACGCTGACCGCCAGCCTGGTGCACCCGCGCGAGGTTTTCGCCGATGCTATCGCCGATCGCGCCGCCAGTATCATCGTGGCGCATAATCATCCGAGCGGGAGTTTGGAGGCCAGTCAGGCTGATAAAGATGTCACGAACAGGCTGGCGGAAGCGGGAAAACTACTTGGTATTACGCTTAATGATCATATTATTGTTACAAAAAGCGACTACATAAGTATCATCTAAAATAAGAATGAGCAATAAGTGATTATATAACAAAATGTTAAGAGATTAATTAATGATATGTTATATATAACAGATTAAGATAAGAGAAAAATGTTAAAAGATATTGACTAAAATTTAACAAACATATATAATGAATATATGAATCCTCTTAAATCTATAAACCCATCATTTAACTCGGAATTGGTGAGTGAACTATTTAATTTGGAGAAAATTCGCTATACCCATTTAGGGGGTACGACTCCACCATGGCTATTCTTTGATTTGAGAGAAATTATGTATATATTAGAAAGTGTTGCGTCTGCTCGAATAGAAGGAAACCGCACAACGGTCGTTAGTGCCGCCATGGATTCATTGAGTAATGATGAAAAAACCAGCGACGAAAACCTACAAGAGCTTCGCAACATCAGGAAGGCGATAGATTTTATTGAAGAGACTTTTGATGGAGATGATAGCCAACAAATTACTCCTTCCTTTATTCGTGAAGTTCAGAAAATAGTTGTTACTGATTTAAAGCACGATGGTAGTAAGTGGCCTGGAGGTTGGCGAAGTTGCCAAGTACGTATTAAAAAAAGTGACCATAAGCCTCCAAATCACCTAGAGATACCCCGGCTTATCCAGGAGTTGTGTGATTATATTGCTGATGGTAATGATAACAAAATGGATATTATCAAAATTGCCCTAGCGCATCATCGATTGGCTGCGATACACCCATTTGATAATGGAAACGGTAGAACGGCAAGGCTTGTCACGTATGCGATGCTTATTAAGGCTAAATTTATCAACAAAACTATGCGGACTATTTTAAATCCTTCGGCTATTTTTTGTATGGATCGTCAAGAATACTATGATAAATTGGCTACAGCAGACTCTGGCAAGGAAGAGGCGCTAGAGGATTGGTGTCTATATGTCGCACGAGGTATAGCAAGCGAGATGGTCAGAGTGAGTAAATTATTAGATCGTGACTATGCCGTGCCACATATAATAGAGCCAGCACTGAAGAGCGCCCTTGATAGTCAATTTATATCTGCAGAAGAACATGAGATTTTAAAGATAGCCATGCAAAAAGACCTAATTCAGGCACAAGACGTAAGACACTTATTCGGACCAACCGCCTCTGATGCTGTACAAACTTCTCGTGTTTTGGCAAATATGAGAGACAAGGGACTACTGATGGTCCATCCTGATTACCAGAAGAAGTATGTTATGAGATTTGCTAATAACTATTTGTTAAGAGATGTGTTGTCGGCTATGGATAGAAATGGTTTGTTAGCGGTGAAAAATGAAGCAACGGAATAAAGAGAAAAAACGATGAACGGCTACAACGATAACATAAATTAACAACAAATTAATAAACTCCAGCAGCTCTTCCCCGAGGTAGTCACCGAGGGTAAAATCGACTGGCAGAAGCTTCAGGCGACTCTAGGTGAGGTGGTCGATTTGGGTGAGCGCTACGGGCTTGGTTGGAAGGGTAAGAGCGATGTTTTCGCCACTATCCAAGAGAAAACCGTCCAAACGCTCCACCCAGACCGGGCGAATTCCGTCGATTGGGATACGACGGGCAATATGTTTATCGAGGGCGACAACCTGGCGGCGCTGAAGATCTTGCACAAGGCGTATTATGGCAAGGTCAAGATGATTTATATCGACCCGCCCTACAACACTGGCAATGATTTCATCTACAATGATGACTTCAAGCAGACACGCCGTAGCTATGAGGCGGAGGCTGGAATTACTGATGATGAAGGTAACATTGTGCGGGATGACGGCCTGCGCGCCAATACCGGCGGGTATAAGCATAGCAACTGGCTGAACATGATGTATCCACGCCTCTTTTTGGCACGCAACCTGCTCCGCCAAGACGGCGTCATCTTCGTCTCTATCGACGACAACGAAGTCCACAACCTCCGCCTGATGATGAATGAGATATTTGGAGAGGAGAATTTTGTAGCGCAGATTGTGTGGCAAAAGAAATACACACAAAGCAACGACACTAAAAATATATCATACACTCACGAATATGTTGTATGTTATGCTCGTTCAATCAATGAAAAGACTTCTATATTAAACCGCCTACCTCGTAAAGAACAGCAGAATAGTCGATATACGAACCCCGACAATGATTCTAGGGGTCCATGGAAAGCAATTCCTCTTCATGCGAGAAGTGGTAATAAGCCCCAGGAAATAAGATTCTCGAGTGGTCGTACGTGGAATCCGCCAGCCGGGACCTTCAATAGGTTCAAGCAGGATAAAATTATTCAGTTAGAAAAAGACAATCGAATATATTTTGGAAAGAACAATAGTGCAGTACCTGTTTTTAAGCGTTTTCTTAGTGAAGTGGGCGATATTGTGCCAGTAAGCTTGTGGAAATATGACGAAGTTGGTAGTACGGATAAGGCAAGACAAGAGATAAAAATACTAATACCGGAAAATGTATTTGATACGCCAAAGCCTACAGGATTGGTTAAGAGGATTTGCCAAATAGGTACGAATATTGACGACGGAGATATTATCCTCGACTTCTTTTCCGGCTCTGGTACAACCGCTCATGCTGTTGCTGAACTCAACGCCGAAGATGGCGGCAATCGTCGCTGGATTTGCGTGCAGCTGCCTGAGCTGACTGACGAGAAGTCGGAGGCGTATAAAGCTAGTTACCGCACCATTGCTGATATTGCTCGTGAGCGCATCCGTCGGGCGGACGCCAAAATCCGTGCCGATCAAGCGAATAAGCTAGCTTCTCGTGACACTCCACTTGACCTTGGCTTCCGGGCGTATCGGGTAGACGATAGCAATTTCAAGCAGTGGAACGAGCTGGTCTCTGATCCAGAGGAGATTCGCCAGCAGGCGCTCACCAACCTTGACCCGCTAGAGGAGGGTACGACTGATGAAGACCTACTGACTGAGCTCCTGCTCAAGCGTGGTATCTCGCCATTGGCACAGATTGAGCAGCACGATAACTTCTGCTTTATCCCGTCCGAAAAGCTCGTCATTTGCCTGGCGCACTCCATGACAGAAGAGTTATTTGCGACCATCCTCGCCACCAAACCATCATTCATTTTCCTCCTCGACCGAGCCTTCGGTAACGACATAAATCTAAAAGTAAACCTACTACTCCAAGCCGAACGGCAAGGTGTTGAGGTGGAGGTAGTGTGATGAATACACGTGACTACGGCAAAAAATTGAATGAGGTTTTGATGGCGTCTCGAGCAAAGATAGATGTCATTCAGAAAGCTCACGATGATATAAAAAATATAAAAGTCCAAATTGAAGAGTATCTAAAGCAAACTACCGAACTCAACAATAAAATTACAGACGAGGGAACAGGCCTTCAGGCGATATTGGAGTCCGCACAGGAATTGGAAGGTAATATTAGTGCATCAAAGGCGAGCGCCGACGCCCAACTTCAAAAAATCACTGAATCCCTAAATAGTGTTCGGTCGAGCATTGAAGAAATGGAGACCGCATATACTGAGTTTACCGAACT
This sequence comes from uncultured Candidatus Saccharibacteria bacterium, assembly GCA_963516005.1. Classification (GTDB taxonomy): domain Bacteria; phylum Patescibacteriota; class Saccharimonadia; order Saccharimonadales; family Saccharimonadaceae; genus CAMUQR01. The sequence continues at coordinate 83,608 of CAUPYP010000002.1, read as the reverse complement.
CAACAATAAAATTACAGACGAGGAAACAGGCCTTCAGGCGATATTGGATCAAGCGACTAAATTAAAATCCGATATTGTCGCTGTTAAATCTAATGCAGAAACTGTGTATAAAGAAATTCGTATTTTTCGTGATAATGCGGCCGAATACATTAAGGAGATTGAGAATTTTAAAGGTAATGCGGACAACACAACTCAAAAAATCCAGAATAAATATGATGAAAGTGCTGAGCTTGAAAAGAAGATACAAGAAATATTTGATATAGGAACTAAAGGTGCGCATGCCAACTACTTTGTTGAAAGGCGTAATCAAATTATGTTGGTATTTATAGCTTGGGGAGTGGTGTCTTTATTATGCCTTGCAGCAACAGTATTTTTGGCTGTACATTTTATTGCACCAATGGCAGACAAAATGAAACATTCTCTTGACGTAAACTTAAGTGCGCTTTTACTGCGTTTTAGTATATTGACACCTACAACCTTTGCTTTTATATATTCATTAAATCAATACTCTCAGGAAAGGCGTTTGTATGAGAAATATGCATTCAAAGCTATAAGTACCTACTCTATCGAGACGTCACTAAATACTCTGTTGCGTTCTACTAAAGGACTGTCTGACCAAAGTAGAGATAAAAAGATTACCGATTTTGCGATTTGCACATTTAACTCTATATATCAAGAGCCGATAGAGACCAAAAAGGAGCGATGGTCTTTCGGCGTAGGTAATAAAATACTAAAGTTAACAGCCGAAACAAATCAAACTGTAGGAAAGATTCACCAAGAGGTTGATAACTTAAAAGATCTTGCAAAACAGGAAATGGGTGAATAAGATGAGGTGGTTGATTGGAATTAGGGAGGATTGCTCAGTTGTCCGGAAAAATCAGACAACTGATGGGGCGGTTGTTTATTCGGAAATCTTGAATAACCGTGTAGAAAATCCGGGATTTCCGGATTTTGTGGAGGTGACGTAGTATAGGTCTTTTATAAAGAAGTATGACTTTAGTCAGTGACCTTCCGAGATATTCTAAGGGTCAATAAAATAACACAGGAGTTATATTATGAAGAAGAGTAACACTATAGCAAATAATAAAAGTAAGAACTCAAAAGGTACAGTTTCTGATCAGTTTAAGAACAGCTTACTAAAGTTTATAGAATCGAGTGAAGGATTCGTTTATCCACTAATAATACCCCCAGTTCAGAGTATAGACGAGGATGCTCTTTTTGAGGTTTATTCTGATTTACGTAAAATCGGAGAGCAAGATAATTTAAATGTGCTGTTATATTCATATGGAGGTGACGCACGAACGGCATTTCATATTGGTCGACTACTCCAAGCTTATTCTAATAAAAAATTACAAATATATCCTTTACGCGAGGCAAAAAGTGCAGCAACCCTTATAGCTTCGGCGGCAGATAATATGGTCATGTCTGAACTCTCAGAGCTTGGCCCTATGGATCCACAAATAAAGTTACCCAGTATTGAGAGAAGGTTTAGTCCACTTGCAATTAAACATTCCTTAGAATTGTTGCATGGAGAGATTTCTAACGGACATGATCTAATCGTTAAGACTCTGGCGGAGAAATTGCCTGATCCACTCTCTCTTGGAGAAGCACTAAAATCACTTGAAACTGGTAAGGATTATCTGAGAAAACTGCTTGTTTCACGGATGTTTGCAGGTGACAGTGAAAAAGCAGCTGCTGTAGCGGAGCAGCTAGTTTTGGGCTATCCGGATCATGGGTATTGTATAGACTTTAAAGAGGCTCAGGATATCGGACTAGTAGTAAAAGAAGTACCAGACAATCAAAGAGATGCTCTTTATGATTTGATGTATGGTTATAAGAAGATATGGGATGTGTTTGAATTTGCAATGAGCAGGAAGGATGATAACGAGAATTCGGTGTCCGAGGCTATGCGTCCATTAATTGATCTTAAGCAAGTTGTTCATGAAGTAATTGATATTCAAAAGTCAAAAGAGAGTACTTCAAAAGAAAAATAATCGTAGATATGAAACTAAAATTTGACCCCAATCAGCAGTATCAACTTGATGCTATTCAGGCAGTAGTCGATATATTTACCGGCCAGCCAAAAGACGGTGACAGTACAAATCGTCATATGGATCGAGGTAGACAATTAAGCTTAGAGGCGACAATCGCCAAGGGGAATAGCTTGACGTTAGATATAGCGCAGATAGTTGAGAATACGCATAAAATTCAAGAGAAAAATGGTATCGAGAAAAGTGAGGCTGAAGAAGGTGGCTTTAACTTGCCGATGACTTCTCCGCTAGAAATTAGTGAAAAATCTCTGAAGCACGGCATGAACTTCTCCATCGAGATGGAGACTGGCACGGGTAAAACATATGTGTACTTGCGGACGATTCATGAGCTACATCATTGCTACGGTTGGAAGAAGTTTATTATCGTGGTGCCGAGTGTGGCGATTCGTGAGGGTGTGCTGAAGAATTTGGCGATCACCAGGGAGCACTTCGCCGATCTCTATAATAAGCCAGAGATGGACTACTACGTCTGGGACAGTAAGAAAACTGGTCAGGCTCGTGAGTTTGCGACGAACGATACCTTGCAGATTATGGTGATTACTATCGATAGCTTTGCCAAGGCGCAGAATGTGATGAACAAGCAGAGCGATTATGGTCGGCCGCTCGATTTCATCAAGGCTACTCGACCGGTGGTTATTCTCGACGAGCCGCAAAATATGGAGACGGACATACGGCGGAATGCTATTGCTAGTCTCAATCCGCTGTGCACATTGCGCTATAGTGCCACGCACAAGCACTTATATAATTTGCTTTATCGGCTGACTCCAGTCGATGCCTATGATAAAGGCTTGGTCAAGAAGATCGAGGTGCATAGTGTCCAGAGTGAGGATAATTATAATGATGCATATATCAATGTATTGTCGCTGGAGCGTCAGTCGAAGACTCACTCATTCGCCAAGATAGAGGTGGATGCGAGTGATGAGTATGGCTTGCAGCGCAAGATCATCAAGGCTTTTCCGGGTGATGACCTGGAGGCGAAGACAGAGCGTTCAGTCTATGCCGGCTACTACGTCGAGTCGATCAATCACGGCGATGATTGCGTCGAGTTTAGTAATGGCAAAGTAGTCTATGTTGGTCAGCGTGATGAAAGTCTGCATGATGACATCATCAAGCGACAGATTGAACTGACGATTGATGATCACTTTGACAAACAGCGCCGACTGGGGAGTAGCGTCAAAGTGCTGAGCCTATTTTTCATTGATATAGTGGCAAATTATCGTGAGTATACGGCGAATGGCGCCCAGAAAGGTAAATTCGCCAAGTGGTTTGAGGAGGCGTACGCCAAGGTGGCGTCTAAACCAAAATATGCCGGTGTGATGGACGGCTTGTCGGCGAGTGAGGTGCACGATGGCTACTTTGCTGCGGATAAGAGCGGTCAGTGGAAAGACTCTCGTGACACCAAGGGCGAGGGTGGCCGTACTAAGGATGACGATACGGCGTATAACTTAATCATGAAAGACAAGGAAAGACTACTGGATACCGGCGAGCCGCTACGATTTATCTTTAGTCACTCGGCATTACGTGAGGGCTGGGATAACCCTAACGTATTTCAGATTTGTACGCTTAATGAGACGTCGAGCCAAATGAAAAAGCGCCAAGAAATCGGGCGAGGGCTGCGCTTGCCGGTGAATGTTGACGGACAACGAGTGCATGATGATAATGTCAATGTACTAACGGTAATCGCTAATGAGAGTTATGCTGATTTTAGTCGCAAGCTCCAGACGGAGATTGAGGAAGAGACCGGCATTCGCTTTGGTGGGCGAATCAAGAATCGTGATAATCGCCGGGCGGTTAGGTTCCAGAAGTCACGGGCGCTTGACTCGGCCTTTAAAGAGCTATGGGATAAAATTAAGCACAAGACGACCTATCGGGTGGTAATTGATACAGAGAAATTAGTAACGGAGGCGGCTAATGAGTTAGCGCAAGTCGCTATTAGCAAACCGCATATCGCTGATACTAAAACACTGATTGACTCGATGAATAATGACAGCGGTTTTATGGTGCGCGAGACCGGTTTTAACGCCTATGCGGCACGTCAAACTGAGGTAAAGATACCGAATTTATTAGCGGATATTCAGCGTCAGACACAAATGACTCGCCGGGTGATATTTGATGTGATTGATCGGGCGGGGATGTTTGAGCAGATATTTATCAATCCACAGCAGGTTATCGACGAGGCGGTTCGGGCGATTAATCGGGTGAAACAGCGCTTGGCGGTTGACGGCGTTAAATATCACAGGACAGGTGAGTATTATGACATGACATTGTTTGAGAATGATGAGCTACAGACATACCTGTATGATGCAGCGATGAAGAGTGGGGCAATTGCAGTGACTGATCAAACAAAAACCGTCTACGATTATGTGGCGGTTGATTCGGAAGTTGAGCGTGAATTCATGCAGTCGCTGGAGGATAATGCCGACGTGAAATTCTACATTAAGCTACCAGGTTGGTTCAAAATTGATACACCAGTCGGCAAGTATAATCCGGATTGGGCGGTGGCGTTTGATGGTGATAGGCGGATTTACTTTGTGGCGGAGACCAAGGGCTCGGACGATATTCATGATAATCACTTAAGCGCTAATGAACGAAGTAAAATTACTGCTGCCCGCCAGTATTTTGCAGAAATTAATGTACCATATGCGGCGCCGGTGCGGAGTTTACAGCAAGTGTTGACTATGGTTAGAAATATCTAATACTGAGCATATCTATTGTTGTTTATTCAATGGTTTTACAATAAACCCGCTTCGCCGATACATATAATCACTAACCGCCAATTCTTTGCGAGGGAATGTCTCGGCTAGTTCACGTCGTTCAATGTATGTCTTTGTAACTTCGACGATCCATGAACGACCAGATTTTTCAACCAGATAATAGCGTCTATCGCCTTTAAGTTGTCCAATGGCCTCGCCGGAAAAAGCCACATCAAGCGTTCCAGCTCCCACGAAAAAGTCGATGATTTTTTGCCACCACGTTAGTCGTCGGTAGCGATTTAGCGATTCAATATGATCGGCGTCGGCAAATTTGTCTGCAACTGCCAGGTCGGATGCTGAATATCCTTTCGTATCTGTCGGGTAGGCGTCAAGATCGATAGGTTCGCACATAGCCGAAGCCAGTCCTGCTCGCGTGTAGTCGAGCAGCTCGTCCACGCTAGTGTTAAATAATTTTGCTAGTGCTTGCATATTGTCTATGTCTGGAAAGCCCGCACCTCGTTCCCACTTAGCAACTGCTTGTCGCGTAACATTGAGTCGATCGGCTAGTTGCTCTTGTGACCAACCAGTTTGTTGACGTAATTGTTTAAGTTTTTTTGCAAAAATCATTTGGTACCCTTTCGTTTATTTTGTAGTAGTATAGCGTAATTTTAGTGCCTTGACGAGCAACTTTGCGTTGCCTATCGCATGGGGTAATATAATACGCAAAGTTTGTCTTCGGGAGGTATAATGGGAGCTAAAGGAAAATCGTTAAGAATTAATGGTTGGTGACGATGGTATGTTGACGATTTACATCAAAGCGCCGGCCATTATGACTATTACCTCTTGAATTTATAAGCGTTTTATGCTATAATGAAAAGATTGATTTTCAAATTTTGAGAGGAAAAAATGAACAAAGACAATTTACGAAGGATTTCGGTGATTTTATTAGCGGGATTGATTATCCTGGGCGGTTGGAATATGCTGGTCACTGGGGCAAAAAGTAAAGATCTCGACCCGAATGCGATTTATTTAAGTGATATTAAACCCGAAAGTCAGCGGGTAGGTTGGGATCGCTATCGCGTCGACCAGCCATTGGTTGAAAATGCCAAGGAAGATTACCAGCAAATTACGGTTAATCATCCGGTGTCGCTCAAGCCTCAATCTTATCCAAAAGGTATCTTCGCGCACGCTGATGCCGAGCTGATTTATGATTTGGGTAAGCCGAATGCCGAGGGTAAGACGCTATTTCGGGCGTTCGCTGGTATTCAGGCGAATAAAAGCCAAGGTCGTTTGAAATTTGACTTTTATCTTGATGGCGATTTTGTGGCGACGACTGAATCGATTGGCCATTTCCAAACCAAGCCAATTGTTCTTGATATCAAAAACCGTAAACGTTTAAAGATTAAAATCGACCATTTAGGCGAAAAAACCCAAGATCACGCCGTCTTAGCTGACGCGAAATTTGTGGCAGGTGATCTAAAAGATATGATTAGCCAAGCTGAGCTAGAACGACGGGTCAATGCTCAGTTTAATTTAGCGACGGCACCGCATGACCAGACTAGCCGTTTGACGATGCTACAAGCGCAATTACTGCGTCGCGTGGGGGTGATGGATTACTATTATTTTGTCAAAACCGATGGCAATCAGGCGTTTAATGACTGGTTTTTTAACGATATTGATGCCCTAGCGATGTCAAATGAGGCTGAGAAACCTTATGGCACTGGTTTAGGATTTTTGTCAATTCTTAAGTCGCTTGATGATTATGACCCAACCATTCGCACCGATAGTTTAAATAAGAAAATCGCTATCGCGGTGGCGACGGCTTTCTCGGGTAAAGTGCGTTTTTGGGCGGACTGGGCGCAAGAGGTTAACCACATTAGTCGTTACCGGATGTTTCGTAATTTGAGCCGAGTGAAGGGCGAGTTGCGACCAATTTTTAACGAACTAGACACCGCCTACATGACAACGGTGGTTAAGGCAGAAGCGACTGATGAAGATATTTTATGGTTGCGTGAAAAGATCAAAAAAGAGCATCCTGATCTGTTAAAATCTAACAGCGATTTGAGTAATGCTACTTACCGCTACATTCGTTATACCGATAAAAACCGCTTTGGCGATAGTATTCACGGTGCGAACTTTTATGGCTTTTTCCCAAGTCTGGCGGAAGTGATCGAACATGGTGGTGTTTGTGGTACGGTGTCAAAATTTGATTCAGTGGCGCTTAACGCTTTTGGCGTGCCAGGTATTCTGGTCGGTCAGCCGGGCCATGCAGCGGTGATTTATTTTGATGATAATCATAATTGGCAAGGTAATAACTGGATTTCGAGCTGGGGTGAAACCAGTGGCAATCCTTATTCACCAACGATTCGTGATGCGAATTATGAGAGCAGTTTTAGTCATATCGCAGCTGACTCGTTGAAGCAACCTCATTATGACCGCGCCCGCGAACTTTATGATCATACGCATTATTTGACCGATTATCAGACTAAACGAGCAACTTTAAGACAGGTGATTGAACTTAACCCGTTATTTTTGCCGGCTTACCAGAGTTTGTTTGAGCTGTATCAAGCGCGTAATGCTAGTGAATATCATTATGTCGAATTGGCGCATTTGATGATGGAAAATCTCTATCGTCATCCAGTACCAATGACGAAGCGACTAGAGCCAATTAAGGCGAAAATCACCTCCCGCAAAGGTTTGAACGAATATTACGCCAAATATATTGAAGCGATGGGCAAGGCTCAGCGTTTACCAGGGGTGAGCAGTGACTCGATTAGTCCTCAATATCACCGCCAGAAGATTACGGAAGCGCGTAATTATTTAGGTAAATTTAGCCTGAGTGACGAGCACGCCAATCAGATTGTTGGCGGGCAGACTGACACTGAATATTCACTTGATAACGGTCAAACTTGGTCACCAATCAAAAACGCCAACCACCAACTTACTTCTGCAGAAATTAACTCGATTAATTTGCAATATGGTTTGAAATTGCGAGTGCGCGGTTCTCGTTATCCGTTGACAATTAATTTTAAAAAAGCCCAAACTCCAAGCTTGCGTATCAATGACCAAGAGAATTATATTATCGGTATCAATGATACGATGGAATATTCTTATGATAATGGTCGGACTTGGATGGATTATGAAGCGATTCAGCCAAATTTGGCGGGTAATGTGCGGATTCAAGTGCGCGTTAAAGGTTCGGGTACGACTTATGCCAGCGATCCAGTGGAACTAGCCTTTACTGACAATCAGTTGGATAATAACTTTGACTTTGTGTTTAAACAAAATTTGCGTATTAAGCACGCTACTAGCCAGATGCCGGAACATAACGAAGGCGCGAAAAATTTAATTGACGGTGACATTAATACGATTTGGCACTCAAGTTATAACCGTGGTGATACTCAGCCAACAATCGTTATTGAGCTGAACAAAAGCTATCCAGTGACTGGCTTACAATACGTCCCACGCCAAAATGGTGCTGATAATGGTCGAGCTCTGCAAGTTGAGGTGGCTTATTATAACGGCAATATCGACACTACTGATGGCAAGACAATTCTGGAAACGCCGTTTACGCCAATTGGTAATCAGCCGATTGAGATGAATTACCAAGGTAATATTCGTCAGGCAGTTAATATTAACTTCTCGAAACCAGTTGAGGCGCGCTACATTAAGTTTAAGATTCTCAAAGGTTCAAATCACTTTGGGGCGGGCGCTGAATTACGGATTCGTACTACTCGTGAGGCTACTGAAAAAGCCGCTCAACAGTTAACTCAAGAGACAATTAATGCTAACTTAGAGCGTCTGCGCCAGTCGGTGACTGATAATTTCTTGCCAAAATATCAAATCCTAAAAAACAAGATTAAACAAGCACAAGATGAAGCCGAATTAACTTCAATGATAGCTTGGCTGGGTGATTTGGACAAAAATCTGACCGGTGCGAATGATCAAAAAGTTGAACAGCTTAGTGCTAAATTGCGAGAATTTGAACAGCGCTATCATCAGTTGAGTGATGAATTTGCTAAACGTCAAACCTTAGCTGGCGACCCAGTCGCACCTGCGTCAGCGTTTGAGATGGAAGATAATGAGTTGGTTAACCAATTCCGACGGGATTTTAAAGACGAACTGACGACTATTTCGCATGATTATCACCGTTTAGCTCGCGCTTACTATAACTTGCTGGCGTTGCCTATGAGCGTGATAAATAAGCTTAATACCGAAAAAACCAATTTAACGGAGAAATTGCAGGCTCTCGATCAAGATCAAGCGAGCGCTCAACTGTATCGCCAACAATTTGCAGAAGTGATTAACAGTCAAGATATGGCTGTTGCTAACCGTCAACTTCATCACGCGAAACAAGCATTGAAATTGTTGCCACGAACAGCACGTGATTGGTTGATGGACGAGCAGGGCAAACTGCGTGCACTTGAGAAAAAGATGAAAGCCGACGGTGCTAACTCGAAGCTGATTTTGACCAAAATGGTAGCTGATAGCAAGGATTTCATCGATCGCTTGGAAGATGCCGAATATCAGGAATCGACCGCTTTAAGCAATCTGATTCAAACAGCTGAAACGGCGCTGGCAGAAGGTCGGGCGCGTGAGGCTTACGATCAGTTCAGTTATGATTTGATGATGCGAGTCAATGACTTAAAGTTTAAGATAAAAAACCAAGTGCTAGTTGAACGTCGAGTTCAAGACTTCCGTAATCAGCACCAGGCTATTTTGAATAAAGATTTAACGATGGTTAACGATCAAGATAAAAAAGCTCGTGAGCGTGCTGATTGGATGTACACACGTTTAGGTGCTACTGCTCAAAAAGTAGCCGAAGCTGATATGCGTCAAATTAATCTGATTAAAGAAATTACTAATCAGACCGATCACTCAGAGCTAGCGGTGGCTACCACCGCCCTGAAAGGCTTGATTAACAATGCTAAAGTCGACCAGGATAAATTACATTATTCATCGTTGCGTCAAGAATTGCAGACGATGTTGGCGCAAGTTGAAAATAATCCATCGGCTGTTGATATTAAAGCTACGGCGCAAACTCTGCAAGTAGCAATTGCAAAAATTAAACAGCGTGATACTGATGCTCAACAGTATGAGGCTCAAACTCGCTATCAATATCGTAGTTTATTCCGTCGCGTGCCAGCTAATATTCCAGTTGGTTATAAAGACCAAATTGAAACTCTCTTAGTTGAAGTTCGTCAGAAATCGCAAGAACTAAAAGTTAGTTTCTCTAATATGGAGCAATCTCTGGAAGCGATGCTAACTTCGATTGAAAATCGCTTAGCGCCAGTCCAAACTCAGCCACCAGTGGTTACTCCGCCTACTCCAGCTCAACCGACCAAGCCGGTCGAAAAGCCAACCGAAGAACAGAATCAACCTGCTCAACCATCAGTTGAGAAAAAACCAGATACGACGACACCACAGCAATCTGAAACTTCTCAAGATTTGGCTCAAGCTGGTGATAAGTCTGATAAGTCACAACCGTCGACTTCGGCCCAGCCATCGACTCCAGCTCAGCCGGTAGATAAGTCGCAATCAACTTATGATACAAAAACTCCCGAATCAACTCCAGAGAAGCAATCTGAGGCAGTGAAACCAACTCCAGCTCAGCCGTCTACAACTCAACCGTCTGGTTCGAAACCATCAGAAACAACTAACAAAAAGCCTGAAGTTAAACCACACTTGCAGTCAAAAAAGCCAACTCATTCAACCGTTCAACCACCAGCTTCGGAGGCTAAGCCATCCGCTGAAGTGAAACCATCAGTTGCGCCACAGGCAGGTCAATCAACTGTCCGTCAGTCACAACCATCAGTATCACCTAAAGCAACTCCGTCTCCAGCTCCAATCGCCTTAAACTTGCAACAGATAGCTCCAAGCATCAAACAGCAAATTCGTGGTTCAATTAACAATCAAAGTAGTCAGCCAACAATCAATCCACTGGGTGATGTGGAGCGTCCACAACAACCAACTACATCGACTCAGGATCAAACCAGCTCTAACCAATCATCTACTCCGCAGTCATCAGTGACGGTCCGTGAATATTCTGCTCAGTCTAATAACCAGAATACAACCAAACAGTCACACAATGACGGTAATCAAACTAAGTATCTATCACCTACAACTTGGTTCGCGATTATCGGTGGTGGTACGGTAGTTACTAGTGCGGGTTGGTGGATCATCGCTGCCCGCCGCCGTCGCCAGTAGTTAATCTGACTTGACATCAATAAACCAGTCGTGTATTTTACAGGGCTGGTTTTTAAAGTAAACTAACGTTTGATGGTTGCGACTAACTAGCTTTTTTAGTAAGATGGTTTTAATGAAACAGGGTCGGGCAAAATACCGAGCGCTCAGGCAACAAGCGCAACAATTATTAATGACGGATAGTTTTATTTGTCATAAACGATCAGTCGATTTGTGGACAGAGATTAGTGCGTACTATCCGCGGGGCTGGTTGATGGTCTTAAGTTTATGTTTACGACCGTGGGAGTTATTTAATTATTGGCGGTTAAAAGTGCTACAAAAGCAGTTCGAAAAATATCGTCAGCGCCATAATCAGCAGTTTGTTGAGCGGGAAATGACACGGCGGGCGGAGTTTTTTGCGCAGGCGACGAAGTTTCCTCTGGATGAAAAACAACGGCGAGCAGTGATTACCGATGAAGATAATACGTTGGTGGTGGCGGGTGCTGGCTCGGGCAAAACCCTGACGATCGTTGCTAAAATTAAATATTTAGTCGAGGTGTTGGGTGTGTCAGCGGAGCAGATTTTGCCGATTTCTTTCACGCATAAGTCAGCTGAGGAAATGCGTCAACGAATTGCTGTGCCAGGAATTGAGCCACAAACTTTTCATAAATTTGGTCTGAGGGTGATTCGTCAAGTTCAGGGTGGAGTTGGAATTAAGAGTGAAGTGAATGATGAGGCGCTGTTTCGGCGGTTTGTGCGAGAGTTAGTGGACGCTGATCCGCAGTATTTAGCAAAGCTGAATCATTTTTTGCTGTATTATTTTAAAATCCCCAAATCGCAGTTTGAATTCAAGACTTTGGGCGAATATATTCAATATTTAAAAGATCAAAACTTCACGACTTTAAAACAAATTACCAAAAAATATGCCGATAAAACTAATAAAACTCATCCTCGGCAAACTCTCAAAAACGAAGTCGTCAAAAGCATTGAGGAATGCCAAATTGCGAATTTTCTGACTTTGCATCAGGTTGAGTATCGGTATGAACAATTATATCGTCCGCCGATGGCGTCGTCAGCTAGCGTCCGCCAGCAATCATTTCGCGAGAATTATAAGCCAGATTTCACGATTACTACCGATGATGGACAGGTGATTTATTTGGAACATTTTGGGATGGATAAACGAGGTAATGTTCCAGCATTTTTTGCGAAGCCTGGTGAAACGCAGGCACAAGCGACGGCACACTACCAAGCTAGTTATAACTGGAAAAAACGTTTGCATCGTCAATATCAAACGCACATGATTGAAACTTATTCACATCAATTTGATGATGGGAAATTATTTGAACATTTAAAGCGGGAATTGACACGTTCTGGTGTGACGCTTAAACCGCTGACGCCTTTTGAGCAGTGGCAGTTAATCCAAAAAACCAGTGCCGATCAAGTTGATGGTTTGATGAGTTTGGTGCGGACTTTTTTAGCACTACTTAAATCCAATAATTATCAATTATCCGAGGTGCGAAGTTTAAACCAGTCCAAACCGCAAAACGGTTTTCTGAGGCGTCGAGCCGAATTATTTTTAGAATTATTTGAGCCAATCTATGTCAAATATCAGGAGCAATTAGCGTCAGAATCAGCGATTGATTTTAGTGATATGATTAATCAGGCATCGACTTATTTGGCGAGCGGGCAATATTGTTGTCCGCTTAAATATGTGATTGTGGATGAATTTCAGGATTTATCGTTTGGGCGGTATCAGATTTTACAAGCAATTCGTCAACAAAATCCCGATGTTAAGTTTTATTGCGTGGGCGATGATTGGCAGTCGATTTTTCGATTTACCGGCAGTGATATCACGCTGTTTTCACAATTTGAGCGTTATTTTGGTGCGACAGCTTTACTGCGGATTGAAACTACCTATCGGTTCAATCAGCCATTGATTAGTCTGAGTTCTGATTTTATTTTAAAAAATCCCCATCAATTACCGAAAAAACTGGTCGCACCCGCCGACAAACCACCAACCAGCTACCAAATTATTGAATCAACCGCCGATGATGATACCGAAGCGGTCATTCAGGCAATGAAGCAATTGTTAGCTGACGGCGCTCGACCTGATGATAGTTTTTATCTGATTGGGCGGTATAATTTTGATTTTACAAAACGTATCGTGGGGCGAAATCACCGCCTGCGAGTCAATTATCAACAGGCGACGGCGACTTATCTAATAACTGATGGGCAGTGGCGCGGTCAGCAAGCTAATTTACAGTTTATTACCGCTCATAAATCAAAAGGACTTGAGGCGGATTATGTGATTGTCTTAAATTGCAACAGTGGTAAATATGGCTTCCCATCTGGCAAAAGTGATGATCCAATTCTCAGTCTAGTGCTGAGTAGCGGTGACCAATTTCCAGATGGCGAGGAACGGCGGTTGTTTTATGTAGCGATGACGCGAGCCAAAAAAGCGGTAGTATTTATCACCAACAAATACCGCAAGTCAAAATTTATTAAAGAATTAGAGCTATTATTAAATAATCACGATCAAACCGCCATTCGCTGTCCGCGTTGCGGTCATGGTGAAATTATCAAGCGTCAAGGGCCGTTTTCGGAATTTTATGGCTGTACCAACTGGGAATATGGTTGTGATTATCGTTCCAAGCAACCACCAACCCTATGATATAATAATCAGCATGAATTTGGAGTTAATTTTGTGGTTGTTGGTGATTTATGCCTTTATCGGCTGGTGTATAGAGGTGATTTATACCACCGCCAGTCGCGGTATTTTTGTTAATCGCGGATTTTTGAGTGGTCCGTATTGTCCAATTTATGGCTTTGGAGCTTTGTTAGTGCTGTGGGTGACGGCGCCATTTGCTAGTAGTTTGTTCGGGCTCTTTTTAGCGGCGACTTTGCTCTGTTCGGCCTTAGAGTTGACCGCTGGGTGGTTGATGGGTATTTTCTTTAAACAACGCTGGTGGGATTATAGCGATTATCCGTTTAATATCGGTGGTTATATTTGTTTGGAATTTTCATTGATTTGGGGTCTAGCCTGCGTGTTTATGGTGAAAATTATTCAGCCAATGCTAATGAGTGTGGCACCGCAGTTAATGAGTCGCGCTGGTCTAATTATTCTTGGTTTGATTCTGGTGGCGTTATTGGCGGATATTATTGCAACCATCAAACAAATGATCAAGCTCAAGAAACAGCTGTTGATTATCGATGAAATTGATCAGCGGATGCGCCAAATTTCAGATGGTTTGGGCGAAAAACTGTATGGTCTCAGCAAAACTGCTATCGCCGAAGTGGCTGATTTGAAACGTACGCAAGACGAGGTATTAGCTACTGTAAACCGTCGCTATCGCCGTTTAATTAAAGCTTTTCCGGATTCACGGGTTAAGCAGTTTCTGACTAAACCAGTTGATTTAAAAATCGCCAATATTTTAGCCCGAGACAAAAAGCCGAAGGATTAATTATGGCCTTTAACAATAAAATCACCTCGAGCTCAAGGTGATTTTATGAATGACATGCATGGATAAGAATTAGGCTTTGGCGGTAGATTTACGTTTAACGGCGATTGTGCTGATAGTGGCAATAATGATGAGATAAATTAGCCAGCTCGGAATATTGGTTTGGCCGATTCGTAAGTAGCCAGTGTTCGGTGCAATCAAGAAGCCAAAGGAATTTTTAGCATTGATTTTAATGCGGGAGCGAATCTCAGTGACATTACCAGCCGCATCGGTAGCTTTAATAATTACTTCGTACTCGCCATTAGCTAGGGGCTTGATCGCACCAGCTGGCAATTTCCAGCTACTTGGGCTATCGTTGGTGGCGGTATAAGTGTGGCCATTGATGGTAATTTCAATCGTGGTGTTTGGTTCGTTAACAGTGCCGGTGAGCTCTGGGCTGCGATTGTCATATTCGGCTTGAGGATTAAAAGTTACATCTGGTGCTACGTTGTCGATGCGAAGACCGTTTGGGTAGTTTCTAACTTGAACAATTTGATTAGTAATTAAGTTAAAACTTTCTACTTGGATATCGTAAGTACCATCAGCTAAATCTGGTGCGATTGTACCAGCTGGCAAGGTCCAACGGCCATTACGATGATTAATCGCGCGGAAAAAGCCACTATAGCCGTTGATACGAACCCGTACTTCAAGATCGGGATTATTGACTTCACCTGTGAGTTCAGGAGAGCGATTTTTGGTGCTTTTGGTGGCGTAATTCAAGACATCTGCTAGAAAAGTTAGCTGAGTAGTGCGCGTGATAGTCTGTTCTGGACAGCCACCTTTGATTTCAATAGTTAAAGTATTAGTTTGCGGTGATGGCAGGAGGTTGCTGAGTGGAACAGTGGTTTCAACGCCCGCTTGATAAGCAACAGCTTGGCTAAAAACCTGATTGCCATTTAATTTGACTGTTAAGGAATTCGCCCAATCGGTTTGAATTTTATAATTAATATGATTAGTGTTAATCGAAGCACCGTTAGCTGGCGTTGTTGATGGCATATTAACAGTCGTTTGCCCACCTTGGCAGACTTGCGTGTTAATCACGGTATCGCTTGCGGAGGCTGATGGTACTTGATAGATAAGAGCCTGTGTTAAGATGACGGCGCCACCAACAATTACCGTGAGGATTGATCCGTTATTTTTTATATGTGTATTTAAGTTTTTTATTAGCGACATAAGTTGCTCCTAAGATTACGATAATTGTAGCAAGGATGATGAAGAAAACTGGTGAGACAAATAACACGGTTTTGGTTTCATCAATTTTTTTATCAAGACCATTGGCTTTGAGGTGGACTTTAACTAAGGCAAAAAGCGGTGAACGATCCCAATTAAAAGTAATGGTTTTGTCAAGACCAGGTAAAGCTAAATCACTTTTTTGCATCGATAATTTCTGTTTGCCAAACATATCACTGATGGTGAACTCCGAATTTAGTTCATAGTGAGTATTACCAGTGTTAGTGGCTTTGAATGAGAAGTTGTTGTTTGAGCCGATATTCAGGAATGGGATTTTGACATCAGTTAAATCACCGCTGTAGTGGTTCTGACCGTCAGTTGAGGCATAAACTAGCATATTTAGACGCAAAACAGTGGCAACTCCCGAAGCTTGAACTGGTTGATTATTAATGGTCTCAACACTGATTAAGCCATATTGACCGCCATCGGGAATATCTTTTGGGGTGTTGATAGTATATTTTACGACAGTATTGCTTTTGGCTTTGACCTCAATTTCTGATTTGTCAAATTTAATCCATTTGTGAATTAAACTGCGATTATTATCTGATGATGATAGTTTATAACCCCCATATGACGAATCATATGGCGAGGCCGAAACTTTAACTTTTAAATCAACCTCTCCAGAGTTATAAACCGTGAACTCTCCATTGTAAGTCTGTCCTTTTTTAAGTTCAGGAGTGGCTTTCGCAGGGGAGACAGCAAGCTCGGTTAGTTTGGTGTTAGCTGAAGCTGGTAAGTTAATAGCTAGAGCTGAAATCACGGTTAACGCGATGCTGGCCAAAATAACGGTGATAGTCTGAAGAGGTTGTTTCATATAATTAATCCTTAGTTAGCAGTTGCGGTAAATACGACGGTGCCGGTGTAAGCGCCACTTGGTTTGGTAGCGTCAACTTTAGCGCCAAATAGCACATCGGTGGTGTTGCTTTGGACAGCCGCGTTGTGGTTTTTAATTTGTTCTTCGGCACCTTGAGCAGGGACGCCAGCGAAAGTTCCAGCTAGGTCGTTAACGTTGTTTTCTGGAGTAACGTTACCAGCATTAAAACCACCAACGTTCTCTACTCGATAACCCCAAGTGTTGTTAGCGAGGGCGGTAGGTGCAGCTAGGGTACCAGCGTGTGCGGTAATGTTGTCGCTAGCTTTATTTAAGTTACGGTCAGCTCCGTTCATACCAATTTTCAGGTTGTAACCAGTGGCGTTATTAGTTGATACAGTGACAGTTGCCTTACCACTTGAAGCTTTAGCCTGAGTAGCAGTTGGGTTGATGCTCAAGGCAACGTTGCTAGTCGATTGAACCGAAATGGTTGAGCCAATATTAGCAGTAATAACGGTATTTGAGGTTTCAGCGCTGGCTGAAAAAACTGGCAAAGCGACAATCGCAGCCGAAGTCAACACAATACTTGTATATTTAATAATTTTTTTCATTTTTGTATTCTCCTTTTTTGCATGTTTTTATGTGATTTTGTGTGCAAGACCATTGTCTAATGTTTAATTAAAAAAGTCAATGATGCGGGCGATTTCTGGACTGAATAATGACTAAATATGACGATAAAGTGGCTATTTTAAAGAGTTAATGTTTAAAATAGTGGTTAATTTTACAATATTGTAATAATAACAACGAAGGTAACGAATGGATAAAATAAACATAAATAACTTGCCATTTTTAGCCATAAACTTTATTATAGGTAGTAATGACAGCGCATAAAAAACGATTAAGTCTATTTTTAAGTTTAGTAATTATCATCGGAGCGATAGTTGGCTGGCTAGTGTTACATCCAGCGCGACCATCAGGGCCAGCTAAACCAAAATTAGTCGTCGGTACCGACCCAGGATTTAAACCTTTTGAATATCGTCAAGGTGGTAAGATTGTTGGTTTTGATATTGACTTAGCCCAGGAAATTGCCAATGATACCGGCCGTCAGCTTGTGATTGAGGAAATGAACTTTGACGGTCTGATTGCAGCCTTGCAAGCTGGCAAGATCGACATGGCAGTTGCTGGCATGAGTGTGACGCCGGAGCGCGCCCAGAATGTGAATTTTTCCAACCCTTATTATTTAGCGAGCCAAATGATTGTGGTACGCGATAATGATCAGCGAATTACCGGCAAGGATGATTTAACTGGTAAAAAAGTCGGTGTTCAACTTGGCACAACCGGCGATAATGTGGTTGGACATTTGCCACAAGTGACTAAAGTTCAGTTTTCGGCGGTACCGGTGGTGTTGCAAGAACTGCGTAGTGGACGTATTGATGCGGCGGTACTTGATAATGCGCCAGCTGAAACTTACATCAAGACCAATCCCGACCTAAAAATGCTCGATGCCAAATTATCGGAAGAGAATTACGCTATCGCTCTGCGTAAAGATCAAACCGAGCTACTCGAGGCGGTGAATGCTACAATCAAGCGTGTACGTCAGGATGGAACGTATCAACGGCTCATTGAAAAGCATTTTTCAGAACCACTGAGTGAACAGATGAGTCTTGCAAATATTTTCTTGGGTGATCAGCGCTATATGTATTTGGTCAAAGGTTTGGGTGTGACGTTGTTTTTGGCAGCGGTATCGACGATTATTGGTGTGGTGATTGGTTTAGCGGTGGCTTTGATGCGAATATCGCGGGTTTATCCGCTGAAGTTTTGGCGGAAGTCATCATCGGCACGACTCCGAAAATGGTCGGAATTTAATCCACTGGCTTGGTTGGCGAAGTTTTATACGGATGTGATTCGCGGTACGCCGGTTTTGGTGCAGTTATTAATTATGTATTATGTGGTGTTTGGTAGTTACCAAAATATCCCAAAACTGGTCGTGGCGGCGCTGGCTTTTGGTATTAACTCTGGCGCTTACGTGGCAGAGTTGATTCGGGCAGGCTTTGAGAGCTTACCAAAAGGTCAATGGGAGGCGGCACAATCGCTGGGCTTGAGTTATCCGCAAACAATCTGGTATGTGACCATGCCTCAGGCACTCAAAGTCGCCTTACCGAGCTTGATTAGTGAATTTATTACTTTGCTCAAAGAAACCTCAATTGTGGGCTGGATTGGCGCAACTGATTTAATGCGAGGTGCAGACAATATTCGTTTCCAAACTGCTACAGCTTTTGAGGCATTGATTGCGGCGGCGGTGATTTACTTAATTCTGACGACTATTTTTACAAAATTAATGACTCGCGTAGAAAAGAGGCTTCAAAATGACGCTTAAAATCACCAAACTTAGGAAAAGTTTTAATGATTTAAAAGTATTAAAAGGTATTGATCTGGCAGTGGCGCCAGGAGAGATTGTGGCACTGGTCGGCAGTTCGGGCGCCGGTAAATCCACCTTGCTACGCTGTATCAATCAAATCGAAGAGCCAACTAGTGGTAAAGTGGTACTCAATGAGGTTGATTTATTGCGGAGCGATGCTAAAGCACGCGAGATGCGCAATCACATCGGGATGGTGTTTCAGCAGTTTAACTTATTTCCGCATCTGACGGTTTTAGAAAATATTATTTTATCGCCGATGAAAGTTGATAAGCAACCGCGTGAGTTGGCAGTTAAAAATGCTAAGGATATTCTTAAAAAACTCGGGATGCTTGACAAAGCCGAAGTGCATCCAGGATCACTCTCAGGTGGACAACAACAACGGGTGGCGATTGCTCGAGAACTGGCTAAAAATCCCGATTTAATGTTGTTTGATGAGCCGACTAGTGCGCTTGATCCAGCCAATGTCGATGGCCTCGCGGAGATTATTAAAGGCTTGGCTGGCGAGGGCATGATGGTCGTGGTGGTGACGCACGATATTCGGTTTGCGCTGGATGTGGCCAGTCGAGTGATTTTCTTAGCAAAAGGTAAAATTGTAGCTGATGATACACCAGCTAATATCGTTGAATCTGATCAACCAGCGGTTTATAATTTTTTCCAGAGCGCTTTAAATTAGTTTAAGTAGCGACATAATTATTATTAGCGCTTGACTATTGACGTTTGACGATTTCACCAGCGTAACGATCTTTGTAGTCGCTGGCTTGATAGAAAACTTCGTAGGTGTTAGTGCCGTCTTTAATGTCGCTTTCGTGGACAATTAGTGGACGACAACTGGCAAACTGTTTGTTGATTTCTGCTTTTTCGGTTAAATATTGCTTACCATTTAAAACTAGGCGACAGGTGGCTTTTTTGTCGCTGGTGTTTTTGAGGTCGGTTTGAATTTTAATTTCGACATTACCATTTGGCAAGCGGTTGAATTGGTTTAAAATTAATTGGCGTGGATAACCATCGTTCGGGTCAGCTAGCTGTGGTGCGGGTTTTTCCTCGAGTTGATAATCAAGCACATTTTGACCTAGTGGATCAACGATTGGTTCATTAGATTTGGTTTGGGAATTATCGGTTGGTTGAGTTGGAGCTGGTTGTTTTTTAGGTAAAGTAAATATTAAAACTACTGCCGTGACCGTTGCTAGTAGCAAAGCGATAATAAGGATAATGAGGGCTTTTTTGACTTTCATAAATTGTTTAAGTTTATTATAGCATAAAGAGTTAAAGTTGCGAATCGTCGAATGTGATTACTGTAATAATTGTGCGACGGCCTGGTGGATTTTGTCAGTATTATCGTGCCAACTGAGGCTATCGGCGAAGATTTTGCCTTGTTTGATTAAGCGTTGTTGCAATGAAGTATCAGTTAAGACTTGAGTGATTTTTTGACTCAAATCACTAGCGGAGTGAGGATTAAAATAGACCGCCGAACCACCGCTAGATTCATGTAAAACTGGAATGTCGGAGGCGATAACTGGAGTATTAACTGTCATAGCTTCAACAATCGGCATACCAAAACCTTCATACAAAGACGGCAAAATATGCAGGCTGGAATGATGTAATAAATTGGCAATTTCCTCATCGCTTAAACCAGAAAGTTGCAAAATTGTTGGTTGATCCTGATTAGCCTCGTCAATTAAAGCTTGGGCTTTTTGATTGCTCCAACTTTGACTACCAGCAATGACGAGCTTATAGTCTTGGCGGAGATTTTTTGGCAGTTGCAAATAAGCCTGAATCAGCGTAGGCAGGTTTTTACGAGGTTCAAAATTGCCAACAAAACTAATATATTTTTGATTCTGAAGCTCAGCTGGGAGTTGGGCAGTGGTAGTTGTGGGATTGAAGTCTCGAAATAGGTCACTCACGGGAATCGGCAGAGCTAAAATCTTATCGGGATTGATATGAAATTCCTTGATAATTTCATTTTTAACGGCTTGTGAAACGGTGAGGATTAGATCGGCATGTTTGAGCGTGCGAGGTACAACGCGACGGAGGTGAGCGAGATTCTTCGCTTCAACCAGTTCCGGAAAATATAGATAAGTCAGATCGTGAACGGTAGTGATTGACAATTTAGATTTAGTGGTACGCCAGGTTGCGAAATTCGGGAAAAAAGTTACATCAACCGGTTTTAAAAACAGATCAAAAGGAAAACGTAGACCATAACTATCAAGTTTGGCGTAAATTTTTAGGGGAAAATTGAGCGCTCGATAATTTGTAAGAGTGGTTTGTGGTTGAGGGCGTTGATTACGAAAATTAAAATAAAATCCTTCAGTTTGGAAGCCTGGATGTTGGCTAAGCGCCTCGAATAAGCGCTTCGAATAGCCACCAACACCTGAGAGGCGATGTTCGGCAACTGGATCGAGATTGAAGCGAGCAGTGATTGGTTTCATGATTTTATTGTATCATCTTCAGAAAAATATAGGGGAATAATCTGATCATGCACAATTTTGGTAAAATTAAATTTCTGCTCAAAAGTCTGACGTGCTTGAGAAGCGAGCTGATGGGCGAGGTCAGGGTGATTAATAATTTTAAGCATAGCTTGTTTCAGCGCCTCGGCGTCACGAGGCGGAATTAGAAGGCCGTTATGCTGATTGGTGATAATTTCAGGATTTCCACCAACATTAGTAGTAATAATTGGTAGCTGTAGCATACAGGCTTCAATCAGAGACAAACTAAGCCCTTCGTGATAAGTTGGCATCAAAAAACAATCGACTGATTGTAGTGTGTCTATCGGTTGATTAAGATACCCTAAAAAATGGATATGGGTATTGCCTTGGGCTATTTTTTTAAATTTTTGATTATCTGGCCCGTCACCTATGATTAATAACTGGCAATTGGCGTGGCTTTTGTGAACAGAATTAAAAGCCGTAATCGCTTCCGCAATGCCTTTATCTTTAACTAATCGACTGGATGTGGCAAAAGTAAAACAGGATTGAGTCTGCTGATAGTGAGTTGGGTGTTTGTTGGTGCTGATGATATCGTTAACGCCATTTGGAATAATGATGGTTTTTTGCCAGAAAGGATCTGTGTTCTTGATGTGTTGACTAATGGCGCTTTTTTCACTTTGAGAAATCAAAATTAGACGATTAATCTTAAGGGCGAGTTTTAAGATAGTTTTACCGATAGGATTTTTGAAACGAACTTGAGTATTCTGGAGAATATGCTTAAGATCGGCATGATCAGTCCAAAAAACTTTGATGCCGAGGTGGTGCGCTGCTAAAGTGCCAGCAATAAAATCATCACGACTGTGAATATGGACAATCTGTGGTCGGCAAGCTTTAAACAAACGTCGGTAGAAATAATACAAGCGGATTTGCCACAAAAAATACAGTGGTGTTAAAATAATCCGCCAGCCAGCAAAATTTTGATATTTGAGCCAGGGCGATTTAACGGTCGGTAGGTTAGATTGTTTGGCGGAATTAAGCAGTTGTTGATGACCAGAAGCGATAAGTGGCGTTAAACCGTTTTTGGCTAATTCTTGTGCCAGTAAAACTTGATATTTTTCAGCACCGCCAAAATCAAATTGGTTGGCGTTGCGAATCAAAATTACATCAGTTTTGGTCATGAAGTTATTTTAACTAAACTTGAAATAAATCACAACGTCTACTATAATAACTAGCGTATTTATGAGATTTTTACATGAAAAAAATCGTGCCATTCTCAGTGAAATGGTTCGAACCGATTTTAAAGTCAGATATCAGGGCTCAGCCTTGGGTTATTTATGGTCATTATTGAAGCCGTTAGCGATTTTTTCAATTATGTACATCGTGTTTACGGTGGTGTGGCCAGTCGCGAAAGGTGTGCCACATTATGAAGTGTATTTATTGCTGGGAATTATGCTGTGGAACTTTTTCACAGAAGCGACGATTTTGGGCGCAAGTTCCATCGTGTCGCACGGTTCGCTCATTCGCAAGATTAATATTCCGCGCTATCTAATCGTTATTGCCTCGACTGTGTCGGCGTTGATTAATCTAGGCCTGAGCCTCGTGGTGGTGTTTGTGTTTGCACTATTATCAAGGGTGCAATTTGATTGGCATTTATTGACTTTAATTCCAGTGTTGTTGGAGTTGTTTATCTTCACACTCGGTGTGGCGTTTTTATTGGCGACGCTCTATGTGAAGTTTCGCGATATTTCTTATATCTGGGAAATTTTATTGCAGGCTGGTATGTATGGTAGTGCGATTATCTTTCCACTGGTGAGTGTTTCGCCAAGTTTGCAGAAGTGGTTTTTCTTAAATCCAATGGTGCAGATTATTCAAGACGCTCGTTATGCATTGCTACATTCGCCAGAGGTATTGACAATTTGGTCATCAAATGCTGGACCACGCTTAACGATTTTTCCGTTTGCGGTGATTGCGTCGATTTGTATTGTTGGAAGTGTCTATTTTAAGAAAAAATCAAAGTATTTTGCGGAGAATGTCTAATGGCTAAAAATCAAAAAACCGAACCAGCAATTGAGATTTGTCATCTAAAAAAGAGTTTTATTATTCCAAAATATAACAATAATTCTTTAAAACAAATTATTGTTAACGGCTGGAAACGCAACGAAAAACAAGTTCACAAAGTGCTGGATGATATTAGTTTCACCATCAATAAAGGTGATTTTTTCGGAATTGTTGGTCGTAACGGCAGTGGTAAATCAACTTTGCTCAAAACGATTTGTGGGGTTTATTCACCAGATGAAGGTGAAATTAAACTGCACGGCAATCTAACGCCGTTTATTGAGCTAGGGGTTGGCTTTAATCCGGAATTATCTGGCCGAGACAATGTTTATTTAAACGGTGCTTTGCTTGGTTTTTCACGCCAACAAATGAATAAAATGTACGACGAAATTGTGGAATTTGCTGAACTTGAGGAGTTTATGGATTTAAAACTGAAGAACTACTCGAGTGGTATGCAAGTCCGTTTGGCATTTTCAATTGCCATTAAGGCTAAAAATGATATTTTGATTTTTGATGAAGTGCTGGCAGTCGGTGATGAGGCTTTTCAGAGAAAATGTATTGAGGTGTTTGAAGAGTATCGAGCAAACGGTCAGACGATCGTGCTGGTGACTCATGATATGGGTACTGTCAAGAAATTCTGCAATAAGGCTGTGCTAATTAAAGATGGCAAAATCGATACGATTGGTGATCCACTACGAGTGGCTGCGAAATATAGCAATATGAATGAAAAATTTATCTATGATCGAGTGAGCCATCTGATTGATGATAATAATGGTGGTGTGACGACAAGGATTCTTGATGCGACTTCAAATAAAGAAAAAGACTTATTTAAAGTAAAAGAGAAACTTAAAGTGGATATCTCATGGAAAAAACATCTCAAAGCTGACTGCGTGACTATTGATTTATTTAGACGAGATGGATTACATGTGGCGAACTTTGTCTCAAATCGTGAAGGTGTGCCAAGTTTACTTGGCAAAAATCAAGTTTCGGTTGAGATTGAATTAAATGTAACACCTGGTCCGTATTTTTTGGCAGTGGAATTATGGTCAAAGGATTGTCAATATCGCATTGCGAACTTCAATCCAGCTGGTGAGTTTGGCATAAAGTATGATTGGAGCTTAAGTGATCATGATTTTGGCGGAGTAACGAGTTTGAAGAAACAATGGACAGTGAAAGGAAAAAAATGAAGCAAATTAAAAATTTAATTATCGGTGGTGGCATCTCTGGTTTAACAGCCGCTTATTATCTCAAGAAAGATTTTTTAATCGTCGAAAAAGAGCAAGAACTTGGTGGTTATTGTCGCACAATTCATAATCCAAATTATGTTTGGGATTATGCTGGGCATTTTTATCATTTTAAAACTGAACAAATGAAGCAATTATTCTTAAGTCTGGTTGAAGAAGATGAAATCATCACTCAAACTAAAGTTACCAAAATTTATTACAAGGGCAAATTAATTGATTATCCTTTTCAGTCTAACATTCACCAATTAGAAAAAAATGAATTATTGGAATGTGTGTATGATCTCTTTTTTAAAGAAGAAAAAGAAACTTATGATAGCTTTTTGGATATGCTATATGGCAAATTCGGTGGTGCGATTACTGAGAAGTTTTTAAAACCCTATAACGAAAAGCTATATGCGACTGATTTAACAACCTTGGACCGCGATGCGATGGGTCGTTTCTTTCCTTATGCTAATCTATCGGACATTATTAAGAATTTTAAAAACAATCAAACTGTCACATATAATGATCATTTTTTGTATCTGAAGCAAGGCACTCAATATTTTATTGATAAATTGCGAGCTCAGATTGATCAAAATAGTATTATCTCTGGTGTGAAGGTTGAAAAAATCGATTTAGGGCAAAAAGTTGCACAGCTGAGTGATGGAACGATGATTGCTTATCAAAACTTAATCAACACCTCTCCTTTGAATCAGTTTTTCGAAGTATTGGGTGATGATTATTCTCAGATTCTTTCGGAAATGTCATTTAATAAAGTCTTAGTTTTTAATTTGGGATTCAATAAAAAATCATCAAAATACAATCAAGAACATTGGGTATATTTCCCAGACAAAACATTGAATTTTTATCGAGTAGGCTTCTATGACAATATTCTTAATCAAGATAAGCTGAGCTTGTACGTTGAAATTGGCTTCTCAAAAGACGCTTCGATTGATGTTGATAAAGAACTAGCAAAAACCCTTGATGGTTTACGAGCAGTTGAGATTTTAGATGACGAAATCGAGCTAGTTGATAAATCGGTGATTATCATGGATCCAGCATATGTGCATATTAATGGTGATACCGATAAAAAAATTACTTCTATTAAGGAACAGCTTGAACAGCAGAATGTATACACTACGGGTCGTTACGGTAAATGGACCTACAGTTCAATGGAAGATTGTATGACTTGGGCGTATGATATTGCGCAACAGCTCAACAATTAAAATTGACTGCAAGTTGTAGTTATTGATACCCTACTAATTTTATTGACTATTATAAACTTTAGCATTATAATAATAGACGATTAACCAACGTCATTATTTAGCTTTGAAAGTAGGTTTATATGAAAACAAAAAAAATAATTAGTAAAATCTTGATCATTCTAGTGATTTTAATTTCCGCATACGTCATCTTAGCGAAGGTGTTTAGTTTTTTTCCATTTGAGTCAAAAACTACTCACAATACTCAAACACCAGCCTCGAGTGACAACAACACCAAACAATCTTCTGAGAAAGCCCCAACTACACCAAATGGCAGCGATTCAACCGCTCACAAAGCAACTGATCAATCAAAAACACCAATTCAAAACGAAGGTCAGGATCCAAATCAAGCCAATGACATTACTGGCTATATTAGTAATAAAACCGTCAACACTCAGTCTAAAAAACTCACTATTCGAGTAACGATTAACCAATTTTTACATACTACCGGCAAGTGTACTTTGAATCTAGTTAACGGCTCAAAAACGCTGACTTATACCGCCCCGACGATCGATAATCCATCATCAGCTACTTGCCAGGGATTTGATGTGCCACTTGAACAATTATCAGCTGGCAAATGGTCAATTAAAATCAAAGTCGAAGCCGATAATAAAACTGGTCTTATTAATGGTAGTGAGGTAGAAATTCAATGAGACGCCTAGTTCGCAAAAAACGTTTAAAATTCTCGATCATAACGGCAATTATTATCGTTGCGTCGTTTTGTACTTATTATTTTTATCACAGAGAACAGGCGCAGGCTTTAGCGAACTTTAAGCCAGGTAATATTATGAGCGACTATGTTATGAGCAATTACACCACGATAACTGAGTCGCAGATTCAGGCATTTTTGAAATCAAAAAATCACTGCAATGACCGTGATATCAACAAAGCTAAACGTTATCCGAATATTAGATATAATATTCGCGACGGACATTTTGTATGTATGGCTGATGACTTATTTGATGGTGAATCGGCGGCGCATATTATTTGGCAAGCAGCTCAAGATTATCGCATCAATCCGCAAGTGTTATTGGTTTTATTAGAAAAAGAACAAAGCCTGGTGACCGACACTTGGCCAAATCATATTCAATATCGTACAGCCACTGGTTTTGGCTGTCCAGATACCGCACCATGCGATGCACAATATTATGGCTTAAAAAATCAAGTACGGCTGGCGGCTAAGCTATTTCGCTCAGTTTTAGACGGCGGTTGGAGCAATTATCCTGTTGGTAATAACTTTATTCAATATAATCCGAACAAAGCTTGTGGTGGCTCTAATGTCTACATTGAAAACCGAGCCACCTCGGCATTATATCGTTACACCCCTTATCAACCAAACGCTGGAGCGTTAGCGGCTGGTTGGGGACAAGCTTATTGTGGCGCTTATGGTAATCGTAATTTTTATCTTTATTTTAAGAAATGGTTTGGGTCGACTCAAGATGCCGTGAAGGCCTCGCCATTAAGTGTATCTTCTTCTGATGAATTTGGTCAGCGGTTTATTGGTGATAAGCTTAAGGTGAGTTTTACGGTCAAAAATGACACAAAAACAACTTTTCACTATGATTACATTGGTATTGCCGCACGAGATGCTTTGTCAAAAAATATCGACTATATGCTCAGAGACGTGACGTTGAGGCCAGGCGAATCAAAGTTAATTGAAAAAACATTTGATGCAAATCTTGAAGGGGAATATCAATTTTTCCTTAGTAGTATTGCTAAGGGAGAAAACATATGGAGGCCGTGTGAGCTAAATTATAGCCAAGACTATTGTTTTAATAAATATGTTGTCCAGAGTAAACCGATTATTAATAATTTTACAGTCAGTAATGGCTCACGAACAAATGATTTAGTTGAAGCGTCATATTCAATTGCCAATACGAGTCAATATAAAACCAAAGTTGCACCCGTCTTTTACGAGTTGCAAAACGGTAATGTAAGAAGAAACACACAAACCACTCCAATTACGCTCGATAAAAATGAAGTGCGTAGTTTTAAACAAATAATGCCGACTATCCATACGCCAGCTACTAATATTTCATACAAAATGATGAATGCTGGTCAAGAAAAAACCACTTTACAATTCAATGTTAAACCAGCTCTCACTCTCACTCAAGGCTTAACTTTATCAAATCCAAACCCTCGTGTGAATGAACCAGTCACTGCCAGCTTTAAGATCAAAAACCATTCCAATCGAGACATTTACGCCAATGAGCTAATTTGTTTCATTGTTCGAGATGAGCATAATGGTAATCATGACTTTGGTTGCATGGAAGTTGGCACAGTACCAGCTGGTCAAGAAAAAACTTTCTCACGAACTGCTCCGTTCACAAAAAGTGGTAAATTCCGCGCTTTCTTCTCAACCTTCAAAAACCAGCTCTGGCATGACTACGATGTACGCACTCCAGAGACTGGTCAAGAAAAAACCACTTTACAATTCAATGTTAAACCAGCTCTCACTCTCACTCAAGGCTTAACTTTATCAAATCCAAACCCTCGTGTGAATGAACCAGTCACTGCCAGCTTTAAGATCAAAAACCATTCCAATCGAGACATTTACGCCAATGAGCTAATTTGTTTCATTGTTCGAGATGAGCATAATGGTAATCATGACTTTGGTTGCATGGAAGTTGGCACAGTACCAGCTGGTCAAGAAAAAACTTTCTCACGAACTGCTCCGTTCACAAAAAGTGGTAAATTCCGCGCTTTCTTCTCAACCTTCAAAAACCAGCTCTGGCATGACTACGATGTACGCACTCCAGAGACTGGTCAAGAAAAAACCACTTTACAATTCAATGTTAAACCGTAGCTTATTATTTACGTTTAATAAAATTGAGAGTTTTGATCATTAAAGGGGTGAAGCGAATAAACAAACCATGAGTGAGTCGGTGAAGCCGAATTAAATTACCAGCAATTTCTCGGGAATTATAAAATTCTGGAAATTGTTTGAAGCTTTTTTCGAATGACAGGAATGGTTTATTAGAGGTAAATAATTCAGTTGCAACATAATACTGTCCTTTGCACATCGGCTCGATAATATGCTTTAAGATGTAAGTTTTTTTGTGATCTGATAAGGAATCTTGTGACTTACGAAACTCTTCAAGTAGGCGGAGGCAGACTTTTTCATGATGAAGGTAATTTTTCTTGCGTGATTCAATGGACATTGATTGACCACTGCGACCGAGATAATAGTTATAGATTTCTAGCGGATAATAGGTGACTGTTTGAGACTGAGAGTATGTCAAGAAATTATATTCCATATCAACATAAAAACAATGTTCATCAATCATGAAATTTGCTTGTTTTAATAATTGAGTTTTGCAGGTGGTTGTTGATAATAACGGACCCCATTGCTTAAAACCATAACCGCTATAAATTAAATCATCAAGGTAAAGTTTTTGATAATGTAATAAGTTGTCATAGTGTTTACTGTTGCGTTTTATGGCATCAATTGCAAAATCTTCGACTAAATCAGTCAAGACAATATCAGCATCTTCATTTTGAAGTTTTTGCAAGAAAGTGACAAAATTATCAGTAATATAATAATCATCACCGTCCATTAATCTGAAATATCGACCAGTAGCGTGTTTGATACCATGATTGATAGTTGATCCATGACCGCCATTTTCTTTATCGATAACTTTGACCGAGGGCGATATTTTTTTCAATTCATTAGCAATTTTGATTGAGTTGTCTTTTGATCCGTCATTAACAATGATAACTTCAACCAAATCGTTATAATCGTGATTAATGAGGGACAGAACGCTATTGTATAGGAATTTCTCACAATTGTAAGTCGGAATCACAACAGTTAAAAGAGGCTGTTTTGCTAATGGTTTTTGTGGATGAAGATAATATTTTGGCGCTGTGCTATTTTTTAACATCTTAATTTCTTTATCGATAGTGTATTTCGATGAAGCACTTTTCATAATTGACTCATGTACTTTTTTTGAATCGCTCATGAATTTCTTTGGTTGATGGTAATATTCCTCAATCAAATCGGCCATATGAATATAATCTTCTGGAGAGCTAAAATTACCAATCTCTTCATTAATAAAATCGCTAAGTCCAGTACCATAAGATGTTAAGGGAATAGTGCCAGAAAGGGCGCATTCCAATGTAGCAACTGCTTGCGAATCATAACGCGTAGCAAATAGTGCTAAACCATGTTCATGAAACATGTGAGACATCTCATCTGAACTCAAGAAAGTTTTGTAGATTTTGACGTTAGGGAAATTTTTAATAGGAGCTAATAATTTGTCATGTAAGAGACCATCGCCATAAATTGAAAATTCTAAATCCTTAAAAATCTCACGACGTGATAACTCTAAAATGGTACGAACATTAGTGTCGATTGAATAAGAGTTAAGATCATGAAAACTACGAATCATACAGATTTTTTTGCGATGTTCCGCGATACGATCTTTAGGGAAAAACACGAATTCATCAATTAAACACGGTATAATCTCGTAATTATTGATTTTTTCACCCAGTAGTTCCTCGCAATGTTTACGGCCCCAATCGCAGACAAAAACAAATTTCACATTTGCATAAGTGTTGTAGCGTTTGAGAATTTGGTCCTTGGTGCGGTTGAGAGCAATTTGCTCGTTGCTTAGTTCTGCCTGAGGTTGGAAATATTGACATCCATAAATCGGCGCATCCCAATATAAAGTATCAGCTCCGTGCGAGTAAATGAAAATATTAGTTTTGCTGGTGTCAGTGGCATCTAGAATTTGAGCGTATTTTTCATTGAAGAAATGAATTAAAATCTGTTGATAATGGTGATCCTGAAGAATAGTTCGCAGGCGTGCATAAGAAACTGACTGTACAGTTACTCCATCGTATTCGTAAGTAGTGATTGTGTCGTGCGTATCATTGACAACTAGTAGGCTAGCATCTAGTTTTCTCTCAGTATAGGCTTTGAAGCGTCCGTGTAAAAATGCACACCGGTAGCGATTTGAATATGCTGGATATGATGGAGTAATCATGAGCCGACTAGCATTGATTTTTAAAGTCTTATCAATTTGAAAGTTGCTAATAGGAAGGACCTTAACTGTTAACTGATGGAGATTGGCGGTGGTGTTTGCTGGAACGACAATATCTACAAAAAAACTACCTGGCCTTAAATCAAAGAAAAGTGCTCGGGAGTTGATTTCGGTGGAGCGAATTTCTTTGAGACGTTTACTCAGAAGCCGGATTTTAATGGTATGATTATCAGATTTTGATTGAAGCTGAAGATAATGATCGTTTTTAAGCTTCACTGGTGATAAGATAATAAAATGCTTGGTTTTTGGTGATTTATTCTCAAGTTTAATAGATTGGTTTTTCTGAAAATTATAGTAAATAAAAGTTATATTTTTCCCTTTGATATTCATTTCACGATCTCTTTTTATAAGCACTGTGCAAGTTGCTTTTTTGACTAAGTTTTATATAATTATACAGTATGGGTAGCTTAAAGTCCATTTTGAAACCGCGAGTAATTTTCGCAGTATTAGCCTCTGTTGGTGTTTTTTGGTATCTCTGTGAATTATTGGCGATGCGTCATTATGCGAACCCGATGGAATTGAGCGGAACTTTCGCTTTTTTGCTATTTTTTGCGTTTTATTATTTTTATGAAAAAGTGGATCTAAGCACTAGAAGAACACAGTTGTTTACTCTTGTTAGTGCTGGTATTTTGAGCTTAACTTACGTAATCGGTGCTCAACTTGATATTACACATTCTATTCATTGGCATATCGATACAATCTTAAAAATCATCATGCTGAGTTGGGCGTTTGTGCCAGCGACGAATTATATTTTGACAGCATCTTTTACGGGAAAACCAAAGCGTCACTTTAGTCTTAAAAAAACAATCATATTAATTGCACTTATTCAATTTATTTTTTTCCTGATTTCATTTCCTGGGGTATATGGTTATGATGCTGGTTATCAGTTATTGCAATTTTCTGATTCAAATATTCCCATCACTCAAACTTATTCGATAGTCCATTCAGCTTGGCTGTATTTAACAATTGTGAAAATTGGCGTTGGTGTGTTTGGTAGTGCGGAAATTGGACTGGCGATATATGCATTTTTACAAAGTGCATTGGCAATTTTAATCATTTATATCGCTTTGAAAATAGCTAGCAAATATCTACCAGTAGCAATTATCAAGATGATGGCATTGTGTGTGGTGTTGCCATTTTCACTAATTATGTATATTTCAACCTCGCAAGATACGATTTTTGGGCTGTTTGCGTTTTTAATTGTATTAATTTTAACCTTAGCCTCGATTCATCAAGAGATTTTACGGCAAAAAGAAACACAGATGATCCTAGGCGCGTCAGCACTGATGATGTGTTTATTGAGAAACAATGGTGTATATATTCTTGCCTTTTTATTATTATTTGTATTAATCTTTAAATATCTTCGTAATAAAAATAAAAAAATAGTTTTACCGATTGCATGTGCCATTATGATTTACGTGTTCTTCCAAATTTTCTTAGCTGTCTATGGCATTATAGACTTTGAAGCTGAACGCAATAAGATGAGCGTTCCGTCCCAGCAGTTAACGCGTTGCGTGGTATCGAATGCTGACCAATTATCGGAGGATTTAATCAACCGATATCATTATTATTACCCGAGGATTAATTTAAATATCTATAAATTAAATCAACAAATTGCTGATTATCAAAAAAATCATTTTGACTCTGTCAATTTTAACAAAAATAAGCTAGCATTTTTTAAATATTATACGAAGATGTTTTTAAAATGTCCGAAGAGTTATGTAGAGGCATTTTTATTTAATACTATTGGCTATTGGTATTTAGATAAAAATTATCCTGATCCGCAAATGTATCATCCAGTGATTGAGTATGAATATAGGAACCTCAAACAGCTAGGTGCCAATGATAAATATTATGATATTAAACGGCAATCTATTTTGCCTGATGTTGAGCGCGATATATCACAGAATATTCAAAAGGCTTTATGGAAAAACACTCCATTTATAAATATATTTTTCCGAATTTCAATTCCGTTTACATTATTTTGGATTGCTTGGATTAAGATTTTGTATCGAAAAAAATACTATTTTTTCCTGCCGATGATATTTTTGACTGGTTACTATGGGACATATTTCTTAGCGATGGTAGCGTTGTTTAGATATCAGTTCGCTGCTTGGCTGTCAGTTCCGTTGCTGTTATTTATAATTTTTTATGATAGAGAAAAAAAGAAAGGTTTTTCAAGATGAATATATTAGTCGGTAATACTGGTTTTGTTGGTTCAAATATCTTTCGCAATGGCCAATTCGATGCGGGTTTTGACCACACTAACATTGAGCAGGCTTATGGTTTAAATCCAGATTTACTAATTTATGCTGGTGTGCCGGCGGTAAAATATTTAGCCAATCAAGATCGTGAAGCGGATTTTGCTTTAATCCAGCAAGCCTTTGATAATATCCAAAAAATTAATCCCAAGCGATTAGTTTTGATTTCGAGTGTCGATGTCTATAAAGACTCTTTCCAAAAAGACGAAGATGCTGTTATGGATAAGGATGGCATGGAGGCCTATGGCTTAAATCGTCTGTTACTTGAGGAAATGGTGCGTGAACATTACGAAAATGCGTTAATTGTACGGTTACCGGCTTTATTCGGTGCTAATATTAAAAAGAACTTTATTTATGACTTATTAAACCCAGCGCCATCAATGCTTAATGAAACTAAGTTTAATGAATTAAGTGCTAAGATTGATTTTTTGAGCGAATGCTATCAGAAACAACCAAACGGTTTTTACCAGTTACAAAAAATCAAGGCTAGTTTGAAAGAGCGCTTAATTCAAGAGCTATCAAATAATAATTTCTCAGCTTTGAACTTTACTGATAGCCGAGCGTCTTATCAATTTTATAATTTGGATTATTTATTTGATCACATTACTCTAGCTCTCGATAATCAGATTAAAGTGCTAAATATTGCGACTGAGCCGATTACAGCGGCTGAGGTATATGAATACTTGTATGGTAAGCAATTTGCCAACCACATTACGGATCATCCAGCTAATTATAATTTTAAAACCAAACATTCAGCAGTCTTTGGCTCGGATGACGGATATATTTTAAAGCGTGATCAGATTCTATCAGATATCAAATATTTCGTTCATCCATTGAAACTAGCCATTTCTAATATTGGCTTTGGGGAAACTTTTGATTATCGCGAATTAGAGCAATATAATGGTTTGGAAATCGCTCCATCAAAAATTGCCGTTGATCCATACGCTCATCAGGATAATATCGCCGAATATGCTGAGAAAATGATGAATGAGTTTGATCTACCAATTGTGTCAATGCAATCAATTTGGTATCAGGTCAGTGATGGGATTTTTACTGGTGGTTACGATAAATTAGTCGCTTTAACTAAGCAGGCTATCGATTTAGCTGATAAAATTAACTGTCGTAATATGGTGTTTGGTTCGCCAAAAAACCGCAATATGCCTAATCCAGCTGGTGATATTGAACTTGCGAAGCAATTTTTCCGAGAAATTGCAGAATATGCCGAGGCGAAACAAGTGGTGATTGCGCTTGAGCCGAATCCAACAATTTATCGAACAAATTTCATTAATACCACGCAAGAAGCGTTTGACTTTGTAAAGGAACTAAATCTACCCGCCTTAAAAGTGAATGTTGATCTTGGCACTGTGATTTACAATCAAGAAGATTTATCTGTCATTAAAGACAATATTAAGCTTGTAAATCATATTCATATTAGTGAGCCAAATCTCGAAAAAATCAAGAAACGCCACCTACATAAGGAGCTAAAGAAGTTACTCGTGGATAGTGGTTATAATCACTATGTGTCAATTGAAATGAAAGAGCAATCAAACGATGATGTGATTAAAACCTTGCGCTATGTTAGGGAGATTTTTGCAGTATGACCAAGTTAATTCAAGCGCCGGGAGTTCCGGATTTTACACAAACCGAATATTACCCCAAACGAACAAAATATTGCGTATGTATCCCGATTATTAACGAAGGTGAGCGGATTATTGCTGAGCTGAAGCGAGCCCAGGCTCACGACATCGATAAAATTGCTGATATTATCATCTTAGATGGTGGTTCAACTGACGGCTCAACCGATAAGATGAAAGAATTGGGTGTTAACACTCTGCTAGTAAAAAAAGGTACTGGTAAGCAGGGGGCGCAATTTCGAATGGGATTTCATTTTTGCAAAGAGCGTGGCTATGACGGAATTATCACAATTGATGGCAATAACAAAGATAGTATTGAGGATATTCCAAAGTTTATCGAAAAGCTGGAGGGCGGTTACGACTTGATTCAAGGATCGCGGTTTATAAAAGGCGGTAAAGGCATTAATACACCGTTAGTACGGTTAATCTCCTTGCGACTATTACATGCGCCGATTATTTCATTAACAGCCGGGCAGTGGTTTACTGATACCACCAACGCTTTTCGCGGTTACTCAATGCGCTATTTATTGGATGGGCGAGTCGATATTTTTCGGGAAGTATTTGACACTTATGAATTATTGGCATATTTATCAGTACGAGCGACACAATTAGGTTATAAAGCTTGCGAAGTATCGGTGACGCGGGCTTACCCGAAAAAAGGCAAAACGCCGACTAAAATTAGTTTCTTTAAAGGTAATTATAATTTGTTAAAGATTCTGTTTGCGAATCTATTTGGGGCGTATCGTCCGAAGGCTAATAAATGATTAAAACACTTACCAAGCGTGCGCTCAATCGAGAAGTAATTCTGTATTTGATTTTTGGAGTGATTGCAGTGGTTTTGAATATCGCCTTGTATTATGTATTTATCGAGATAATTAAACTACCTGTTTGGTTAGGCAATATACTAGATACATTAATCTGCATTCTATTTCAATATGTCACTAATCGCCTGTGGGTTTTTCAAAGTAAAAATAGTGGTAAGGACGCAGTGCGTGAATTCTATTATTTCTTAGCAGCGCGGGGCGTGACGGCGGTACTTGATCAGGCAATTATTATGATTGGCGTTGGTTATTTCGTGACAACATTTGTTGCACAGAATCAGCAATCAATGTATGGATTAGGAATTAAAATCATGTCTAACGCAATCGTGATTATTCTTAATTATATTTTTTCAAAAAAAATCATATTTAAAACTAAGCATGCTGAAATGGAGAACTGATGAAATCTGAGAAATATGATCGAATTATTATTGGCTGTGGTATTTACGGTATGTATGCCGCTAAGCAATCTTTAAAGAAAAAGCCTAAGTCGAAGGTGTTAATTCTTGAAGCCGAAGCAGAGCCTTTCCAACGAGGGTCTTATGTTAATCAGGCTCGGTTGCATAACGGCTATCATTATCCACGATCTTATTCGACAGCATCAAAGTCAGCGAAATATTTTGATCGCTTTTATCAAGATTTTAAAGAGGGAATTAATGATGGTTTTGAAAAAATCTATGCTGTGGCATCTGATTATAGCTGGGCAAATGGTGAGCAATTCCAGCAATTTTGCGACAATCTTCAGGTGCAATGCGATGAAATTCCCAAGCAAAAATATTTTAATAAAAATACGATTGATAAAGCTTTTTTAACAAAAGAATATTCCTTTGATGCGAAGAAAATTAGCGAGAAGCTGTATGCAGAATTAGTGGAACTGGGTTGCCATTTTCAGTTTAAAGCCAACATTGTGGCAATTAAACAAGTGGGGGAAGTCTATGAATTTACTTTGCGCAGTGGTAAAAAATACACAGCTCCTTTTGTGCTGAACGCAACTTATGCTGGAACAAACATTATTCATCAAATGCTCGGATTTGAGCCATTGCCAATCAAATATGAGTTTTGTGAAGTGATCTTGTGTGATGTATCAGATAATATTAAAAACGTTGGGTTGACGGTGATGGACGGGCCGTTTTTTTCTGTGATGCCATTTGGCTTAACTAGTTACCATTCAATCACAACTGTGTCGCGTACTCCTCATTTTACGAGTTATGATTCAATTCCACCGTATGATTGCTGTGGTGATAAGGAGCGACAAAAACATCCTGAGCATGCTCGTGGCTGTATTCATTGTGGTATTTTTCCGAAAACAGCTTTTGATGAAATGGTGCAAACAGCTAAGAAGTATTTACGCGATGATATCGAAATTAAATATGTTAAATCGTTATATACCATTAAGCCAATTATGGTGGCATCGGAAATTGATGATTCGCGTCCAACAATTATTAAACAGTATTCGAGCAAACCGGATTTTTATACAGTTTTTTCTGGTAAAATTAACACCATGTATGATTTAGACGAAATATTATAAGAGAAGCAGGAAGGAAATAAGATGAAAAAAGCTCTAGAGCAGAATTACCTATCAGTAGTCGCCGTTTTAAATGATCATAAAGCTAGCTCAGCTAATAAGATCAAACAGATTCACGCTATTTTAAAGCGCAATTTTAAAAACTTTGAGATTGTAGTGGTCGATAATTTATCAGGCTCAAAACAACTTGCGAAATTGAGTGAGGATGGCATTCGTTATACGGTGATTAACTTGCCAATGAAACATGGTAATCAGCAGGCGCTAAACGCTGGAATGGCTCTGGCGATTGGTGATTATTTAGTAGAAATTGAGGATTTGGCATTTGATATTGATTATGAACAAATCATCGACATGTATCGTAAAAGCCAAACTGGTTACGATTTTGTGTTCTTAACACCAAAAACTACTAAACTTAGCTCCAAAATATTTTATTCCGTCTTGAATCGTTATTTCCGCAATATTTTTGAAACTGATATTAGCTCATCGGTGATGATTCTGTCATCAAAACGCGGTCAAAACAAAATTGCTGAAGTCGGTAAACATGTGGTTAACAGAAGTGTTGCTTACGTTGTCTCTGGCTTAAAAAGCACTTCAATCGAAACAGATTTATCTTACAAAAACAGCCGTAGTTTTTCTGATAATTTAGTGCTGATGTTTGATACGCTGATTTATTACACTGATGCAATTACGATTCTGTCACAAAAAATAGCTTTTGGGTTTTTGTGGATATGTGCTATTGGCATGGTCTATGGTTTAGTTTTGAAACTAACTAATCACGCCATCGAAGGCTGGTCGTCGTTGTTTTTGCTAATTAGCTTCGGCTTTTTCGGTCTGTTCTTTATTCTAAGTATTGTTATTCGTTATCTACACCATATCCTACGCAGTTCACTTAATTCTAAAGATTATATTTTTGGCTCAGTAGATAAGAAGTAAAATAAACACTAAAAATCCCGATTTATATGTGTAGAGCTCGGGATTTTTTTATTTGAAATAAGATTGAAATGGTGATTATTTTTTGTTTAAACTGTGACGATAGTTTTGCCATTTCCAGCTGTCTTGGCAGGCTTGCGGAATAGTTTTGCGGGCTTGCCAGTGGAGTAGCTCAGTGGCTTTATGGCAATCAGCAAAAACTTCTGCTAGGTCGCCGGCGCGTCGTTCACGAATGGCATAAGGAATAGTTTTTCCAGAGGCTTGCTCAGTGGCTTTGATAATTTCTAGAACTGAAGTACCCTGGCCGGTACCTAGATTAATCGCGTCGAAGCCGGGCTGAATGTTGTTGATGGCCGCAACATGTCCTTGTGCCAAATCAACAACGTGGATATAGTCACGTACTCCAGTACCATCAGGCGTTGGGTAATCGCCACCAAATACCCCAACCTCTGGCAATTCACCAACCGCCACCTTCATGACATAAGGCAATAGGTTATTCGGGATGCCGTTTGGATCTTCACCGATCAATCCAGAATAGTGGGCGCCAATTGGGTTAAAATAGCGCAGGGCGGTAATCGATAAATCAGGATTGGCGATTGCGCAATCACGTAAAATTTGTTCAATAATGTGTTTAGTTTGACCATATGGATTGGTGATGCCTTGTCCTGTTGGTGTCGTTTCGGCTAGAGGACTGACTTGATCGCCATAAACAGTTGCCGATGAACTAAAAACCAGTTTGTTAACGAAATATTTATTCATAAGCTCCAGGAGAGTAAGTGTGGAATTAAGATTATTGCGGTAGTATTTTAAAGGTTCAGCTACCGATTCACCAACTGATTTAAACCCAGCAAAGTGAATAACGCTCGAAAAACGGTACTTTTTAAATACTTTTTCGAGATTTTTTTTGTCGCATAAGTCAATTTTATAAAATTTAGGCCTCGTTCCGGTGATTTTTTCAAGTCGATCTAGGACGCTAATTGAAGAATTAGACAGGTTATCAACAATAACTGGTTCAAAGTCATTTTTAATTAATTCAATAACTGTATGAGAGCCGATATAGCCCATCCCACCGGTAACTAAAACACTTTTCATATAATTATTATACTATAATGGTGGTAAAAATCAAATAAAAAGTCGAGATAAAAATCTCGACTTAAGTGCTAGGTTATAAGTTTATCACCTCCTGGTATAACCTAACTAAAGAATCGGCTACAATATCGGCAGTATAATTGTCAAGCACAATCTTACGATTGTTTTCACCAATTTCTCTTAGTTCTTTAGAACTCAGATTGCAGAAGAATTGTAGCTTGTTGGCCATGTCTTCGAGATTGCCCACTTCGAAGATTTGCCTGTTGGTTGAATCTCGTAAAATCTCCATGTTTGATTTCTGATCGGAAACCAGGCAAGGTAATCCGTTTGACATGGCTTCTAATAAGCTCATCGAGAATCCCTCCATATAATATGTTGGGAATAAAAATAAGCTGGTAGATTGCCAAATCTCTACTAGCTCTTCCTGAGTCTTTTTGCCAGCTAAAACTACGTTGCTTGGCAAAAATCCCTCTTCTCGAGCTTTTTCTTGAAAAGACGGCTCAATTCCTCCTACTAGATAAAACTCCAGTGTTGGGAATAGACGTGCCAGTTCGACGATATCATAGGCGCCTTTTTTGCGCTCGACATTGCCGATTGCTACAACTCTTTTTACGGAGTCGTATTGCACCTGAGCCGGTACATTCTTTATGAAGTTTGGTAAATAACTAACGGCATTACTGTAGTTATTTTCCACGAACTTAAGTGATAGCTGATTTTGAACTATCACCAAATCCGTCATGGACATGAGTTTGTCCATAGCTTTCTTTTCTTCTTTTGAATGGCAATCGTGAAATTCTTCAATTGTGCAATGGAAGTGCACAATTAATTTCACGTTTGCACATTTTGCTACTTCGGCAATAGTCACCGCTTGCGTGACTTCGCCAAAGCGACTCATTAAGTGCATATGCACTATGTCGCTTTGATGAAGTTTACAAGATAACTCTTGTAGTGACTCATCTGTTAGTGGCATATCGTGGTCTATATAACCACCTTCCGACACTCCTTCTTGATAAAAATCACTACTAAACAAATCAGCCTTGATGGCTGATGGTAGCGCTTGCATTAAATTTTGCACGAGCGAGCTAATGCCCGTGCTTTTGCCCTTTTCAGGGCCGGCTAACAGTACGTGTATTTCTTGTTTACTCATTTTATACCCTCCTAATAAATGAATTAATAAGTTAATGAACTATACCTTTTAATTATACAATAATTTAACATAAAAAACAAGTATTATTACATATTATATTTAGTACATGAATATGTAATGTTTTTTTAAAAAACTAGCTTGCTTTTTCCATAAGCGTGTTATACAATAATAATGCAATAATATAAAAAACAACAAAAAAAGAGAAAAGGATTGCAATGAACACAACAAAGCACAAACTGCAAGGCCGTTTAGGTCTAATTATTTTTGGT
The DNA here is from genome assembly GCA_963516005.1 of uncultured Candidatus Saccharibacteria bacterium. GTDB lineage: Bacteria > Patescibacteriota > Saccharimonadia > Saccharimonadales > Saccharimonadaceae > CAMUQR01. The sequence continues at coordinate 43,046 of CAUPYP010000002.1, read as the reverse complement.
AGCATCGCTTCTTTAATGGTAGCGTTTACCTTAACTCCAGCTTTTGCTGGTATCGTGGCTAGTATCCAGAACAGCATTAACACTGCTCGTACGGGTACCTTGACCATGGAGGAAAAATCAGGTAGTTTGACCTGTAATAGCTATGACGGTGGCGCATCTACTACTAACACTGCTACTTGTTCAACCATTAACAAATACGGTGGCGGAACATTGATTCCAGGTGCTACACCAACTGTGACTAGCATTACTTTGAAAAATACTGGTACGATTCCAGCGAGAACTTTTAGCTTGAACCCAACTGCATGTAGCCAAACTCCAATTGGTGGTAGCGGTTTCTCAGGTCAGGCTAGCGACCTCTGCTCTAAGGTTAAGGTGAAAATGGTGTCAGGCACTAAAACGCTTTATGATGGTACCGCTGCGGGTTTGACCACTTCAATCGACTTGCTTGAAAAACTAACCAAAACTCAGATTAATGCTGGCGAATCAGTGCCAATCGATGTGTCAGTTCAACTTGACGCTTCAGCTGGTACCGCTTACCAATCATTACAAATTTCTCAACCGCTCACTTGGCAGTTCGGAGCGTAAGACGGCAAGCAGGGGAAGCGTGAATTTTCGTAAAATAATTCAAACCCTGTTGGTAGTGCTGAGCCTAGTTATCATAGGCTCGGCACTCTTTGCCTTTTCAAAAGGTTATCGGGCGTTTTTCGTCTCCACGCCAAGTATGGGTATGACGGCGCCAGTTGGTACTTTAATTATTACTTATCCTGCTAAACAATATCATAACCAAGACATTATTGCTTTTTCACAGCAGGATCGAGTCTATACTCACCGCATTATTGGTGAGCGCGATGGTGGTTTTATCACAAAAGGCGATTTAAATGCTTCTGATGACAACTGGACAGTGCAGTCGGGGCAGATTATTGGCCGGGCAGTAGTGGTTGCTAAACATTTAGGTTGGATTTGGAAAGCTCTTCCGGCCTTTATTTTGGGGATGACTATTGTTTGGCTAATTTCCAATTTTCACAAGCTCAATCCGTATTGGCGTTGGCCAATTCGTTTGATTGGGTTATCGGTAGTGGTGACGATTATTACGATTTGGTTGAGACCATGGGTCAGTTTTGCGGTGCTGGGAGTGATGCCACGCACTGATCACGCAGTTGATATGCGCATTGTAAACACCGGAGTGTTTCGCTTAAAAGCTCAGGAATTAAAACTAGTCTCGGGTGAAGATGGTATCACAAAAGTTAGTCAGCTGGATGACAAAGGGCGTTTTATTCTAGTTCCACGACCATCGCTCAGTGTGCCGGAGATTATTTTTGCGGTGCTATTTTGTTTGATTCCACTGTTTATTTCCTTGGTGGTGGAAGTTCCGCCGACAAATGCCAATCAACGTAGAGGCTCAAAAACTGCTACTCGTCGGCAGATTATTGCGGTGCTAATTATCGGTGGAACGGTAGTTTTGCTAGTGATGCAGTTTTCGAGTTTAGCATCGATTATTGCTAGTATTAAAAACCAGCCCAATCGGGTGCGGACGGCGCATCATTTTACCTGTAAAAGCGCCATGCAACATGGCTTGCCACGACCAATTGCTGCGTACGGTATGAATCAGCGTACATCTTGGTGGTCACCGCGAACCGAGACCGACTTATCGCCCAATAATCGCAGTGGTGAATACAAAATTGATAGTGCTTCATATAGTAGTAATTTCACGAACACTTCCGCTTGTAAGCGCGATAACCCAGCCCGGGCGTTGAATTTTAATAGTGATCAGTGTTTGGCAATTCCCACCCAGCATCGGTATCAGGATTTGAATAATTTTTCACTGGAGGCTTGGTTTAGAACTGATCGACGGGGGGATAATAATGGCAAAATTATTGGTTTTGGTGATACTAAATTCGAGAATAATGGTGCTAACGACCGCCATATTTATATTGATAAAAGCGGTCGGGTGGTGTTTGGTACTTATCGTAATCAAGTGTTTACTTTAGCATCACCTCCTGGCAAAAACTACGCTGATAATCAATGGCATCATGTGGTCGTGACTTTTTCCACTACGGCTGGTTCGAAGTTATATCTTGATGGTAAGGAAGTTGCCTCTGACCCCAATATGCGTCAGGCGCAGGACTATGATGGTTATTGGCGTCTCGGCTGTGGTAAGTTGCTCGGTTGGCGCAATGCCGACGGTTCACCGCTTGAAGGTAAAAGCTTCTTCCAGGGTAATCTGCAATTTGGGGCGGTTTATCACACGATTTTGAACGCCGAGCAAGTCAAAGACCGCTTCATCGCCGGCAACTAATTAAAGATTTGTCTTTTTATAATGCTTATGCTATAAATGATAGTGTATATCTTTTAATTTAAAAAGGGGAGAATAACAAAAATGGATCAACCAATTCGCGTTAATTCAGAAATTGGACGCTTAAAAACAGTTATGTTGCATCGTCCAGGCGAAGAATTAGAAGCTTTAACACCAGAATATATGGGTCGAATGCTGTTCGACGATGTGCCATTCTTAAAAAAGGCACAGGAGGAGCACGATGCTTTTGCGCAAGTCTTGCGTGATAATGGTGTTGAGGTGTTGTATCTCGACCAACTAGTCGCTGAAGCGCTTTATACCGAAGAAATTAAGTGGCAATTCTTAAAAGAAATGGTTCGCGCGTCGAAGCAAGATGATGGTTACTCAACCGAAGCGATTATTAATTATCTCGGTAATATGGATACTTTAGCGATGGTGCGCAAAATCATGGCTGGTGTCAAAAAAGAAGAAGTTAGTGTCATGGAACCAGAGAACAAGCAACTTCATCATTATATGGTTGATGAATATCCGTTCTATTTGGATCCAATGCCAAACTTGTATTTCACTCGTGACCCAGCAGCTGCTATCGGTAATGGCGTCAGCGTTAACAAAATGCACTGGCCAGCTCGTCGCCGTGAGTCGCTATTCATGGAATATATTCTCAATTATCACCCACGTTTCCGTGATGCGCATGTGCCAATGTGGTATAACCGCAATAACCGCTTCTCAGTAGAAGGTGGTGACGAATTAGTATTAAATAAAGACACCTTGGCAATTGGTATCAGTGAGCGTACCGAAGTTGAAGCTATCGAAAAAATTGCCTCAAAACTCCTCCGTGAATCGGATTTCAAACGAGTTGTGGCGATGAAGATCCCATCAAAGCGTGCTTTTATGCACCTTGATACGGTGTTTACAATGATTGACTACGATAAATTCTCAATTCACCCCGAAATCTTGACCGACGGTGGTAAATTAGATATTTACATCATGGAAAAAGCCGACAACCAAGTTGGTTATCACATCACTTACCAACAAGACCTCAAACAAGTCTTGCAAGATGTTCTCGGTGTGCCAGAAATTCACCTGATTCAATGTGGTGATGGCGATATGATCGCAGCTGCGCGTGAGCAATGGAATGATGGTTCAAACACCTTAGCAATTGCTCCAGGCGTAGTAGTGACTTACGCACGCAACTACGTCACTAATGAAGCACTGCGTCGTGCTGGCGTTAAAGTTATCGAAATCGTCGGTGCAGAGCTTGGTCGCGGTCGCGGTGGTCCACGCTGTATGTCAATGCCACTAGTACGAGAGGAGATTTAATGTTGAATCTGAAAGGTAAGTCTTTTTTGGCGCTGAAGGACTTTAGTCCACGGCAAATTCGCCTGATGCTTGATACTGCTATTCAGTTCAAGAAAAATAAATACACAGGCGTGCCAAACCGCATTCATGAAGGCAAAAACATTGCCCTGCTGTTTGAAAAAACTTCTACGCGAACCCGTTGCGCTTTTGTGACGGGAGCGCACGACCTTGGTATTCATGCTGAATATCTTGGTAAAGATGACATTCAGCTGGGTAAAAAAGAATCAGTCGAAGACACTGCTAAGGTGTTGGGTCGGATGTTTGACGGTATTGAGTTCCGTGGTTTTGATCACAAAACGGTTGAAATGCTTGCTAAGCACTCTGGTGTGCCAGTTTGGAATGGCTTGACTGATAAGTTTCACCCAACTCAAGGCTTGGCGGATTTGATGACGATTGAAGAAAATCTTGGTTTCCTAAAAGGTGCGCGCCTTGCTTATGTTGGTGATGGTCGCAACAATGTGGCTAATACTTTGATGTTTGCTGCGGCGCTGATGGGACTGGATTTCCGCATTGGCTCACCGAAGGAACTATTTCCGGAGCCAGCTTTAGTAGAAGAAGCTAAAGCTTTGATTGCTAAATACAAAACCGGTGCGTCAATCACCATTACCGATAACCCAAAACAAGCAGTAGCTGGCGTTGATGCCGTTTATACTGACGTGTGGGTCTCCATGGGCGAGGAGGATAAATTCGCCGAACGAATTGGTTTACTAAAAGCGTATCAAGTCAATCGAGAGCTGATGACAGCCACCGGCAATGCCGATGTTAAATTCTTGCACTGTCTGCCAGCTTTTCATGACAAAGAAACGATTTTTGGTAAACAAGTGTTTGAACAGCACGGGTTAACTGAGATGGAAGTGTCAGACGAAGTCTTCCGTTCGCCAGCTAGCGTGGTGTTTGATCAAGCGGAAAATCGGATTTATACGATTGAAGCAATTATGGCTCTAACAATCTAGAGCGACAACAACAAAAGAAAGGATAAGATATGGCTACAGATGATAAGCCAAAAAAGAAAGCATTTAAAATGCCTTCAGCTTTCAGCACGCTATTTATAATTATCGCGTTGATGGCTGCTTTGACCTGGATTATTCCTTCAGGTAAATATAACATGATTCCTGATCCAAACGATTCCTCTAAGGAAATCCGTGAAGCAGGTAGCTACAAATCGACCGAAAAAGTCGAAACAACTAAAGACGAAAAGACCGGTGAGGAAACGACAACCGATCGACGTCAGGGAGCTTGGGACGTCTTTATTTCACCAATCAAAGGCATGACCGAAAAACTTGATGTGATTGTCTTCGTCTTAATCTTGGGTGGTTTCTTGGGCGTGGTAATGAAAACTGGCGCACTCGACGCTGCACTTGGCAGTCTGCTGAAGAAAATGAAAGGCAAAGAGAAATGGCTCATCCCAATCTTGATGATTCTCTTCGCAATTGGTGGTACTACTTATGGTATGCAAGAAGAAGCTGTGGCCTTTTACGCGCTAGTTGTGCCAATTATGCTGGCAGCTGGCTATAATGCCATGACAGCGGTAATGGTCATCGTCCTTGGTGGCGGTGTTGGTGTGATGGCGTCAACCATTAACCCATTCTCAACCGGTATCGCTGCTAAATCAGCGGGTGTGGAGCTAGGTAAGATTCTAGGTGTTCAGGCATTGATTATGGTTCTGTCACTAATCGCTGCGATTATCTTCGTGATGCGCTACGCTGCGAAGGTAAAAGCCGGTGCTTATAAAGAAGACTCGGTCGGCAAACCATCAGTTAAAGCGCTTGATATGAGTAGTGTGCCAGAATACACTGGTTCGCGTAAAGCTATTATGGCGATTTTTGCGCTGACTTTCTTAGTGATGATTATTTCGCTGATTCCATGGCGTAATTTTGAGATTACTTTGTTCCAAGATATTCACAAATATCTGTCAGATCTGCCAATTATCGGTGCGATTTTCGGAATGTCACATAATGTGCCATTTGGTGAATGGTACTTTAACGAGATTTCAGCTCTGTTCTTGATTTCAACTGCTATTATCGCAGCAATTTATGCTAAAGATTTTGCCAAACAAGAAGTTTCTATCACCGATACTTTCATCGCTGGCGTGGCCGATCTACTGAGCGTGGCTCTGATTATTGCCGTTGCCGCAGCTGTATCAGTGGTTATGCAAGCTGGTGGTATCCAAGATACAATTATTCACTGGGGTGAAGAAGCTCTTAAGAACGTCGGTGGCGGTCTAGTTGGCATCTTGGCTTATTTGTTCTACCTGCCAATGTCATTTATTATTCCATCGTCATCTGGTTTGGCAGCGGCAACTATGCCGGTGATTGCGCCAGTGGCTGACCTGGTCCACTCCAGCAAAGAAGCTATGGTGGTGGCCTTCGCAACTGCATCTGGTTTGCTGAACATGATGGCACCAACTATTGCTTCACTGTTAGCTGGTTTGGCTTTAGCGGGCGTGCCGTATAAGAACTGGTTGAAGCGTGTTGCTCCAATTATGGCTATTTTTGCCTTGATTAGTGTGGTGGTAATCTTCTTAATGGGGGTAATGTAGTGACTCGTATCGTAGTCGCTCTCGGTGGTAATGCCTTGTCGCTTGACGGCAAGGCAACTGCCACTGCTCAACAACAAGTCGCTAATCAAACTGCTGGTTTGTTGGCGCGTTTAGTGCAAGCCGGTCACGAACTGGCCGTAGTACATGGTAATGGTCCACAAATTGGCAATATTATCCTGCATGAAGAAGCGATTAATACCGAAAAAACTCCGACTATGCCTGTTGATACCTGTGGAGCGATGAGTCAAGGACAAATTGGCTATTGGCTCCAAAACGCTTTCTTTAATAATTTTCAAGCTTTAAGTATTAATAAACCAGTGGCCGCCATGGTGACGCAAGTGCTAGTTGATCCAAACGATCCAGCATTTTCTAATCCAACCAAGCCAATCGGTCCGTTTTATAGCGAAGAAGAAGCTAAAAAACTGGCAACTGAGCGTGGTTTTACGGTTAAAGAAGACGCCGGTCGTGGTTGGCGCAAGGTTGTACCTTCGCCAGCACCAATTGATATCGTTGAATCTGATTTGGTAAAAATGGCACTTGATAACCAAGCAATTTTGATCGCAGCTGGTGGTGGCGGTATTCCCGTTTACTATAAGGACGATAAGTTAGTCGGACTTGAGGCGGTCATCGATAAAGATTTCGCTGCCGCTAAGTTAGCGGAAATCATTGACGCTGATATACTCCTGATTTTGACGGCGGTGGACACGATTAAGATCAATTACGGTCAACCTGACGAGCAGTCAATCAGCCAAATGACTCTTGACCAAGCGCGTCAATATATCGCCGAAGGGCAATTTGCACCTGGTAGTATGTTGCCAAAAGTTGAAGCGTCGATTAAATTCGTGTCAACTGGTGGCGGTCGCCAAGCGATTATCACTACGCCAGAGGGCGCACTTGATGCCATTAATGGCTTAACTGGTACGAAAATTACGAATTAGATATAGTTAGATTCTAGAAAGGAATAATGTTGTATAAAAAACAACAATTTCTAGAATCGATACTTTACCTAATAATACGCTTATGTTAAAATATTACTTAAGTGTAATTATCAAAAAAAAGGGGAGATGATGTTGGATTTTATTAACAAAAAAAGATCAAATAGAGCATCAGCACAAGTTAGTGCTAATAAGACACAAAAACCGCTCAAAAGCTCGCGGATTTCAGTCAAATATATCATTACCGAAACGAAAACTATTCCAGTGTTGTTGGCGATGATGTTTATCGTGGCGTTGATTCCAATTGTGTCGAATATTAAACGCCAACAATCTACTAACGCCGCTCCTAATCAAGCAACTTGGAATTTCGCTCACCTCGATCATTATCGATATAATGCAACTGAAATTGATATCACCCCTAACAGCGCCAAGTTAGCGGTATTGCCAACCTCTTTTCGTTTAACGGCTGATGAAGCTGATATTAACGATGCGTTCAGAGTTTACGATCCGACTCGCACTAGTATTGTGATTGATCCACAGAATCCTAACAACAAAGTCTACAAGTTTAAGGGTGGACAAGGAAGTCATCATCTATTAACTACTAAATATTTACCAATTAACCATAATTTTACTTATCAGGTGACTGGTAAAATTAAATCTGCTAAACCTGGTTTACTCGGTCGTGCCGAAATTGCTGCTTGGGCAACCTCAGGAGTTGATGAAGCACCACATTGGCGCCAAAAGACTCGTCAAGGTGATGTCGCAACTATTACTAGCGTTGAACCGGGGCGTATTACGGTGGCTGGGGCTAACCTAGCCACTTGGGCGAACGGTGGTGTGGGGTGGAACCGTAGTGTTATGCTCTATTACAATGGCTATACTGGTGGTATCCCAGACGCTATTCTTGAATGCCGTGCTAGTGGTTATGTAACTCTAAGTGATGGTTTTTTCTCAGTTGCTGATGGTAATAGCATATACACTAACTGCAAAATTCCTGATGAGATCAAAAACCGAATTCGTCTGGGTGTAACACAAATTACTGGTGTGCAAGGCCAGGCTCCAACTAGTTACATGACGACTGCTCTTCCAAATAGTGACACAACTTGGGTTCCGTTTAGTGCGACTATTACCGGTACTTTAACTGATCGTGTTAATAACAACAATAAGTTTGAGATTGGTACACGTCGTACTTATATCGACATAACTGTCAATGGTGGTTTGGACGATCGCTATGAAACCTTAATGGATGACATTGAGGTACGCGTAATTGGCGCTCAGCCAACTTACTCATGGGCAGCTCCCGTGATTCATAGTGCTTATCCACATCATTTTGATGGTAAGGCACTGTCGTTTACTAACACTCTTGGCGCAAATACAACTGAGCAAGAAGTTCGTTACCAGATTTCGATTAATAATGGCCAGACTTGGTTGTGGTGGAATGGCACTTCTTGGGTGGAAGTTAATCATACTCGGGTGTTGCAAGGTAATGATACTACCAGTATCGCCACCGCCATTTTACCAGATGTGACTTTTCCAGAGACTCAGGCTAATCCCGCTTCGGTGATTAACGCGAACTTAAACTCGCTAACTTCAACTGGTGGTGATTTTCGCTGGCGTGCGTTCCTAGTTTCGAACGGTAGTAAGCAAGTCGAACTACGTGAAGTTAGCTTCTCGGGTGAATTAGTGCCGTCAGCTCCTCAAAACTTAACCGCAACTCAAATCACTCAGTCACACCCAACTATTCCGAGTGCGACTGATTCGCTAAATCAAGTGCGTCTTAATTGGAAACGTCCCGCTAACGAGGGTAGTTCACAACTAACTAGCTATCGTCTGTATTATAAGTTGTCTGGTCAACCTGATAACCAATATATCGAAGTTGCCGGTACAAACACGCTTTCGACAACGGCAACAGATTTGACTTTTACCGTCCCAAATCTCACTTACAAGGCTAACTACGATTTTCGTCTGGTAGCTACTAACCAGGCTGGTACTTCGCAAGCGGCATTTGTCCAGAATGTTAATATTAAAGACACGACTGCGCCAGTCTTGCATGGTGTCCAAGAAACTACTGTTAACCAAAATGCTACTTTTGATCCATTGGCTGGTGTGACGGCAGTGGACAATGTCGATGGTAATATTACTAACATCTCAGTATATGGCGATACGGTCAATACGGCACAAGTTGCTAGTTATACTGTAGTGTATTTTGTGCAGGATTCATCAGGTAATCGTACGATTATTAATCGTCGTGTGACTGTGCTGTCACAAACCCCAACCTCACCACAAAATCTCACCGCTAGTCAATCTGGCGCGACCAACTCCATTCAGGTGTCTTGGCAAGTTCCGGCTACGGTCAACGGTCCTTTGCGCGGTTATCAGCTCGAATATAAACGCCATCAAGATACTGCTTGGCAAGTTTATAACAACTCTGATACAACGCCTTTGACACAGACTAGTGCGACTTTGTCGGGTCTGAATTTCGGTCAATTCTATGATATTCAAGTGCGGGCAATCAATAATATTGGCCCTTCGACGCCAGCTATCGTTCAGAATATTCTGGTTCGTGATCAAACCGCACCAACCATTCAAGGTGCAACGAACTTAACAATCGATTTCGCTTCGAGTTTTGATCCGATGCAGGGCGTGACTGCGACTGACAACCAAGATGGTACTATCACGAATAGGATTTTCTACACCGGCACAGTTAATACGCACGCTCTTGGCAACTATCTGATTGTCTATCACGTGCAAGATAGTGCTAATAATCTAGCCGTGGCAAGTCGAACCATTACAGTCACACAGACAGTCACTCCAAGTCCGACTGGATTGCAGGCTAGTCAAGTTCAATACTCGAAACAACTAAATCTGACTTGGCAGGCACCAGCTCATAACGGTGGTTCACCAATTACTGGCTATCAAATCGCTTACAAACCATCAAATCAAACCAACTGGACGAATATGCCTCAGTTGGTAAATGATACACATTATCTATTGAATAACTTGGAATATGGTATTGAATACGATATTCAAATTCGTGCGGTCAATGCCGTTGGTCAATCTAATCCAGTGCAAATTCAGACTCGTTTGACGGCGCCACCGACTCCACCGACCCCGCCAACTCCACCGATTCATCAGCAAACCAACCCACAACCAGCGAATACTTCGATTGCTACTGGTTTGCCAAATTCTGGTTATGGGCCTCAAGATAATAAAATCTTTATCGTAATTGTAGCGATTGTGGTTGCTGGATTGACGACTGTAGCGGTAATCTTAATAAAGAAAAAGCATCGCAAATAATCACTCAATTAGCATTAAATCTGAAAAACACCAAGATATTGTCATCTTGGTGTTTTTCTTGAGGTAAACTAGTGATTAATCCACAGAAAAGCCAGGTTTTTCCACAGGAAATACGCTTATGGTATTGACTTTTGTGATGTTTTTTGATAAAATATTAGCCATGTCTTTTGATAATATAAGTGACTAATGGTCGAAATCGCAGAAGACAGACAATTAAAAGAGGAGTAATCCATGTCAATAGCCGTCGAATTTGTGCCTTCCAGGTGCAAAAAGATCGCAGTCGACGTGGTGCCTGCCGAATGGCAGCTCTATCTTGTTGATTAGAGCATAAACAAAATTATATTGCAAAACCACCCCAAGGCACCGGGGTGGTTTTTGCGTATTGGGGTTGATGAGGAGCTTAAGTTAAATATCACACATCAACATCATTGGCTACTTTAATAATTTGCTCATGTATTGCTTAAGCTTGTCTTTGTCGCCCCAGATTTCAGAATCGACGTATTTTCCGTTAATGATTAAAGTCGGTGTAGCGCTCAGGTTGTGAGCTTTACCTAGTTCCATATCGAATTTGATTTTTTTGGCAATCTCATCAGATTTGAGGTCAGCGCGGAATTTATTAATGTCCATACCGGCTTTTTTAGCAATATCTTCAAAAATCTCAGTGCGTTTCTCGCCAGCACCCGACCATTCGGCTTGACGTTCAAAAAGCTGAGCGTGAACTTGCCAAAACTTACCTTGGCGTTGAGCGGCCAGTGCGACACCTGAGGCGGCACGGGCGTCAGTGTGGCTCGGCAAGATAAAATTACGAAAAATCAGCTTAACCTTACCCGGGTAATCATTGACTAATCCTTGAAAAACTTGTTTATATCGTCCACAAGCAGGACATTGGTAATCAGCATATTCAATTACAGTGATTGGTGCGTTGGCATCGCCCATTATGATTTCGTCAAAATTGCCGTTGTCGGCATTGGCACTGATGGCAGCGTCTTTATTATATTTGGTGATGTCGAGGCGGTTTTGGTGATTATAATAAATGCCATAAACAATCAAATCCACAACACTCAACACGAGCGCAACTCGAACAATCAGCCATTTGCGATCTTCATCCATAAAACTCCATTCTGTCAAATTATCTACTTATTATACTAAAAAAGCTTATGGTGGGCAAGTTGATGCCATCGAAAATACCACATGAAAAAACCACCTCACTGAGGTGGTTAAAAGTACTAGCTGAGAAACAATTCTTCCATATCCTCCTGAATTTGAAGGACTAATTCGTTTGGGACTGCTTCGGTGTTGATGAGCTTGACGGCTTCGAATTTAATATCAGTAATTAACTCTTGATACATGACAGCGCAATTAATGATGATATCTAGAAACAATACTTGTATATGAGTATCAATATAATCATCTATCTCTTTAAAATTATATTCTTGAAGAGATATTGCTTGACGTTCTTCAAAGCTTTCAAACAGTTTACCAATATTTATTAAGATAGTCGTTTTTTCTATTGAAAAAACTTTTTCGAGTAAAATCTTGCGCATATAGTTTACTAAATACGAAAAATAATATAAATTAATCGTTCTTGACGCAATCGGAAAATCTTGATCAAGAAGATTAAGAATCTTTTCAAGTGTATAAGAGTTTTTTGTTGTATTCTCAGACATATTTCCCCCTCCTTATTTTAAGTTGCTAGAATATCATTATTTATATAATAAATTGCTATTTTTTGCAAATTGAACTGCTAATTTTAGTGCAAATCTGCTACAATAACCATATGGTTTATGTTTATTTGGTGTTGATGATAGCGATGTTGGTGGTGCTAACGTTACAACTAGCGTGGCGTTGGGATTTTTCGCCACTGTCGTCGTGGCAACAACATCAACTACGCTCTAATAAGCTCACCCCCAAACAAACCCTCGAACAGCAACGTTGGCAGTTATATCCGGTTTTACGCAGTCTAATAGTGTTTAAAATCATGCTAGAGTCCGGAATATTGTTGTTTATATTACAACAGTTGCAACCAAAGGATTGGACGATATTTTTGAAATGGTTGGGCTTACTATTAATTAGTTGGTTAATCGCTAAAATTTGGCTGATTGAACGTTGGTCGCGACAGTTGTATTTGAAGTTTGAGCCAAAAATTCTATCGTTTGCTAGTAAAATCTCTTGGTTGGGGCTGGCAATGTTGCAACAGCCGACGATTCAACCGCCAGTCCTAACTTCGCGTCAGGAATTAGAATATCTACTGGAACATGATCAACGGGTTTTGAGCGATACGGAACGACAAATTATGCAAGCCACGGCTGATTTTGTCGAGCTTCGGGCGCAGGATTTGATGGTGCCTCTCGAGAAACTCACCAGTGTCAAGTCAACTGAGTTACTCGGTCCACTGAAAATCAACGAACTGTACCAAACGGGTGAGCAGTTGTTTGTGGTGACGACTAAAACGGGCGTGATGGGTCTAATTCAGCTGGATGATTTAACGAATCTAACTTCGGGCGAAAGTTATCAAGCTCGACAGCTAGCTCGGCGGGATTTTTTGGAAGTGCCAACTGAAGCGGACCTAATTGAGGTGGTAACTCAGCTGATGGAGCAAAATGCGCAGGTGGCATTGGTCGGTGATAGTCAGCAGATTTTAGGCATTATTAAACTCGAAACCATCTTAAAACAGCTCAAAATCGTTAATTTGTGATAAAATAACCTAGAGAAAAGGAGATTTTATGGAACGAACACTGATTCGCGAATTGCCGAGCTTGGTCGAAAAACAAGTGAAAATCCAAGGTTGGTTACACAAAAAACGCCTGCTGGGCGGTCTAAACTTTATTACAGTCCGTGATCGAAGCGGTATTGTCCAGAGTTTGTTAGAAGATAAAGATGAAGTCGAAAAACTTCGCGGTATGCAACTTGGTACGGTAGTGGAGTTTGTCGGTACGGTAGTGGCTGACGAGCGCGCCCCGGGCGGTGTGGAACTGCACGATGTGGAAATCACAGTGCTAACTCCAGTGACTGATGAGCCTCTGATTGAAATTGACAAGCCGATTTTACATAAATCGGAAAATCTCGATACCTTGTTTGAATATCGAGTGCTAAATGTTCGTAATCTCCAAGAACAAAGTATTTTTAAAATTCGCGCTCAAGTTTTGCGGGAAATTCGGGAGTTTTTGACGGCGCGGGAATTTGTGGAAATTGATACCCCAAAGCTACTAGCTGGTGCAACTGAAGGTGGTGCCGAAGTTTTCAAGCTGGACTATTTTGGTAAAGAAGCGACTCTAGCACAATCACCGCAGTTTTATAAACAAATTATGGTCGGGGCGTTCGAGCGAGTGTTTGAAATTGGTCATTCATACCGGGCTGAGCCAAGTGCTACGAGCCGTCATTTGACTGAGTTGACGATGCTTGATATTGAGATGGGCTTTGTTAAAAACCACGATGAAGTATTGAACTTGGTCGGTGGGTTAGTAATGAGCGTAGCTGGCAATGTCTACCAGACGATGGCCGAGGAGCTACGCAAGCTGAATGCGCCAGAGTTGAAATTACCTGAGTCAGCTGAGGCGATTCCACGCTTTACTATTGCTGAAATTCACGAACTGTATCTCAAACACAACAAAATTGATTTAACTGAAGAAAAAGACCTCACTCCAGATGAAGAACGCTTTATCGCTGATTATGCTCGTAAAAATCTTGGTTCTGATCTAGTGTTTGCGATTGATTTTCCAATTGAAGCAGGTAAGTTCTATCATAAGCTCAACCCTGAAAACGGCACAGTCTATTGGGGCGACTTGATTTTCCGTGGCGTGGAAATTGCGACTTGTCCATTGCGTGAAGAAAACTACCAAAAAATGCTCGAACAAATGCAAAACGCCGGCATTGATGTCAACGCGCCTGGTTTTAAATACTATTTACAAGCCTTTCAGTTTGGCCTGCCAGCGCATGGTGGTTGCGGTATGGGCGTTGATCGTTTGGTGCAAAAAATCATTGGTCTGAAGAACGTCAAAGAAGCCTGTCTGTTCCCACGTGATATTAACCGCTTAGCACCGTAATTAGGTTCGACGGAGTAAAATTGCTTACGATCAGCCGGGGCGTCTCGGCTGGTTTTATGATATAATAACGGTGTGAAAAATCGATTACTTTATCTTGGATGTAGCCTGTTAATAGTGGGCAGTTTGGCAGTGCTGGTGCCTCGACCGGCGCGCAGTTTAGATTATGCGATTGATTCCAACTTATGTCAGCAGGTCAAAACTCGCTTGAAGCAAATTAAGCTCAGTGATGCAGTGACTCGGGTGAATTACGGGCAGATTTATGAATCGCTTAGTGTTAATGTGATGACGCCCACTAATTTGCGCCTAGTGGCTAATAATTTAAAGCCCCTAGAACTACTAACCATTACCGATAATTACCAAAAACAAGTGACGCAATTCCGCCAGCACTACCTGAGCTATGAAGAACGATTATCGCGGGTGATTGAGATGTCATGCGATCATGATCCGGCACAATTAGTCGGCTCGTTGGCAGAATTACGTCAATTGCGTCACCAACTGAACGTCGATACTAAAACTTTGCATCTATTGGCAGTCGAATATCAAGCTAAATTTAAGGAATTTTATGATGAACAAAAAGCCAAGTAATCCTTTAGCGATATTTTTAATTGGAGCAGTGGTAATTGCTACGGTGTTAGCTGGTTTAGGACTATATATCTATCGCGTAAGTGGAGCCTACGCTGTGGATTTGTCACGTCCAGATTACAAAACGAGCCGTCAAGAAATCCATCATACTTCTGAAAATGAGCGCCTTAAGGTATCAAAAGATGGTAAGGTGAATCAGCAACTGGTTGATGAGATTAATGAGAGTTTTAAGTTTTACCTCAAAGAAATTAGCGAAGAAGCTTTTTCGGAGCGAGCAATGAGTGACGGAGCGTTTGGTCTGCCGTCAATGGAGCCAGTGCCGCCATCAGCGTCAACTGAGTAATTAAGAGCTATGTCAAAAACTCCACTTATTAATAGCACCATGAAGGCCAAGACGGCGCAACCATTGCTGGAAAAAACTAGTGCTAAGCTAGCCCGCGGTAAGGTGATTTGGTTGCTTTTAAAATATCAAATTGTTACTAAAACTTTACTATATATTGCGTTGGTGCCAGGATTTACGGCCTTGGTGCGGTTGCTGATTTTATCGACTGGGCGGACGGCGATTACCAGTGGTGATTATTGGCCGTTTTTACTCAGCGCTCAGGGAGTGGGGATGCTACTACTGGCGATTTTACTGCTCATGGTGACGGTCGGGCTGGACATTAATGCCTTTGTAGTGATGACAGCTTTAATTTATGAGGGCAAAACTGAGTTGACAGTTCGGCGGATGTTGCTGGTTGGTCTTAAATCACTGAAGTTGCTGATTCGGCCATCGGGATTAGTGATTGTGTTTTATGTGTCATTGGTTCTGCCACTGCTGGGTTTGGGGATTTTTATCACCCCAACTCAAGGTTTGCAGATTCCAAATTTTGTGACTGAGGTAATTTATGATAGCCCACTCTATTTAGGACTGTATGCGACGGTATTGATTGGTCTGCTGGTGCTGGGATTACGGCATATTTTTGCCTTGCATTATATGATGATTCTGGGGCAGGACACGCTCACGGCGTTTCGCAGTTCGGCACAGTTGTTAAAAGGTCGGAAATGGCAATTTTTTAAAGATTTTGTCATCAAAGGTATTTTTAAAGCTGGCTTGCGTCTGATTGCAGTTTTTGCATTGGCAGGGGCGGTGTTAGTGCCAATTTTCTTCTTGGGGGTGGGTGGAGTGATTGGTCGGCGCTTTTTGATTGGTATGGGTATTTTGCTGACACTGGAAGTCATGAGTCTATTAGTGTTGCTATTAACGCCATTGGTTATTAATTTATTAACGACTTTGTTTTATCAATATAATCAGGCTGATGGTCGGACGGTACGGTTGTTCAGTGAGATGGAACAGTTCAAAAGTCAGCGTCAAGCTAAGCAATTTAGCACCAAGTTGGCAGTGAGTGTGGTGTTAATTATTGTGATGACGGTGAATATGGCGGTGGCGGGTGTGTTGGCATTCGATGCTGATTTAGGCAACAATCGTCCGACAATTGATGTTATTGCACATCGTGGGGGTGGAGATTTGGGGGTGGAAAACAGCATAGATAGTTTACGGCGGGTAATTGCCACTGGTGGCGTGAAATGGAGTGAAATTGATGTTCAACGCACGCAAGACGGTCATTATATTTTAAATCACGATATGACGTTTAAACGCCTAGCAGGTGAGGCGCGCAGTGCTCAGCAAATGACCCTGGCGGAGATTAAACAGCTAAGTTTACGCAATCATTTTCGACCAGATCAACCAGCACAACCAGTCGCGACAATCGAAGAAGCGCTGGACGTGGCTAAAGATAAAATCGGTTTGTTTGTTGAGCTAAAAGGTCGAAGTGCTGATCGACAAATGGCTGACGATTTGGTGCGGATGATTAAACAGCGTCAGATGGTCAAACAAACTGTGCTATTGTCAATGAAATATTCGCTGATTAAATATATTGAAGAGCGTTACCCAGAGATCCAGACGGGTTATTTGTATTATTTCGCAGTTGGTGGCACAGCGGATTTGGTGGGCGACTATCTAATTATGGAGGAACTGCAAGCAACACCATCAAAAGTGGCAGAGATTCAGGCAAAAAGCAAAAAAGCCATTGTTTGGACAGTTAATCGTCCGGCGTCAATTGATCATTTTTTGCGGTCACGAGTCGATGGGGTGATCACTGATCACGTAGAGCGGGTGAAGCGCTATCTGCAAGATTATCAGAAGCGTTCAGAATTTGAAAAAATTGCCGAACAGCTGATAAACGACTAAAAGACTATTAAAAGTGCCAAAAACCATATCTCCGGCTAGTCTTTAGCTATTAAAAGTATTGTTGTTTTTTACAACAATAGTCTGGATTGGAGTTGGAAAGTAATCTGATTAATTAAGATTACGTCGGACGAAACTATCGAGTTTACCAGCACTCATCAAAATCACCAAGTTATTTTGTCGCAAGTGCTGTTTAATGTCAGTGATCAGTTGGTCATTAAAATCAGCAACCGTGGCTTGCGGTAAATTGGTGGTTAGTTGAGCTGGACTAAGCACTTGATCATGATGATCTCGCGCGACGAAAGTCGGCAACCAGTAAATCTGATCCGCTCCGGCAAACGCTTCCGGATAATCGGCTTGGAATTGAACTTGACGTTCGTTCTGGTGCGGTTCATAAATGGCAATAATCTGGTTGAAATTGTGCTGTAGGGCGTATTCATGAGCCAGTTCGAGAGTGGCTTTAATTTCGGCCGGATGATGAGCATAATCACTGATCAGGTTATGCTGGAGCGCTTCAAAACGACGACCAGCGCGTGGAGCGGAATTTAAAATCTCAATGACGCTAGCTATATTAAACCGTTCGTCGTGTAGAAGTGGCGCAAGTTCAACGATTAATTGAGCGTTGGCGCGGTTATGCTCACCAAGGAGCGTCAAATCAGGATTGATATTTTGTGTTAATAGAAACTTATTGCTTGGTTGATAACCTGACCAAAGATCTTTTGGCCACATAATAATTTGAGCAGATTGATCAAAAAACTGACTAAAGGCTTGGTGATAATCGTCAATGGTTGGATAAATATCAATATGGTCGTAATCAACCGCTGGAATGAGGGCGTAATCTGGCTGATAGTGCAAAAAATTGCGGTCGTATTCGTCACATTCATAAATAAAATAGCGACTATCAGGATCGAACTTGCCTGCTTCAGCGAAAGGCAGAGTACTACCGACCAGATAACTGGCAGGTACGCCTAATTGTCGGAATAACCAAATCAGCATGGTTGTAGTGCTGGTTTTGCCGTGCGCTCCCGCCACCGCAATAAGTTTAAAATTGTGTTTTTTAATAAACCACGGGATGAATTGATCGCGTTTGGCGGTAGTCAGACCGAGCGTTTGAGCGCGGGTCAATTCAGGATGGTCGGCTGACAGGGCGGAAGTATAAATCACCCAGTCGATTGGCTTTTGGGCGTGTAAATAACTCAAAAAATCACCGGATTGGTCGGTCGAAATATTGACGCCACGTTCTTTGAGGTGTTCGGTGTTGCGATTAGTTTGTTGGTCACTACCAACCACTTCAAAACCAGCATCGAGCGCCAGATGCGCCATAGGTGCCATGCCAGTTCCACCGATGCCAACGAAATAAATTCTCATACTATTATCATAACAGGTTTTGATTGAAAAAACAGCGGATTTATGGTTAAATTAAAAGCAGTTGAATAATCCTGTGGTGGGACCATGTTACGCAAGTTTTTGACAGAAATTCGATATCGGCACTTTTGGCGGAAGGCAACTTATAGCGAGTTGTCTGGTTTTTATGTGGCGGAATTACTGCGAGCAATGGCCTTGAATTTAGCGACCTTGTTTATTTATGCATTTTTGTTTGTTAAAGGCTATTCATTGTTTTATATCGCGATTTTTTCGGTCTATTCACAGTTGATGATGTTGATTTTTAGTATTTTATCAGTCTATTTGATTGCTTATTTTGGGGCAAATCGTTGTCTGCTAACGAGTAATTTTATTTATATTCCGGCGCTATTGTCGTTTTCGATGTTGGATCAATGGGGTGAGTGGGCAATTGCTTGGGGTGGGCTATTCATGGCGTTTTCAACGGTGCTTCATAATACTTCGTATAACGTGCTGTTCTCAGAAATCAAGAGCGCCAATAACTGTGGCAAAGAGCTGGGTTATATGATTATTTTTCAAAAACTGGCCGGGATTGTGACACCACTAATTGGCGGGTTATTGGCGAGTCGGTTTGGGGCGGAAATCTCGATGTGGGTAGCGACAGGTTTGTTTATCGTTGCGGCTATTTCGCTTCTGAATGCGCAGGCGGTCGCGAAGAAGCACCATTATTTGAATTTTCATGGTTTTCCGTGGCGGGCGTATATGAGTATGATTATCGGACAATTTGGGCGCGGTTTTAATGTGGTGACGGTTAATTTTTGGCCATTTTATATGATGTTGTTTGTAGTGCCGACCATCGGGGCGTATCAGTTAATCGGTAGTGTCGGCTCGTTGAGCGCAGCGGTGATGTTTGTGGTAGCGTTTGGGCTGGGACGGCTCCTGGATCGCTATCCGTATTGTGGTGTGTGGTTTTTCCGCTGGGGAGTTGTGTTAGAATCGGTGATTATGGCGGTGCGCTTGTTTATTACTAGTATGCTGGGCGTGGTATTGAGCGAAGTAGGTTATTCGGTGGCGAATCTAGTTTATTTAATGCCGTATTCTAAAGCGCGGTTTGACGCAGCTGATAAATCCGGTTCCCGCGTAGTGATGGAACTAGCAATGATTTTTGCGTGGAATTTTAGTTCGTTAGTGGCATCGATTGTGTTGTTGGTCTGTTTGATCTATATTCCAGATGCTAAGCAAGCGCTGATGACATTCTTCACGATTGCCTCGGCGATGTTCTTGATATTTGCGACTAGTCAGTTTCCAATGTTTCGCAAGGCGCGTTTGAGGTAAAGCTGGCGTGCGTGATATAATTTAAGAAGCGATTATGGTTTATCAAAAACAACAACCCATCTCAGTTTTTCAAAAAATCCGAAGCTTGGCGACGTGGCAAGTGGTGATTTTATTTGCGCTGATGACTGTTGTGGTGGCGACTCTGTTACGGATTAATAATGTGCGGATGCTGGAGCGCAAAGAGGCGGTACTAGCGGCGGATCGGAGCGGAGATTTGGGAATGGTGACCGAGCGCTTGCATGATTTGCAGGAATATGTTTTAAAACATATGAACTCCTCAACTGGGCAGATTTTTTTGGAACATACTTATCGTCAGAAGCTTGATCAGTTGATAAATGATGCAAAAAAAACAATAGGCTCGCAACAGGGTCAAAATGCCTATAAGATTGCTGGTGAGATTTGTGACAAGCGTTTCCGGGGTTATTCGCAGGCTTATGCTGAATGTTTTTTGGCTGAGGTTAATAAGCAGTCATCGCTCGTGCCGACCCCTGTTGAAATCAAGACTTTAAGCCCCAACACTTATGTGCATAGTTATGCTTCGCCACGTTGGTCGCCAGATTTGGCGGGTTTTGCGGTGTTGATTTGGGGCTTGTTGCTGGTTGGTTTGATTGGTAAATTGATTTTTTGGATTGGTTTAAAGGTATTTATCAGTTTAAAGTAGTTGACTTTATTAAAAAACTACAGTAACCTATAAATGTTAATAAATAAGGGAAAGGGAATAATCATGGCATATAGTCATAAGAATTCTAAAGGTGTAACCTATTACCTACATAAAATGGATGTAACTCTCCGGGGTGGCAAGAGCCAAACCATCTTCTTCTTCTCAAAAGATGAAAAAGGTGCAAAAGGCGCTCCTTGTGACCTACCAGAAGACCGCATGGTTAAAGAAAACCCACGCAATGGTTTCTTGACCGTCGCAAAAAAGGCCTAAATTACAACATTTAGTAGTTGAACCATAAGCGCTTTGTTTGTATAATATTTACAAATAAACAGCTAACATGGTGCCTTAAATACCCACGCTAACCAGTGTGGGTATTTATTTTTGTGCAAAATATGATATAGTGTGGTTATGATGGAGCGAGATTTTTATCCTAGTCAGCCCGAGATGCAAATGGCGAATCAACAGTTCGAAAATGGGGAATTGTCGTCAGAGGAGCATTTGTCGCAGGTTGAGGCTTATTATCTTGGGCAAATGGCTAGTCAGCTGGCGCTGGCGGAAGAAATGGAATATGTGCCAGTGGAAGAAGATGATGATCATCATCTGATCAAACAGCGCGCTGATTTAGAACGGCGATTGCGGGAACTGAAGCATGAACAAAATCACCTGGAAGATCGCAATGATAACGCCTGGGCGAAGAAATCGAGTCATTATGAGAGCGATATGCGACAAATTGAGCAATTAGAGCAGGAAATTGCGCAGGTGGAGCAAGAACTGGCTGAGTTAAATAAATAAAACACCCTTGAGTAGGGTGTTTTTAAAAAACTAAATAATTCAGGCTTAAGCCCCTTTTCAAAGCAAATCTAGACTCTGGTAAATACATCAGGGCAAGGCCTCGTCCAGCGGATTGGGGTGCGAACGATCTGCCAAAAATAACTATGAATATTCATTCAATATAAAAAAGTAAGCCCGCCATAATTTAACGTATTTTTATGTTTTTTACATACAGTCATTACTGTTAACTAATTTTTCGCTAGAGTATGATACAATATATTTATGAACAAGGTAAACGTATTACTTACTGAAGCTAACGGAAATCTCTCTGATAAAAAAGAGATGATTAAAAATGCCGTAAAAACGGCCAAGAAATATGTTTTTCCAAAACTTAAAATAGACTGGGATGTTGACATCTTAGTTACTAATCGAATCCCGATGATTATACCCGAAAATGGTGCTGGTGGATATACTTTCTCTGCCGATTTTATTCGCATCAATATTGACGACAAAAAGGCTACAGAGAACCTGATTTCCGAGAATGTCGTTCATGAACTTTGTCATGCTGCTCGTTGGGGCAAAAATAATGAATGGACGCAATCTCTCTTTGATGGATTAATTTTTGAAGGACTTGCTTGCGTACTCGAAGCTGAATTTGCAAAAGATAAATCTGAAAGAACCTTATTTATTGAGACTGTTCTCAAGCGCTCTAATGATGAAAACGAAAAAATCCTTGAGGAACTTCTTGAGCAATTAGATTCTAATTATTATGATTACGATACAATTTTCTTTAACGGTAACGACAAACTTCCACGTTGGTCTGGTTACTCTCTAGGCTATTATCTCGTAAAGAAATATCTCAAAAAAACCAACAAGAAAATCGAAGAAGCTTTTATTGATCAATACGCTAATTTTAGAATTGTCTTATAAATGAAAAAGTACGGATATATAACCCGTGCTTTTATTGAATTTTAGTCTGTATTTAAGCAAAGTAGTGTGGCATTTTTAGGCTGTCTGGAGTAACGCCAACTAAGTGTTGAATGACTGGATGCGTATAGTGTGCTGAATTAAAACCGAAATTTATAGGTACAAGCCAAGGGCTAAACGCGCGAACGACCTTAATGTCTGATTTTTTATCAGACAAATCTACTGTTATGATTCGCAAGTGTTCATTATAGAACCAGTCGATATCATCCACTGACATACTTTCTTGGATGTGGCTTCTAGGAGTTGCATCTTTCCAAAGCCAATGGAGATTGTCGGCATTTTTCTTAAAATGATAGACTTTGCCGTGGTCTGCTGGTGTAGAAACGCTGGTCGGTTTAATGGTTGCCGTATCTGGATAACGCAAGGCTAGTAAAAGACTATATTCCGCTTCTTGAACAGACTTCAGAATCGTGCTATTTACGGAATTTTTATCAATCGTAGCCGCTGCTCCGCTCACAAAGCAAGGGTACTTATCCCCAGTAATAACTGCTTCAAAGACCATTCCGAAATCGCTTGGGATCTGAAGAACAATCAATTGACGGTTTTGTTTTGCAAAGTAAGCAATGCGTTTTTTAACATGAATCGGTAGTAGTCTTTCGTCTATCTGATACGGTGACTTTTGGGAAAACCAGTTGCGCATAAGAGCGTCACGCTCAATCAACTCAATGACAGCTCGCTTTTTAGCTTCTTCGAAGCTGAAATGTGCTGCGATGCCAGATGAGTGTCCGTAGTAAATACGATTCTCATGGTCTTTTTGTCCGTAATAGACTAGATCTGATGGAATGTATATCTCGGATTTATCATAATCAATTCCCAAGGTCCAGTTGATAACTAGATTTTCTGTGAAATACTTGACTCCACACCTTTCTACTTGATCTGCTGTAAGTGGGAAATAAGTTCGCGGATCTAACCATTTACTAGGCACTTGTTTTGCAGAGCCATGAAAATCTATTCTTACTCGACTAGATTGAAAGCGCTCATACCCCTCCATAGTAGCCTTAAATACAGCATCTGCATAAGACGAACTGGTCGCT
The DNA here is from genome assembly GCA_963516005.1 of uncultured Candidatus Saccharibacteria bacterium. Lineage (GTDB taxonomy): Bacteria > Patescibacteriota > Saccharimonadia > Saccharimonadales > Saccharimonadaceae > CAMUQR01. The sequence goes on along the minus strand of CAUPYP010000002.1, from coordinate 19,642 downwards.
CCAGCATACTGAAGATTGCTTTTGGCGTCTAGATAAGTGGCTGTAGCTCCAAAGAATGAACTATTGCTACCAAAAACCATTGAACATACTTCACGAACCGGATGTTCGTTGCCGACGCGTTCTTCGACAAAACGAATTTTGTTAAATTGTTCTACTTGAGAGTCTGCTGGATAGCCTACTGGGATCACAAGGAGTGGCCAAATATTATCTGGTAACTCCAATTCTTGCTTGAAAGATTCATCCTGAACTCCTCCCATCTCGCAAGCACCTAACCCTTGCTCCGCACAATATAAGCTGATATTCTCTGCAACGTGACCGGCTTCGATTAGTGTTAAGCGATAGCCACGATTAGCGTACTTGTATGGCTGACGCTCAAGATCTGCAGCAATGACAATTTGTACAGAAGACTTAAAAGGTATTTCTTCTTGATTAAAACTGTATTTTAACTGTTCTACATCGATCTCGTCGTTGAAACAGACAAGGCAATTTTGCTCAGCGTCATACTCATAGTAACCGGTAGTAAGCCCATCTTGTGACTCCTCAATTAGCACATAAATCCTAAGCGGGTAAAGCGCTCCGCCGCTCGGCACTGAATGGTCGGAAATCGAGTAGGCGTAGTGACAGATGTTACCTATCTGATCTACGGTCATCTTACTGTCAGAAAAACTACGGCAAGAGCGACGTTTTTCCCTAATCGGAAATAGGGATGAAGATCTGTCACACTCAAAGTTTATTATCTTGCCGTCTTTAACAGGCAAGCGTTTACTTTTCGTGTAGATTTCAACTTCGTCCTGCGTCAAATCAGCGTTCATTGCTGATGGGTAGTTGCTGATACGATGGAAGTGCATGAACTGATACCTAGAATCAACAATAAGTTCCAATTCCTCTAATTCCGTGAGGATTGCTAGGACATCATCTTCGGGCAGGCAAAAAGATTCGGTGATGACAGATACTTTTGTGTATCCATTACAATAGCTCAAAATCTTCCAAACTATGTCGGCCATTACTGGATCGATGTCGATCTGGTTTTCGCGGTGGAGGAATCTTATCCCCCCTTTATATGGAACCGCCGGAACCACTAAAATTGGGATAAAATTGATGTTCATCTAAAACACCTTCCTTTCTATAGACTAAATTTTTAAAGGTTCTAGAAGTAATTCTTTATTATATTATAACATTTTAATGTATTTTAGCAAGTAAGAGAGAAGCCCGAGGTGAAACCTCGGGCAAAGGGTGAGTGTCTGGTATGTGTGAGACCAAACAATCTTATATTCTTATGTTTTGCATAATTTGGTGTAGGTATAACGACATAAATTAATGTCCGCCTCCGCCACCACAAGAAGTTCCGCCGCCTCCGCCGTTACAATTACCGTTAGAACAATTTGCACAATTCATTGCGCTATTTTTCTGTCCAGTTTCGTAAGGCGTACGCTTAATACCTAAAAGCTTCTTTTTCATAGTAGTCACCATCCTTTTTACAGACAATATGGGTATATATGACAACAAAACAGTTTATCGTGACCAGATGGGTCCACACATGTGCGACAAACTGAAATGTTTTGCCACTATAAGAAATATATGGAAATGTTCAACGAATTAATCGTTAGCTAGCATTATATCACAATTTTAAAAATAGGCAAAATTTTAACGTAATATTTACAGTAATAGTGGCACATATTCTTTATATTGAATGAATATTCATAGTTATTTTTGGCAGATCGTTCGCACCCCAATCCGCTGGACGAGGCCTTGCCCTGATGTATTTACCAGAGTCTAGATTTGCTTTGAAAAGGGGCTTAAGCCTGGGCGAAGAAATCGAGTCATTATGAGAGCGATATGCGACAAATTGAGCAATTAGAGCAGGAAATTGCGCAGGTGGAGCAAGAACTGGCTGAGTTAAATAAATAAAACACCCTTGAGTAGGGTGTTTTTAAAAACTAACTGGTGGGGGTGACTGGATTTGAACCAGTGACCAACAGGTTATGAGCCCGCTGCTCTAACCCCTGAGCTACACCCCCGAGGTCTGAATGGTATTTTAGCATAAAAAACTGGTTTTCGCTAGTGATAAGCGGTCGGGCGAGGATGATGCAAAAGCTGGCTGAGCTAGCGCAAAATTAGCTTTGCTGATATAATAATAAACGATTTAAACATTATCATTTATGCTGACATTAAAACAAAAACTTCGTCCTTGGTTTTATCGGTTAAAACACCAGTTGTTAACACCACGTAATCTGTTGGTGATATTAGCTGGTGTCTTGGCGCTGAGCTGGGTGGTGTCGGCAGTCTTAGCCATGGAACAGAACTATAATCTGCAAAAGCGAGTTGATAAACGCCGTCAGCAATTAGCGGTGTTGAAGTTGGAAACGGAATCGCTTGAGATTGAAAAAGAATACTACAAAAGCGCCGAATACCAGGATTTGGCTGTTCGGCAGTCGCTTGGACTGGGAGCGTCGGGTGAAAAGTCGCTGGTGTTACCGCCTTATACAGATTGGGTTCGTCAAAAACAAGCTGAACAAGTGACAAAACAGGCTTTAGCGCCTCCAAAAATCAGCAATTTTAATCAGTGGATTAATTTCTTATTGGGCGGTAATCGGAAAGCGCGACGCTAATTAGCAGGAAAATCGGCAAAAATATTGTGCAAACTGTTGCCCAAAATAAAACACCCACCAAATGGTGAGGATTTTATCTTGGTTGCGGGGGCTGGATTTGAACCAGCGACCTTGTGGTTATGAGCCACACGAGCTAACCGGGCTGCTCTACCCCGCGTCAAATACTCTATTTATTATAACAAATCTAATCCGTAAAAGCAAGCCCTGCTTGGGTTATTTTACGAGTTTATTGAGGGTGACGTTGATAATTTCTTGCCACGACAAGAAATCTTGAGGCATCGACAAGGCCTGACGGACGGTTAGCTTAGCAGTGATGGCGGCACTGAGCTGATGAATAATTGATTCCGCATCCGGTCCAAAAACTTGGGCGCCGATAATCCGCTGGTCTTTATCAATAATGATTTTAAGCATGCCAAAAGACGGCGTAATTAGTTGACGTGGTGCTTCGCTGAAGTTGGAAATTGCTCGGCAGTATTCAATTTGGCGTTGTTGACAGACGTCCTCAGTGAGACCGACTTTCGCGACGGTTGGGAAGCCTGAAACAATATGCGGGATGTTATGATAGCTGATGGTGCGACGTTTGCGCCCGAAGGCGTTTAAAACTGCAATTTCAGCTTCAATCAGGGCAGCTGAAGCGGAATTATTCATATTGAGGACATCACCAGCGGCGTAGATGTTTTTGTTGCTGGTTTGGAGTTGGTAATTAGTGTAAATACCATCAGCTTCGTGCTCAACGGCAGCGTTTGCCAGGCCCAGATCAATATTTGGCATGAGTTTTTCGGCGATTACAATTTCGTCAACTTCGACACTACGTTCAACACCAGCATGCGAGAACAGGATTTTTTTGATTAAATAATTCTGCGAAATTTCCAGAGCTTGGGAATTAGTGGAAATGATAATACCGAGGTTTTTACTGAGGGTTTTTTCGAGAGCAATGTTAAACTCCTGGTCGTATTCTTGCAAAATCCGACTATGTTTGCAGGTCAGATAAACTTGAACCCCAAAACTCGCAAAAATCTGCGCCAAAATCACTGCCGAAGCATGGCCACCAACGATGAAGACGCTTTTTGGAAGGCGTTCCATTTGGCAGATGGTCTGCGGGGTGTAAAAATGAATATTAGATAAGCCGGCAATCATCACCGTTTGCCAGGTCGAACCAGTGGCAATGATAAACTTGTCGGCGCGGTAATGCGCTCCACCGACGCTGACACGGGTTGGATTTAAGAAATAAGCGCGACCTTCGATGACTGTAATACCATTGTCTCGATAAAAATCACGGGTTGAGGCAGCGGCGCGAGCAACAAGATTTTTAACATTGTTCATGATTTTTGGAAAATTAAAACTAGTGATGGCGTTGTGAATACCAAAATCACTGGCGCGCTGACTGGTGCGGTAAACACGTGCCGCCTCGAGGACGTAGTTGCGTGGTAAATCAGAGCAGGTGAGGCTATCACCACCTAATTTGCGATCTTCGATGACTGCGACGCGCTTGCCGAGTCCAGCAGCAATTAAGGCTGCTTGAGTGCCAGCTGCCCCGCTACCGATGACGATTAAGTCGAAATGTTGTTGTTTTGCTAAGCCCACCATAGATTATTCTCAAATTATTTGTTTATAAGTCCGATAAAAAAACGCTGCTTCAGGATTAAACACGGTCAAAACTTGGTAAGTCTGGAGGCGCAGGTCAGAGCTGGTAAACTCTGGTTTATTCGCGATCCATTTGGTAATTTGTTTAAACACTTCTTGTGCGCACAAATCAGCTTCGGCTTCGGGAGCACCAACCGCTAAACATGACGTTTTAATGCTCTCACGAAACTTTTGCGCTGAGAACTGTTCGGATTGACCGCTGGCTTTAAAAATCGTATGTGACATTAGAAATCTCCGGATACTTTGAAGCAAAAAATAATCATGCCTAGAATTATTAAACTAAAAAATGACACAAATTGCAAAAAATTAGCATGTTTAATTAAAAAAAGATGAATTTGACTGATTTTGACTTGTTGGGTGACGGTCAGAGCGATAATAAAGCTCGGAATGCCACTAGCGAGCGCAAACAGGACGACATGAGCGATTTCGAGCTGATTGAGCATAGTAATTGCCAGCAGGCTTAATGGCAAAAATAACAACCAAAAGTTGGCGAGGACGCTCATAATGCCAAGGTTAATGGCTTCGATAATGGAGTTAGTTTTGATGCAACGCTTGCGCAGATAGGTGCGAACAGCTTCGGGTGTCCAAGGATTGACGAGCTGGTTGTTGAGGATTTTACAAAACGCCATAATTAAAATTTGCACCGCTAGGCCAATAATTGCCAGTGGCCATACGCGATAATTAGCCACAAAACCGCTACCAGTGTTCATAACAAACGGCGATTTCGCGATGAATAAAATAACGGTCGACAGCAATAATAAATTAGCGATGATAACGCCAAGTAAAAAACCACGAATTAGTTGACGCAAACGGCTTAAAGCAGTTTTTTGACTGAGAGCGTGACCGCTCATCATGGCAACACTACTCAAATTCAGCCCTAAACTAGCCGCAAAAATGCCGACCATTATCATCAGGCTCAAACCAAAGCTCATTGTCCACCTTTCATTGTTCTAATTTTAGCATAAACATCATCAAAAAGCGAGTGATTTTAGGTGGTCTTTATTTGGTAAAAGCGTGTCCTGATGTTATAATAAGGTCAAATGGCAATTGAGAGAATTATTGATACTGAACTGCATGCTGAGGATGAGGCTGAAAAACAGCTGGAAACGAGTTTGCGACCGCAGAATTTTGACGAATATATCGGTCAAGAACGGTTGAAGCGTAATCTGAAGTTGGCCATCGAAGCGGCGAAAAAACGTGGTGAGCCACTTGATCATGTGTTGCTATTTGGTCCACCGGGGCTGGGGAAGACTACTATGGCGAGTGTGATCGCGAACGAAATGGGCGCTGATTTGCGGGTGACGTCTGGTCCGGCAATTGAGCGAGCGGGCGATTTAGCAAGTATTATTACTAATCTCAAAGACGGCGATATTCTCTTTATCGACGAAATTCATCGGTTAAATCGAGCGGTGGAAGAAGTGTTATATTCAGCGATGGAGGATTTTAAGCTGGATATTGTGATTGGCAAAGGTCCAGCGGCGCGGAGTGTGCGCCTTGATTTGCCGAAGTTTACGGTGATTGGTGCAACGACTCGGACTGGGGCACTGGCAGCGCCACTACGTGATCGGTTTGGCCATATTCACCGAGTAGAGTTTTATACTGATGCGGAACTTGGGCAAATTATTCGGCGCTCGGCTGGGATTTTAAACTGTCAAATCGCGCCTGAGGCGTCATTGTCGCTAGCAAATAGGTCACGCCTGACACCACGCATTGCCAATCGTTTATTAAAGCGCGTGCGTGATTTTGCGGATGTGAACGGCGACGGTATTATTGATATGGCTGTCGTAAAAGAGGCGATGTGTCTACTAGAAGTTGATGAACTCGGCCTGGATCCAGCGGATCGCAGTTTGCTTGAGAAAATTTATGAAAATTACGAATTTAGACCTGTGGGGCTGAATACAATCTCGGCTCTGACGGGTGACGAGACAGCAACAATCGAGGATTTCTATGAGCCGTTTTTATTGCAAATTGGTTTTTTGGAACGAACGCCACGGGGTCGCAAAATTACCCCAAAGGCGGTCAAGCATTTGAAAATTAAAGTTAACGAGAAAGGATAATATGAACCAAGACGAATATCAAATGGTTGGCGTCGACGCAGATGGTCAACCGCTTTACCGCAAAGTGGATCGTACAGCAAACGACCCTGCCAACACGAGCGCGGAGCCGAGCGCTTTCGCTAATCAGCCTGCACGAGCCAAAAAACACGCGCCTGAGCCAAAAGGCATGGCAGCGCGGATGGCGTCGCTTGATGGCGTGTGTGAGGCGCATAATTCGGATTATTTATATAAGGCCCTTGATCCGGAATTAGTGCGTTTGCGTCACGAACAATCGCAAGAGCAGTTTCCGGATATTCAGTTTATGGACAAGGAATTTGTGATTAAGGTGGTCCATCGTCATCCAATTGGTGTGGCAGTAATTTGGTTGGTGTCGGCGTTAATTACGACTTTGTTAGTGGGAATCTGGGCGATGCTAATTATTCAAAACTCCTCCTCTAACGTTGTTCATCAAGATTTATTCTCGATGAGTACCGGTATGATTATTATCGGATCAATTATTTCGATTGCGATTATTTTTGCAATAATTTTTTCACGAGTCTATCGGGCGAATTGTTTGATTATTACGACTGAGCGCGTGGTGCAGATTATTTCTAATAGTCTATTTGATACCAAGCGTCAAACCATTGATTTGGGCTGGATTGAGGACGTGTCGTATCATCAAAAAGGCTTTTTTGCCTCAACAATCGGTTATGGATCGGTGCGCTTATCGACCATCGGTGACGAAACGACCTATTACTTCGTCTATTCGCCCGATCCACAACAAGTCAGTATGCGCATTAACGAAATTGTGTTCGCCGTGAAAAACGAACGAGCATTGACAGAAGCACAGATTAAATAATTACTTCGCAGACTTTGAATAAGTTGCTTCGGTCTCTAATTTGGCCGAAAGAGTAAAGCTTTGACAGCGGTTGTTAGTACAGCCGCTGGCTTTATATTCATAGTCGGATCCTGGGTCACCGAGTAGGATTTTTTTCGGATCACTAAAAATTGCAGGATCAACGCCATCGAGCATATCTGGTTTGATAAACTCCGGATAATAACCGTTTTTCTTAAAATAAACATCTTTGAGATTGAAGTAGAGTGAATTAATCGAGGCTTTACGCTCTTGGTCGCGTAGGCGCTGGTTGACTTGGTTTTGTTGGTTAATAAATAACACAAAAGCAACGCACAAAAAGGCGACAGTGGCGAGAATTTCAATGGTAGTAAAAGCTTTTTTCATAATTCCATTGTATCATAGATTAAGCATTGTCGAGGACTTTTAAACTGTGTATAATAAAACATAAGAATGTTTTAAAAGAAGGAGTTATATGGCTAAAAAAGATAAAGCTGAAAAAGTTGATAAATCGGCGGATAGCAAAAGCCAGGCGCTGGGGCTAGCGATGGCTCAAATTACCAAGCAATTTGGTGATGGGGCAATTATGAAACTAGGTGAAGCTCAAAAAGTTGAAGTTGAGTTGATTCCATCGGGTGCTTTGAGTCTGGATTTGGCGTTAGGTGGTGGTTATCCTAAAGGACGAATCATTGAGATTTATGGCCCAGAATCAAGTGGTAAAACAACACTGGCACTGCACGCAATCGCTGAAGTCCAAAAAGCTGGCGGAACAGCGGCTTTTGTCGATGCTGAGCATGCTTTGGATCCATCGTATGCTAAGAAACTAGGCGTTGATACAGATAATCTGTTAATTTCTCAGCCTGATAATGGCGAACAAGCCCTAGAAATCACCGAAACTTTAGTCCGTTCTAACGCGGTTGACTTAATCGTGGTGGACTCAGTGGCGGCGTTGGTACCGCAGGCTGAAATTGATGGTGATATGGGTGACTCGCACATGGGTCTGCAAGCACGATTAATGAGTCAGGCACTGCGTAAATTAACCGGTATTATCAATAAATCCAAAGCCACGGTAATTTTTATTAACCAAATTCGTATGAAAATTGGTGTGATGTTTGGTAATCCCGAGACGACTACTGGTGGTAACGCTTTGAAGTTCTACGCTAGTGTGCGGATGGATATTCGGCGCATCGGTCAGATTAAGGGTGATGGTGATGATATTGCTGGCAACCGCACTAAGGTCAAGATTGTTAAAAACAAGATTGCTGCGCCATTCCGCACAGCTGAGTTTGACATTATGTACAACGAAGGTATCTCTAAAACAGGTGATGTGCTTGATCTAGCGGCACTGCACGAAGTGGTAGAAAAATCTGGGGCGTTTTATAAATATAACGGTGAAACCATTGGTCAGGGCCGTGATAAAACCAAACAATATCTCAAAGATAATCCAGCAGTTTTGGCAGAAATTGACCAAAAAGTCCGTGCTAAGCTAGCCGATGATAAAACGGAAACTGCACCAGTTAGTGAGCCAGAAACCGAAGTTCCAGCGGACATTGAATAAATATAGAACTTGTGTCAGCCCTGGTTGTTGTGACTAGGGCTGATTATTTTACGCTTTATGAAAATTACCGCTTTGTCTGCTCAACTCAAAAATCCCAATCGCATCAATATCTTCATTGATGGGAAATTTCGATTTGGACTGGATATCAGTCAGGTGGTAGATTTGGGTATTAAAGTTGGTCTAGAGGTTTCGGCGGAGCGGATTGCGGAATTGGAGCAAGAAGCTGAATTCGGTCGCATTTATGCTCAAGCTCTGAATTATTGTTTACTCAGGCCCCGTTCGGAACGGGAAACTTATCAGTATCTGTGGCGTAAAACCTTAGCCACGAAATATAAAACTAAAAAAGGTGACATCAAAACCCGCCCCGGAATTAATCCTGAGGTGGTTGGGCGAGTGTTAATGAAATTACGGCAGAAACATTATCTTGATGATTATAAATTTGCCGAGTGGTGGCTCGCAAATCGTCGTTTAAAACAAGGCGCCTCAGCACGGCGTTTGCATCAAGAATTAGCCCAAAAAGGCATTGAGCGCGATATGATTGACCAATTATTGGCTGAGTCAGGTCGGGACGATGCGAGCGAGCTTCAAAAAATCATCACTAAAAAAGCCCATCGCTATCCTGATCGTGATAAGTTAATGCGATATTTAGCGAGTCAGGGTTTTGGTTATGACGATATTAAGCAAGCCTTAGATGATAATTGTAGAAAATAGTTATTTTGAGGTTTTGGCCGATTTGGTGGAGCGAAACGGATTGACGAAACTATCAATCGCATCTTGACGCTCGAGCTCACGCAGTTGATTGAGAGAGTTTTTGATGACGACTTTGTTCTGGCTGAGCTCGGCAATTTGCGAACGGTGGATTAAAATCGTTGGATCGAAAAAATCTTTAAACAATGGTCGTTGCACCACTAATTGATAAATCATCATATTTTCGGCGATTAGATTATAATTTAAAACCTTGCCGACTTTACGGCGTTGTTTGTCAATGACTGGCAGATTAATCAGCTCAAAACGCAAATCTAAAGTTTGTTGCAAGCGAATCACATCAACGCTGGAGACGAGATCCTCGCTGTCGTTGATAATAATGCCGAGATGGCTAATTTCACGAATGTCTTCAGGCAATAAATACGAATCTTTGGGGTTATCTAATTGACGACCGGTTAATTTTAAGGCTTGAATCGTTAAATCGTAGGGGTTGATAATTAACTTGCTTACTGTGGCAAGCTTACTACCACTCCGTAGGCTCAAAACTGGTAAATTAAGTAGGTCAGTACTAGGAATTAACATAATTTTATTATACAACAACCCGTAAGTTTATTTAAAAGGGTTAATGCGTCCTTCGGGTAGTTGGATGTTATATTGATTAGCATTGATATCACGCAATTCGTCAATCACTTTACGATTGAAATAATTACTGTGTGAATTATCATCAGCGTTTGGAACATCAAGTGCTTGTTGAAAAATAGCGTAAAGCTGATAAATCCCAAAAGCAATCGCCAAAATACTAATACTACTGACTAGCAAAAGTGCGCTTCGGTGATCGAGAGCTGGCTTTTTCTGGCTATTTGGCGTAGATTTTGAGCTGGATGTTGTTAACATTGACATCATCGGGGGTGACCTCCTTTTGTTTATTAGCTTCAGCCTTACTGAGTTGTAAGTTGAGAATTTGGATACGTGGCAAACTTAGTTCGGTTAATTTAATCAGACGAAAAACGTTCGTATAGCTGGTCGGTGATTCAAAATCAACATTGACGATAACCGCTTCTTTGTCAGCCTGGGCAGTCTTGCTGGTAATGTCAAACGAGATGGCTTTGATGTGTAAACCACTTAGTTCAGCGTAGCGTTTAAGGATTAGCTCAACAATTTTTTCTTGGTGACGGTTGTCTTTGCGTTCGGCTGAAGTTTTAGCGACAATGCCAGGAATATCTTCGAGTTTTTTCATCTGAGATTTAATTGATTCGATTTTATCGATTTCGGCCTGTTGATTTTTGAGTTCTTTTGATAATTCATTAAGGGCGGTGGCGTTTTCGCTAATAATATTGCGACCTAAGAAATAAACACCAATGTTAGCGGCGGCGATCAGGCCAATTGCCACAAACAAAATAATTTTAGTAACTGATGGAGTGATAGTTATTTTTTGCGCCATTGTAGAGTTTCCTCGAGTCCTTTTTTGTTGAGATTGAGTATCAAAATACCATCGAAGCGATTAGTCTTTTCGTTGTGAGCGATGGAGCTAATTTGGACGCTATCGATAAACTTCTGGTTTTCAAGGGAGCGTTTGGTATTAAGAATCTGGTCGTGATTGACGGTGGTGACGCGGATAATAATCGGCGCTTTCAGGCTGGTCTCGTTAATATCGAGGTTTTGAATAGCAACATCACTAGGCAAGCCTTTCGCTAGCGCGACTAAGAAATTAGAATAATGGACTTGTTTACTGAAGATTTTATCAACTTCTGTTAGGTCGTTTTGGAGTTTTTCGGCTTGTTGCTTCGGTTGCATAACTAGTTGCGAACGCTGTTTGAGATCGGTTAATTGTTGTTCAATAGTGCCTTTAGTATAGAGCAGATTAATATAAATAACCGCAATACTGACCACGACAGCGATCATTGTACCGATAAAAAACACTACATATTTTAAGAGAATTGTGTTCGTATAAGACGAGCGAAGTTGTTTGCGGTTATCAGCTGGTAATAAATTAATCATTGATCACCTCCTTGGTGTCGAGCCAGGCTGCACCTGCTACAGTTAAATAGCGCGAAATGGCGATACGATTTGGATGGGGTAATTTACCAAAGTTAAAATCCTGCCATGGGTTAGCGATGCGCACTGGTAATTGTAGGCGATTAGTCAAAAACTCACTCAGTCCGGCAATATTACTACCGTTACCAACGACGATGACCTGTTCGAGGTCTTTGCCTTTGAGGCGTTCGGTGTTGTAGCGGACGATTTTATTGACTTCGTTGAGGATTTTATCCATCATCGGCTCGAGCGCTTCGGTTAATTCAGCTTGTTGGTCGCTTTTGCTAAAACCATTGAGGACTTTGAGTTGTTGGGCTTTTTCGAGCGGGATTTGCATTTTGCGACTGATGGCTTGAGTAAAATCACGCGCGCCCACTTCGACGGAACTACCGACGCGAACGATTTTATCGAGAATAGCGATATCAGTATAATTCATTTCCATGTCGATAATTAAAGTATTGAGGTCACCTTTTTCGGTGTGAATCAGCAGGCGTGCTACAGAGTTCATACTTGGTTCAATCAATACTGGCTCAAGACCGACTGAACGGACGGTTTGAATGGCGCGGTTTAAAATCCCAATTGGGGCAGCGCTCAAGGATACATTCAAGTTTTCGTCATCCTGGCTAATAATTTCATAAGAAATGCCAAGCGAAGAACGCGGCACTGGAATATATTGCTCAACCTCGAGATCGATAGCGTTGTCGATGTCTTTTTGGATTTGAACAGGAAGTTGCAAAGTTCGTGAAAAAGTACTCATCGTCGGAATCGACACCATAATGTAATCAGCGTCGAATTTGCCAACTAGATTGTTAGTTAAAAGAGTTTTGATTTGTGATTCAAGATAGCCATCTTCGTTTTCGAGGGATAATTTTGCTTTGGTTTGGTCGATTTTTAAACTGGCATACGCTAAAATGCGCGGTTTGCTTCGGCCGGTTTCAAACGCCATCAACGTCAAGTCATTGACGCCAATGCTAATTCCTACGGTATTTTTTGTCTTAAAAAATGATTTCATGCCCATTACCTTTATGCTTATTTTACACTACTCAATACTCTTTGACAAGTTGGCAATTGGACTCATCACGCTGGCGGCAATCACACCCACCATCGAACCCATAATCACAATCATCACCGGCTCGATAATCGAGTTAATTTGCTCAATTGCGAGGTCAACTTCTTCTTCATAAAAATCAGCCACCTTCGTCAAAATCGTTTCGGTATTACCAGTTTCTTCACCGACGGCTAGCATTTGCACCACAATTTCAGGCCACATTGCACCTTGGTCTTCGAGAATAGTGGAGAGTTGTTTACCGTTTTTAACCTGAGTGACGGCATCGAGCAGAGCTTGACTATAGACGTCATTACCGACAGCTTGCGCGGTGACTTCGAGCGTGTTAATCACTGACACGCCGGCGCCCATCAGGGCAGAAAAAGTTCGTGAAAAGCGCGCCACCACGGTTTTAACGATGATAGCATTAACGCCAGGAACTTTGAGGATAATTCGGTCAAAAACTTTTTTGCCTTTTGGAGTTTTGATGTATTTAATGAGACCGACAAACCCGCCGATCAAGGTTGGGAAGACAATATACCAAAAATTAATAAAGAAACTACTAATGCCCAGCATGGCTTTGGTAATCGCTGGCAGTTCGGCGTTTTCGCCACCTAGACCAGTAAGAATTTCGCCGATTTTTGGAATCACAAAAATCATTAAACCGAAGAAAGCAACCACGGTGATGGTCAATAGTACAGTTGGATAAGCCATGGCTGATTTGATTTTTTTGCGGATGGTGGCAGCTTTTTCTTGTTGGACTGCGAGACGCTTCAAAATATCATCCAAAATACCAGCCGTCTCACCGGCGTTAACCATATTGACATAAATATCATCGAAAACTTTCGGGTGTTTTTTGAGAGCTTGGGCGAGCGAATCGCCACCTTCAATGTCGACAATGACTTGTTTGATAATTTTTTGTAAAGGTTTTTTGCCATCGCCAGCCAGGGAATTGAGGGAGCGAAGCAGGGGTACGCTAGCTGAAATCATCGCCGATAATTGTCGCGTAAAAATCGTTAATTCATCGAGCTTAACCGCTGGTTCACCGATCGAAAAATTTAGTCCGCCGGCTTTTTTCTCGGATTTAATTGTGAGCGGGCGATAGCCGAGTTTGCGGACTAATGCCACTGCGGCTTGTTGGTCGCTGGCTTCGACAGTGCCGTCAATCACTTGGCCACTGGTATTAATTGCTACATAAATAAATTTCATTTTGCCTCCTTAGTCCTTAGTTGCGCCGAAGACTTCCTCAAACGAAGTCATGCCCCTGAGGGCTTTAATAATACCGTCAGTACGCATAATAATCATATCTTCTTTAATAGCCTGATCCTGAATCTCGTTAGCGGTCGCAGCGGCGATAATCATTTTCTGAATTTCCACGGTGTTATCAAGCACTTCATAAATACCAACTCGGCCTTTATAACCAGTGTGATTACAGTGTTCACAGCCACCCTCATGTGGTTTCCAATAGTAGTCAATATTAGTTTCGGTGGTGCTGAGTTCGACATCTTCGCCGACGCCGTCTTCTTTGGCACGTTTTTCGAGGCGGTGCATTTTGGCATTGTCAAATTCCTGGTTGGTGTGTAATAAATCAAAAATTTGCTGTTGTAATTCGTTCGGCATCGCAACACGTTCACGACAGTGTTTGCATAAACGGCGCACCAGACGCTGACCAATCACGGCGTTAACCGTCGAAGCAATTAAAAACGGCTCAATCTTCATATCTAACAAACGTGGCAAACACGTGGCGGCGTTGTTGGTGTGTAGGGTAGAGAACACCATGTGTCCAGTAAGCGCTGCTTGGACACCGAGATTGGCGGTCTCGCCGTCACGAATCTCACCGACCATAATAACGTTCGGGTCTTGACGCAAAAGCGCACGCAAACCTGAAGCGAAGGTCATGCCGGCCTTTGGGTTGGTCTGGGTTTGGTTAACGCCAGGGATTTTATACTCAACTGGGTCTTCAATGGTTGAGATATTCACGTCGGGCGTGTTGAGAATTGATAACACACTAAAAAGAGTGGTCGACTTACCGGAACCAGTCGGCCCGGTCACCAGCATCATACCGTTCGGTTGGTGGATAGCTTTGTTGATAATCTCGAGTGATTTACCCCACATACCGAGCTGGCGTAAAGTCAGCGCTTCAGAGCTCTCGCTCAGCACACGCATCACCACTTTTTCGCCATCAGAAATCGGTAGAGTTGAGACACGGAAGGCAAAAGTGTTTTGGTTGAGTTTGATTTTGAAGCGACCGTCTTGTGGGGCACGGCGTTCGTCGATTTTTAAATTCGATAAAATCTTAATACGCGACACTAACGCACCAAGAACATTCTTCGGTAAGCGGTTGACTTCATGTAAAACACCGTCGATGCGGTAGCGGACTTGAACGTAATCCTCACGTGGTTCGATATGAATATCCGAAGCGTTAGATTTAATGGCATATTCGAGAAGTAAGTTGACAGTCTGAGCGATTGGCGAATCTTCCGAAATGTCTTCTTCGCGGACTTCTTGGGATTTGTGCTCTTCTTTTTGGATGTCAATCACATGAGTCAGCTCTTCGGTGACATCACCGCGATAGAGCTCGAGACAATCGAGGATATTTTGGTTAGTGGCAACGTAGATTTTGAGGCGCGCACCTAGTTCTTTTTGCAAAAAATTAACTGCCTGAATATCGTCAGGATCGTTCAGTGCTAGGTGAATTAAGCCATTGTCATCAATTTTAAAAATAATAGCGCGGTACTGCCTGGCCACTGGCTCGGGAATTAGCTTCAGAGCTTTGTCGGGAATGTCTTTTTTTTCGACAGTCACAAACGGCACGCCGATATAATCACCGTAACGTTTGGTTAGCTCGCGCTCGGAGACTAGGTTTTTACTGAGGACTAGTTGCTGAAAAGATTTGCCGGTTTTTTCTTGTTCTTTGGTCAAATCAGCGGTCTGTTCTGGAGTCAGCGATAATAATTTCAAAACTAGTTTGTCAGATAAAAGCATAAGTATTTTTCATTGTAAAACATTTGCTCTAAAAATTCCAGCCAGAATTTTGGCTAAAATATGGTTTAATATAAACATATGCAACAATCACTTCAGGCGCGATTTCAGGCACAGTTTGACTTTAGCAAAACCTATGTTTTGGCGGTTAGTGGGGGAGTTGATTCGGTGGTAATGCTCGATATGATGGTGCGTGTTGGCGGTTTGAAATTGGTGATTGCACACTTCGATCACCAAATTCGGGGTGATGAATCGGCTCGCGATGCGCAATTTGTCCGTCAGCTTGCGGAAAAATACGGCGTGCCATATCAGCTGGGATTTGGTGGATTGGGTGAAACGGCGAGCGAAGATCAGGCTCGGCGGGCGCGTTATCGGTTTTTGCGAGCGGTGGCTCAGGAAGTTGGTGGTGTGATTTGTACGGCACATCATCAGGACGATGTAGTGGAAACCGTGGCGCTTAATCTCAGTCGTGGCACTGGTTGGCGAGGCTTGGCGGTGTTGGGGGCGAATGATATATTTCGACCAATGTTGTTGTTTAACAAACAACAGATTCTGAGCTATGCCAAGCAGGCGAAGCTTGATTGGTGTGAGGATTCAACTAACGATTCAGATAGGTATTTACGTAATCGTCTCCGACAATGCTTGGCGCGCGATTTGAGCCAGCAGGCGCGTGAGTTAGTTCTGGAACTGTACCAAGCGCAGACC
Source organism: uncultured Candidatus Saccharibacteria bacterium (assembly GCA_963516005.1). Lineage (GTDB taxonomy): Bacteria > Patescibacteriota > Saccharimonadia > Saccharimonadales > Saccharimonadaceae > CAMUQR01. Next base: position 3,471 of record CAUPYP010000002.1, on the reverse strand, counting down.
GCATTAGTACCAGCGATTGAAGCGGAGTGCCAGCGTTTTTATCGTGAAGATGGGATTTATCAGCGCTATTTTTGGATTATGATTGAGCCGAATGTTGCTCAGGAATTATTACAATACATTATTAAAAAAGATTTCGGAGCTAGCCTCAGCCTCACTCGACCGCAACTTGAGCGGGCGATCATAGCGATCAAAACGGCGCGAGCTGGTGATATTACAGAGGTCGGTGAAAAAATCGAGTTAGTCTTTCGACGGTCGCAGTTTAGTTTGCGTCGGGCTGATAAACCTAGCGAGTTAGGACATGATCAGCTGATTGCTCAACTTCGTGCAATTGATAATTAACAAATCAGAATCTACCAGCCGAACATTTTTGGCAAGAAAATAATCAAGCCGATAATCATCGCTGTCAGCGCCGCAATTAACACTCCAGCCGCTGCTAGGTCTTTAATACGCATGATTTTATCATTGCGTTCAGCGGAAACGAAATCAGCCAGATTCTCAATAGCGGTGTTGATGGTCTCGAGCGTGAGAACGACTTGAATTGCTAACACTAACACAATCCATTCGATCGAGGAGATTTTATAATAAAAACCAAGAATCACTACGATAGTTGCTGTTGTAAGATGTACAACATAATTTTGTTCTTCTTTAACGAGGATTGTAAGGCCATTAAAAGCATATTTGAAGCTCCGAACCAAGCGAGCTGGCGATAAGATTTTTTTGTGTAGGGGCTGTTTCATAACGCAATTATATCATTGAATGGCGAAAAATCAATTGCTTGAGTTAGAGGCAGGCGTCTGGTATAATACTTATGTCTATTGTGAACTCAATACGTAACAAGGGAGAACAAACACTAATGAAAACAGATTACTTAATTAAAGTTAAGAAAAAAATCAAGCAGAACTTGCAACAGGTGTGGCGAGCGGTTGTGAAGTCGCTTCAGGCACACCCGAAGACATATTTATTAGTTCTGAGTTCGTTGGTGTTGATTGTGGCTCTAATTCCCATCTTAAATTCTATTAAAAAATCACAAACCTCCCAAGCGACTGGTCTCCAAATCCAATCAGTCTTCCCGCGTATTGGCACACCAGCTGGCGGGGATAAAGTGCGGATTCGGGGGAAGGATTTTCAATCTCCAACTCAACTTACTCAGCTTACATCTGGTGGTTCTCACACCTGTGCCATAGGTTCCGATGCTAAAGCCTATTGTTGGGGTTATGGTCGCTTTGGTCGCCTCGGCAATAACGCCACTACCGATGCCCTAATTCCAGTGGCTGTCCATCAAGGCCAAATCCCAGTTGGTGTCAGCTTAACCCAAATTACATCTGGTGGTTCTCACACCTGTGCTCTAGGTTCCGATGCTAAAGCCTATTGCTGGGGTCGTGGTCACTTTGGCCAACTCGGCAATAACTCCGGTGCTGAAGTCCTAACTCCAGTGGCTGTCCACCAAGGCCAAATCCCAGTTGGTGTCAGCTTAACTCAAATAGTAGCTGGCAGTACTCACACCTGTGCTCTAGGTTCCGATGCCAAAGCTTATTGTTGGGGTGATGGTGGTAATGGTCGGCTTGGAAATAACACCACCACCTATGCCTTAACTCCCGTTGCTGTCCACCAAGGCCAAATCCCAGTTGGTATCAGCTTAACCCAAATAACAGCTGGTTATGATCACACCTGTGCCTTAGGATCCGATGCGAAAGCCTATTGTTGGGGAAAGGGTGAATATGGTCGCCTCGGCAATAACACCACAACCAATGCCTCAACCCCAGTTGCTGTTCATCAAGGTGAGATTCCAACTAGCGTAACTATAATGCAAATTACCGCTGGGCGGTCTACTACCTGTGCTCTAGGTTCCGATGCCAAAGCTTATTGTTGGGGTGGTGGTAGTAATGGTCGCCTCGGCAATAACACCGCTGCCGACGCTCTCACTCCCGTGGCTGTTCATCAAGGCCAAATCCCAGCTGGTATCAGCTTAACTCAAATAGTAGCTGACGATGCTCACACTTGCGTCCTAGGTTCCGATGCTAAAGCCTATTGTTGGGGCAATGGCTGGGATGGTCAACTTGGCAATAACACCACCACTCACGCTCTCACTCCAGTGGCTGTCCATCAAGGCCAAATCCCAGCCGGCACTCAAGTCAAAGTAGATAACACACCCGTCCCCGTCAAACATATCTCACCCTACGAACTAGAAATCACCATGCCAGCCCACTCTGCTGGTAAAGTTAACATCACTGTCACTAATCCAGATAATACCACCCACACTCTCAGCCAAGCCTACGAATATTACCAACCTCAAAACCCAACCATCACCAACATCACCCCAAACGCCAGCACGGTAGCTGGTAATAAAACCATCACTGTCAATGGAACTAACTTCGATCAGATGAAGTGGAAACAGGTGAGTAGCATTGGGTATTATTCTTGTGCTCTCAAATATGACGGTCAAGCCTACTGTTGGGGAAAAGGTGAAGATGGTCAACTTGGTAATAACTCTACAACTAACTCTCCCACTCCAGTGGCCGTCCACCAAGGCCAAATCCCAGCCGGTGTCAGCTTAACCCAAATTGTAACTGGTTATGCTCACACCTGCGCCTTAGGTTCCAATGCCAAAGCTTATTGCTGGGGTATCAGTTATAATGGTCGCCTCGGTAATAATTCCTACACTGACGCCCTTACTCCAGTGGCTGTCCATCAAGGCCAAATCCCAGCCGGTGTCAGCTTAACTCAAATTTCGGTTGGAGGTTTTCATACTTGCGCCCTTGGTTCTAATGGTAAGGCTTATTGTTGGGGTTCTGGTTCTGATGGTAAGCTTGGTAATAATTCAATAACCGACGCCCTCACTCCAGTGGCTGTCCATCAAGGTGGAATCCCAGCTGGTGTAACTTTAACTCAAATTACATCTGGTGATGATCACACCTGTGCCTTAGGTTCCGATGCTAAAGCCTATTGTTGGGGAGATGGTGGTAATGGTTACCTCGGCAACAACTCCACCGCTCATGCCCTCACTCCAGTGGCTGTCCACCAAGGCCAAATCCCGGCCGGTGTCAATCTAACCCAAATTGCAACTGGTTATTATCACACCTGTGCCCTAGGTTCCGATGCCAAAGCTTATTGTTGGGGTTCTGGTTCTGATGGTAAGCTTGGTAATAATTCAATAACCGACGCCCTCACTCCAGTGGCTGTCCATCAGGGCCAAATCCCGGCCGGTGTCAATCTAACCCAAATTGCAACTGGTTATTATCACACCTGTGCCCTAGGTTCCGATGCTAAAGCCTATTGTTGGGGTAAAAATAATCGCGGTCAACTTGGTAATAACTCTACAACTAACTCTCCCACTCCAGTGGCCGTCCACCAAGGCCAAATCCCAGCCGGTGTCAGCTTAACCCAAATTACGTCTGGCGGTACTCATACCTGTGCCCTAGGTTCCGATGCTAAAGCCTATTGTTGGGGAAATAATATTTATGGTCAGCTCGG
>CAUPYP010000001.1:0-311909 GCA_963516005.1 uncultured Candidatus Saccharibacteria bacterium | reverse complement strand
GATTAACCGCGGTCTGTCAATTATATCAATATCTAAACTATTAGGGAACTATAACACAATCACCAGTTCAACCATCGGGAGTTTTATTATATCAATATCTAAACTATTAGGGAACTATAACCCCGCAAAATGATTAACCGCGGTCTGTCAATTATATCAATATCTAAACTATTAGGGAACTATAACTTGCGAGTTCCGATGCCGTTAAGCATGAGTTTATTATAACAAAAACTAATAGTGAAGCAATCAGCTGATCTGCATCTCATGATATTTAATTTTTATAAACAATCTTGTATGATAATGATAATATTGCGCATTGATTTTGTAAAAAGAAGGAAAGATTATGAACATTCGTAAAGATCGTGCCTCGTGGGATGAGGTATTTATGAAGATGGCACAGGTGATGGCTGAACGCTCACCGGATCCAGATTATCAAGTTGGGGCGATTATTGTTACTCCACAAAACACTGTAGCGGGCGCTGGCTATAATGGCGCACCACGGGGAATTGATCAAGATTTAGTACCATGGGATAGCGAGGACAAGCATTTTTATGTCGCTCATGCTGAAGCCAATGCTATTTTGAACGCTACGCAGGATTTGCATGGGTGTCGAATTTATGTCATTTTGTATCCATGTTTTGAGTGCATGAAAATGATTATTCAAACTGGTATTAAAGAAGTGATTTATCTCGATGATTCAAAGTTGCGAAAAGGCAATCAAAAGTTTGTCTGGTCAAAAAAACTTGCCGATGAGGCTGGCATTAAGTTGCGTCAGCTTGTGCTATCGCCAGTGGAGCCTTGTTAAGGAAATGGTCGCGTCACTAACATCTAGGGCGCGACTTTTACTTTTTGACTTTTGGAATTAAATTTGCTAAAATTAACAAGTCTTGTGGCAGCGTAGCTCAGTTGGTTAGAGCGTAGGACTCATAAGCCTAAGGTCACTGGTTCGATCCCAGTCGCTGCTACCAAGTTTTGTTTCATAAAAAATGGCGTAGAGGATACTCGACGCTGTTTTTAATTAGTGTAGATTTTCGCGATGCTAACTTTCATCACAGATGGCAATCCTTAAATCTAGATTGTGAAACTTGTGCAAGAAAAAAGACCACGTAAAGTGATCTTTTTTCTTTGGTGGCTACTCCCAGACAATTAACTAGCGTTCATGCGTGCGCCCGAACTGCCAGTTCGAGTCCTTGCTTTAAAAAACAAGCCAAAGTAAATACCTCACCACAAGGGTGAGGCACTTACTTTGGTGGCTCCTCCCAGACTCGAACTGGGGACACAAGGCTCTTCAGGCCTCTGCTCTACCAACTGAGCTAAAGAGCCACACTAAGTCAATTTTAACAAAAAGCGAGGCCTTTTTCAAGCGGGTTTGGTGATTTCGCAGAAAGTCTTTATTTTGTGCTATAAAAATGCTATAATCAGGTGAGGTGGCGCCTTGGCGGAGCGGTTACGCAGCGGTCTGCAAAACCGTGTAGACCAGTTCGACTCTGGTAGGTGCCTCCACAAAGATATTGTTAGTTTTAACAATCAGATAAATTATGCGCGGATGGTGGCGGAATTGTTAGATTCCAAAGATAAAAATCGTAGACATTGTCTACTAATCACACCACCGCCCAGTAAAACTTAACAACTCAACAACAATTATGCGCGGATGGTGGAATTGGTAGACACGAGGGACTTAAAATCCCTTGGCCTAAACAGCTGTGCGGGTTCAAGTCCCGCTCTGCGCACCAGAAATTATTTTACAAAATTAAAAAGCGGGGCTGATGAACCTGTTTTTTAGCTGTAAACAGCCTATCTAAATTTTGAAGAAAATTAAAAGAGGAGACTTTCGTCTCCTCAGACTATTAACCAATACTGCCTTTTTCAAAGCAGAAAAACTGGTCATACCAGTACTGGGTTAAAGCACCCTTCCCGGTGTTGGGCGTTACCGCCCTTATATCAGCAGATTCCCTGCCACATTTTGTGGCATTGAACAGTATAAATTTGGATGAACACCCCTTAGAGCATGATTCGCCGATTGTGAACGAACCAAGCTCATTACTTAATTCCACAATGCATATCTCATTAATTTGCATTGCGGCCTTTTTGCATTCTTCAAAAAGTTGCTTTGAAATTTTGCAACTCTTTGTCCACTTTATTCTGTGGTCATCCCATGGTCTTACGGAAAAAGCTTTTGGATCAAATCCTTCCAGTTCTCTTACTGGAATTACTTTAATTTTAAACTCTTCGTTCATTATTCCCTCCTGCGTTTTACGCCCGCCGGCGATTAATTAAATTATTTATAAATTATTTATGAACTAGCATGACTTAGTTGTAACATAAACAATATAAAAAGTCAATAGTTTTTTAATAAAATAATAAAAAATCAATGCAGTAGTGTGTTTTTCTCTATTAATTGCCTTTATGTTTAAAAATAAGTATAATGAAAATATTCGCAAGAATTAACCTAGAAACATGGTATAATTATTAACATAACAAAAGGAGATTTACCACATGGATGGAAAACTAATTGCCTTGATTGTCGTAGTCGTCATTGTGATGATTGTGGCTTTTATCATTGGCGTTTACAACAAGCTTATCACTCTCAGAACTCGCGTTGAAGAAGCGTGGAGTGATATCACAATTCAGCTCAAATATCGCGCTGATTTGATTCCAAACTTAGTCAATACCGTCAAAGGTTACGCTAAGCATGAGAACGAAACGTTTGCGATGGTGACTGAAGCTCGTGCTGGTATTATGAGCGCAAAAACTGTCGAAGAAACGGCGGCCGCCGAAGGTCAAATGCAAATGGCACTCAAAAGTCTGTTTGCTGTGGCTGAAAGCTACCCAGAATTGAAGGCCAACGAAAACTTCTTGCAACTGCAAACCCAGCTAGAAGACACTGAGCACAAGATTCAAGCAGCTCGTCGCTTCTACAACGCTGGTACTAAAGATTACAATATTCAAATCGCTGTGTTCCCAGCTAACATTATCGCTGGTATGTTCAAATTTGAAAAACGCGAATTCTTCGAAGTTGAAGACCGCGCCAAAATCGAAGAAGCGCCAGAAGTGCAGTTTTAAGACTATAAACTAATTAGATAAAAAAGGTGGAGCGACTGGTTGTTTAAATAATCAGTCGCTCGCCTTGCCAGAACAGAGGTGAGACTAGACTATGTATAAAGAAATTGATGCAAATAAACGTAAAACTTGGCTAATTATGCTGGTGTTTTTGGGGCTGATTGCCGGGCTGTCAGTGCTCATTGCGAGCTTGGCTGGGGAAGTTTATATTTCGTTGTATGTGATTCTAGCCGCACTAGTTTATGCTTTTATTCAATATTTTATTGCCTCAAAAATGGCGCTGTTTATGGCTGGTGCGAAACTGATTGAACTGCGTGATAATCCACGATTTTATCGGATTGTCGAGAATCTGTCGATTACCACTGGGTTGCCGATGCCAAAGGTCTATGTGATTGATGATCCATCGCCAAATGCTTTTGCTACGGGGCGCGATCCTCAACATGCTGCCGTGGCGGCCACTACGGGGTTGATTGACATGATGACTGATCGCGAGTTAGAGGGCGTGATGGCGCATGAGATGGCGCACGTCGGCAATTACGATATTAAAGTTAGTATGATCGCCTTTGGGCTGGTGGCCGCGATTTCGGTGTTGTGCGATATTGGACTGCGGATTGCGATTCGCGGAGCGGGCGACTCAGATGACGACGGAGCGGGAGCTATCTTGTTGGTAGTGGCAATTGTGGCTGCGGTGTTTGGGCCGATTATTGCGATGATGGTGCAGATGGCAGTGAGCCGTAATCGGGAGTATTTAGCCGATGCAACTGCGGCGCTGACTACACGCGATCCAGAATCGCTAGCTAGTGCTTTAGCAAAATTATCCGAGAACAAGACGATTTTACGCAATCAAAATCCTTCAATGGCTAATATGTACATCAATAACCCGCTCAAAAAAGGCTGGCTGTCGAAAATGACCAGCACTCATCCACCGATTGAGGAGCGTATCGCACGGTTGCAACAAATGGCAGGACAGTTCTAGATTATGGTTAAGACGAAAAAAACTTCAGCTCCTAAAAAGGGTCCAAAAGTTAAAAAAACGAAAGCCGTTCAAGCTACCGAAAACACACCTCTGGCAACTACTAAAAAGCTAGTCAAGCTCCGTCCGCTGGCGATGATTAAAAAATCTTTCATGAGTGCGTTCGGCGCGCTTAGGTCTGCTATCAAAGACCATAAATCTCGCCGACCGCATCGCAGTTTTCGTCATACGCCGCGTAAAATGCACCAGCGACCTCTGCAAATCGAAGGCTATTTTCGGTTTTCACGGATGATTTTAAAACAATTATGGCGCGAACGACGTTTCTTTTTGATGCTACTTGCGGTAACTCTTGTGGCGGGTATTTTGCTAACTGGCGTAACTCCCCAAGAACGCTATAATAATCTCAAAACTGCCCTCGATAAAACCTATCAAGGTGGCAACAGCCTAGGCGATAATTTTTTTAAAACTAGTTTGCTTTTGATCTCGACGGCTAGCAGTGGTGGATTTAACCCAGTTGACACTGAAGGTAAACAAATGCTGACCGGGTTCTTATTCATGGTGGCGTGGCTAGTGACGGTTTGGTATTTACGCAATCGATTAGCGGGACGCAAAGTGAGTTTTCGCGATAGTTTGTATAATGCGTGTGGTCCACTAGTCGCCACGATGCTGGTGGCGGTCTATATGTTGTTGCAGTTGATGCCACTGTTAATTTTTACGATTTTTTATGCGGCAGCGGTCGGCAGTAATACCGTGACTGACGGTCTAGGAATGATGTTGCTACAGTCGGCGTTAGTATTGATTGTGTCGCTCACTATTTATTGGGTTGAAGGTAGTTTTTTGGCGTTGATTGTGGCGACTTTACCGGGAATTAGTCCGTGGCAAGCGATCAAAATTGCTGGCGATTTAACAATTGGTCGACGCTTAAAGATCCTCTTCCGACTGATTTGGCATTTGATGCAAGTGATTGGCGTGTGGGCAGTGACGGCGTTACCGATTGCGCTCCTTTATGGCAAACTCAGCGAACAATGGGAGTGGCTTAAAAATGTGCCGGTCATTCCAGCGGTGGTGACAGTTTTGTCAGTCGGCTCGTTGATTTGGACTTATGTTTATATCTATTTCTTATACCGAAGGCTAATTGAAGATGAGTCACAACCAGCTTAATTTCGAACAAGCGCGGGAACGAGTGGCGAAATTGCGCCAGTTGATTGATGACTATCGGTATCATTATCATGTGCTGGACGAATCGTTGATGAGTGAGGCGGCGGCGGATAGCTTGAAGCATGAATTATCGCAGTTGGAGGAGCAATTTCCAGAGCTGATCACACCAGATAGTCCGACGCAAAAAGTAGCCGGACAAGCGCTCGATAAATTTAATAAAGTCACACATCAAGTGCCAATGATTAGTTTAGCGGATGTGTTTTCCGAGGAAGAAGTGAGAGCTTGGCAGGCGCGGATTGCCAAATTATTGCCAGCTGAGCGTGCTACCTCGATGGAATATTGGGCTGATATTAAGATGGATGGCTTAGCTTGTGCGGTGATTTACCAAGACGGGGTGTTGGTGCAAGCGGTGACACGTGGTGACTCACGGGTGGGTGAAGATGTTACACAAAATGTCCGGACGATTGCTAATTTGCCATTGCGCTTGCGAGCAACTGATCAGTTTCCGGAGTTATTAAAAGGCCGAACTGAGATTCGTGGTGAAATTGTGATTTTTAAAGCTGATTTTAAACGTTTAAATCAAGCTCAGCGCGCTGAAGGAAAACCAGAATTTGCTAATCCACGCAACCTGGCAGCTGGGACGATTCGCCAACTCGACAGTGAGCTAGTGGCCTCGCGACCACTGAGATTTATCGGTTATGATGTGTTGCGTCAAGATCCGAGTGAGGTGCCAACTAACCAGCTCGCTTACCAAATGATGCGTGAAGTTGGCATTGTTTGTAATCAGTCGGCACAGGTATGTCGTGATTTGTCAGAACTGATGAATTTCTTAAAAACATGGGAAAATAAACGTCACGAACTGGATTTTAATACTGATGGTGCGGTGATTAAACTAAATAATCGAGCTGATTTTGCCCAGTTAGGCGTGGTCGGTAAAACTCCACGCGGGGCGGTAGCTTTTAAATATCCAGCCGAACAAACTACCACGATTGTGCGCGATATTCAGATTCGACTGGGGCGAACTGGGGCAGCGACACCAGTGGCAATTTTTGAGCCGGTTAGTCTAGCCGGGACAACTGTTCAGCATGCGAGCTTGCATAATGCTGATGAGATTGCTCGCAAGGATGTGCGTATAGGAGATACAGTGGTAATTTATAAAGCGGGTGATATTATTCCACAAGTCGAGGAGGTGTTGTTGCCACTGAGACCGGCAGAGAGTCAGGCGTTTGACTTTGAGCGAGCACTGGCCGAGCAGTTCCCGGGCGCAGTGTTTGAGCGACCCGAGGGCGAAGCGGTTTATCGGCTGAAACAAACCGATGATTTCGTGCATAATCAAGAGATGTTAAAGCTGGCGCTGGAACACTATGCTTCAAAAGAAGCGCTGGATATTGATGGCTTAGGCGAGGCTAATGCTGGTTTGCTGGTGGAGAGTGGTCTGGTACACGATGTAGCGGATATTTATCATTTGGATCGCGAAGATTTATTGGGGCTGGAGCGTTTTGCAGATAAGTCGGCCGATAATTTGCTGACGGCGATTGCTCGAGCCAAACAGCCGGATCTGGCACGCTTTATTTTTGGGCTGGGGATTCGTCATGTTGGTAGCAAAACTGCCCGGGATTTGGCGGATCAATTCACTACTGTCGAGGCGATTACTCAGCTCGATTTTGACCAACTGCGTAATGTTGATGGTATCGGCGAGGTAGTGGCGGAAAGCGTGGTGAGCTGGTTTCAAACCGCGCATAACCAACGCTTACTCGAAAAACTGCTGGAGGCGGGCGTTGAGCCAGTGCATCACGCCAAAACCGATGGGCAATTATCTGGTCAAAAATTTGTTATTACTGGCACGTTGAGTGCGATGTCTCGTGATCAAGCATCGCTCAAAATCGAAGCTTTAGGGGGCGAATTCCAAAAAGCTATTACGAAGGACACGACTTATCTAGTAGCTGGCGGTAAGGTCGGCTCGGTGAAGCTAGCGAAGGCTCAGCAGTTTGGCATACGAGTGTTGAGTGAGGCGGAATTTTTGGCGCTGATTGGTGAATAGCTTATCTGATGTGATGTTGATGTGAGGTTCTTGAGCACGGTGGCGGTGGTAAAAAGAGCCATTGACGGTTCTTGATTGTCGCTAGAGGTTTTTTATGCTAAAATAAGCCAAATATTAAAACCAGAAGGAGCTATTATGTTTAATAAAAAATCACCACTGAAATTATATTGCTTTTCTCCGCCAGTGATGATTGCGACTTTTGTGCTGGAAATTGCTGGCGCGCTGTGGGTTTGGCTCAAATACAAAACCGACAAGCTAAGTCGCTTGATTATAGCTCTGTTGGTGTTTCTGGCGCTGTTCCAGCTGGCTGAGGCGAATGTTTGTGAGGGCTGGATGGGTCTAAGTGGTGATTTTTGGTCACGGCTGGGATTTATCTCGATTAGTATGCTACCACCACTGGGCGTGCATTTGGCGGTCAGCATGCTTAATCATCAGGCGAAAAAACCGCATTTTCAACAGCTACCGACGGTGGCTTATTTGACTGGTGCGCTGTTTATCGGCTTTTTCTTGTTCGGTAGTGCTAGTGTGGTGTTTGATCAATGCCTGGGTAATTATGTGATTTTTAAAGTTGGTGCGACGGCCGCGGAGGCTTATGGATTTTATTACTATGGCTGGTTGCTGGTCGGGCTGTGGTTGTGCTTCTGGGTGGCTAAACAGCAAGAGCAAGCTCAGCGTCGAGCTTTGCATGCGCTGGGACTGTGATATTTGTTGTTTATGGTGCCAACTACGGCCGTGAATCTAGTGAGTCCAGCAACAATCGATGGTATTCCGTCAATTATGTGTGGTTTTGCGGTGCTGTTAGCAATTGCTTTGGTAGCAGGTGTGGCGCCACGAATTCTTAAATCTCGTCGCTGATGCTTATTATGAGAAAATAAAAATTCACTCACGTTGGTGAGTGAATTTTTAAATAAATGACTAATGGTATTCTTTAATTATAGCATAAAATTACTCAAAAGTCAATGGACGGTTAAGGTTAAGTAATTTATTTTAAGCCTGAAATGGCTGAGCTAGTTTTAGTTCGGGATGAGCTTCGGCAATGCGCAAAATCTCGTTGTATTTACAGATACGATCCGTGCGTGAAAGCGAACCAGTCTTGATCTGACCAGCGCCTAAACCAACTGCCAAATGAGCAATGGTGGTATCTTCGGTTTCGCCAGAGCGATGGGAAATAATCGCGTTAAAGCCAGCGCTTTGGGCGATTTTGACGGCTTCGATGGTTTCACTCAAGGTGCCGATCTGGTTGAGCTTAATGAGAATCGCGTTGCAGGCTTTTTTGTCAATCGCTTCGAGCAGAATGCGCGGATCAGTTACCAACAAATCATCGCCAACCAGCTGGATTTTATCACCGAGACGAGCGGTCAGTTTCTGCCAGCCTTGCCAGTCGTTTTCATCCAGACCGTCTTCAATCGAAGCAATTGGGAAGCGATTTGTCCAATCAGCGAATTTGTCAATCATTTGCTCGGAAGTTAGGCTGAGATTCTCGGTTTTAAGCTGATAGACACCGTCTTGATAGACTTCACTGGAGGCGGTATCTAAGGCAAATTTAACATCAGTGCCGAGCTGATAACCCGCAAGCTCGACGGCTTCGGCGATGAGTTCGAGCGGTTCTTGATTACCATGCTTGAGGCTTGGTGCAAATCCACCTTCGTCGCCAACGGTGGTGACATAACCGCGTTTCTTAAGGACGGTTTTGAGATTATGGAAGACCTCAGTGCCGATTTTTAAAACTTGTGTAAAATCTTGCGCGCCAACCGGCACAATCATATATTCCTGAAAATCACTTGAGCCATCAGCGTGAGCGCCACCGTTCATAACGTTCATCATGGGCATTGGCAGAGATGGGGCGGTACCGGCGATTTGGGCTAAATACTGCCAGAGCTCGAGACCCGAGGCATTAGCGACGGCTTTAGCGGTGGCTAGGCTAACGCCAAGAATAGCATTAGCGCCGAGCTTAGATTTTGTAGGGGTAGCGTCGAGCTCAATCATCAGTTGGTCAAGTTTGGCAACGGAGTGAAATTGCCGATTGTAAACCGCTGGAGCGATCACTTGGCGGACATTATTAACAGCGTGCAAGACGGCTTTACCCATCCAATCGTCACCGCCATCACGCAGTTCGAGTGCTTCTTTGGAACCAGTACTAGCGCCACTGGGCACCGCTGCTCGACCGCTGTGGCCAGTAGTAAGTTTAACATCAACCTCAACGGTTGGATTGCCCCGCGAATCGAGGATTTGCCGAGCTAAAATTTGACTAATTGTAAACGTATTCATACTTATTTATTATAACCAAAAACTGCGTAAAAAAGGAGAGATAAGCGTAAGATTTTTAAAAATATCGAGTTTATGGTACAATATAGAAATAATCTATAATATAGAAGGAGATAATACATTTATGGCAACTAAAAAAGCCAAAAAAATCAGTAAAAAAACTGTTGCGACTGCTCCAAAAACAACTACTACCACTGTAGTTACTAAGGACATTCCAGCTAAAAAAGCTAATTTCTTCAAAAAAGCTAACGCTATTAAAGACATCGACGGTATTTTCAGTGCTAAAACATTGTCATTGTTGTTCGTTGAATTAATCGGCGCAATGCTTCTCACCCTCGCTTATGCGACCTTAATCGGTAACGCCGGCTACTTCTTGATCGGTATGATCTTGATTGGTATCGCGTTGGCGTTGAGTGGTTTTGCGGTGCTATTTTTCAACCCAATTTTCACATTTGGTGCGTGGATTAGTCACAAAATTTCTACCAAAAAAATGGTGCTTGTGGCAATCGCTCAAGTGCTCGGTACAATGCTAGCAGTTATTCTGCTAACTCAATACCTCCAGGCTGCGGACACTACTAACACTCAAGCATCACTCGGTGGTACCACCCCAAGTATCTTTAAACTACCAGCGCTTGCTAGCGGTAAAGAATGGTTTGTATTCTTTGGTGAATTCCTAGGTGCAACCTTAATTAGCTTCATGGTGGCGCAAGCTTGGAAACGTAGCGCAACTGAAAAAGCTGTGGTAGTCGGTACTTCAACTTTTGCGGTATTGTTCTTGATGAGTATGTTGGTTGGTAATATTAAATCTTTGCCAGTTGCTAACCCAGCAATGTCAATCGCTATTGTTGATTTCGCAAAAGAAACTTGGCAATGGAATGCTGTTGTATACGTGATTGCACCGCTACTTGGTGGCGTGCTTGGCTTCCTACTGGACAAAGTTTTGGTGCGTGATTCTGGCGTTAAAACCACTATCAAAACCGCTTAATCATTAAAGCAATAAGTTAATAAAAAATCCCGATTGAATCGGGATTTTTATAATGTTTGTTTTTTCCTATACTCTTACCTAATATTAAAGCACAACCGTTTGATAATTGTCAAGCTTTTTTGAAAAAAATTAGCGAATTAATTTTGGGAATTTTTCAATGCCAGCAATTAGTTCGTCGGAATTGTAAATCCGTTTGATTTCAATTTTTTGCCACTTACCGCCATATGGTGAATTGGCGATATCGTCGGGGTAAATAATTCGATACCAGTTGATGCCACGTCGAATATCGGTTGGATCGAGGGGGTTGATGCGGGTGTAATGCACAATTGAACAGTTTGGCAGACGGAAATTCTCAGTAGTCGAAGCACGGTGCCAGGTTTCTGGGAGCATCCATTCAATTGCATAGCGGGCGGTGCGGATGAAGTCACCGTGCGAAACGATGAGAACTTTTTGACGGGCGTGGTGACGTTTAATCGAATCTTGAAAATTACGAAAACGGCCGAAAGCATCTTGGAGGCTCTCAGCGCCGTCCATTCGGGCATACCAGGGCGAGGCGTCGTACATACCTTGAAAATGCTTCATGCTGTCCGATGTGTAATTACGCTCGTATGATACAACGCCGTAGACACCGCGGAAGCGTTCAATAATTCGATCGTCAATAATCCAATTATTGCCACCGATCCAGCTGGCTGTCTCGCGGGCACGCAAAAATGGTGAAACATAACAACCATCGAAGTTGTCAATGTCGCCAAATTGATCGCGGAGCCATTGACCGGCGAGTTGAGCTTGTTTGACGCCGTTGGGCGTGAGGCGTTGTTGCCAGTCTGGTCGGGAAGCAACTTCTTCGTAGTTTTCGTGGATTTCGCCTTGGTATTCGGCTCGTTGCACGACATTGGATTCACTTTCGCCATGACGCACCAACACGAAATCATTCGGCATTTCGCGATAAGAATTATTCATCGAGTCGTAACTGATCATGTTGTTGATAAAAGTTTTAATATTTAGTTAATACTTGTGTTAATTTTAGCATAATTGATTCATAATCTCAACCGGCTGTCTTGTGGTATAATAACTGATATGGGAATTATTCAACATAAAGAACGCCATGATTCGCTAGTAGATGCGGAGATTGCGCCAAAAGTCGAAATTACTGCACTTGATGGCAAGCGCATTGAAACTAAAGAATTACCGCCTGATGCCGAGACGGAAGTTTCTGGGAAGGAGTTGGCAATCGCTGGCTTGGTAATTGCACTACTAGCGGGTTTGGCTTTGTGGTTGATGTTAGGAAGGTAAGATGAAACTAGAACAAATTATCCAAGAAATTAAAGCCTTACGCCAAGCGTTAGTGGCGGAGCTGGCGACTGCAGAGCGACCGGAATCGCTTTTGAAACACCCGAAAATTAAACAATTATACGAGTTAATCCCACAACTCGAGCCGGCTGATCGGGCGCAAGTTGGCCAGGCACTGAATCGTTTTCGCCAGGAAATTCAAACCTTAATCGAGCAAAAACTAGCCAGCGACGACGAGGCTAAAGTTGAACCTCTCGACATTACCGCACCGTGGGCAGAAAATGAACAACCGCCACAATTATTGTCGGCAGAGTTTGGCAGTATTCATCCGTTATCGAAGGAAATTGAAGCTGTCAATCAAATTTGGCGAGCGATGGGTTTTGAGGCGATTGAATCGCGTCAGATTGATAATGATTTTAATATGTTTGAAGCGCTGAACTTTCCTGATGGGCACCCAGCGCGCGATAGTTATGACACTTTTCGGACTGAGGAAGGTTTGATTCCGCCAGCTCACACCAGCACTATGCAAAATCGGATTTTGCGCGCGGGTAAGGCTGAACTCGAACGCAATGGCCAAATTGCGGTGGTAAGTTATGGGCGAGTGTTCCGCAACGAAGATTTAGATGCTACGCATGAGCATACTTTTCATCAGTACGAAGGCGTGTTCGTCAGTCGTGATGCGACCGTGGCACAGATGATGGCGACACTCAAGGCGTTTTTTGAGGCGTATTATCAGGATAAGGTAGCGGTGCGAACTCAACCGGGCTATTTCCCATTTGTTGAGCCAGGCCTGGAGTTTATGATTGAAAAACCAGCTTCAATTGGTGGTAAACCGGGCGAATGGCTGGAAATGCTCGGTTGTGGCATGATTCACCCAGAAGTGCTAAAAATGGCAGGCATTGATCCGAAGCGATACCGTGGTTTTGCATGGGGTGGTGGTTTTGAACGGTTGGTGATGCTCAAATACGGCATTCGCGACATTCGTCTATTTGAAGCGGGTAAGTTAGAGTTTTTAAGGGAGTTTTAAAATGATTGTATCTGTTAATTGGTTAAAAAAGTTTGTCAAAATTAACTTACCAATCGAGGAGTTGGCAAAACAAATTGGCTCGAAATTAGTCGAAGTTGAGGGCATGACGGATTTAGGCCAAAAATACCGTGATGTGTTGATTGTTAAGGTGGTGAAGTGTGACAAGCATGCCGATTCTGATCATTTGAGTGTGGCTTACATTGATGATGGTGGCGCAACTGGTGATAATTGGCGCGGTGATGACGGTTTGATCCAGGTAGTCTGTGGGGCGCCGAATATTCGAGCGGGCTTAACTGTGGCATGGTTGCCGCCAGAATCGATTGTGCCAGAAACCGCTGATGACGCTGAACCGTTTCAGCTGTCGGTTCTCAAATTACGCGGTGTACTGAGTCACGGTATGATCGCTTCACCACGCGAGCTTGACCTCTGGGACGAGCATGAGGGTATTTTAGAAATTGTTGATGATTTTCCAGCGGGGGCGCGCTTCGCTCAGAGCTATGAACTGGATGATTATCTGTTAGAAATTGAAAACAAGTCACTTACTCATCGCCCGGATTGTTTCGGAATGGTTGGTTTTGCGCGGGAAGTGGCTGGGATTTTAGGTCAAAAATTTACCTCACCTCAGTGGTTTAATCATCAATTAAAATTTAAAGCTCAGATTAGCGAAATTGCCGTGGCGATTGATGACTCAAAGCTCTCAACGAAGTTTCAGGCGAGCTTGGTGGCAAATGTTCGCGAAGCGATGGGTCTGAGTTTTTTACAAAAAACTTATTTGGCGCGAGTTGGGGTGCGACCAATTGAACCAGTGGTAGATATTTCGAACTGGGTTATGCTTGAAATGGGACAACCAACCCACGCTTATGATTATGATAAATTATTAAAAATCGCCAAGGAACAAGGCCTGGACCAAATTTGTCTAACAGTGCGGGCAGGTCATCAAGGCGAAAATCTAACCTTGCTCGATGGTAAGCGAGTTGAATTATCGCCAGACGATACGGTCATTGCGGTTGATGAACATGCGGTAGCGCTAGCTGGCGTAATGGGCGGTTTTGATACCAAGATTGACAAGTCGACCGAGCGGATTGTGCTGGAGTCGGCCAGTTTTAATTTGTATAAAATGCGGTCTGCACAGATGCGCCACGGGATTTTTTCTGAAGCGCTGACACGTTTTACTAAAGGTCAACCATCAGCGATTACTGATATTGCTTTGGGACGTAATCTGGCGCTTTTGACTGGTGTTGATGATGCGCATAAGTTATTTGCAGTGGCGACAGCTGAAATGACAACCAACTCGCGTACTGAAATAGCCCTTAACTATCAGTTAATTAACAATTATCTCGGCACGAATTTTAACGCTAATATTTTAAAAACGATGCTTGAAAATGTTGAACTTGAGGTAAAAATCAAGGGAGATGAGCTAGTGGTACAAGTTCCGTGGTGGCGCACGGATGTGACACGCCGAGTTGAGGTGATTGAGGAAATCGGTCGGCTCAATGGCTATGATAATCTTGAATTGACTCTACCACGACGCGCAATTTCAGCGAATTTGATTAGTTCGTTTGATAACTTGCGTCAAAACTTGCGTCAGATTTTAGCTAGTGGTGGTCTGAATGAGGTGCTAACTTATAATTTCGTGCCGGAAAAATTAATTATCAAAGCTGGGCAAAATCCTGATAATTCGTATCGGTTAGTCAACTCGATTAGCCCCGAGCTAGAGCGCTATCGCCAAGCGATTTTGCCGAATTTGCTTGATAAAGTTTATCCGAATATTCGGGCTGGTTTTGAGCAATTTGGTCTGTTTGAACTTGGTAAAATTCACTGGAAAAGTCATGGCTTAGAGGATGATGGTACACCGTTTGAAATGAATAGCTTGGCATTAGTGTTGGCGGACAAAAAATCAAATCAAACTGGTTTTTATCTAGCAAAAAAATACGCCGAGCTAATTGCTGATAAACTGCATGTGTGTTTTGACTACCGACCGCTCAAGTCAGATTTGCCGACGGCGACGGTATTTGAGCCGAAGCGTTCGGCGGAGATTTGGCTGAATGGTCAACTGATTGGTTTTGTCGGTGAGTTCAAAAAAGCCATCCGCACCAACTTCAAACTACCAAAATTAGTGGCTGGTCTGGAGCTGGACTTGCAAGCCTTAGTTGAGCAACAAACTACTGCTCAGATTCAGTTTAAGCCGATTAAAACTCTACCAAGTGTCAGTCGTGACCTCTGTTTGGAGGTGGCACGTGAGGTTAATTACCAAACGATTATTGAGATTTTAACTCAGGCGACTGAGAAGTTTAAGGCAATTGAGTTTGAATTAGCACCAGTTGATTTTTATCAAAAAGACGACGATTTAAAACGTATTACGGTGCGCCTGACCTTAACTCCAAGTGACAAAACTCTAGTCTCGAAACAAGTTGATGCAATCGTTGATCAACTGACTAAGGCGCTAGCTACCAAGCTCAAGTTTAAAATTATCTGAAATGTGGTAAAATATAGATTATGAATATTTCTGATGACGATATTAACTACTTGGCGAAACTGAGTAATTTTAGCGTGTCTGATGCGGAAAAAGCTGATTTGAAACGCGATTTATCGGCGATTTTAGGCTACGTTCAGCAGTTGGACGAAGTGGACACTGACGGCGTGGAACCGACTTATCAGGTGCTGGATTTGCAAAATGTTTGGCAGGAGGATGAGGTAGAAACTCCGGACGTAACGCCGGAACAATTGATTAGCTTGGCGCCAGAAACTGCGGATCGCCAGATTAAAGTACCAAAGGTGTTATAAGATGCAAACAGTAATTGAAATTCGGGATAAGATTAAAAGTGGTCAAATGACAGCGGTTGAAGCTGTCAAGCAAGCTTTAGATAAAGCTAAACAAACCACGGATTATAATATTTTTTTGTGTTTAAATGAAAAACGCGCCTTGCGTCGAGCGGCAGAAATTGATGCGCGTTTAGCAAATGGTGAAGATGTCGGTGTGCTGGCGGGTGTGCCATTTGTAAATAAAGATAATATTTTAGCATTCGGTGACGAGGGCGACCAGGGTACGACTAGCGCCGCCAGTAAGTTTTTAGGTAATTTTCGAGCACCAATTCAGGCGACGGTGATGGATAAGTTGGAAGCTGCCGGTGCAATTTCAATCGGACAAACTAACCTTGATGCTTTCGCACATGGGGGTTCAACTGAAAACTCAGCCTATGGTGTGACCAAAAACGCCGTCGACACCGAACGGGTAGCTGGTGGTTCAAGTGGTGGTTCGGCAGTGGCGGTGGCACTCGACATTGTGCCGTTTGCGCTGGGGACTGACACTGGTGGTTCGATTCGTGAACCAGCGAGTTTTAACGGCGTGCTAGGTTTTAAACCAACCTATGGGTTAGTGAGTCGCTTCGGGGCGGTGGCAATGGCTTCGAGCACCGACACGATTGGCTGTTTCACGCATAACGCTACAGATGCGGATCTTGTGATGAGCGTGTTAGCGGGACAGGATCAGCGGGATATGACTACTTATGCCAGCGATTATCAAATCGGCACTGAACTGTCTCATAAACCAAAAGTTGCCGTGATTAAGCAATTTATGTCTGACGCCAATGACCCTGAAGTGTTAAAAAACACTCGTGAGATGATTGACAAACTCAAAAGTGCCAGCTATCAAGTCGACGAAATTGACGTTGAAGAAGTTAAATATGCACTGGCAATTTATTACATTGTAGTGCCGGCTGAAATTTCTAGCAACCTTGGTCGATATGACGGCATTCGTTATGGCAAACGTTCAGAGCAGTCGGCTGATTTGGCATCGATGTATGCTAACTCACGTGCTGAAGGCTTTGAAATCGAAAACAAACGCCGAATTATGATTGGTAGCTTTGTGTTATCAAGCGGTTATTTTGATGCTTATTATCTCAAGGCGCAAAAAGTCCGCACAATGTTAATCCAGCGTCTCAATCAAGTGCTAGCAGATTATGACTTTTTAGTCGGTCCGGTTGCGCCAATGCCAGCCTTTAAAATCGGTGAAAATATCGCCGATCCGATGAAAATGTATCTGGCGGATGTGATGACGACACCGGCTAACTTGGCTGGCTTGCCAGCGGTCAGCGTGCCGATTGCTCCAATTGCCAGCGGTTTGCCAGTTGGTTTCCAGGTCATTGCTAAACAAGACCAAGATGCGCAGTTGCTTGCGTTTGTAAAACAAATTGAGGAGTTAAAATAAATGGATTTTAAAGTAATTATCTTTATTGCGGTGGTTTTGCTACTGGGAATTGTGCTATTTGCGATCCTGACTTTGAAGCAAAAATCGACCATTTTAGATAAAGAAAAATATCGTAGTTTGTGGTTAGAAATTGAAAACAGTCTTGATGCGAATAACCAGCAAAGTTTTCAGATGACGGTGTTGAATGCGGATAAACTACTTGGCCAAGCGCTCGAAGAGCTCGGGGTGCGGGGTAATACCATGGGCGAGCGCATGAAGACGTTTGGCAAGGGATTTTCAAATCAAGATCAGATTTGGCAAGCGCACAAAATTCGTAATAAAATCGCTCACGAAGCCGATGTGAAATTAACCATCAAGCAAGTCCATGCGGTACTGAAATGTTTTAAACAAGCCCTCAAGGACGTAGGAGCAATCTAATGGCAGACTCAACAAAATACGATCAATATGAGATGACGATTGGTATTGAATGCCACGTTCAGCTCAAAACCAAAACTAAATTATTCTCGCGCGCTAATAACGACGCTCGTGGACAAGCGCCGAATACTACGATTAATCACATTGACTGGGCGCTACCTGGTATGTTGCCGGTATTGAATAAACAAGCAGTGGTGCTAGCAACGCGAGCTGCGAAGGCACTGGGTTCGCAAGTTAATCCGGTTAGTCGGTTTGACCGTAAACATTATTTTTATCCGGATTTGCCAAAAGGCTATCAGACCTCACAGTTGTATCAGCCAATTATTGGCCCCGGCGTGGTCAAAGTTAGTTTGCCGGAACGAGATTTTGAAGTGCGAATTGAACACGCTCATCTCGAGGAAGATGCTGGTAAATTAACGCACGGTCTCGGCGCTAGCTATGTTGATTTAAACCGTTCCGGTACGCCTTTGATTGAAATTGTGACTATGCCCGACATCCACTCGGCTCAGGAAGCACGGGCTTTCGCGCAGGAATTGCATCGATTGATGGTGTTTGCTGGTGTGACAATTGGTGATTTGTACGAAGGTAATATGCGGTTTGATGTTAACTTGTCAGTGGCTAAAAAAGGCGCAACTGAGCTCGGTACTCGAACGGAGACTAAAAACCTCAACTCTTTCCGTAGTATCGAACGAGCAATTGAGTATGAATTCCATCGTCAGGTTGACGAGCTAGAAGCTGGTCGTAAAATTATCCAGGAAACTCGTGGTTTCGAGGATGCAACTGGTCGCACGTTCTCACAACGGTCTAAGGAAGAGGCGCAAGATTATCGCTACATGCCCGATCCTGACATTCCGCCAGTGGTCTTAACTGAGGCGATGATTGCCGAGTTTCAGGCGGATATGCCGTTGCTACCTGGTGTTTATCGTGATAAATGGGCAGATTTGAAGTTTGATCAATCAGTGGTTGACACGCTTTTAACTAAGCCAGAATATGCGCAAGCCGTCACCCAAATTCTCGATCAAGCTGGTGCTGAATCAGCGAAAATGGCAGCTTATTGGCTAGTTAGCGCCTTAGAAAACGAGCCAAATTGCGAGTTTAATAACGAGCTAATTGCAAGAATTATTGACTTAACAAAAATGACTCTCGACGCTAAATTAAGCTCGACCAATGCTAAGTTGGTGTTTAATGAATTGCTTATTTCGAATCAAACTCCACAACAAATCGCTGAAGCAAAACAACTCTTGCAAGTCAGCGATAATTCAGCGCTTGAAGCGATTCTGGATGAGGTTTTGGCGAGCGAACAAGGTCAAAAAGCCTTGTCAGATATTGAAGCTGGTAATATGAAAGCTATGGGCTTTATCGTTGGTCAGTCAATGAAATTGTCAAAAGGTCAAGCTAACCCACAGATTATTAATAAGCTCTTGCAAGCAAGATTAAGGAAGTAGGAGATAATGAATCAAGAACGTAAAATGCCAACTAAGGCAGTGATTGCGGCAGCCGGTTTTGGTACGCGCTTTTTACCACAAACTAAAGCGATGCCTAAAGAAATGCTACCGCTGATTGACAAGCCAATTATTCAGTATGTGGTTGAAGAGTTGGTTGAGGCGGGCATTAAAGATATTATCATCGTGGGTAATGCCAACAAGCGCGCCATTGAAGATCATTTTGATGAGCCGAGTGAAGAATTGCTTAATAACTTACGAGCCGGTGGTGAGAAAAAAGCTCCGCTAATTGATCAGATTAAATCAATCGCCTCAATGGCTAACTTCGTCTATGTGCGTCAAAAAGGACCATATGGTAATGCAACACCAATTTTGTGTGCAATGCATTTACTAGGCGACGAGCCATTTATTTACACTTGGGCAGATGACTTTTTTGTGGCTTCGCCAAATAGTGCCAAACAAATGATTGACACTTACGCTAAATATGGCGGTAGTGTGCTGTCCTGTAAAACCGTGACTGATGATAGCGAATATGATCGCTATGGTATTGCGGGCGGTGTTGAGCAGGAGGCGGGTGTGCTAAAAGTTAACGGCATTATCGAAAAACCAGGCAAAGATCGAGCACCAAGCTCAATGGCTAGCGTGAGTGGTTTCTTGCTGACACCGGAGATTCTGCCATATTTACGCCAGATTCAAGCCGAATATGATGGCCAGGGCGAGTTGATGATCCAGCCAGCCATTCAGAAAATGATCGACAATGGCTACGGCGTGTATGCTAAAGAAATTCAAAACGGCAAGTATTACGACACTGGTGATAAACTGGAATATGTCAAAACCGTGATCGATTTTAGTTTAATGCATGACAAGTTGGGTCCAGAAATTCGCCGTTATTTACAGGAACGATTAGCTGAATAATTAAATCAGACAATAACTAAATCGCTCGGGCAGTAAGCGCCTGAGTGATTTTTAATTTGGTTGACTTTTTAGCGTAAATTGATTATGCTGAAAGTAATATTAAATAAAGGAAAGGGCTTGCAATGAATGACGCAGCAACTGTTTTAATCATCGTCTTATCAGTAGTGCTCATTTGTTTCTTTGTGGCGGCGATTATCTTGATGATCGAGCTGATCAAAGTCACTAAGCAACTACGCTCCATTGCTGATGATGTAGAAGTTACAACAAGTAAAATGCGCCAGTTTACAGAAAACGTGGCAAAGATTTCATCGCCGATTTTCATTGGAAAAGCGCTGATGAATTTATTTAAAGGTAAAAAGAAAGGATAAAATTATGTCAAAAAACGGAAAATTTGTCTTAGGTGTAGCAGTGGGTGCTGCAATCGGTGTAATTGCTGGTTGGTTCACCGCTCCAAAATCAGGCAAAGAAATGCGAGCTGACGCTAAAAACAAAACCAAAGAAATCTACGAAGATGTCCGCGACAAAAGTGAAGACTTTATCGACGACGCGAAAGCTAAACTAGGCGAATTCGGTGAAAACGCTAAAAGTGGTTTCGGCTGGTTTAAAAAAGAAACCGCTAAAGACGCAAAAGTTGTTAAAAAAGCAATCAAAGAAGTCAAAAACAACTAATTTTTAGTAGTAAAAAATAATCCGCCTCGGAACTTTTTGGGGCGGGTTTTTTATTGACAATGCTATTGTATAAACCACAACTACAATGTCGATGTTTAATGATATAATTAAATATAATCTTGATAATAACCTAATGGACGGAGTTTTGTAATTACAATGCCCAAACAACGGTCTGAAGCGTCGGCTCAACCAGCCACTCGGTCAACGCCCCAAACTGATAAAACGATTCACGTGAGCGAGGCGGAATTAGATGCGCGGATTATTAAGCAAGTGGACAGAGCTCAGCGTAAATTCACTGATAAATTGCTACTCGAAGCTTATGGTCGGAAACGCAAGCTTCTGAAGCTCAGCTTCTGGCAGGGCGTACTATTTGGGCTGGGCAGTGCGATTGGCGGTACGCTAGTCTTAGCGCTATTGATTTGGTTATTGGCACGCATGGTCGATTGGTTCCCGATTTTGGGTGAGTTAATTAACAAAATAATTGAGCATACGGCTCGACGCTAGCAATTTATGGCAAAAACACCCCTTCAGCCATCGGATTTTGTTCACCTTCACAACCACACGCATTACAGCGTGTTGGACGGTTTGACTAAGGTTGATGAGCTGATTAACAAAACTAAAGAATTTGGCATGGAGGCGGTGGCAATTACTGACCACGGCACAATGTCGGGCGTATTAGATTTTTATAAAACCGCCAAAGACGCTGGCATTAAGCCGATTCTGGGGATTGAGGCCTATGTAGCCGAACGGTCGCGTCACGACCGCGATCCACAATTTGATAAAAAACGTTATCATATCACCTTGCTAGCTAAAAGCTATAAAGGCTACCAAAACTTGATGATGCTCTCATCCAAGGCTAATCTCGAGGGAATGTATTATAGACCACGGATTGATCATGAGCTGATGGAAAAATACTCGGAAGATGTGGTTTGTTTGTCGGGCTGTGCCAATGGTGAAGTGGCGCAAAAACTGCGTCAAGGTGATTACGAAGGCGCTAAGGAAAAAGCCAAATGGTATCATTCGGTCTATGGCGAAAATTTCTTTTTGGAGTTGCAGGATCACGGCCACCCGAAATCACCAGCACCGTTTAGTGAACAAACCGTCGCCAACGAAGGTTTGATTAAATTAGCTAAAGAGCTTAATTTGCCTCTAGTTGTGACCTGTGATGGGCATTATTTAAACTTCGAAGATCGTCAGGTACATGAGATTTTGCTATGTGTGGGCACTGGTGCTTATTTAAGCGATACTCGGCGTATGTCGCTCAAGGATTTGGAATTATATCTAACCGATCCAAGAGATATTATTGCGCGCTGGGGTGAGGAACTGCCTGAGGCGATTCTCAATACCAAGAAAATCGCTGACATGTGTAATGTCGAAATTACGCTAGGACAAATTTTAATTCCGGTTTTTCCTTTGCCGGAAGGTGAAACGACCGAAAAAGATTATCTGATGAAGTTGGTTTATAACGGTGCGGTGGTGCGCTACGCTGAGCCAGGTCATCAGACTTTTGAGGGGATGCACGAGCATCTTCACCCAGTAGAGGAGTGCAAAAAACTCTTACCTCAGGCGGTGCTTGATCGGCTTGATATGGAGCTAGAGGTGATTGACCGCATGGGCTATTTCGGTTATTTCTTGATTGTGCAGGACTTCATTAACTGGGGTCGCAAACAGGGAATTATTTTCGGTCCGGGGCGTGGTTCGGCGGCGGGAGCGATTATTGCCTATTGTTTGCGTATTACCGACCTTGACCCGCTGAAATATGACCTGCTGTTTGAGCGTTTTTTGAATCCAGATCGTATCTCAATGCCAGATATTGATGTTGATATTCAGGATGATCGGCGTGACGAAGTGATCCAATATTGTGTGGCTAAATACGGCAAAGACCGTGTCTCTAACATTGTCACTTTTGGTAAAATGGCCGCTCGTTCTTCAGCAAAAGACGTAGCGCGAGTGCTGGAAATTCCTTATGCCGAGTCTGACCGGCTCAGTAAAATGATTCCATCGTTGGTACAGGGTCGGCATGTGCCTCTATCAAAAAGCGTCAAAGAAGACCCTGATCTGAGTGCTGAATATAACGGCAATCCGCAATCCAAGCAGATTCTCGACTACGCGATGCGTCTTGAGGGCACGATTCGATCACACGGCGTGCATGCCTGCGGAGTGGTGATTGCGCCAGATGACTTGGTTAAATACTTACCTCTGGAAATGGCACAAAAAGGCGTAGTTTCAACTCAATTCCCAATGGGTCAAGTTGAGGAAATTGGCCTACTAAAGATGGACTTTTTGGGTCTGTCAAACTTATCGATTATCAAAAACACCTTACGTATTATCAAAAAAGTTTATGGCGAGGATATTGATATCGCTAATGTGACGCTCGAAGATGAGGACGCCTATAAGCTATTCCAGCGTGGTGATACTACTGGCGTGTTCCAGCTAGAATCGGCCGGCATGAAAAAATACCTCAAGGAACTACGTCCGACGCACTTTGAGGATATTATCGCGATGGTGGCGCTATATCGTCCAGGACCGATGCAGTTTATCGATTCGTTTATTAAACGTAAACACGGCGAAGAAAAAATTACCTTCCTACATGAAAAAATGGAGCCAGCGCTCGGTAATACTTACGGAATTTTGGTGTATCAAGAGCAATTTATGCAGATTTCCAAGGATCTGTGTGGCTTTACTGGTGGTCAGGCGGACACTTTACGTAAAGCAGTTGGTAAGAAAAAACTAGACTTGATGGCACAAATTAAACCGCAGTTGATTGAGGGTGCGCTAGCTAATTCGGACATTTCCCGCCAAAAAATCGAGCTATTCTGGGATCAGCTTCAGGAATTCGCGAACTACTGTTTTAACAAGTCTCACGCGGCGTGTTATGCGTTGATTGCTTATTGGACGGCCTATCTCAAGGCACATTATCCAAGTGCCTTTATGGCGGCGCTAATGACCAGTGACAAAGACGACACTGATCGTTTGGCGATTATGATTGCTGAGTGTAACCACGCTGGTATTGAGGTGTTGGCACCAGATATTAATGAAAGTTTCGTCGAGTTCGCGATTGTGCCGGGGACTAATAAAATTCGCTTCGGTATGGCGGCAGTGAAAGGCGTTGGTGAGGCGATTGTTGAGGAAGTGCTTGAAGTCCGTAAACAAGGTAAATTCACCTCAATTGTGGACTTTGCGAAACGCATGGCTGGCTCGAAATTCAACAAAAAAGCTTGGGATTCGCTGATAAAAACTGGGGCGTTCGATAGTTTTGGTTATACTCGATCGGATTTATTGGAAAATCTCGATAAAATCCAGGGTTATATGTCTAAATCGGCTAAAGAAGCGCTGAGTGGTCAGTCTGATCTATTCACCGGATTAGATTCGGGTTCAGCTCCAGATATTGAAATTACCTCCGCCAA
Source organism: uncultured Candidatus Saccharibacteria bacterium (assembly GCA_963516005.1). Classification (GTDB taxonomy): domain Bacteria; phylum Patescibacteriota; class Saccharimonadia; order Saccharimonadales; family Saccharimonadaceae; genus CAMUQR01. Next base: position 288,056 of record CAUPYP010000001.1, on the reverse strand, counting down.
GGTTCAGGCAACGCAAAAAGAACAGCTTCAGTGGGAGCGCGAACTGCTTGGTCTGTATATTAGCGCTCATCCAATTGACAAATACGAACAATATTTACATGAAAATACTGTTAATTTTCATGAATTAACCGAACATCACGATGCCAAAACCATGACCTTGGGTGGTATTTTGACTGGCGTGCGTGATATTACTACCAAAAAAGGCGATAAAATGGCCTTTTTGACGATTGAGGATAAGTTCGGACCGTTTAGTATTATTGTCTTTCCGCGCCTCTACGAGGAAGTTAAAGATTTGTTGATTGTCGATAAAGTTTTGCTGATTGAAGGACGAATTACCGCCAAAGATCGTGATGGTAATACCGCGCCACCACAGATGATCGCTAATCAAATTACCGAAATTACTGATCAAATGTTGGCTGAATTTCAACCAAATTTTCGTAAGAAAAAGACGCCTCGTGGTAATTATGAGGAGTTTTTGGAAGCTAATGGTGCTAAAAAAGTCAGTACTAAAAAATCCACCAATCGTGGCAGTAGTGCGCCGATTAGTTTCATCGATCCGGTCGAGGAAATTAAGCGTACTCAGGCTGAAAAAGCTAAATATGAAGCTAGCTTGCGGGCGGATACGGTCGTGAGCGAACCGGCGTCCGATTATCAAACGCCACCATCTGAGCCAAAGATTACTAAACTTTATGTTCGTTTAATTGACGCTTCCAACCGTCAAAAGCTGACTAATTTGCGCCAAATCTGCCAAAATTACCCCGGCAAACAATCAATTATTCTAGTTTTGGGCGAAAATGACCAAAAAACTGCTATTAAACTACCGTTCCAAGTCACGCTGAGTGAGCAGTTGATGACCAATCTGAAGCAAGAATTTGCTGAACAAGATTTGGTGTTGCGCTAGTTTTTTGCACGAAGTCAGCGGACAACAAACCAGGACTGATGAAAGTAGCGCAGGATTTGCTAAAAAAGAGCTTTTTGGGTATAATAATAAGAGTTATATGAAGCAAAAATTGCCCAAAATTTGTTTAATTATCGGTCTGATTTTTGGTGGTCTGGCAGTCATGAACGGTGCGGAATTGTTATCGCAAGCCTTGCACACACGAGTTTACGCGGCAACTGGCCAAAAAATCGTGACGATTTATGATAAACAGCGCAAGCAAACTGTCCTAACCGAGCAAAAAACTGTCGCTGAAGTGCTCAAGCAAGCCGGGATTACGCTTGATAGATTTGATCTTGTGGAGCCAAGTCTGGATACGGAGGTATCGGACGGCTTCAATGTTAATATTTTTCGGGCGCGACCGCTGACCGTGATCGATGGTGAACGTCAGATCAAGATTCTAACACCATATCAGTTAGCGAGCGATATCGCCAAGGTGGCGGGTTTGGCGTTATATCCAGAAGATCGGGTTGAATTTCAGCTGGATATGCTCGGCCTTGGTTCGGGTATTGGCTCGCAAATGGTGATTCGTCGAGCGACGGAGTTTAATTTAGTTTTCTTTGGTAAAAAAAGCGTAGTGCGTAGTCATCAGGCTACGGTTGGTGACTTTTTAAAACAGCGTCGGCTGACTCTTGGTGCGAACGATCGCATGAACCTCGGTGCGACGGAACCGTTGCGAGCAGGAATGACGCTGGAAATTTGGCAAGAAGGTCAGCAACAGTTGGCGGTTGAAGAAGATGTGCCGTTTAAGATGCGTCAGGTGCTAAATTATGAAAAACCAGCTGGTTTTCGCCAAATCCAGCAGGCTGGTGTGGTCGGTAAACGATCAGTCACTTATCAAGTGGAGATTAAAAACGGTAAAGAAATTGCCCGGCGTGAATTGCAGAGCGTGGTTGTGAAAGAACCCGTCGAACAGATTGAAATTGTAGGTGCGAAGCGCAGTTCGGGCGGTTTGACTCAGTCGAAGGGCGTCTTCCAGTTCGTTGATAGTAAAGGCGTTCAGCACCGTGAAACTTATTATGATTTGCCGATGTCAGTGGTGATGCGTAATTGCGGTCAGGGCGGCAAATACACCGTGCGTGAAGATGGTGTCAAAGTCGACTCGGCTGGTTATGTGATTATTGCAGCGCATCTAGGTAATTATCCGCGCTGTTCAGTGGTTGAAACCAGCCTTGGGCCTGGTAAGGTTTATGACACTGGTGGATTTACCGCTAAACACCCGCATGGTTTTGACTTGGCGACCGACTGGACGAATCGCGATGGACGTTAATTGGATATGACACTCAAAAACAATAAATCTCTGGGACAACATTGGCTTAAAGACCGGCTGATTTTAGATGCGATGGTTGAGTTTGCTGGTGTGGAGGCTGATGATACGGTTTTAGAAATTGGACCTGGGCTGGGGACATTGACCAGTGCGATTTTGCGTCGAGCCGAGCGGGTAGTGGCGGTGGAATTTGACGCGGAACTAGCACGCAAACTACCAGCCCAATTTCCTGGCAAGAATCTAGAAGTGGTTAATGGTGATATTTTGCAATTTGATTTGAGTCAGTTGCAGGTTGGTTATAAGGTCGTGGCAAATTTGCCGTATTATATCACCGCCAAAATCGTTAATTACCTAATCACTTCTCCACATCGTCCAGCAAGTATTACGATTTTGATTCAAAAAGAAGTGGCGGAGCGAATTGCTCAAGTCGATGGCAGTAGTATCTTAGGTTTGGCAGTTGAAAATTACGCCACAGTTGAGCTTGGCGACATTGTCGGTCCGGAGTGGTTTACACCACCACCGCAAGTTGATTCGCAAATTATTCGGCTAGATGTGCGTCCTCAGCCACTGATTGTCGACACTGAGCTGGAACGGGCGTTTTTTCGAGTGGTGAAAGCTGGTTTTGGGGCGAAACGCAAAAAACTCCGCTCGTCTCTGGCCGGTGGTCTAGCACTGGACAAAGCTAATATTGAACGATTATTAGCCGAGGCTGACATTAATCCTGATTGGCGGGCGGAAGATTTAAACTTCGAGCAGTTTTTGCGGTTGACTCAGCGATATTTAGCAAACCAATAACCTGCGTCGATGATGCAGGTTTTTTAAATCTTTAACCTTAAACACTACCCTTGATTAAAAATCATTTTTGTGGTATAATAAAGATGTTATAGTTCATTAAGAATCGAGAGAAGAGCGATTGGAAATGAATATTTTTTGATTTTTTGCCCGAAAAGGGCGTGGAGGGATTGAAATGAAAAAAATATTTTTAGCTATAATTATGTTCATGGCGATGGCAACAACTGCTATGGCTGATACTTACCTCGTAAGAGGCAGTATCATTCATGGCAGGATGTACCTGCCAGTAGCCAAGTTTAGAGACCTTGGCTTAAAAGTTACATGGGAACCTAAGGCCAAGGCGGTAGTTCTGGAAACTGAGAACGAAAAACTCAGGATCACGGAGGAATATGGCCTGAAGCTAATTAGCGGCAAGGCTTATGTGCCGGTTAGGCACCTTAACGTTCTTAAGGACGTGAAGGCGGTGTATGACCACTCTGTGAAGGGTTGCAGGGTGACTGTCAACAGTCAAACTCAAGAGGAATCTGTGGTCAAGATTGACACAGATCGTCCAGTTGAGCGCATTGACAATACTCGCCACGACGATAAAGTCGTTCGTAGTAATGACGACACGACTCGCCGTGATTACTACCGTGATAATCGTACCAACGACCACTTCTCAAGTCGTCAAATTGAGAAGTACGGCATGGACGCCTATAGTGACAGTCAGTTGGCGAAAGTCCGCATCAATACGAACTTTCGACCATTGGCGGGCGGAGGGAGCGTCCGCGTAGGTGAAGCTGTTGATACGGTTGCGGAATTGCTGGGGATGACTCCTAGTCAATTCGAAGCAACGTCAATAGTGAAAGGGTTGGTTGACGATCAAGGTTATATCGATCGCCATCGCTCAATCACTTACAGCGAACTCAATCAGCTCGTGTGTGCTTATTTTGAGCACATGGGGGTTGATCCGTTCGCAATGCCTGCTCATAAGAGCGCTTATCTCGAAATTCGAAATGAAAACTCTTTGAGCCAAGCTGAGATTTACTATTTCTCAGCCCTTAAGTGGGTTGGAATAGACGCCACGGGCGATATTAACTATCGTCGTGGTGAAATCACAGCTCGTCAAGGCGCGGTTGACGTAGAAGTCTTTAACGACCTAATGCGTCAACTGACTCTCGATTAGACCCAATAAGCCGACTTAAGTCGGCTTATTTTTATTGGAATTGTTATGAAAGTGAAAAACCGCCCCTGTTGGCGGTTTATAAAAAATCTTTAACGAGCGGTAACAGATTATCATCGTGATAACCGACAATCATCATGTGTTCCTGGTCAATCAACTCAATTTCAACTAAATGCTTAAAGAAGAATCGGTGTTGATTAAACCAATCAACTCGTCCAAGCTTGGCAATGATTGGTTGCGCTAGAATGATCTTCATCTGATGATGAGTGGCAATTCGAACGGCCTCAGTAACTATCTCAGGATAGCTTGTTTCGAGCCATTTTCGCCATTCTTTATCATTCTGGTAGGCTAATTTCAGGTCGATGAGCATGATATTATCGGCGCTGAGCGCTTTTTTCGCAAATTCCTCAGTGTTCCAGAACTCGTGTCGAATCATCTTCAGCTTTTGTTTTTCTTGATATGTGATCAAATCGCTGTTGACTGGATGATTCGTTACCTGCAGACGACTGCCAGCGCATTGGCGATAAAGTGTCTGCATGAAGCCCACATCAGGGCTGATTGCAAATAAATTAGTCATGTTAATTCCCTCCTTTTTTCGTATCATGACATCTTTTAATTATAACACATTTTATATAATAAAGCAAGATATGAGACAGGGCGCAACTTCCATAATAAGCGTTTTTCTGATATAATAATTTTATGAAATCTAAACTTTACATCACTACCGCTATTCCTTACGTTAATGCTAGTCCGCACATTGGCAATGCCATGGATTATTTAATTGCGGATATTTGGGCGCGCCATCAACGTAAGCTGGGCAATGAGGTGAAGTTTCAGGTAGGGACTGACGAACATGGCAACAAAATCGCCATTAAAGCGCGTGATGCTGGCTTGGAGACGCAGGTCTATGTCGATCAAAACGCTACTAAGTTTAAAGATTTTATCGGCAAAATGAACGCTAGCTATACTGACTTCGTGCGGACAACTGACATTCATCACAAGGCTGCGGTGCAATATATCTGGAAACAGCTTGAACCCTATATTTATAAAAAATCCTACGAAGGCTGGTATTGTCAGGGTTGTGAAGCGTTTGTGACCGACAAAGAAGCGGTGGCGAATAATGGCGTCTGTCCTGATCACAAAACCCCGTATCAGCGTTTGCAGGAAGAAAATTATTTCTTGCGGATTAGCGATTTTTCGGAGCAGATTAAAGAAGCGATTACTAGCGGAAAAATGAAGATTTTGCCAGAGAGTCGGGCCAATGAATTTTTGAACTTATTAAAAGATGGCTTGCTCGATGTGTCAATTTCCCGACCGAAAAAAACCGTGTCATGGGGCGTGCCAGTACCGGACGACCCAAATCAAGTGATGTATGTGTGGATTGATGCACTAGCGAATTATTTGACGATTTTGGGCTATCCGGAGCGACCGGAGTGGCAGACTTATTGGCCGGCTGATGTCCAAGTGGTTGGGAAGGATATTTTGCGTTTTCATGCTGGAATCTGGCCAGCGATGTTGATGATGCTAGGCTTACCACTGCCAAAAGTGTTGTTAGTGCATGGACATATTCAAGTCGATGGCGTCAAAATGAGCAAAACTATTGGCAACGTGGTGGATCCTATGGAGATTATTGACAATTATGGTGTCGATGCTCTGCGTTATTATTTCTCACGCCATGTGCCGACGCAAGACGATGGTGATTTTACGTGGGAGCGGTTTGAAAATGCCTATAATAACGAGCTAGGCAACGATCTTGGCAATTTAGTCAGTCGGATTGTCAGCATGCTTAAAAAATACCAAGATGGCGTGATGAATGATGTTAAAAATACCCATCATGATGAAACGGTCTATTTTGAAGCGATGAAGAATTTTAATTTTAATCAAGCGATTGATGAAGTGTGGGTGCATATTCGCAGTGTTAATCAATATATCGACACAGTTAAACCATGGGAAATCGCTAAACGACGCACGGCGGGCGACCCTGAAGCGGAACATCATCTGGCGGAAGTGCTGGATTATATGTGTAAATCAATTCTCCAAGTGGCGGATATGTTAGAGCCGTTCATGCCGACGACTGCCGAAAAAATCCAAGCGGTGTTTAAACCAGGTGTTCTCGATGAGTTGGAGGCTGGCGGTCTGTTTCCGAAGATTTATCGATATACCGCTAATCCACGACAAGCTCAAGACAAAAAATAATGTGATGGAAATGGCGGACGGCGAGGTGTAATGAAGATGCAAAAGATTGAACTAATTGATAGCCACTGTCATATCCACGATGCAGATTTTCCGGTGCCGACTGATGAGGTCTTGGTACTGGCTGAACAGGCTGGTGTGGTGCAAATGGTGGTTATTGGCACTAATGAGCAGAGCTCGCGCCGAGCGGTGGAATTTGCCAAGAGTCATGAACAGATTTGGGCAACGGTTGGTACTCATCCGCATGATGCTAGTGCTGGTTGTGAGTATCTGCGGACGCTCGATTTGACCGATCCGAAAATTGTGGCGATTGGTGAAATCGGACTTGATTATCATTATGATTTTTCACCTCGTGAGGTGCAACAGCAGGTGTTGCGCCAACAGCTGATGGTGGCGATTGAGGCGGATTTGCCAGTGGTGTTTCATGTGCGTGAGGCATTTGATGACTTTTGGCCAATTTTTGATGAAATGGTAATGCGGGCGCAATCCAAGGGGCGAGTGTTGCGCGGAGTGGTGCATAGTTTTTCGGATAATTTAGCGAATTTGCAGATGGCTCTGGAGCGAGGTTTGTATATTGGGGTGAATGGTATTGCAACTTTTACGAAGGATGAGTCGCAGTTAGAAGCATTTCGGGAAGTGCCGTTAGATAAATTGCTAATTGAAACCGACGCGCCATATTTAGCACCAAAAGGTCGTCGTGGCAAACCAAATCAGCCAGCTTATGTGCGGGAAGTGGCGGAGTGGTTAGCAGATTTCTATGGGGTGGAATTAGCTGAGCTGGCGGCGGTCACTACGGCGAATGCTCGGCGATTGTTTGGGATATAGAAATAATTAGAGCGCAGGATGATATTGCTATGAACAGTCCATATCTCAAACGAATTCGCGAAATGCTCGCAGGGGTTGAGAAGTTTATTTATGACGATTCAATTGAAGTTAATCAAGTAGCTTCTTACATTATGGGGCAAGTAATGTTTCATGATGATTATGATGAGATAGCTGCGATTCATAAGGATATTGAGGAATTTGCTGAATTTATGGGCTCCGACAATGAAATAGTGCCAGAAGAATATCTGAGAGAGCATGATGAGATTAGTCGGATGCGTCGAGCTTTTGAGCGTCTGAAGGCTAAATATTGTCAAGAATCAGATGTGAGCGACAAATAATTCTAAAACCAGCCTTTAGCGGGCTGGTTTTTAAATTGTTTATTGTGCCGGGATTGTTTATAATTCTAATATGAGCAGTAAATCTAATCGAGCTAATTTTAAGATATATTATTGCTACGGTTGGTTTTTAGTGAATTTAACCGATAAATTTTTTGTGATAAAAGATTTGGCGGGTGTGAAGTTGATGCGCCAGCTGTTTGAATTGTTGTGTAATCAGGAAAGGCATTTATTAACTCGGCCCTATGAGGTTGATGAATTTATTTATCATTGCCAGGCTGATTTGGAAGACGACAGCGACAGCGATCGATGGTTTTGGCTAATGAAACCCGAAGAGTATCAACTCGCCAATTTTCAAGATGATTATTTGTTTAACTTTTTACCAGATGAATGCTCGATTGTTGATTTGCGGCCTAATGACATAGATGAAATTTATCGGCAACGAGTTGCTCTTCTGATTCAGATAAGTCGGCAATTTGAGCGCAAAGGTGTTTTGGTTGGTCAAAAACTGATTCGCAAGTTATTTGAGGTGATGCTTATTCAAGACGATTTATCTAGTGAACAACGGAAGCGGTATCGAACTTGGTTCGAACAAAGTATTAATGGAGATAATGATCGAAAGAATGCGAAAATGGCTATATGAGTGAAGCTTATTATCAACAAATTCGCGAAATTCTCAACCAGGTTGAGCAGTTTATCTATGACGATCAGCTCTCGCCGCGTCAGATTGGTTCGTATCTTATTGGTGGCGTTATGCTACAGGATGATTATGACAGGTTGATTGATTTCTGTCAGGAGCTGGAGGTTCTGGCGGAGCAGGGGTCTGACTTGGAAGTGATGGAGGATGACAGTCCGTATTTGGCATTGATGTTAGCTAAGGCACGAGCAACTTTTGAACTGATTAAATTTAAAGTTGATGAATCGAGGCTTGAAAAAAAGCGACGCTGGGCGGCGATTTTTAAGGCAATTGATGAAGGTTATTACTATAAAGAGGGCTTAGCGGCGGCTGTGTTGACTTTTGCTGATGCTGGCGAGCTGGATTTGGCGTTCGGAGGGTTTATTGCCAACCAAATGAAGCGACATGCTGAGAATATTCAGGACGCTGAACTAACGGAGGCGGCTAAAAATGAGAGTTTTCAAGCACTGTATCAAATGACGGAATGGATGAAAGTTTGGTCTGAGTCTGGTGACCCGGAGGTTCGAGGTCCAAAAATTCGCGATATTCAGTAGGAACAGTTTTTAAAAATAATATTCTTCGGTTTACGTCTGGTTCGTTGAATATTCTGAGTTAAAAGGGTATAATTTACATCAATGGAAGTCTATTTGGATTATGCGGCGGCGACGCCAGTGGATAGCCGGGTGATGACGGCGATGTTGCCGTATTTTACTGAGTTATTTTTTAATCCGAGCGCGCCGTATTTGCCGGCATTGAAAGTGCGTGCTGATTATCAAAACGCCAAGGCGACGATTGCGCAGGCGATTGGTGCTAAGGCTGATCAACTGATTATGACGGCGGGGGCGACCGAATCGCTCAATTTGGCTTTTGCTGGGGCGGAGTCAGTGGTTATTTCGGGCGTGGAACATCCGGCTGTTTTAAAACTTGCCCAGTCTAAAACCAATCATGCGATTGCCAAAATTACACCGAGCGGACTGGTTGATGTCGATGATTTAATTAGCAAAATCACCGATCAGACAGATTTAGTGAGTGTGAGTTTGGTCAGTAGTGATTTAGGGACGATTCAGCCGATTTCTAAGATTGCCTCCGAGGTGCGCAAAATCCGTGATCAGCGTCTAGCGCGAGGTGATCAACGACCGCTAAAACTACACTGTGATGCTTCGCAAGGCTTGGGCTATTTGCCGGTTAATGTGGCACGCTTAGGTGTGGATTTGTTGACGCTGTCTGGTGCTAAGATTTATGGCCCAAAGCAAATTGGCTGTTTGTGGATTCGTCCAGGTGTAAAAGTTGCTCCGCTAGTCTTGGGTGGTGGGCAAGAAATGGCACTGCGTTCAGGTACGGAAAATGTTCCGCTAGTGATTGGATTTGCTAAAGCAGTGGATTTATTACGCAAGTTTAAAATTGAAGAAGTGGCTGAATTACGCGACCGATTAGAGGCAAAGATTTTAGCGCAAATTCCTGACGTGACAATTATTGGCTCGCCGAAAAAACGCCTGGCTAATTATCTAGTGCTGAGTTTTCAAAATATTGAGGCGGAGCGATTGATTTATCGACTGGAAAATCGCGGTGTTTATGTTTCGACTGGTTCGGCGTGTTCAGCGAATCGTGGTAGCGGTTCGCAGGCGCTGGTGAATCTAGGTTTGAGTGAAGCCGAACGCTTAGCGAGCTTGCGGATTAGTTTAGGACAGCTTACAACGGCGGAGCAAATTGATTATGCCGCCGAGGTACTCATTGAAGAAGTTTTAGCAGAAAGGAAGTGGGCAAATGATTATCTTCAAAATAATTAAACGAGTAGCGATACCGATCGTTATTCTCGGAGCGATGGGGTTTGGACTAGATCGGTTGCTTGATGTCAATGATTTTCGGCAATGTCGGCTGGCGTCGGGAACGACAATTAGTACAGCGACAAATTGTTTGGGCGTACCCGGCACGAATTGTTTACCAATGGTCAGCGATCAAAAACCTTCTACCGATAAACCGTCTGATTCGTCAATTGCTCCTTGTCCAACGGCTGATGCGGTGGTGGTAATTTCTGGTGGTGATACCAAGGCGCGCACACAATATGCAGCGACTATTACCAAAGCTCAACAAATTCCGGTCTTGATTACCGCTGGTGCCTCTCGCCAAGAAAACGTCCAAAGCAATGCTGAAGAAATGCGTCAGATTGCCATCGACGCTGGTGTGCCGGTTGGGGCGATAAAAATTGAACCGCAATCGCGTAACACGCACCAAAACGCCGTCAATGTCAAAAAACTTATCGAAGAATATAACCAACAAAATCCATATAAACCAATCAATTCATTGATTTTGGTGACGTCGGGTTATCATCAGGCGCGGGCTTACAAGGAATTTCGCAGTCAGTTTGCTTCGGAGTTTAAGATTTATAATGCACCACTCAAACAAGACCGTGATTGGTCGCCGACTTGGTATTTGTCACCACGCAGTTGGTATCTAGCGGTGAAAGAAGCTGGCGGATTATTGCTGGTGTCGGGTAAATAAGAGAAAAATATGGCACGAGTATTCGTCGGAATGAGTGGTGGAGTGGACAGCAGTGTGACGGCTGGTTTATTAAAACAAGCCGGTCATCAAGTTGTCGGTGTGTATATGAAAAACTGGTCGCAAGATTTGCCGGGCATGCGTTGTCCGTGGGCAGAAGATTTGGCTGATGCTAAGCGCGTAGCGGTGCGTCTGGGGATTCCGCTGAAAGTTTATGATTTTGAAACTGATTATCGCCAGCGAGTGGTGGAGTATATGTTGGCGGAATATCGGGCGGGTCGGACGCCGAATCCAGACATTATGTGCAATCAAGAAATTAAGTTTAAATTATTCTTAGAAACGGCGCTGGCGGACGGTGCAGAATTAATCGCCACTGGCCATTATGCCAAAAAAGTTGTGGTTGATGGCAAAAGTTATTTGGCTCTGGCGACTGACCAGAAAAAAGACCAAACTTATTTTTTGTATCGCGTGACGGGTGAGGCTTTAGATAAAACTCTATTGCCACTAGGCGAATTAGTCAAATCAGATGTGCGCAAGCTGGCAGAAACAATGGGTTTAATTACGGCGGACAAAAAAGATTCGCAAGGGATTTGCTTCGTGGGGCAAGTTGGGATTGAGGAATTCTTGCGGGAATATGTCGAAGTTAGTCCCGGTGATATCATTGAGCAGGAAACTGGTCGAGTATTGGGGCAACATAAGGGCGCGATTTTTTATACGATTGGGCAACGACATGGTCTAGAAATTGGTGGCGGCTTACCGTATTTTGTGGTCGGTAAAGATATGAATCATAATCAAGTGTTTGTATCGCGCAATTTAAATCAAGGTGGACTCTGGGCGCGTGAAATTGAGCTACACGATTGCTTCTGGATACATCAAGTGCCAGTCGCTGGCCAAAAATACCACGTTCGTTTGCGTCATTTAGCGCCACTAATTGAAGCAGAAATTATGGCTAGTGAGAATAATACCGCAATTATCCAGTTTACGACTGATCAAAAAACTATTGCCAGCGGACAATCGGTTGTGGTTTATGACGGTGAATTGTGTTTAGGTGGCGGTATTGCCAGATAGTGAATAAACGGTTATAATAAGCAGAATTAAACCATAAACATGATACGAGGAATTTATGAATCAAGATAATTTTAACCAAGACAATGCTAATCAGGAACATTCGAGCCAAACTAATTTCAATCAGACGACCTCTAGTACACCAGCTTCTGATAAAGTCAAAGCGTTTGGCGATAGTTTGTCGCAGGTGATTAAAGAGCAAGCAAGCGTCATTGAGCAAAGCGCTTCGCAATCTTTTGAGGATTTGAAAAATCAATTTTCAAGTTCTTCTAACACCTCGGCCGATAACAACACAACCGCCTCAAATGTCACAGATAATGCTTATTCATCAGCTCCGACGCCAGCGCCATTAGCTACAATTTTAAATTCAGAATTTAAGATGTCGGCTATCGAAATGTTTGCTTATACAATCGCGTTGGCGGTTGGCACGGTTTGCACCTTCGGAATTGCCTATCCTTGGCTGGCATGCTGGCAAATGCGAGCAATGGCTAGTGCTACTTACATCAATGGTCGCCAGTTGCGATTTGATGGTAAGGGCGGTGAGTTATTTGTGAATTGGATTAAATGGATGTTGTTTTCGATTATCACCTTGGGGATTTACTCAATCTGGGCGGTGCGCAATATGACAGCTTGGATTGTTGAACATACCCACGAAGCCTAAATAAGAAAAACACCAGCTTGGCTGGTGTTTTGAAATATACTATGCTAGGCGGTTATAAGCTATGATTATCAGTTCCCTACGTTTCGTACCGTAGACTGGCAATAAAGGTTTTAATTCGCGCATAGCATCTTGCACTTCCATTAGTTTATTATTTGTATTTAAATAAACGTAATCAGTGCTTTTGATTTTGCCTTCCTCGCGAAACCCATACCGTATGAAATAACTGTATGTGCTCGCGCGTTGTTTGAGGGGTTTGGAGTCTCTCGAAAGGCTAACTTGTACTAGACTAGTCCTGGCATATTCTGCTCGTCGCGGGTTATAGAGTGAATGAAGGCTAACGTCGTCGAGCAATTCTCTCCAAGACGCTGATGTTCTAATTGGTTTTGGAATATCATAAGTGAAAATTTGTAATGTAGCTTTTGGGGCACCTTTGTTGTGTATCGCATACGTAACATTATAAATATAGGGTTTGGCTATATGCTTGAGTGGTGCGAATATCTTCCTAGCGATGTTTATGAGCATCTGATATCACCTCCTTTATGTTAATGTGCTTTTTTAAAAAATAAGCTGATGGTATTGTATCGGTTTGAGGGATTAATGTCAAAGTTATATAAACCAAGTGTGTTGAAGCTGGAATTTTTAATGTAAAAATGCTAAAATATCTCTTATGAATGCACAACAAATCCGCCAAAAATATCTGGAATTTTTCGAAAGTCGAGGGCATGCAATTATTCCTCGCGCTAAACTTTTATTGCAGGATGATCCGACAACGTTGTTTACTGGGTCGGGTATGCAGCCGCTGTTGCCATATCTGCTCGGCAAAACTCATCCAGCTGGTCAGCGTCTGACCGATAGCCAAACTTGCTTGCGCTCGCAAGATATTGAGGACGTGGGCGATAATCGTCATACGACTTTTTTTGAAATGCTTGGCAACTGGAGCTTGGGTGATTATTTTAAAGAACAACAGATTCGTTGGTTTTTTGAGTTTTTAACTCAAGAAGTTGGGCTGGATCCGCATAAAATCTACGTAACGTGTTTTATCGGTGATGCGAAGTATGGTATTCCGCGCGACGATACGGCGGCGCAAATTTGGCAACAAGTGTTTGCGGAGGCAGGTATTGAAGCTAAAATCGTCGAAATTGGCTCGGCGGAGAACGGTGACCGCGATGGCATGCGGGGCGGACGAATTTTCTTTTACGATGACGGTGAAAACTGGTGGAGCCGAGGTGGACGACTGGATAAGACGCCAATTGGTGATCCATGCGGTCCGGATAGTGAGGTGTTTTATGACTTTGGTGAAGAAAATCACGACCCGAGCTATGGACAGGCTCATCCAGCTAGCGATAGCGGACGTTTTATGGAAATTGGCAATCAAGTGTTTATGGAATATCGACGCTTGGAAGATGGTAGTTTTGAGTCACTGGAACATAAAAATGTCGACTTTGGTGGCGGACTCGAGCGCATCACAGCTGCCAAACTTAACAGTCCCGATGTATTCAAGGGTAGCTTGTTGTGGCCAATTATTGAGGCGCTAGAACGTATTAGTGGCAAAACTTACACCGAACATACGGCGTCAATGCGAGTGATTGCTGATCACTTACGGAGTGCGGTTTTTTTGGTGGTTGATGGTTGTGTACCGAGCAATAAAGAACATGGCTATGTAATGCGTCGGTTAGTGCGCCGAGCACTAGTTAAGGCGTTTGATCTGGGTATTGAACAAAACTTTTTAGAGCAAATTGTACCAGTGGTGGTAGAATTATATGCGACTGATTATCCAGAAGTAGCGGAAGCGCGCGATGCAGTTTTAACAGTGCTAATGAAAGAAGAAAAAGCCTTTCGTCAGACACTCAGAAAAGGTGTGGCTGAGTTGCAAAAAATGGCCGTTGATGCCTTAAATGGTGCGCAAATTTTCAAACTATACGATTCGTATGGCTTCCCTCCGGAATTAAGTGTAGAATATGCCGAAAAACAAGGCATCGTCGTGGAAGAAAACTGGCGAGTTGGTTTTGATCAAAGCATGGCCGAGCAACGTCAGCGCTCCCAAACTGCCTCAAAAGGTATGTTTAAAGGTGGTCTGGAAGGTCAGAGTGATTTGCAATTGCGTTATCATACCGCGACCCACTTGTTGCTATCGGCACTGAAGCGGGTTTTGGGCGATCAAGTTGAACAAAAAGGCTCAAATATTACAAATGAACGCGCTCGATTTGACTTTAATTATGACGAAAAAATGACACCTGAGCAGATTGCGGAAGTTGAAAAACTCGTCAACCAAGTGATTGCTGATAACTTGCCAGTATCGTTTAGTGAAATGTCAATTGAAGAAGCGAAGCGGGCTGGTGCGCATGGCAGTTTTGAAGAGCGATATGGTGATCGTGTTAAGGTTTATCAAGTTGGTGAAGGCGAACAGCGGTTTAGCTACGAAATTTGTGGTGGACCTCATGTTAAAAACACTGGTGAAATTGCGCCAAATGGCGAGAAGTTTACAATCGTCAAGGAACAATCATCGGCAGCTGGCATTCGTCGTATTAAAGCTGTTTTAAAATAGCATTCCGTGCTTAACCTGACAAGAAAAAGGTTTATTTCTAAGCATAATTGTTATATAATGAAGCCATGATATTCAAAAAACTCACCAAACAATCGGCTGAGCCACCGATTCAAGAAACTTTTGTATTGGCGCTAGATGTGGGAACGGAATGTGTAAAGGCATTGCTGGCGAAACTTGATGGCGACCAAATCACTGTGGTGGGGGTGGGTCGCAAACCACAGCAACCAAACGATATGCACGCTGGGGCAATTGCGGACATCGCGAATGTTGTTAAAAACTGTGAAGCCGCAGTCTCGGAGGCTGAGGCTCAGGCTAATGTCCAAGCTTCCAAAGTCGTGATGGGCATCGCTGGTGAACTAGTTAAAGGTGTGACGCACACGATTCGGTATCGTCGACCGCAACCAGATAAGATGCTGGATGAAGCTGAGATGGACTTTATTATTGATAAGGTGCAGGAGCGGGCGCTCGAAAAAGCTCAGAAGCAAATCGCCATCGAAACTGGCAATGACAATGTTGAAGTGAAGTTGGTGAACTCAGCACTGGTCGGGATTCATATTGATGGCTACAAAGTCTCTAACCCGATTGGTTTTCAGGGGCGCGATGTGGCCATCCAGATTTATACGGCTTGTGCGCCAATGGTACATATCGGAGCGTTGGAGCGTGTAGCGGAAGAGCTAAATCTCGATCTGATCGCCGTCTCAGCAGAGCCGTTTGCGGTATCACGCTCGGTGATTGGTAATGATTCGGCTAGTCATTTTACATCAATTCTAATCGATGTTGGTGGCGGTACGACCGATATTGCCGTGGTAAATGACGGTGGTGTGGAAGGCACAAAGATGTTTGGCATCGGCGGTCGTAGCTTTACGAAGACTATTTCGGGTGATTTAAACTTGAGTTATAAAGAAGCTGAGACTTTAAAAATTAACTTGGCTGATGAGCGTATTAAAAAAGACATCAAGGAAGATGCGCTAATGGCAGTTAATAAAACTCTAGCTGTCTGGTTATCAGGTGTGGAATTGGCGCTGAGTGAATTTGACTCGGTTGATCAATTGCCAAATCAGATTTTGTTGTGCGGTGGCGGTTCGAGTTTGATTGGTATGGTCGAAAAACTAGCCGACTACAAATGGCCGGAAGATTTACCTTTTACCAAACAGCCAACGATTAAGCATATCTCGCTCAAAGATGTGGTGGGCGTAAAAGATGAGACCGATAGTCTCAATGATCACACCTTAATTACGGCGGTTGGACTGCTTCGGGTGGGCTGTGATACAATGTCTATTGAACCGGACGAAGCGGCTGGTCTACGCGATAAGATTAATAAATTTTTGAGAATATAGCATGTCCAAAGAAGTAATTTATATAGACGTTAAAGATGATGTCACTTCGATCATCGATAAAATTAAAAAAACTGAGCATAAAATCGTCGCTCTAGTGCCACCAAAACAGATTGGGATTTTGCAGAGTGCAGTGAATTTGCAATTATTAGCTCATGCCGCTAAACAAGCCAAAAAAGTGATGGTGATTATTACTAATCAAGAGGCGCTTATCCGTCTGTCGGCGGTGGCTAAAATCCCAGTCGCCAAAACTCTCACTTCTAAACCAGAAATGCCCGAAATACCAGCGCTCAAAATTGACGGCGATGATGATATTATTGACGGCGCGCAACTCAGTGTTGGTGAACTCGCTGGTATGTCTAAAGAAGAAATCGAAGCTTCGAGTGGTGATACTAAGGCGAAAACACCTTTTGATAAACTCGCCCCAGTTAAAATTAAAGTCCCAAATTATGACAAATTCCGTAAGAAAATCTTCATTGGCGGACTAGCTCTGTTAGTACTGGGCGGTTTCTTGGTGTGGGCGATTATTTTTGCGCCACGAGCCGAAATTACGCTGATTACCAACACTAAGGGTGTTAATATTTCCTCAAGCATTAGCTTTGTTGAACAAGCAGATCAAACTAAGTTTGAAACAAATCTGATTTATGCTCAAACCCAAAAATCTAACCGCAAACGTTCCCATGAGTTTGAAGTGACAGGCACGAAAGATCTGAAAATCCCCGCTGGCGGTACGATTACTTTATTAAATTCTAACCTTGGCGCAAAAACCATTCCAGCTGGTACGAGTTTTTCAGCTGGTGGCTGTGTTTATACTTCACAAGAGGCAGTCAATGTGCCTGCTCCGAGTGGTGCTTCTCTGTCTGATGCCGTGCCCGGTAAGGCAACAGTCACTGTCAAATCGACCAAGCCAGGCCCATCATGCAATGCTGATGCTCGTAAGTATTCTATTCAGGGCGTGTCGCACATTGAAGCTCTTGGTTCAGCTATGACTGGTGGTAGCGAGCGCACGATTCGGGTGATGACCCAGGCTGATTATGACAAGGCGAAAGCTGAACTCTTAAAAGACGGTCATGATAGCGCCGTGAAGGAATTGCGCAATAAGTTTGACTCGTCAATGGTGATTATTAAAGATAGTTTAATTACTAAAGAGGGTGAGCTGGTGTCGAATGTCAAAGTTGACGAGGAAGCCAAAGATGGCAAAGTCAAACTCGAACAGATTGTTGAATATCAAATCAGCGCCGTGCCGAAGAAAACCCTTGAGGAATACATTGGCTATATCGCACTTAAAGATAATAAATCTGACAAAACTAAGCTAAAAGTCTATAATTCCGGCGTTGATCAGGTGGTGTTTAATGACTTTGTATTTAAAGACGGCAAGGGTTCAATGCGTGTGTCGGCTCAGGCTCAAATTGGTCCTGACATTGACAAAGAACAGGTCAAAGAAGAGGCACGCGGTAAGACTTTGGGTGATGTGCAATCGCATTACACCTCAATTGAGGGTATTAAAGACGTGGAAATTAAACTCTCACCATTCTGGGTGAAATCAGTCCCTGGCAATAAAGACAAAATTACAGTTTTTGTGAAAAATTAGGTAGCTGAAAAATATGGCAAGTCGACAAATTATGGCGCTAGACTATGGCGATGCACGTGTGGGTGTGGCGATGGCTGACGAAAACATTAAAATTGCTATTCCGTATGGCGCACTCGAGAATACCGAGCAATTACTGACCGAGATTTTGAAGTTGGCGCTTGATAATAATATTGTTAAAATTGTGGTTGGTTATCCGCGTAATCAATCTGGTGAGCCAACCGCTCAAACCGAAAAAGTTGAGCAGTTTTTTAGTCAATTAGAAGAAATATTTGATGGTGAAATGGTGTTTAAAGATGAATCGCTAACCAGTGTCTTAGCAGAAGAACGCCTCAAAAGCTACAAAAAACCATACTCCAAGGGCGATATTGACGCCCACGCTGCGACAATTATTCTTGAGGATTATCTCGAGGGGCGTTAACTACGAACTAATATTTTTAAAAATAAGGAAACAAACATGCACGACGATGATTTTAAAGACATTAATTTGAACTTAGAGCCGACTACGCAGGCGACTGAGATGAATTTAGATTTGCGTCATAAGACGACACGCTCAAAGTCGCACTCAGCGGGACGTAAAATCTGGCAAGCTGTTGTTGGCATAGTGCTTTTTTTGATAATTGGTGGGTTGGTGGCTGGCTGGTGGATGTTGACGCCAGCTAATAATGATACAGTTCATCTCACAGTCAAAGACGGTGCGTCGTTGGCACAGGTGATTGACGAACTAGCTAAGTATGGTGTATTGCGTAATGCCCAAGTCGCTAAAATCTATCTAAAAGTCACCAAATTTAGCCATAATATCCAAGCTGGTGATTATGAAGTGGCACCACGCCAGCCTAGCATCCAGGCTCTGCTGACTAATCTCAAAAAAACTCAGCCAAATACTAAAAAAATCACTTTTTATCCTGGTGCAACTTTAAATCATCGTAATAGCAAAACCGATACCACACCATCACATCGTGAAGCTCTCAAAAAAGTCGGCTATAGTGACGCGCAAATTGATACGGCGTTTAAATTCCGTCAGCATAAATTATTCGACTTATTACCAGAATTAACTAATCTAGAAGGTTTGATTTTTGGTGATACTTACGAGATTTTTACTAAAGGCACGGCTGAAGACGCTCTGAAGCGTACTTTTGATGAGTATTTGAAGTTTATTCAAGATAATAAACTAGTGGAGTTATATAAAAAGCAAGGGCTGACGCTTTATCAGGGGATTATTTTAGCATCAATTGTCGAGCGCGAGGTTAATTCAGCGGATGATCGAGCGAAAGTAGCGCAGGTGTTCTTGAAACGCTACAAACAAAAAATGGCACTGGGTTCAGATGTGACCTATCAATACGCTTCACGTCTGGCGGGTGTTGAGAATGATTTATATATCAAATCGCCGTTTAATACCCGTCAGGTCGTCGGATTAACGCCAACGCCAATCGCCACCCCAAGTAAAAGTTCGCTCCTGGCAGTCGCTCAGCCATCTGATACTGATTATCTGTTCTTCGTGGCGGGTGATGACGAAAAGACTTATTTTGCGAAAACTCTAGCTGAACATAACCGTAATGTCAAGCAATATTGCCATAAAAAATGCGCCGTTCATTAGAGCATTGTCCCGGAAAAAACGCCAAAAATTAGACTTTTGGCGTGATTTTTGGTATAATGTAAAAGAGTTATGCTTACAGTGGTTCGAAGTGGCCGATTGACTTGGACTAATTAAGCCTAGCG
The DNA here is from genome assembly GCA_963516005.1 of uncultured Candidatus Saccharibacteria bacterium. GTDB lineage: Bacteria > Patescibacteriota > Saccharimonadia > Saccharimonadales > Saccharimonadaceae > CAMUQR01. The sequence continues at coordinate 268,461 of CAUPYP010000001.1, read as the reverse complement.
ATATTAAATATGAGTATCAAAAATAATCTAAAATCATTCAAACTATCTCTAGTAGACGCCCGTAAACGGCGTTTAATATCAAAAAACGTAGCTCTGCGTCATGGCCGAACCTATCATAAGGTGTCGCTCTGGAAATACACCATCTTTTTTGCATTGTTGGTGATTTTTATGGCGGGTGGTTATGTGCTGGATTCCAAAAAATCGGATCAAGCTGTGGCAGTAGATTCTATGAAAATGGCACAAAAAACCGCTAAAACCATCAAATCTAACATTGACGACGACACTTCCATCGGCGTGGCGTTGGACCTGGCGGAACGTGCTAACTTACCAGTAGCACAAGATGTGGCGATTTTATCCGAGATGAATGCCATTAAAAAAGAAGTTTCCTTGCAGAATGCTGAGTTAACGGTAGCAAAAGCAGCGCCAATTTTTGACTTAGCATCAACGAATCGGAGTGTCAAATTACACCGCGTACAAGCTGGCCAGACTATTCAGCAAATCGCTGACCAATATCAAATTTCAACTAACACGATTAAATGGGCAAATAACCTCAAAGATGATAATCTAACAGTTAATACCGACCTGAAGATTTTGCCAGTTGACGGTATTATTTATAAAGTTAAAGCTGGTGACACCATCGAAAAAATCGCTGAAAAATATAAAGCTAACATTCAGCGCATTCAGATTCTCAATGATATCGAGGTTAAAGGCTTGGTGGTTGGTAGCGATGTGATTATCCCAGAAGGTATCTTGCCAAATGAAGAACGACCAGGCTATGTAGCACCTCGACCAGTGGCACGAACATCATATACTTCGTGGACCTCTGGTTCGTTCAGTGCAACCGGTAGTGGTGGTCGCGTTAATGTCACACGCATCCCGAACTTGTCTTATCGTCGTAATACTTATGCTGATGGTAACTGTACTTGGCACGCCTATGAGTGGCGCGCGCGTAATGGTCGCCCAGTTGGACCATTCTGGGGTAATGGTAGTAGTTGGGCATATAGCGCTAACAAGGCTGGTTATACGGTTAATAAAACTCCAGCTCCAGGCGCTATCTTCCAAACTAGTTCTGGTTGGTATGGTTATGGTCACGTGGGTATCGTGGAAGAAGTGCTGGCCAACGGTGATATTGTGGTGTCAGAGATGAACTACGCTGGTTATAACGTCACTACTCGGGCGACAATCCAAGCTAAATATGTGCCGACTTATAACTACATTCACTAAAAGTAGCTTAAATCTTGTTAAAAACTACCTGAGTCAGCTCAGGTAGTTTTTTGTTGAGGTTAGGATTATGGTGTTTTAAAATCGACTTGAATCAATTACGTTATCGACCCGCACATCATCGGGCTGTTGGTCAATGCACTGCTTCAAATCTTGTAGAAGTTTCGCGCCATCAAAATCTACTCCAATAAACACTAGCTCAGTCATCGGCTCTTGACCATTCGGCCAAGGTTGCCCCGATAAAGTATGAGTTTGGCCGACTTTTTGGATTAAAATCTGACGATTGCCGAGCGATTTTTGACCAAAATACATCCAGCCTTTAAGCCGATAAACCCCACTTGGTAGATTATTTAAAAACTTAGTGGTGGCTAGCGGGTCGAGCGGTTGGCGTTCGCGAAAGGTCACTGAAATATAATTAGCTAAGTGCTGGCGTGGAGTTTGACCGAGTTTCAACTGAGTGACAGCTGGTAAATCAAGCAAAATCTCCGGGTCAAACTGACAATTGACGGTTTTTAAAATAGTGGCACGCGGGTTGGTTTCGCGAACTTGCGTTTCAATGGCCAAGAGTTGGTCAGGCGTTAATAGATCGGCTTTGTTGATTAAAATTAACTTCGAACTGCCAAGATGAGTGCGAATTAAATCAGGTTTATCGCGCCATAATTCCTCAAAATTAACGCCATCAATCACATAAATCAGATCAAGTAGTTTAATAAACTGATTCTCAGAATTAAAAAGTAGCTCGGTCATCTGGAGCGGATTGGATACGCCACTGGCTTCAATTAGAATCAGGTCGAGTTGACTGTCGGCATGGGCGAGTTGGTTGAGCGAATCGTCAAGTTCGTTCGATAGCGAGCAACAAATACAACCATTAGACAAGGCGATTAACTCTTCGGTCGATTGTTCAACTAACATAGCGTCAATGTTGAGTTTGCCAAAATCATTGACGATTACTCCGATTTTCAGACCGGTGGCACTAGCGAGTAGGCTGTTGATCAGGCTGGTTTTGCCAGCTCCGAGATGACCGGAGATGATGGCGACTGGGATATGGCGAATGGATTGTTCGGGCATTTATTTCCTTTTTTAAAAATAATTCTAACTAAACCGACCGGTGATCATGATTGACCAGCGGTCGGTAAAAGTCTATTTAAAACATATTGATGACGGGAATCACCACTGGAGCTTGTTTGGTTGAGTCAAACAAAATGTGAGTGACATCGTCTTTGATCTCAGTTTTGAGGTCTTTAATATCGATATTGCGTAGATCGGTTTTCTCGATTTTGATCTTCAGGTAGTGACGGACTCGACTCATCAGTTCCTCGTTATCTTTGAGATAAATGAAAGCGCGGGAGATAATGTCGGGAGTTTTAGCGATACGACCGGTCTTTTTGTTAATCATCAACACGACAATCACGATACCTTCAGTCGAGATATGCAAGCGATCTTTAATCACTGCTTCATGAATGGTGTGGTTGGCAGAGTCAAAAATCATCGTGCCGGCTTGGACGCGACCATTGCGTTTGATAGTCTGATCAGGCAATAGTTCAATCACGTCGCCATTATCGCAGACGACAATGTTTTCTTTTTTCATGCCAATGACGTTGTAAGCCATTTCAGCATTGTGTTGCAACATCGAGAATTGACCGTGAATTGGCATGTAATTCTTCGGACGGAGGCTTTGAAGCATCAAGACATGATCTTCGTAATAGGCGTGACCGGATAAGTGTAGGTCACCAATGCCAGTCAAATGAGTGCGACGGTGCTGGATAACGTAAGAACCTTCGCGCAACAAGCCATCAACTGTTGAAACAACCCGCGGTTCGTTACCAGGAATTGGGTTAGAGCTGAAAACAACAGTGTCGGTTGATTTAATCTTAATGAAGCGGTGCGAGCCGGTGACCATTTTGTTTAAAACAGCGTTGAGCTCACCCTGGCTACCAGTACAGATAATTGCCACTTGGTTGTCTGGCAAGCGCAAAGTGTCCTCGATTTTGACAATGGTGTCTTTTGGAATTTGGATTTTCTTGGTGCGTAGCGCGGTTTCAACGGTGTTAATCATACTAAAACCAGCAAAAGCGACTTTGCGACCGTGCGCTTTGGCCTGTTCTAAAATAAACTGAATGCGGTAAATCTGGCTTGAGAAACAGCTCATGATAATGCGACCGTTTGGTCGGAGATCCATCACCTTGCCGATATTATCGCCGACTTCAGCTTCGCTGACGGCATGGGTACCAGGTGAGTCGATATTGGTTGATTCATTGAGAAATAGTGCAATACCTTCTTTTTGGGAAATTTCCACTAATCGTGGCATGTCGAACGGAGTTTCGATTGGGTCTTTTTCGAAGCGCCAGTCACCAGAATGAACGATGATGCCGTTCGGCGTGCGCAGGACAATTGCTACACAGCCTGGAATCGAGTGCAGAACGTGAATAAATTCAAAACTCAAGTGTTGCGAAATCTTGACGTCTTCATGGGCGTGTGGATTAATGACGTTATAGTTAATGTTGTAGTCTTCTGATAGCTCGTCCATCTGTTTTTTGATCATTTCGATGGTAAAATCAGTACCGTAAATTGGCACTTTACCGCCCGAAGCTAGTTCTGGCAATAGGTTAGCACAAGCGCCAATGTGGTCAAGGTGGGCGTGGGTGAATAGAATGGCCTTCAGCTTATGGATATTGGCTTTAACATAAGATACATCAGCCGTCATATGGCTAACACCAGGGTAATCTTCGTTCGGGAAGATACTACCCATATCGATCAGTACCATTTCGTTCTGGTATTCGATTAGGGTCATGTTTTTGCCAATGCCGAGTTCACCCAAACCGCCGAGGGGAATGACGCGGACGGCGTTGGGATTAAACCTGGCTTGTTTGATGGCGGTCTGAGAAATTTGTTGACCGTGGAGGCCGTTAAATTCGGATTTGTTGACCGGAATTGAGACGATGTGCTGAGATGAGCGTAGGTTAATATCGCTCGAAATCATGCGCTGAGCTCGGATCACTTCACCACGGCGCGTGCCGGGTGCGACGCGAATCTGGTTTTTGTCGGCTGGTTTTTGAGTATTAGCCGGAGCGTTAGTTGGTGCGCTCTGGCTTTTACCAGCCTTAACAGCCTTGGCGTCGATTTTCATCGCCGAGGAATTTTGGCGGGGCTTTTGGGCGGCCCGACGCAAATTCGCCCGTGGGGCGGTTTTTTTGTTAGTTTGATTGTTTTTCATAAGTCTCCTGTTTAAAACTTGTTTAAATTACCTAATTGATTTTTAAAAAATGTTTAAAAAACAAGCTGGGTGATTCAAATAAGATGAGGCGCTGATTTTGTTGAAAAATCAACACGCATATATTTTCATTATACACCAAAACGCATCAAAAGTCTAGGTTTTTGTGCAAATTAAGCTATTAATTGGGCGTTTCCTCTCTGTTAGACTAAAACAGTAATGTTCGTATGGGTGGGGTGCAAGATTATCCTCAAGATAAGCATTTTGCCCTTGCTAAAACCGTAAAATATGTGATAAAATGAAAAAGTCTCCATTGATAAGCTAGAGAGTGCACTTTAGATTATTATATTGAGGGGGAAATATGAAGAAAATTCATATGTTATTAGTATCCGTTGCTCTAGCTACCATGACAATCATAGGTTGGGCTAACAACGCTTATGCTTACGGAAGTGGCTACACTTCTCGTGGAGCGGAATTTGAAATCTCAGGCAAATACATCACCAACTGCAAGTATTTTACACAAGGTCAGCTCGTAAGCCTTAGCGGGATATATCGAGCAGACCGAAAGGCAAAGGGGGTGATGCAAGTGGAAATTCAGCACAGGAAGAATGAATATTGTAAGTGGACAACTGTCGATAAGCTAGACGTAGCTTACGATAACGAAGTTCATGAACAAGTTCTGACGAAGGGACGTAAGTCTCGCGGAATTAGACACGAGCATGAGATTGAGATCGCCAATAGTGGCGAGTATCGTATTAAATACAATGGAGATTCAGATCTGACGGTCTATTGTACAGACATTAGATTTGAATAGATAAGTTATATTCACGCACTCTCTAGCTAGCTCTTTAGACTCGCCCACTGCCTCTCGAGGTGGTGGGCTACATATTTTGCAAATAATATTGGTATTGATTGTGACGTGCGACTTGACTTTTTGAAGCATAACGTGTTATAATGAAAATGTACATTTCCGACCGGCAGGTCGGGTTTTTTAATAAAAGAAAAGGAAAAAAGATGGAAGATTTAGATTTGAAGCAGTTCGTATCTCTGGTGGGGGCGATTGCTGAAGAAAAAAACCTCTCTCAGGAAAAAGTGTTAGAAATTATCGAGACGGCAATTGCGGCAGCGTGGCGCCGTGATAATGGTGATCGTGATCAAGTGGTGCGAGCTGAGTTGAATACGGTTGATGGCACGGCGAAGGCTTTTGTGGTGTATGAAATCGTCGAAGAAGTAGAAAATCCAAAAGCACAGTTGACACTCGAGCAGGCTCGTGAACGCAAAGCTGACGCTGAACTGGGTGGTGTGATTGAAGAAGAACATGAAGTGAAGAAATTTGGTCGAGTGGCAGCGATGACTGCAAAACAAGTGATTGTTCAACGCCTCAAAGAAGCTGAAAAGGAAGTGATGCTGGCAGAATACGAGGATCGGATTGGTGAAGTGGTTAATGGCAATATCCAACGCGTTGATCGTGGAACTGTCTATGTTGATCTGGGCAAAGGTACGGGAATTATCCCACGTCGCGAACAGATTCCAGGCGAATATTACGCTGTCGGTGCGCGTATCAAGGTGTTAATTAAAGACATTGAGCGCGGTATGCGTGGTGCGCAGTTGATTTTGAGTCGGGCTGACTCAGTGTTTATCGAAGAATTATTCCGTAGCGAAGTACCAGAGATGGAAAACGGTGCTGTTGAGATTAAAGCGATTGCGCGTGAAGCTGGTGTTCGTACGAAAATCGCTGTTTGGTCAGATGTGCCAGGTGTTGATCCGGTTGGAACGTTGGTCGGCGGACACGGTGTGCGTATTCAATCAGTGATTCAGGAAATCGGCGATCGTGAAAAAATCGATGTGATTAACTACAGTGAAAGTGTCAGCGAGTTGATTTATAACGCTCTCAGTCCAGCGGAAGTAATTAATGTCGAAATCGACGAAGAAACCAAAAAAGCCAAGGCTTTTGTGACCAAAGACCAGCAATCAATTGCTATCGGTCGCTCTGGCCAAAACGTCCGCCTAGCAAGTCAGTTGGCGGGTTATGAAATTGACATCGTGGTAGCTGGCGAAGAAAAAGTAGCGAAACCAAAGCGTCGCAACGTGGAAGATGCGCTGATTAACGCTGTTGAAGAAGAAGGTGATAACTAGTTTTCGCCAAGATTAAAACAAAGTAAGCTCGGGGTATTTAGCTCCGAGCTTATTTTTTAAAAAAAGAATGGTGATGTGGCCTATGTGGTGCCGGGGAAAAGTGGCGCAACGGGGCTTTTTTTGTTAAAATATAAAGATGAATATGGAAGAATTCGCCAATATAATTAATAATCTAACAGATAACGCCAAAGCAAGCCTGCTGGGGGCGGATATTTGGGCGTATTCACTGGGTCAATCGATTATTAGCGCTGAGCATATTCTGCTGGGACTAGCGTGGCGGGCAAATTCGACGGCCGGGGCTTTTTTGGAAGATGCTGGGGCGAATATTGGTATTTTGAAAGATAAACTAGGGGTGGCGGATCTGCAACCGGTGACAATGCCAACTGCTCCGATGACACGAATGTTTGATGATGATGCCCAGATGGTGTTTGAAGAGGCTTGTCGGGTAGCGGCGGGAAATGGTCTGGATTATGTTGGTTCGGAGCATTTGTTGTATGGTTTGCTGTCGGCAAAAAACGGCTCGCTAGCGACGGTAATGCTTCAGTCGGCAGGCGTTGATATTGAAATGATGCGTGATGATTTGGTGAGCTTGATGAATCAGCAGAGTGTGACTAAGGCGCGTCACGAAGCGTTGCTAAATGACAAACAGCAGATTTTAAAGGCAAAACCGAAGTTAATGATTGAGCGTTTTGGGGTGAATCTAACCGAACGGGCTTTTCAGGGCGAACTTGATCCAGTGATTGGTCGGTCGGCGCAGATTGAGCGCTTGGCGACGATTTTGTCGCGTCGCGCTAAATCCAATCCGATGCTGATTGGTGAGCCAGGCGTTGGCAAGACGGCAGTGGTTGAAGCATTGGCGCAACAAATCGCCAACGCTAACGTTCCGCTGAATTTGATTGGCGCGGAAATTATTCAGCTCGATTTAGCGTCAATGATTGCTGGCACGAAATACCGTGGCGAGTTCGAACAGCGCCTCAAACAAGTGATTGATGAGCTAGCAGAAGATGAGTCGCGAATTGGGTTTATTGATGAAATCCATTTATTAATGGGTGCGGGCGCAGCGGAGGGGATGATGGACGCGGCTAATATCTTGAAGCCGGCTTTGGCGCGTGGTCAAATTCGCTTAATCGGAGCGACAACGTATGAAGAATATCGACGATTTATCCAAAAGGATCAAGCGCTAGATCGACGGTTTCAGACGGTTGAGATTACTGAGCCGAGTTTGGATGAAACGATCAAAATTATCAAAGGCTTGCGTCGCAATTATGAACTGCATCACTTAGTTGAGTTGCCCGATGAGGTCATTACACAAGCCGTGATGTTAGCGGATAAATATCTGACTGATCGGTTTATGCCAGATAAAGCGATCGATTTGATTGATGAAGCATCGGCGCTCAAGCGTGTACGTAAGACAAAGCTGTCGCCTGAGTTTAAACAAACAATGTATGAAGAAACGCAATTGGAAATTGATTTAGCGAAAGCCTTAGAGCAAGAGGACTATGAAACAGCCGCTGATCTCAAAAATCGCCTTGATAAACTCGAAACTGAGCTGAAAAAACAACGCAAAAAGCTGTCAAAACAGACTACTTCTCGTCTGGAGATTGCGGATGTGGCGCGTGTGGTGGCACTGCGGACGGGCATTCCAACGCAACAACTCACTAAAAGTCAGAAAAAACTAATGCTTGGCCTCGAAAAAAACCTAGCAAAACACATTATCGGTCAACCAACGGCTGTAGCGGAAGTAGCCAAGGCGATTCGACGCTCGCGCAGTGGCATTGGTGATATGCGTCGACCGATTGGTTCGTTTATTTTTCTGGGTCCGAGTGGCGTGGGTAAGACTGAGTTGGCGAAGGTATTGGCACGAGAAGTGTTTGGTAGTGAAGATGCTTTATTAAAAATCGACATGAGTGAGTTCGCTGAGCGACATTCTCTGAGTCGGTTATTGGGAGCGCCAGCCGGCTATGTTGGCTATGATGATGGCGCAAAACTGACCGATGCAATTCGTCGTCGACCGTATCAGGTCGTGCTGTTTGATGAGATTGAGAAGGCTGATGGCGATGTTTATAATATTTTGTTGCAATTATTAGAAGATGGCTATTTGACCGATGCGCGCGGTCAAAAAGTTAGTTTTAAAAACACGATCGTGATTTTGACTAGTAATCTTGGTACTGAACAAATTGCTGAGCGCAGTAGTAAGCGTAGTTACGGTTTTGGACAAGGAGCGGAGTCGGCGGTTGATGCTAAAAAACTAGCAATTGAGGCGCTGGATCGATTTATGCCAATTGAGTTGATTAACCGCTTTGATGACGTAGTGGTGTTTAATCAGCTGACGATGAGTGATGCGCGCCAAATTGTTGATTTGATGCTTAAAGATCTCGAAAAACGCTTGCAAACGAAAGATTTAACGCTCAAAATCAGCCCATCGACCAAAAAAATGCTCATCTCCAAGGGTTTTAGCGCCAAAAAAGGTGCACGTTTGCTCAGGCGCACAATTGAAGAACAGATTGAGAATCAAATCGCTGAAGCGTTGCTAGCGGAGCGAATTAATGCAGGCGATCAGATTAAACTGGCGATCAAAAAAGGTCATCTGGAGCTTATAACTCATGCCTCAACTAAATAGCCAGTTGCGTGGCGGACGTGATAATAAGCGTTGTTTAAATACTAGTCGAGTTGGTGGCATTAAGTTTAAGTTAGTGCTACTGACGATCATTGTTGGGCTGGTGTTGTTTGTTTGGCCGAATACTCAGCTACTTACTGATATGATTTTGGCGCATAATGTGCAGTTGGGTGGCGAGCTGGGAGCAATGGCTGGTCGTTTGGAGCTGACGGAACGGGCGGATTTAATCTTGCGCGCCTCAGAACCTCAACTTCAGACCAAGCAACAGTTTAATCAAAACTGCCAGCGCAAAGAAGCCACGGCTTTTATCCTGGGATGCTATAATGGGCGCAGAATTTTTGTTTATCAGGTGAATAATCAGGAGTTGGCGGGGATTAGTGAGGTGACACTGGCACATGAGTTGTTGCATGCAGTATATCGGCGGATGGCGCCACAACAACGTACGCGTATTAATCAACTGTTAGTGACGGACTATAACCGAGTCAAGACTAGCGAGCTGGAACAACGCATGAAGCTTTACCAGCGCACTCAACCAGGTGAATTTGAGAATGAACTGCATTCGATTTTGGGGACGGAATTTGCTGGTTTGTCAGAAGAGCTAGAACAACATTATCGTCAGATTTTTAAAAATCGTCAGGCGATTGTGGCGATGAATAAGGCGTCGCAACGACCATTTTGGCAAAAACAGCAAGTGCTAGAGCGCTTAAAAGCTGAAATTGCGAGTGATGAAATGACACTCAAACGACGTCGGGCGGAGTACGAACAGGCAGTACGAGCATTCAATGCAGAGGTGGTGAAATTCAATCAACAAGCGTCAACGGCTGGTGGTTTTCAAACTCAGGCCGAGTTCCAGGCGCGTCGGGCGGAACTAGCTTCACGCCAAGCTCAGCTTCGTCAGCGTCAGTCGCAATTAACAACCACTATCACGCAACTTAATCAGAAAATCGATCGATATAATCAAACTAATTTGGCGATGCAAGAATTGAATCGGAGTCTCGATTCGCTTGATACGCCTCAGTTACCAAATATAGGAGCAAACTAATGGCCAAACAAAAATCAATCTTCATTTGTCAAAAATGCGGTGCGCGTCACCCGAAGTGGGCAGGGCGGTGTAGTGAATGTGGCGAGTGGAATTCCCTCATCGAAGAAGTGGTAGATGATGCTAAAACCGCCATTGCTAAATCACGCCAAACCGCCTCAGTCCTCAATCCTGAGCGACTCCAGTATGACGGTGGTCGAGCGCAGGTCGATGAACGACGACTAGATTGCGGCATTAAAGAAATTAATGATGTGTTAGGCGGTGGTTTCTTGACTGGCGGTGTGGTACTGCTAGCGGGTCAGCCTGGGATCGGTAAATCAACTCTGCTGATGCAAGTGGCGGGCTTTATTTCACAGACGGCGCGGGTGTTATATGTGTCAGGCGAAGAATCGTTTGCTCAGGTGGCAGCGCGGGCGCATCGGCTACATCCCCATAAAGAGCTGACAATTGAGTTTATTTCGTCAACTAATGTGGCAGATATTTCAGTGACAGTCTTGGCTCAGAGGTATAATTTGGTGATTATCGACTCAATTCAGACTATGCAACTCGATTCGATTACTTCAGCGCCAGGTTCGGTGAGTCAGATCACGAATTCAACCAACGTGTTAATTCAGTCAGCTAAAACCGCTAATTCGGCGATGGTGATTGTTGGTCATGTCACCAAAGAAGGATCAATCGCTGGACCGAAGATTCTGGAGCATCTAGTTGATGTAGTGATGCAGTTTGAGGGTGATCGCTACGGTGGTTTTAAAACAATTCGTGCTATTAAAAACCGTTACGGTTCGACTGAAGAGCTAGCAATTCTCGAAATGACAGCTTCAGGCTTAAAAGTGGTTAAAAATCCATCGGAGATTTTATTAAAAGAGCGCGCTAATACGGACGGCTCGATTGTGCTCGCGACGGTTGAGGGTAATCAACCATTGCTAGTGGAAATCCAGGCATTGGTTAATAAAACTAACTTTGGCTATCCGAAGCGGACCGCCTCGGGTTTTGACACTAATCGGCTCAATTTATTAGTGGCGGTAATTGAACGGCGGACTAAGTTGGACTTGAGTGATAAGGATATTTATGTTAATGTAGTGGGTGGTTTGAAGCTAAATGATCCAGCCGCTGACCTCGCTGTAGTGATGGCGATTGCCTCTAATGCTACTGGTCGTAAACTTGCTGACGACATCGTGGTGTTTGGCGAAATTGGTCTGGGCGGTGAGGTGCGCAGTGTGCCAAGTATTGCCTCGCGTATCAAAGAAGCACAAAAGCTCGGCTTCACCAAAGCTATCGCTCCGAGAGGCGATGTTAAAACTGATTTTATTGAGTCGGTAAAAGATCTCCGACAAATTTTAATTAAATATCTCGAAAAATAACTAACAAATACGGTGGATTTGAATCTAGAACAAGCGCGACTGTGAGACTTTATTTTTACATTATTAACGCGCTTCATTAAACAAAAATCCCCACAGAAAGGAATTTATGGAAGAATATCTAACTTTAGCCTTGGTGCTAATTATTTTGGGCTTGACGGCGGATAGCTGGCGTCGGCTACGTTTAAAGACAACGCGTTCGGGCGGTGGACGCCGGGTACTGCTCGATACTTCGGTGTTGATTGATGGACGAATTTTGGAGCTTGCGAAGACTGGTTGGCTCAATGATGAGTTGGTCATTCCGCGCTCGGTGTTGTCGGAATTGCAACTTTTAGCTGATGGTTCGAATACTGATAAGCGTACTCGTGCTCGCTACGGTATGGACGTAGTGGCGGAACTACAACGAGTTGAACAAGTGACGGTGACGATTTTGCCAGATAATCGTAATACGCCAGAGGGAGTTGATAATCGACTATTAGAACTGGCTCGCGAGCAAGGTTTTGCGCTGGCAACAATTGATTATAATCTTAATAAAATTGCTGTGGTTGAGGGCGTGACAGTGCTCAATATCAATGAATTAGCAAAAGTGATTCGTTTGCAGGTGCTGCCGGGTGAACATGTGAAAATCAAGTTAATTCAGGAGGGGCAAGGCAAAGATCAAGCGGTCGGTTATCTAGAAGATGGTGCGATGGTGGTGGTAGCGCACGCTAAACAATATATTGGTGAGGCTGTTGAGGTCGAAATTAGTCGGGCTTTGCAGACGGATGCTGGTAAAATGATTTTTGCGGAATTGGTTAAAAAGCCGGTTGCGGTAGTGGAATCGTTGCCGATGAATCACGATAATCAATTAAAACAGCACACTACAAAATCTGCCAAGCAACCTAAACAAACTATTAAACAGGCTAAAAATAATCAATCAAGACCAGCTCAATCAAAAGCCAATAGCCAGCCAATTAAGGCGACGATTCAAGCAAAGCCAACTGCAAAACCTACGAAAGAGCATCGTTCTAATCAAAGCTCAACTCCTTCTTCTCGCTCAACGAAACAGCGCTCGCGCAAGCCAAAATCTCGTCAGGATGAGTATCTCGATCGCATCATCAATAACACTTCAACCAAATAAAATATAAGTTATTCAAAATCCCGCTAGTAGTTAGCGGGATTTTATGATGATTGATGGTGACTACCTAACTATTGCTGAGAGTTGGACCGATGAAACTTTTCTTAGATTGATAGCCTCCGCCATCCTGGACGATAACTTCAATCGGAGCGCGTGAGGTGGCAAAAGTATGTTTGACGGTAACCGTATTGCCAGTCGGCGCAGAATCGTAGATAGTTTTGCCTTCAGTGACGACGATAACTTTACTGAGAGGATGTTTGCCGGGCTTGAGGTTGATTTCTAGGCTATAGTCCTTGTCTTTGACGCGTGTAGAGCGCATACTATCGACTTGCGGTTGAGCATCACTACATTGGTGGACGTCATCGTTTTCGTTCGGGTTATAGCCGTCAAGTGCGAACTTGGTTTCTTTTTTGGATACTGGATCAATGACAGTCCAGACGTCTTGTTCAATGCGTGCTAGTTCTGGTGTACACTCAGTGGCTTTTTTCTTAGAAATTTTATCAAACATCAGGCGTTCTTTTTTACCGGCTGAATCTGGATTAAACCAGCTTGGCCAGAGGTCAGTTTTGCCCATAAAGCTCATATGTTTCAAACCAGCAGGCTGAGCAATTTTATCGCCTGATTTCCATTTGCCTTGTTTGGCGTAGACATTCTTGTGAACACCTTCCATGTAGTTATGGATTACTCGGCGAACAACGTGGTTGGAATCGCTAGTGAGTGGCGCACCGTCGTGGTTACCCGACCAGACACCGGTGGCAATTTTATTAGAATAGCTCATCATCCAGGAATCCTTTGCTCGGCCAGCACCGTTATCGGTGGTACCAGTTTTTGAGGCGGTCCAGACGCCCGGCACAACGAAACCATAACTGTAGCCCATCGAGCCGAAGACGAGATTACGCGAAGCGGCATCTGCCAAAATATCCGTTACCATATAAGCCGATTGTGGATCGATCACTTGATCAGGCTGAGCTTTTTTCCAGAGATAGAGCTGATTTTTGTTATTATCGGTGATTTCAATGAGATAAGATAGCGGTAAATAAGCACCACCTCGAGCTAGCGAAGCATAGGCGTTGGTGTGTTCGGTTAATTTTAGAGTACAACCACCACCAATAGCTGAGGATAGACCGATATAGCTATTGCCTTGGCAGTAGGATTTGTCACCTAGACGACGGGCAATGTCGATTGCTTGGTCGACACCAACGATGTGCATGGCTTTAATTAGTGGGCGGTTGAGAGAGTTGGCAAGCGATTGACGAATAGTCACATCGCCATAAGTCCGCCTGGTGTAGTTCTGGACGTTACAGCTAGCTGGAGCATTTATACAATAGATATTGCGGATGTCTTCATCACGCAGAATTGAACCTGGGCCGTAATTTAAACCTTCACGTTTCATAAATAATGGTGCGATGTCGGCAATTGGCTTGATGCTGGAGCCGGGTTCGAGTTTTGAGACGGCGGCGTTGCGCTGACCATAACCCGGTTTAAAGAAATCAACGCTACCAACCATGGCGATAATTTGTCCAGTCTCGACATCAACTGAGCTCATCGCTAAGTTATCAGCGCCAACACTGGCAGAGAGCTTGGAACCGGCAGCGACGGCCGCCTCAGCTTCAGCTTGGGCATCAAGATCAAGGGTTGTTTTGATAGTTAAGCCACCTTTACCGAGGACTTTGACGCCGAGTTTTTCTTCAGCTTCACGCTTGGCTTCTAAGACGAAATGGGGAGCTTTGATGTCTTTCCATTGGCTAGATTCTGGTTTGAGAGTGTCTAAGATAGCGACTTTTTTGGCTTCATCGGCTTCGGCTTGCGTAATGGCCCCAGTTTCGACCATGTCGTGGAGGACTTTGTGCTGACGAGCGATGAGGGATTTATGGCCAGCGACCCAATACGGGTTATAGCGAGCTGGGTTGTTTGGAATTGCCGCGAGTAAGGCTGCTTCGGCTAAAGTGATGTCTTTAGCGTGCTTACCGAAGTAAGTTTGAGCACCTGATTCAACACCGTTGCGTCGTCCACCGTAAGGTGATTCGTTGAGATACATAGTGAGAATTTGCTCTTTAGAGAAGAGGCGCTCGAGCTCAACTGCCAGGATCATTTCTTTAATCTTACGCGGGATACCTTTAATGCCACGTTCTTGAGCTTCTTCAGCAAAAAATGCTTGTTTAATCAACTGCTGAGTGAGGGTTGAACCACCTTGAACGCTACCGCCACGGATGTTATTAAACACCGCTCGAGCAATACCGCTTAAACTCACACCTTTATGTTTATAAAAATCACGATCTTCGATGGCAACAGTGGCTTTTTTAATATAATCACTGATTTCTTCTTGCTTGACGACTAATTTGTAATTACCGTCGCCTTTATCCTCCCAGAGAAGTTTGCCGTTGCGATCGACATAACGATTAACGCTGGTTTGGATGCGTTTAGCAACTTCTTCAGGGCGGAGGTTGTTAACTTCTTTGCGGTAATGAAGATAAAGCATAGTCAGCGACAATCCGCCGATTGCCACCATCACCAAAAAGATTTTTAAGAATAAGAAAGCACCTTTTTTAGAAAAAACAAACTTGGCGACACGCTTCGGATGCATGCGATACAAAAAACGCTTGACTGGGTGCTTCGGTAAATCCGCCAGTTCTTGTGCTTTGTACTTGTTGTCGGTTTTTTTGGAATCTTTAGTATTCTTGCTGTTTTTGATGTTAATTAAATTGCGATAAACACTCACTTTGGCGGCTTTTTTTGCCTTGAGTTGTTGTTTTGAGCCCTTAGAGTTGCCCGAATTGGTTTTCGATTTCTTCGTCATATTCTCCTTAATTCTCTAAAAATCATCATCACTAGTTCTATTTTAACATACTTAACCAGTTTTAAACTATGAAAAAAGTTTGGTATAATAATCGCATAAATAAAGGAGATAATTATGAAACTATCGGAAGAACTTCGCTGGCGTAATCAGGTTCAAGATACGACTTATACTGATTTGAGCATTTTAGATTGCGAGAAAGTCAAGTTCTATATCGGGGTTGATCCGAGTGCTGATAGTATGACAATTGGTAATCTGGCGGCCATGCTTCTGGCGCGTCGGATGATTGAGGCCGGACATCAGGCTTATCTGTTGGTTGGTGGGGCGACTGGTATGATTGGCGACCCAGATGGTAAAAAAGACGAACGCGCCCGTAAAGATTTGGCGACGGTTGAAGCTAATAAGCGCGGGATTGTTAAGCAGTTTCGTCAACTGTTTGCTGGTCAGAATTTCATGATTGTCGATAACTACGACTGGTTCAAGGATATGAATTATGTTCAGTTTTTGCATCAGGTTGGTAAATTTGTGCCGATGAGTCAAATGCTGAGTCGGGAATTTGTGAAAAGTCGGCTCGGTGATGACGGCAGTGGAATTTCTTACGCTGAGTTTTCCTACGCTTTAATTCAAGGCTATGACTTTGTGCATCTTTTTAAAAATCACGGTGTGACTTTGCAATTATGTGGGGCTGATCAATGGGGTAATTCTGTAGCGGGGGTGGATTTGATTCGACGAATTGCTGGTGGCGAAGCGCATGTGATGTCAATGCCACTGGTGGTTAATAAAACTACCGGTCGTAAATTTGGTAAAAGTGAGGACGGGGCGGTATGGCTTGATCCAACCAAGACTAGTGTTTATAAATTCTATCAATTCTGGCTCAATCTTGACGATGAGGGCGTGATTGACTATCTCAAGATTTACACGATGTTATCTAAAGATGAAATCGAGGATATTGAAGCGCTACACAAAACCAATCCAGGCGCACGCGTTGCGCAAAAAACTCTGGCTAAAGAAGCAACTATTCTTGTGCACGGACAGGAGCGTTACCAAAGCGTCCAGCGCGTGACTAATGTGTTGTTTGGCGGTCGTGATTTTAATACGTTGGGGCTTGATGATATTGAAGTTTTGGCGGGTGAAATTCCAACGGTCGGTTTAAACAAAACGATGATTGAGATTCTTACCGAATCGGGTGTGGCGGGCAGTAATGGTGAAGCGCGCCGTTTGATGGCGTCGGGGGCGATTTCAATTGATGGTGAAAAAATTACCGACGATTGTCTGATTAGTGAACCATGTTTAGTGAAGAAAGGAAAGAATAATTTTATTCTCATGAGGTAAAAAACAAATGAAAGAACATTTATCAGAATCAGCTTATCAAAATCTCCAAAAATGGCTGACTGAACCGCAATTTGCTGAATTTAAACCTGAAATCGAGGCTTTGGTGGCATCGGAAAACTGGCAGGCGCTAGAAGATGCTTTTTTCATGGATATCGAATTTGGTACGGCTGGTATGCGCGGAATTGTTGGTGTTGGGCCAAACCGCATTAACAATGTCACGGTGGGTGCGGCGGCGCAAGGTTTGGCTCAGTTTTTGTTAAATAAATCAGCCGAATCGGCGACTCGAGGTGTGGTTATTGCCTATGATACGCGCAATAGTTCACGACAACTAGCAGAATTAACCGCTCGAGTGATTGTTGGTAACGGACTGACAGCTTATTTGTTCGAAAGTTTTCGGGCAACACCGGAGCTGAGCTTTGCGGTGCGTCATTTGCAAGCGGTAGCTGGCGTAGTGATTTCAGCCTCGCACAATCCGCCTGAATATAATGGGTTTAAGGCTTATGCAAATTACGGCGGTCAGTTGGTAGCGCCGGATGATCGTGGTGTAATGGATCAAGTTCACGCTGTGACGGAGATTAAAATGGGTGATTTGGCGCAGGTCAAGATGATTGGAGAAGAAGTTGATCAAGCTTATTTTGACGCAGTGATTAATGGTCAAGCTGTAAGTGATCCGCAGTTATCAGTCGTTTATTCACCACTGCATGGCGCTGGTCAAACTAGTGTTTTGCCGGTGTTGAGGCAACTTGGTTTTCAAGTGAGCACCGTTGAGGCGCAAATGACGCCGGATGGTGATTTTCCGAACGTTGCCAACCACAAACCCAACCCAGAAGAGCCGGGTGCAAATACTCTAGCAACTGAACAGATGCTAGCTGAAAATGCCGACATTGCAATTACTACTGATCCAGATGCTGATCGTTTGTCGGTGATTATTAATCATCGTGGTAAGGTTATCGCGCTTGACGGTAATCAATCGGCAACTTTAATTATGAATTATGTCATGAAAAATGCTGATCCGACCAATGCATATGTTTGCAAAACCATTGTTACGACCAATTTTATTACGGCAATTGCTCAAAAATACGGTATTAAAATGTATGATGATATGCTGATTGGGTTTAAGTTTATTGGCGAGCTAATTGAAGAAAAAACTCCGCTCGGTGAACACTTTTTGGCGGGTGGCGAGGAGAGTTATGGAGTGCTGGTTGGTACCCACGCTCGCGATAAAGACGCTGCTTCCGGGGCGCTAGTGATTGCTAAATATGCTGATGAATTGAAAAAAGCCGGCAAAACACTTTATGACGAGTTATTGGCGCTGTATGAAGAGTTCGGCGTGTATCAAGAAGGCTTGGCGACAGCTGAGTTTACTGGTGCGGTTGGTTTTAATAAAATGAAACAATTGATGAATGATTTGCGTGAAAATCCACTCCGAGAATTGGGTGGTTTGCCAGTCACGGCGGTGCTTGATTATAATACTTTGACTAAAACTGATCTAGCAACTGGTGCGCAGACACTGTTTAGTTGTCGTCAAAAAGGCAATGTCTTGGTGTATGAATTTGGTGATGAGCGTAATCGGTTGACGATTCGACCATCGGGGACTGAGCCAAAAATCAAGCTCTATCTCAAGCGCTATGAGCCGGTCAATCCTTATGCCGATGTTCAAACTCAATCGCAAGTGGTGCGTGACTATATGAATCAATTCTTGCAGTCAGCTAAGGAGCAACTACTAAGCTAATGAACCAAGCGTCGCTGGCGGACATTAAAGGCATTGGCGAGATTAGCCTAACTAAACTCCATCAAGCTGGGATTTATACCAGGCTTGATTTGATTTATTTTTTGCCACGCGATTATCGGACGGTTAATTTTTTTCGGCGGATTGCTGATATTCGTCCGGGACAAATCACGGTTAAGGCATCAGTCAGTAAGATTAGTCAACGACGCGGTCAAAAACGTTTTTTGGAAATTACCACTGCCGAACTCGAAGATGATTCGGGCAAGATTCTAGCGACTTGGTTCAATCAGCCGTATCGCCAAAAACAATTAGCGCACGGCGAGTTTTATTTTTCGGGTGAATATAGTTTTAATCGAGGGCAATTTCAGCTGTTAAATCCGAGTGTGCAGACGGCAACTGCTAGCGCTCAGAAGCGCTTGGAGCAGGATTTTATTGAGCCGATTTATAGCACGGTGCGTGGACTGAAGTCGAGTTTTTTAAGCAAAGCAATCGCTGGACTGGCGAGTGAGATTTTGATTCTGGATGAGATTTTACCAGAGGTGGTGGTGCGTCAAATGGGCTTAATGGCGCGAAGTGATGCCTTATATCAATTGCATTTTCCGACTTCACTCGAGCAGGTTAAACAAGCCAAATGGCGCTATTTAATCGAAAAATATCTGGTGGCGAATCTGGCGAGTTTGGTGTCAGCCGAACAGGGAAAAACGCTAGCATCAGCGCCGATTCAGCCTGATTATGGGTTAGTAAAGCAATTCGTCACTAGTCTACCGTTTGAACTAACTGATGATCAACGCAAGGCAACTTGGCAGATTCTCGAAACGATGAAAGATGATTCGCTCAATTGTCTCCTGCAAGGCGATGTGGGTTCTGGTAAAACTGTCGTGGCGCTGGTGGTGGCACTAGTGGTGGTGCGTCAAGGCGGACAAGTGGCGTTAATGGCGCCGACTGAGATTTTGGCAAATCAGCATTTTCAGACGGCGCAGAAGTTTTTGGGCTTATTTGGTATTAAAGTCGCCTTACTAACTAGCGCCCTCAAAAAATCCGCCAAGCAACAACTTTATGCTGACTTGCGGGATGGTGAAATTAATCTGGTGATTGGGACGCACGCTCTGATTCAATCTGATGTGGCTTTTGCGAATTTGCAGCTGGCGATTATTGACGAACAGCATCGCTTCGGGGTATTGCAACGCCAAGCTTTGGCCGAAAAAGCTCATCTCAAACCTCATTTGTTGTCGATGACTGCCACGCCGATTCCGCGCTCACTAGCTTTAGTTTTAAAAAACGAGCTTAAAATTATCTCGATTCGTCACAAACCCGCCACGCGTCGTCCGATTCGAACTACGATTATTCCTAAAAATAAACAGGCGTTGATGTTTGACGATGTGCGGGCGCAACTCGACCAAGGTCGGCAGGGATATGTAATTTGTAATCTAATTGAGGCAAATGACGAATCGAGCCGTCAGAGCGTAGAGGCGACTTATCAGGCGCTAGCTAAAGGCGAGCTAAAAAACTATCGCTTGGCGACCTTGCATGGCAAGCTCAAAGCTGATGAAAAAGAAGCGATTATGCAACAGTTCGCAGCGGGTGAATTTGATGTGTTAATCGCTACTACTGTGGTGGAGGTTGGTGTGGATGTGCCGAATGCTACAGTAATGGTGATTCAGGATGCGGAAAATTACGGTTTGAGTCAATTACATCAGCTTCGTGGGCGAATCGGGCGCGGGGAGCATCAGAGTTATTGCTATTTATTATCAGGCGGTTCGACAGAGGATAATCAGCGCTTAACTGAGATTGAAAAATCCGATGATGGGTTTTATCTGGCGGAAGTTGACCTCAATATGCGCGGAATGGGTGATTTGTTTGGTCGGTCACAACACGGCTGGTTTGATTTGGATGCGAATCTTGAGGCGATTGAGGCGTCGGCTCGGGCCTGCGAAATCTATCGCCAGGACGTTGCTTCGCGTGGTCAAACCGTGCGTGACGATTTGCAAAAATACCCTGAACTGTGGCAACAAATTAGCCAATTTGATAATTTAACAATTTTGAATTAGGAGCAATATGAGAATAATTTCTGGTAAATATGGCAATCGCAATCTAAAAACGCCGGCTGGTGATAAAATCCATCCAATGGGCGAGCGGATTCGCAATGCGATTTTTAATAAACTCGGCACTAGTGTGGTTGATGCGCGTGTGTTGGATGCTTTTGCGGGCAGTGGCGCGGTGGGAATTGAGGCGCTGAGTCGCGGGGCGAAATCTTGCGTGTTCATCGAAAAAAACCGCCAGGTTGCTGGTATTTTAACCCAAAATCTGGAGGCGCTCAGCGTCGAAAATGGACGGTTGGTACCGGCGACTGTCCTGCAATTTCTCGAAACTAATGACCAACAATTTGACTTAATTTTTGCTGATCCGCCATATCACGACACTCAGAACTTGAGCGTAATTGCCCTAGCTAGCGTCTTAGCCCCTGGTGGTCAGCTGATTTTGTCGAATCCCAAATCCGCTCCAGCTCTCCATATCCCCAGTCTGGAATTGACTGATGAGCGTACTTATGCCGATGCTAAGATTAGTTTTTATCAAAAAACTCCAATTAAGCCGGCATTAAGACGAGTCGTGGCGGCTTTTATTCGTGATGGCGGATCAGTTTTGATAGCAAAACGTTCTATCGGTAGCGAAAAATTGATTGGGAAATGGGAATTTCCTGGCGGAAAAGTAGAGGACGGCGAGACAGATAAAGAGGCGCTAGTTAGAGAAATTCATGAAGAGCTTGGCTTAAAAATTGTCGTCTATCATCAAATTGCAACTGCTATAACGCATGATGATAAAATTGAGTTAGTGCTATATGATTGTGCCTTGGAGGAAAAACGACCACTTCAATTAACATCTATAGCTCATTCCGAAGTCAAGTTTATTTTAGTTAATATTTTATCTAGTATCGATTTAGTTCCGCTTGATAGGCAATTAATTAATTAATTATATAGAGAGGTTATCATAATAATTCGTAATTTAAACATTAATCAAACATACACTAATGCTCAAATTGTAGAGAGTTTTCAATGTGGCAATATGGGTGGTATGCGGCGCTCGCGTAAAACAAATTCGCTAGTGCTTATTTCAAAACATAATAGTTGTTATAATGACAATTGGAAAGATGGCGTATTAAATTATACTGGTATGGGAAAGAATGGTGATCAGAGTATAGATTTTGCACAGAATAAAACTTTGGCTAATTCGGATAAAAACGGTGTCGAAATATATTTATTTGAATCGTTTGAGGCTAATGCATACCTATATCGTGGGCGTGTGAAATTAGCTGGCGATCCTTTTTATGATTGGGAATGTGGGGATGACCATTGTAAAAGGCGGGTGGTTAAGTTTCCATTGAAAATTTGCTAAATATAATGGTGCAATTAACGTTTGGTTAGCACAGTTAACCACTGTTGTAATTTATGGTTTAAATACTTCCTACGACAACCCACTTTCTATTGCAAAAATAACCCAAATGTGCTATAATTATAAAGAGTAAAGTTAGAGTTGTTATCCGTTTTAAAAACTTCAAGCGCTCTATTCTATGCTTTCATTAACTAGAGTTGCACACTGCAAGGTAAAGATTATGAAAATAGCAAAATCACAACGACCAACATTAGCCCGAACGATGGTTTGTTTTGGGTTGATTTTGGCGATTAATCTGCAGTTTTTAAGCCCGATTGTTTTTGCTAGTAATAAAGAATCGTTTTATACGCGCAATAACATTATGTTTTTAGACACGGATGATTCGTTGTCGTCAGAAGAATGCACAACGCTGTCGTCGAGTGAAGCTAGTGGACAGAGTTTGGCGAGTGGTCTGTCGAAGGATTTGATTGAAATTAAAAATCCCGATAAGCTAGCCCAAGCTATTGATGAATGGGTCAAAAAAGTTAGTCCGCGGTCACCGTTTGTTGGTCTTGGTAAATATGCAGTGATGGGTGGTCAACGAGCGGGTATTAACCCGATTTTGCCAATTGTGATTGCCCGTATGGAAACCTCACTTGGTACCGATCCGCGCGCTGGTAAAGCTTTGCGCGATGGCTATAATGCCTACGGGCGAACCGCTACTCGCTCTCAGCCTCATATCGCCAGCGCTCGCTTGTGGTATAAATGGAATTCGCTAGCGGATAGTTTGTTTGACCGGTCGCCTCACCAAGACGACATGTATGCTTATATTAAATCACGCTACAAGGATCTTAAAACCATCGACGAAACCATGATGCGTTATGCGCCACCGCACGAGAACGACACCGCGGGTTATTTGCGAAATATCAAACAATGGGCGAGTGAGATTTATCAGTTGGCGGGTGACGCTGTCGATCAAACTAAGTTGGGCACGGCACATAGCTATGACGAGTGCCAATCGAGCGACGGTTCGTCGGATGGTGGCGGATTTGGTGGTGCGGGCGGTGCGGTTAGCCTGGGTAATTTTAATATGTATTATCAATATAAAGGTGCTTGGAGCCGGCAATTAATCGGTCGTGGTAGCTGTTCGCGTTCGACTTTTACTGAGTGTGGTTGTGGACCAACGTCGCTGGCGATTGTGATTTCGAACTTGATTGGTGATAAAAGTATTACGCCATTAGTGACGCGTAATTTTGCGGATTTTCCGGCGGGTATTTCGTGGGGCTCATTGATTAGCGTGCCTCAACGGTATGGTCTAAAAGTGGCACAAATCGGTTTAAATATTGCTCGGGCGCGTGAAACTTTACGCAGCGGTGGAATGGTGATTTTATCACAAGCCCACGGTCCATTGACACGGACATCACGTGGCCACATCTTGGTGTTGCGAGGACTAACGAGCGACGGTCGGTTCTTAGTGGCAGATCCAGCCAGTGAGCGCCACACTCAAAACCAAAACGGCTATACAGAGAGTGATATTTTAGGTGGAGCCTGGTCAATGTGGGCGGTGAGGAAATAATGAAACAATTACTTAAAATCATTCAAGAGAACAAACTATTAATTGGTTTAATTGTTGTTCTATCGGCGTCGCTAATCGTAGTATATTGGTGGACGAATCGCGATTACACCGGTCCAACTGGTGGTGTTGGTCAGCCGAAGCAAAATACGGTGATTATTGCTGGCTGGGATCAGAAAAATCAAGATCAAGTAGAGCTTGGCTCAGTGATCTCAGACAAACAACAGCAAACTTTAACTAACGAAATATCGCGTCTGTTGGTAAAAGATCAAGGAGAATTTGATCATCACAACGCCCAAATTGAACAACCAATCGAGAGTATTTACGACAAAAAAGCCGGCACTGATCAGACGATTTTTCATTTGACAGTCGAAAAAACCGCGCGCTATAAAGTCACCTTGAACCACAACGATGATTCGGTTACAATTCAAAAACTCCCTAATTAACTTCATTGGCATTATTCATCGTATTTGATATAATATTCCATAAATAAAACATAAGTTTAATATAAAAAGGGTGGTCGTGAAAGCAACTGTTTTAGTTATTGGTCAAAATGTAGAGCGTCAGATTATCGATTTGGAGCAACGCGATATTCTGTATGATGAAAATAACCGGGCGTGGTTGGATATTCGGTTTGATAATCGGGCATTGGCAGCGCGCAGTTCGAAGCGAATTTTTTCGCAACTAGGGTTATTGAAACGCACGCTGGGATTGTTAGACTATCAGGTAATGTTGCCAGAAAAGGCGCGCAATTTTGCGGTACGGGTGGTCTTAAAGGCTGGTGAGGATTATAAGGTAGTGCGAGCTGGGCGGTATGATGATTACCTCTGGGAAGAGCCGGCACTTGTCCCAAAAACCATAGTCCTGCTCGAAAGCGCTACTTTGTCTGACGCGACGCTTGATTCAATCAATGCTTATCTTGATCGCCACCCAACTATCAAGCTGGTGGTGGAATATCGACATGACCTGCGACGTTCGGAAGCTGGTCGGCGTTTATTACGGCGCGCTAGCTTGGTGTGGGCCGATTTGATTTCTTATCAGACGGGCGAAACCGAGAATATTCTCAATCAATTTCAGTTTGATCAGCAGGCTCTGCTGGTTAATCATCGCTCTGGTTTGTCGCTATCCGATAAATTTCGGACTTATAAATTAACCAATGCTGATTATCTTGAGCTTAAGTCGCTTGAGTGGCTGGCAATTGCCATCAAGGTGCTTGGCTATGATTTTGACATTGAGGATAAATTGGAGCTGATTGCTCGCATCGGTCAGTCGATTGTGCAATCCAATCGAGTGAATATTGGTGCAACATTGACACAAATCACTCACCGCAATCCGGAGATTGAGCTAATTCGAGGCGAACCTAATATGGCGAAACTAATCCTCAACCAGGCTCGTCAGATTAACGGCGCTGGGCGATTAGTGTTGGATCTATCGACGCAGAGTCTTGAGACAGCTCAAAATATTCTAGAAGTACGTGATTTACCAATTCGTGGCAATGGCGTGGTGCTGGCTGAAAAACATTTTCTGGAATTAAAACAGCAACGGCCAGAGTTGCTAGACGCGCTCAAGGATCAGATGGCGCTTGGATATACTTTAGTGTCGCGTGTGCGAGTGCTGGGCGGTGGCAGTCGTGAAGTGGTGATGCAATTTGATGATTTAGATCAGAGGCTGAATCAGGCACAATACTACAAGGTGGCTACTCTTAAGGCAAAAGCGGAGTTTTTAATGGGACAATCTTCGCCGAGTGATCGAGTGATTCTCGCAAATACCCGTGAGTTGGCTGAATTTGCTAATAAAGCTCTTGGTCGGGCTATCGTGCCGATTATTGAGATAAAAGGCGTGGCACAAGTGAGCTTCGACAGTCGACCAGGTGCGGTGGCGCTTGACTATCTACGTATTTTGCGTAGCTTGGAGGTTGAATTACGGGTGCGACATGTTGATATGAACCAAGTGGTGGTTTGGTTGCGCTTACCGGTCTTACAAGGACGGGTGCTGGATGCTAAGTTGGCAAAATCCTGGGCGCAGACCATCACCGAGCAGATTCAAGAACATCGTCTGAAATTAAATCGCTATAGTTTCATTGCGGAAGTAGCGCTGAGTGATTTCAAACAACTCAGAGCGGATGGGGTCGATTTGATTTGTTGTGGCCAAACCGGCCTGTCGGCTTTGACACAAATCCCAATGACTGCTGATCGGTTTAAAATTCGTTTTTCACAACTCTTGGCGGAAATTTAAAAATTGCCACTGTTGAAACTATGATATAATATAGTATATCTGTTTGTTTTGCAGTCGCAGAACAATTCAATGTAACGAAGGGAAGGAAACAATGGCAGAAAAAATTACCTTTAAAGTTCAAAAACGAGAAGTCACCGGCAAAAAAGTCAAGGCGTTGCGTCTAGCGGGCTTAGTTCCGGGCGTGGTGTATGGTGCAAAACATCAACCAATTAACGTCGAGGCTGATCAAATCGCGCTTGATAAACTATTCGAAAAAGTCGGTTTTTCAACTCCGGTCCATCTGGAAGTTGACGGCAAGGCTTATTTTTCAATTATTAAAAAAATCGATCGTGATCCGGTGAAACGCACTTTAGCTAACATCGAATTTCAATCGATTTCAGCAAAAGACCCAATTGATGCCGAAGTCGAAATCGTCTTAATCGGTAAAGGCGAAAGTCCAGCTGAGCGAGCTGGCTTAGTGGTGATGCAAGTGCTCGAGCAAATTGAGCTTCGTGCTTTACCAAATCAAATGCCGGCTGAACTTGAAGTGTCACTGGCTGAGCTAAAAGAAGCTGGTGATCACATTACGCTTGGCGACATTAAATTACCAAAAGGCGTTGAGTTTACCGATAAAGAAATTGACTTAAATCTAGCAGTAGCGAATGTTTATGACCCAGCACAACTAGAGGCTCAAAATGAAGCAACTGGTGGTGATGCTCAAGAGGTAGCTGATGTTGAATCAGACAAAGGCGCAGAAGCTCCAACTGAAGAAGTGAAAGTTTAATCTCTTTCTATAAATATGAAAAAACACCCGTCAACTGATGGGTGTTTTGGTGTTTAACTGATTAGCCACAAGCGGAAATCAGCGATTGGACGATACCATAGCGGAGCACATCGCTCGAAAATCGAGCGTAGGCGTTCCTTGTCGCTTTTTCTAATGCTCGCAAATAATCCACGCGCAATCACAAAAGCTATCTCTAAATTTACAGAGCAGAATAACTCGGCAAGATGGAGTTGGGCTTGAGTAGAGATGTCTTGATACCACCAGTGCCTGATAATCATGCTCAGGCGTACCTCGATTGCCTTAGTGATTTGATTAGTTTCACTGTAATACATCGCCAGCTCTCTTTCGTACCTCGCTAGGATGTTTGGTGAATGATCTCTTTGATGACGTTCAATATCAGCTTTGATTTCATTCTCGTTACGTGTTGTTGCCATAATATACCTCCTTTAAAGAACAAATTTAGCTTACTATAGCACAAAACGCTAACAAAAGCAAAATTACTTAGTGATGAGTCAGTTGATAAAGGCAAATTCCAGTCGCCACGCTGACATTGAATGATTCTTTTTGTCCGTGCATCGGGATCTCGAGAGTGGTGTCGGCTGTTTGCAATAATTCCGGCGGAATGCCATGTACTTCTTCGCCCAGGATTAACAAGGCAGGCTGAGTTAAGCTAAAATCACGTAAATTAACACTTGAGGCGCTCTGCTCTAATGCTAAAATTTGATAGCCAGCCTGACGAAACTCAGCAACTACCGCGAGTGGGTCATCGTAATAGTGGGCATTTAGTAATTTTTCAGCATCGAGGGCGGTTTTGTGGAGTTCACGCTCGATTTTTTCGATAATGTGCGGGAGGCGTGGGTCATCGGCAACGCGTGGATGAGGTGTATACCCTGAAAATATGACTGATTTTAAGCCAAATCCTTCGGCAGTACGCATAATTGAGCCGACATTATGAATTGAACGAATGTTATGTATCAATAAAACAATTTCCATGTGATAATTTTATCATACAAAAAACCATAAGAATCTTGTATAATGTAAGTAATGGACGAACAACAAATTCAGATTAAACGACGTAACGAAGAAGAAAACTCGACGCAGATGCGCGCCGGCGTGTTGGGATTGAAATACTATGACATGCGCCCGGTCGAAAACGATATGCCATTATATAAGGATGTGCTGACGGTCGAAGAAATCCGTGCCGAGCAAGCAATCCCTCTGCAAGCTGGTGACAACAAAACGCCATTTCGTTTTGCGGTGACTTCGCGGACACCTCAATCTTTTATCCAGCGTAAACTGAAGTTTTATAATGATCAGGGCTTGAACGTGAACTTTGTGCTGATTAGCGAAGCGGCGTTTAAAGTCATGCTTAATCGCTACGACCCGCCAGTCAAACCACATTACGAAGATATTGTGATTGCTAAAGAAGGTGACAGTGATACAATTCAGGCGGTGTCTGAAGCGCTCAATAGCGTCCGTGCTGATCAGTTATTTGATTATCTCATTACTCAGGCTGAGAAGTTGGGTGCTAGTGACATTCACATCGAGAATATGCGTGATTCTATTCGTGTTCGGATGCGTGTCGACGGCGCTCTGCACCCAGTGGCGATGATTAGTCGTGACCGCTATCGTATTTTGATTGGTGAGTTGTCGAGTCGAGCGGGTATTTCGGTGGCCGCCTCTAAACCTCAATCAGGCAGTATGAATATGGATATTGTCCGGGATAACGGTGAGGAGTTTTTGCTCAACTTACGTGTTGAGGTAGTGCCAACGATGTATGGCATGGACTCGGTGATGCGTTTGTTTAACTTTGATGAGTCATTACTGAACCTCGATTTGCTCGGACTAGATGAGAAATCACGCCACGAAATCGACGAAATTATCTCACACCCGCGTGGACTGGTGTTATTAGTCGGTCCAACTGGTTCTGGTAAATCTACCACATTATACTCAATGCTGAACGCGCTTAACACGACTGACAAAAAAATCATTACTCTGGAAGATCCGATTGAATACAGTATCACTGGCGTGGCACAAATTCCGATTAAATCGACCGAAGGCGGTAGTTTCTCTAGTGGTTTGCGCTCAATTTTGCGTCTTGACCCAGATGTGGTGATGGTCGGCGAGATTCGTGACGAGGACACGGCTCGAACGGCGATTCAGGCTTCGATTACTGGTCACTTGGTGATGAGTTCTTTCCACGCCAACTCGGCTTCGGCGGCTTTTACGCGTATGATTGACATGATTGGTTTTAACCCGATTTTTGCGTCATCAATTCGCTTGATTATTGCTCAGCGTCTGTTGCGTAAACTCGTGCCTGATACGAAACAGCCATATCAGCCGAGCGAGGCGGAGCGAGCGTGGGTTTTAAATACTCTGAAAAAAGTCCCAGACGCTATCAAAGGTCCGTTGATTGAAAATATGACTCTGTATAAACCGGCGCCGACAACGGAATTCCCATTTGGCTATAAAGGTCGTATGGTGATTATGGAGCAATTGGTGGTTAATGAAACAATTGAACGTTTCTTGCAGTCTCAAACTGAGGTCGGTAGCTTCGACGCTTCACAAATCGAGGAGTTAGCACGCCAAAACGGTATGTTGACAATGATCGAAAAAGCCACTTTAGCGGCACTACGCGGTGAAACCACCATCGAAGAAATTAACCGAGTCTTGTAGTTTGGGCGTTTTAACGCAAATAACTCTTTATTTTTAATATTTTTTGTGGTATAATACTCGGCTAGTAGAAGTAATAACTAATAAAATTAAGGAAAAAGATGAGTTTTGAATTGATTAAGAAGGTTAACGACGCTCAGAAAAAAGCTGGTGCGCTAGTTGACATCAAAAGTGGTGACAAAGTCCGAGTTTACCAAAAAATTAAAGAAGGCAACAAAGAACGCGTTCAGATGTTTGAGGGCGTTGTCATTCGTGCTGACCGCAAACAATCACACACTGCACGCATCACTGTTCGTAAAATCGCTTCAGGTGTTGGTGTGGAAAAAAGTTTCTTACTGCACAGCCCGTTGATTGAAAAAATCGAAGTTGTACGTAGCTCAAAAGTGCGTCGTAACTACTTGTCATACATGCGTGAACGCAGTGGTAAAAGCGCTCGCCTCAAGGCTGTTGACACCCGTAAAGCTCGTGTGACTGAAGAAGTTGCTGAACCGGCAACTGAAACAAAAGCTGAACCAGAAACCAAAAACTGAGACTGAAGCCAAATAATCATCTTATCTAAAAAAATACCCGCCCAAAAACTGATTCTGGGCGGGTTTTTATGTTATAATTAAGGATAAGTTTAATAAAAAGGAGAAGTATGAATTCAGAAAAACTGACACAGGTGGTACTTGGTGGATTTATGGTAATTGCGGTGATTTCAATCGGCTGGTTCTTCATGGAATCTAACAAGCAAGCGGCGGTCGAAGAGGCTTTGCGCAAGGAACGTGGCACAACTAGTTCAACCGAAAAATCAGACAATGCAGGCAGTAATACTAAAAACGTCAAATATAGCGTCGATAACGCTAAAGAGCCGTATAAAACTATCGCTTTGGCTGAAGCGGCGACGAAATTAAAGCAAGAAGGCGAGCAAGTGTTTTACATCGGTTGTCGTAATTGTGGCCATTGTTTGAATTTAGAAAAAGTGATGAAACAATTTCTCGACAAGCACAAAGACAAGAATGTCAATCGTGATTTAATTCAGAAAATTGAAGCCGGTTATAGCTGTATACCGGAGAAAAATAGCGAAGACTATAAGGGGTACGAACAGGTTTATCAATTCTTAGTTGACGCTGGTGTGACTGAAGCAAACGAGGAAAAAGGTTTTGGTACGCCTCATTTCTACTTAATTAAAAACGGTAAAATTGCTGATTCACTCAGTAAATATGGTCGTAGTGTTGAGGGTTTAGAAAAGATGTTTGCGGCTAACCATTACCGCGGATTTTAAGATAAGGCTAATGTAAGCGGAGCTGAATGTTAAGCTCCGCTTTTAGGTTAAACACAGAGATGGATAAATGATTTTGGGGTTTGATGAAGTTGGACGCGGATCATGGGCGGGACCATTAGTAATTGGTGCGTGTATCTTGCCTGATGGTTGCCAGATCGGGGGCTTAACCGACAGTAAAAAGCTCACGGCGAAGCGCCGTTTGGCACTTGAGCCGGAGATTCAAGCGCAGGCGTTGGGTTTTGGCTTGGGTTGGGTGGAGGCTGGCGAAATTGATCAAATCGGTATCAGTCAAGCGCTAAAATTAGCAGCCCAGCGGGCGCTGACGGAATTGAATAAGCAGTTGTTGGCTGAGGTTGAGCAGATTATTGTTGATGGAATTAGTGATTTTGTCGGTGATGTGCGAGTGAGTACTATGAAGCAGGCTGATTTGTTAATCCCAAGCGTATCGGCGGCGGCAATTTTGGCGAAAGTCGCGCGTGATCGGCACATGATGGAGTTGAGTGCTGATATGCGCTACGCTCAATATGGTTTTGAAAAACATGTAGGTTATGGTACGAAAGCGCATCATCAGGCGATATTAGATTACGGTGTGTCGGATCAGCATCGGCGTAGTTTTCGACCGATGTCAGAACTGGTCGGTTTTGTGCGACCAGAAACTGAGTCGTCTCCCACCGCCAAGGCGATCGGCGATTGGGGCGAGCAAGCGACGGTGGAGTGGTTGGAGGCGCAGGGATTTACGATTTTAAGTCGAAATTGGCGGACGAAATTATTTGAAATTGATATTGTCGCTCGGCTCGACCAAACTATCTATCTAATTGAAGTTAAAACTCGCAAAAATGCTGATTTTGGCGGCGGTGAAGCCGCTATCAACGCCCATAAAAAATACAAACTGCAACTCGCCGCCGAAACAGTTTTAGCAAAATATCCGCAAGCCTCGGTCAAGCTCGCCGCTAGCTTCATCACCGGATCACCGGAAAATTTTACAATTAGTGAGTTAATTGAAATTTAAACAAAAGGAGTAATTAATGGCTACGAAACTTAAAGATTATTACAACCTTCAATATTGCCAGTCGCTGGCTGATAAATTGCAAACAGCTTATCGTGATTTTGACCATCAACGTTTTTTAGCCTTGATCGAGCCAGCTTTAGATCAATTAGAATTTAATAATCGTCAGATTCTAATCGCTAAAGCCCTGAAAGCCTGTCTACCGGAAGATTATGTGAAAGCACTGGCTGTTTTTTATAAAATTCTTGGACCGGAATTGCCTGGTAACTTAGGCATGTTTACTGAAGGTTGGTGGCTGTGGCCAATTGACAAGTATGTTGAGTTATTCGGCGGTTGGTTTTTTGAAGAGAGCACGGCTTTTAGCAAAGAATTAACTAAGCGCTTCACTGGTGAATTCTGCATGCGACCGGTTCTGGAGAATTTTCCCGAGCGAACTATGCGACTGATGCTAGAATGGAGTCGGGATGATAATCAGCGAGTGCGCCGGCTAGCTAGTGAGTGCTTACGAATTCGTCTGCCTTGGGCGAAGAAAAACTATGCTGCTTTAGAGTTTTTTAATGAATACGTTCAAGTGCTGTCAAATTTACGTCACGATTCTGACAAAACCATTCAAAAAAGCGTTGCAAATAATCTCAACGATCTTTATAAAGAAGCGCCAGATAAGTTTAAGCTAATTATCAATAATTGGCAACAACAGGAAATTACTTCAGCTTGTGCGTGGATTATTAAGCATGGTTCACGTAGTCAAATTAAAGCTCGGTCTTAGTCAGCGCCTCAATTACGCCTTGGGCGTCACGCTGGTAGAGTTGGTGACGAAGTTTAATTTCTGACAGGCCAACTTCAATAGTGCGTGTTAAGGCTAAATCATCGCGATAAGGCATGAATAACTGCTCATACTCTCTTAAATCTTGTGCGGTATAAAGCACGGCACTAGCGTAGCGTGCAAAATCGGCGTAATCTTTATTTTCGCTGAAAGTTTGACGCAATTGAACGAAATTATCTTTAAGCCATTGCCACGCTAGGTTTTTCAACTGACGATTGCGCAAAATCATCACGAACCAAGCGCTGAGGTCTTGGTTTTTGACAATGGTTTTATCACTAAGTAAATCAATCAAACGCTGACCAGCTGATAACTCGCGAACGCTAGTCAGGGCGACGCGTAAATCGTCTTTAAAATCAGGATTATGCGTGGTTTGGTACTGCTGAACCAATGTCTCGAAAACATCTTCGGTGAAGTCATATTTCAGTTTAGTACTTAAAATTACACTGCGTAAATCAGGGCTGAGTTCAGCTAGACGGGCTGGGTAATGGTCGTTAAATTGTTGAATCAGCCAGTCGACAGTTGTTGGCTCCTCGGCGTATGCTAGCTGACTGACGAGCAGTGCCCGCAGTTCGAGCTGTTCAGGCGTGTCCGTGGCTTGCGCGGTGAAACCAAGTTGCTCAGCCTGCGATTTCGCACTTTGTGCTACTAGATGTTTTAAGTTTTTCTCTGTTGCGGTCGCCTCAACAAAAAAGCGGAGCGAGCCAACGATTTTCGCCAGATTATTCCAGACTAGTAAATCATGCTCTTTGCCCTGGAACGACTGAAAATCATCGACTAACTCGGCCGAGGCGATGTAATTATGTTTGGCGAGTAATAGCTGGTTAGATAAATAATAAAATTGATCGAGCGCACCCAATTCGCCCGCCATTAAACGCTGACGCAAGTGATTTTTGCGCGCCTCATCGTAATTTGTCACCATAAAACCGACAATATCACGATTAATCAGGCACAGTTGCTGATTAGCACTGGCTTCAGCTTGCCACAGCACCTCTGGGAGATTAGCGCTAGTGGCTTCAACACCGAGAGGAATTGGCCAGGTTTGCGGACTGTCATAGCCAAATTGGCGCTGAGTAATAGTCTGATTGCGTAATTCCACCAGTGGAAAACCGCTTTGATGGAGCCATTTTTGCATAAAATCAACCACTGGTTTGCCAGAAATCTGCTCAAAAGTCGCCAAAAAGTCATCGGTTGTCGGGTTTTGATAGGCGAATTTAGTTAAAAATTGTCCCAGTGCCTGAGCGAATTGAGCTTGGCCGAGCCATTTTTCGAGCATTAACATCACGCATGCTCCTTTGGCATAGACAATTGCCCCGTCAAAAATCGTGCTAATCTCATCAGGATGTTCAACCGGCGTCAAAATCGGCTGTACGCCTGGCAGAGCATCGCGACTTTGAGCGTACTGGTAATTAAAACTATAAAAATCATGCCAAATCTGATATTCCGGATGAATCGCCTCAACCGCGAAGTGCTCGAGGAGCGTCGCTAAGCTTTCATTAAGCCACAGTTCATCCCACCATTTCATAGTCACTAGGTTGCCAAACCACATGTGGGCGAGTTCGTGAGCAATCACCGAAGCAATTTGCTTTTTGGAACTGACGGCGGTGGTGTTATCAGCTAGTAATAAAGCTTCGCGATAAGTCACTAAACCCCAGTTTTCCATAGCGCCCGCTGCGAAGTCTGGTAAAGCTACGTGGTCGCATTTTGGTAGGGGATATCTAACGCCTAAGAACTGTTCATAAAAATCAATTGATTTGACCGCGACATTGAGCGCAAAATCAAGCGCCTCAGGCTGGTGAGCTGGCGTGGCATAGACGGTTGTCTGAACGCCTGAAGCGGTAGTGGCAGTTTTGCTGATAAGCTCGCCGACTACAAAACCGAGCGTGTAGCCACTCATCAATGGCGTAGTGGCGAAAGTGGTGTGAAGCTGGCCATTAACTTGTTGTTGCTCAGCAACGGGCATGTTCGATAACGCTGTCACGCCTGTCTCGGTGACTAGCGTCAGGTCAAAAGTTGCTTTGGCAATTGGCTCATCGACGCACGGCATTACCTCGCGCAGATAGTGACTCTCAAACTGGCTGGCGATTAGCTCGCGAGGTTGACCATCAAGCTGATAATAGCACGGATAAATGCCATTCATTTGGTCGGTAATTTGCCCGCTATAACGAATAGTGATTGGCTGGCTGTCGGGGTTAGTTAGCTCTAAAATATTGTCGTAATAACTAAACTCAACCGCCTGGTCGCCAATTTCGACCGATTTGATAGTTAAATAATTAGCATGGAATTTGACGATTCCGCTAGGATTTTTTACTTGGCCGGTAATCGCTACCGCACCTTGAAAACGCCGACCAACACGATCAATCTCAAGTTTAAGTTGATAATTTTCAGGTTTAAAATGCTCAAAAAAATGCTCTAATTTCATACTAATATTGTAGCGAAAAGTCAGGTCGAGTGCAATTTTTACTGCAGGGGTAATTTTTAGCCGAAAACTCCCGCAAACGCTAGAACTGGGGTATAATAAGTTTATGTTTAAAGTTTTTAAAACGGCGAATATTTTTCAGCGACGACGCCGTCTAGCGTTGTTAGGTGGGTTGGCGGTCTTGCTGGTAATTTTAGCGCAGATCCCGGCGGTGCAGTATCGTCAGTTTTGGGCAGAGCTGGGGCAATTCTTCGGTTATGATGTTGGTTTAGGACAATTCCAGACTGACCAGGTTTCACTTGATTTATTAAACACTCTGGAAGTCAAAGGGCGAGCACCCAAGACTGGCTATAAGCGCGAACAATTTAGTGATGGTTGGGGTAAAGTTGGGGTTTGTGATATGCGCAATGTGATTTTAAAGCGTGATTTAACAGAGGTGCAAGTTGACCAAAAATGTAAAGTTCTATCAGGCAAATTGCATGATCCATACACGGGGCAGTTGATTAATTACCAGCGTGGCCAGCAGTCAAGTTCGGCAGTGCAGATTGATCACATTGTGGCAGTCAGTGACGCTTGGCAAAAAGGTGCTCAACAGCTGACGCCGGCCGAGCGTCATCAATTTTATAATGATCCAGATAATCTATTGGCGGTTGATGGCCCGGCCAATCAGCAAAAAGGCGATGCTGATGCTGCCACGTGGTTGCCATCTAATAAATCATTTCGCTGTCAATATGTGGCGCGTCAAGTTAAAATCAAAGCTCGCTATAAATTATGGGTGACTGAGGCCGAAAAGCAAGCCATCGCCCGTGAATTGACAAAATGCCCAAAGTGAGTTTTATTTAACACATGGTAGTAATCGTTCAACAAAATCTAATAAAAAATCAGCGACAATTCGCGTTAGTGAAACGGCAGTTATTAGAGTTGCTAGGTGATGATGTTGTGATTGAGCATGTCGGTTCAACGGCTGTGCCAGGGTTGGTCGGTAAAAATATTATTGATATTGTGATTGGTGTGCGAGCGTCGTCCGATGTTGTGATGGTCGGTCAAAGACTAGCGCAGGCGGGGTGGTTTGTCGGCAAAAAATGTGATGCAGATTATTGTTTTTTGGCATCGCGCCAGGAAGAAACTGTGGCGGGCGATGTGCATTTGCATCTGGTGTTGGTTGGCAGTCAGCGCTATCGGCAGTTTGTAGAGATTCGGGACTTTTTGCGTCACAATCCAGACTGGTGTCGGCGTTATAATCAAGTCAAGTGCCAATTGGTGCGCGAATTGCGAGCCGATCGTGCAACTTATAAACAACTTAAAAGTCAGTCTGTTGAACAGATATTGGCTGAAATTGCTCAAAATCAGCAAAAATCCTCCAAAAACTCTTGACAAAATAACCACAAGCGTGATATAATAAAAATATAATTGTTTTGTTTCAGATAAATCGTCGGTTGGTTGCCGGCGATTTTCTTTTAGGTCAAAGAGAATATTATAAACCCGATACTTATGATTTGTGGAAGTACTCGGTCGAGAATTGAGTAGTGACTGGTAAAATAAGTTGATTTACGATTTTGACTCTAAAATAAAATCTACCGACTGACATTGATCGGTAGATTTTGGTGCTTGTTGATGATGGTAAATCAGGCCTATTTCAGCTGTAATAGATGATTAGGCGTTAAGCTCAACTAAACGATTGATAGTTTTTTCGGTGAGCAGATTATTACGTAAGTCGCGCCAAACAGCTGGATTGTCAAGCTGTTTCAGAGCGTCAGGGCTACCAGCATATTGTGTTTTGAGTTCGGCAAGCTTAGCATCGACTTCAGCTTCAGTGACGTCGATTTTTTCGAGTTTAGAAACTTCGGCAATAGCTAGGCCAGATTTGACTCGAGCTTCAGCCACTGGAGTCAGCTCCTTAGCGATCCAATCTTCCTCGCTCAGGTCGAGCGATTCAAGATACTGCTCTAAAGTCATACCGCGATACATCAGATTTTGAGTCATATCGCGCTTTAAGGCGTTGATTTGGTCGGTTTTGAGGACTTCTGGAATAGCAACTTTGGTTTTTTTGCCAAGTTCGTTAACTAATTCGTCACGGTATTTAGCTTCAGCCTCTTCTTCTTTTTGAACGATTAAGTTTTTGCGGATGTCGGCTTTAAACTCCTCAAGGGTTTTGAAATCACCCGCTTGTTTAGCTAGCTCGTCGTTTAATTCTGGTAGTTTAACTTCCAAAACTTTTTTCAAGCTAGTAGTGAAGACTACGGCTTTGCCAGCCAAGTTTTTAGCATGGTATTCTTTTGGAAACTTCAGTTTTAGGTCGAAGCGCTCATCGGCTTTTTTGCCAACAATTCCTTCTTCAAAACCAGGGATAAATTGACCTGAACCGAGTTCTAAGGTGTAATCTTTTGCCTCGCCACCTTCGAATGGTTTGTCGCCAAGATAGCCTTTGAAATCGATCACAACCTTGTCGCCGAGTTTCGCTGGGCGATCAACCGCCTCGTCAGTGGCGAAACCTTTTTGGACGCGTGTCAAAATGTCATCAACATCTTTGTCGGTGACTTTAGCGACGGTTTTTTTAACTTTGAGCTTCTTATAATCAGGCAATTTAACTTCAGGCACAACTGGTACGACAGCCTTAAATTCGAGTTCTTGTTCTGGTACGAATTTAGTGATATCAACTTTTGGTTGATCAAGTGGGTTTAAATCCTCTTGATTAAACGCTTCAAACAGTGCCTTGTTAACTGCTAATTCAATCACGCGATTGGCGAGTATACTCGGATCAAGTTGCTTTTTAGCAACATCAGCCGGAACTTTACCTTTGCGGAAGCCTTTAGCGCTGACACTTGGTGCGAGTTGTTTTAAAGCTTGGGTTTCAGCCTCAACGAGCGCCGTTTTGTCAAGGGCGATGGTCAGACTGACTTCTGTATCTGATAAATGGGTTTTCTCTATTTTCATAAGAGATATTATATCATAAATTGGCGGATAATCATCTATTGCACCAAGTTAAGACTGAGAGCTGGAATAGAATTATTCCAAAGCTTTAATTAGAGCCTTGATGTCGAGTTCAACGCTTTGGTTGGTTTTGATATTCTTGAGGCTGTATTTGCCGCTGGCAACTTCTTGCTCACCAAGGATAATCACACCGAGCATCGCTTTTTTGTCGGCGGCTTTGATTTTTTTGGCTAATTTACGATCGGTGAAGTCGATTTCGACATTGATACCAGCTTGACGCAGAGTTTTAGCTAGCTGAAAAGCGGCTGATTCTTGGTCATCCAGTGGCAAAATCATATATTTGGTAGCTGGGACATAACTTGGAGCTAGATCGTGGAGTTTGATAAACTCGAGACAGGTTGAACCACCAGGAGCCACGCCAACGGCCGAAATCGGTTCAGCACCGAACATACCGACCAATCCATCGTAGCGACCACCACCGAACAGCGAACGATTGTTCTCGGGGTGAGTGTCGAACACTTCAAACACAGTGCCAGTATAATAATCAAGACCGCGCATTAAGAAAATGTCGAAACGCGCATTGGTGATGCCTTGTGTTTTGAGTACTTCCAGGATTTTGACAACATTTTGATAATCAGTAGTGTTCTTGAGTTCATCTGGGAAATTATCCAGTTCAGAGTTATCAAGTAGAGTTTGTAATTTAGTCAGGGCGGTTGTGTCGGTGACTAATTCAGCCAGCTTAGTTTGGAATTCAGCGACTGGTAATTTATCCTTTTGGTCGAGCAATTTGATGAGTTTATAAGCGGTGTCGTCGTTCAGTCCGAGATAATCTTTCATCAGAGTGTTAATCAAGCGACGATCATTGATGCGAATCTCAAACATATCTTGAGTTGCGCCAAAGTTCATCAGAATTTGCCATGATAACATTAAAATCTCGGCATCAGCATAAATAGAATCATCGCCAAAAATATCAGCGTTCAGTTGCCAGAATTCACGTTCACGACCTTTTTGGGGGCGTTCATAACGCATAAAGTTAGCCACTGAGTAAAATCGCGCTGGATAAGCCAGTTCTTGGCGTTTAGCGGCAACTAATCGGCAAATACTTGGGGTCATTTCGGGACGGATTGCGACTTGACGATCACCACGGTCGGTGAAGGCATAGGTTTGTTGATTGGCTAATTCATCGCCGGATTTAGCTTGGTAAATCTCCAGTGGTTCAAGTAGTGGCGCACTATACTCCAAAAAACCAAACTGCTGGCTGGTTTGGTGCCAGTTGTTAAAAATTAGATTTTGTAATTGTTTATCTTCTGGGTATAAATCGCGAGTACCTTTGTAGCCTTGAGTTGAT
This sequence comes from uncultured Candidatus Saccharibacteria bacterium, assembly GCA_963516005.1. Classification (GTDB taxonomy): domain Bacteria; phylum Patescibacteriota; class Saccharimonadia; order Saccharimonadales; family Saccharimonadaceae; genus CAMUQR01. The sequence continues at coordinate 229,509 of CAUPYP010000001.1, read as the reverse complement.
AATGTCATAAAATTCCTTTCATTAGATCCAAAGTTTATCAAAAAAGTTGTTTTTACAAAAAACGTCTGAGTTATCCAAATTATTTTTCGGAGTGGGGTTTTGGATCTTTGGTATGGATGTTGTCTTGACTGAGTTCGACTGGAGCTTGGTCGGATTTATTTTTAGCGGTAAACTTCGAACTGGCGATTTTGAACCAGATGAATAATCCTAAATCCACTACTAACAAGCCAATCAACACCTTAAACAGAGGATTATTGACGGCAGTATCGGGATTTTGAATAAATAAATAGCCAGACCCAACCATCATAATCACACTTAAAATAATGACAACCATGCGTAATATAGATAGACGTGAAGCCTGTTTCATAACAACATTATAGCATTATTAGAGATAAAGGCAACTATTTGTCGATTTGGGGTGTTAATTTAAAGCGACGTGTCCATTCATACATCGCAATGCCAGCCGCAACGCCAACATTAATTGAGCGAGTTGAGCCGAATTGTTCGATTTGCACCATAGCGTGGGTGTGCTGGAGAAGTTCAGCTGATATGCCACTGTTTTCGCTACCAAAAATCAAGATTGCTTGGCGTGGCAATGGAAAAGTAGCTAGGTCGTGTGCGCCCGATTGATTATCAAGAGCAATCAGCTGATAGCCAGCTGGCACCGCTGTTAAAAAATCCGCCACGCTTGGATGATGAATAACCTCAAGATATTTATCAGTCATCATTGCTCCGCGTTTGTTCCATTGTTTGCGACCGATGATATGAACGCGTCGGACATTGAAGGCATTAGCACTACGAATAATTGTGCCCATGTTAAAATCGCGTTCGAGATTCTCGATGGCGATTTCGAGTTCTGAGGCTGACTCGGCTAAATCTTGGCGAATGGCATCAAGATGCCAGTGGCGATATTTATCGACGACATTACGCTGGTCGCCGTGAGTTAGAAGTTCGGGATCAAACGGAGTTAGATCGTCTACCTTAGCATGGTAAGTCGATGAATTGAAGTCGATATTAGGCGAAGAAGTCATTGTGGTAATTGGAAGTTATTTTTTGAGCAATATCGCGCAAATCGGCGTGTTGTTTAACGCGTGGCGCGAAGATACCATACGGGTCGAAGATAGCTTTAATTTCAGCATAAAGTTGAGCTAGTTCAGGTGAAATTTGCTTCGGTGCGACCAGGCTTTTGAGGCGACCATCACCGCCGTTGGCACAAATCACACCACCGAGCTCCGTGACGAGTGTTGAGTAAGAATTGAGGAGTTTAAGGGCTTTTTGTTTGTTGATAATTTGGTGTAAATCCAGACTGGACTGTAAGTTCAGTACCTCAGTTAGTACCGAGCCGTAAATCGGTAAATCGAGACCCATGGCGATTTCAAGCTTAGCAATGGTATCGGCGAATGATTGCCATTTGACACGTGGTACGCTGGCACCACAGGCAATCGGGACTGATTTATGAATCGTTTCATCAAAATCCAGCATGAGTGGCAAATCACGCATTTGCATCACTTCGTCATTGTCGTTAGCGATACCGCGGGCTTGCTTGGCGATAGTAGCGATTTTTTTTGCTAGGCTCTTAAGCGAAAACTTATTTTTGGCTTCAACTTGAACGAGCAGGTGATAAGCGGTTTGACCACCCATGGCATGATCGGCAGCTTCAACATCGGGATAGGCTCGGCCTTGGCTGGCTGAGATTTGAAATAATTTATGCGAAAAAATATCGAGCACTGCTGGTTTGAGCTTCAGAAGTTGGTCGGAAGCATCCATAGCGTCAGCCAGTGTGGTAAACGATAACAAACGGGAGATTTTATAAGGTAATAAATCGTCGAGGCGAATAATTGCTTCGGTGATAATGCCAAGAGTGCCTTGCGAGCCGATAATTAACGGCGTCAAATCAAATCCTGCCTCGGTTTTGACCTTGGCGATATTGGCGTAGCCGGCGTTATCGACATGGTCGGGATTGATGGTGGAGATGAGAGCATGATTTTCTTCAATCAGAGCGTCGATTTTGCGATAAACTTCGCCTTCGGCGGTTGGCAGGCCGATTTTCGCACTGAGTTCGCGCTTATTGAGGCGCTTGGTCTGCAAAGTCGTCCCATTAGCTAAAACTACTTCCAGTTGATCAACCATTTGATAAATCAAATTACCGTGGCGCGCGAGCGGATAAATTAAATTATGACTAATTACCCCGCCAATTGAATGGCGTGCATCGGTCACATTCAGAGGCAAAGTCAGTCCGTGCTCTTTTGCGATGAGATTGATGTCGGTTAAAGCGGTGCCAGCCTGAGCATGAATTAAGGCTTGGTCGGGGTCGAAGTCGACAACACTATTTAAATAACGTGAAGTATTAATCAAGATTCCGTCAGAGAGCGTCCCACCGGTAAAATCATTACGATAACCGCAAGTGCTGATTGGCAGAAGTTTATTTTTACTAGCGAGTTGAAAAGATAGACTGGCGGTTTTGCGGATGTCTTCGGTGCTACGGGGAAAAATCACCGCCTCGGGTTTAACGCTTAAGATGCTTTTGTCTTGTGCGAAAGTGGCAATGACGTCGTCGCGCGATATGGCCTCTCCCAGTAAGTTTGCATTCAGATAACTGGCAATTTTATTCATAATATTAGTTTATCATAAACACAACCGAAATAGAATATTTTTTGGTCAATTGCTGGACAAACGGGGAAGAGTTTGCTATACTAAAACGACAATTCGCCGCGGTGGTGGAATTGGTAGACACGCTAGCCTTAGGAGCTAGTGTCGCAAGACGTGAAAGTTCGAGTCTTTTCCGCGGCACCAGTTTAGCATAAGTAATATGCACAGATAGAATGCACGCACAGGCGTGTTGTTTATTATGACTAAAAGCTACGACTTTTGCAATGTAAAATACAGCTTCGACTCTTTATTTTTATCGCAAAGTGTGGTATAATATATATTATATGCAAAATTATCTTATTCCAACTGTCATTGAAGAAACTAACCGCGGTGAGCGGGCTTTTGATATCTATTCACGCTTGTTAAAAGAGCGGATTGTGTTTTTGGGCGAGGACGTTAATCACCACACGGCCAATATTATTGTGGCACAGTTGTTGCATCTGGCGTACGAGAACCCTGACGAAGATATTAAATTTTATATTAATAGCCCCGGTGGCTCGGTCTATGATGGCCTAGCGATTTATGACACGATGAACTATATCAAGCCGGATGTCCAGACGATTGGCATCGGACTACAGGCATCAATGGGAGCGTTCTTGTTATCGAGCGGTGCTAAAGGCAAGCGATTCGTGTTGCCGAGTAGTCGGATTATGATTCATCAGCCATCCAGTGGTACGCGTGGCAAAATTACTGATCAAGAAATTGACCTGCGCGAGAGTATTTTCTTAAAAAATGAGTTAAACCGAATCTTAGCTCACAACACTGGTCAAAAATTATCCAAAATCGAAAAAGACGTTGATCGTGACTACTGGATGAGCGCGCAAGAGGCGGTTGAATATGGTCTGGTGGATCAAGTGATTACGAAGCCTATTTAGATAAAAGATTTTTAATGTTTTTCTATTGTCAAAACGAGCATTTTTTGCTATAATCTATCTCATAGAAAGTATAGTGCTCGTTTTTTCGTATTGTCTAGTGGCCACAGACAATACAACCAGAGCGACTAGTGTTATCTATTTGTGCCGTCAATAATAACTAACAAGAGGAGAGGTTTAGTGGCGTCGTCCCCAAAAAATCCCAATCAGCGAGTGTATTTCACTCAAGAAGATAATAATTTGCCGATTCCAAATCTCATCGCGCATCAGATTGATTCGTGGAAAGATTTAAAAGAAGTTGGCATGAGCGAAATTTTTGCCGAAGTTAATCCAATCGAGGATTACACTGGTCAAAAATTAGCCTTGTCGTTTAAAGATTATCGGTTCGAAGAACCAAAAGTCTCAGCTAACGACTGTAAAGAAAACAACACTACTTATGAATCGTCATTGATTGCGACTGTAGAGTTGCTCAATAAAGTCACTGGTGAAACCAAGGAACAAGAAATTTACCTCGGTAGCTATCCAGAAATGACTACTAACGCTAGCTTCATTATCAACGGTATCGAGCGCGTGATTGTGTCACAGTTGATTCGTTCAGCTGGTGTCTTTTTCACAGCAAGCGTAACTGCCGGTCATAAAAACTTCGGTGCAAAAATGATCCCAGGTCGTGGTGCATGGTTAGAGTTTGAAACTACTAGTGCTGGTGCGATTTATGTTAAAATCGACCGTCGTCGCAAAATGCCAGCTACCACGCTATTGCGTGCGCTTGGTTATGGCACTAACAAAGAAATTAAAGCTTTGTTTGAAAAAGTTAACACCGGTGATGTCGATTACATCGAGGCAACTTTAGATAAAGAAACTTCGCGTACTACCTCTGAGGCGCTGTTGGAAGTATTTCGTCGTTTGCGTCCAGGTGATTTGGCGACTGTTGACAACGCCCGCGAAATGATTGAGAAGATGTTCTATGATTTTCGCCGTTTTGACTACAGTCGAGTCGGTCGCTATAAAATTAACCAACGCCTCGGTCTTGACACCCCAAATGACACCACCCATCGTGTTTTTCAGATGAATGACTTGGTGGCAATTATTGCGGAAATTATTCGCCTCAACAACGAACAAGGTGAACCAGATGATATCGACGCTTTGTCAAATCGCCGTGTGAAACTGGTCGGTGAATTGGTGGCTCGTCAGTTCCGTATTGGCTTATTGCGTATGCAACGCAACATTATGGATCGTATGGCTATGGTTGACATCGAGAACGTCACTCCATCGCAGTTGATTAACGCTCGCCCAATGGTGGCATCGGTGCGTGAGTTCTTCGCTTCGAGCCAGTTGTCACAGTTTATGGATGAAACTAACTTAATTTCTGAGTTGTCACACAAACGTCGTCTAAGTTCGATGGGTCCTGGTGGTCTAACTCGTGAACGTGCTGGTTTTGAAGTGCGTGACGCCCATCCAACTCACTATGGTCGTATCTGTGCCGTGGAAACTCCAGAGGGTGGTAGTGTCGGTCTGGTGCTGAACTTAGCAACCTACGCACGTATCAACGAATATGGTTTTATTGAAACTCCATATATTAAAGTCAAAAATGGTCAAGTAACTGGTGAAATTGTTTATCTTGACGCGACTGATGAAGAAAAAGAAGTGATTGCTGATGCTGGTGCGAAACTCGACAAAAACGGCAAATTTATTGATGAACGTGTTTCAGCTCGTCGCCATCTCCAACCAGAGGAAGTTGACGCTAGCGAAGTGACGATGATGGACGCCGCTCACCGTCAGATTCTCGGTGCGATTGCTTCACTCGTGCCATTTATCGAGAAAAACCGCGTTGACCGTGCCTTGACTGGTGCGAACATGCAACGCCAGGCGGTGCCACTATTGCGCCCAGAAGCACCAACTGTCGGTACTGGCGTGGAAGCTGATGTTGCCCGTAATACCTCACAATTAGTCCTAGCTGAAGCTGATGGTGTTGTTAAAAAATCCGACGCTAACGAAATCATCGTCGAATATAAAGACGGTCTGAAAAAATACCAACCAATTCACTTTGCTAAATCAAACGACGATCGCTGTATCAACCAAAAAGTAGCAGTTTCAACTGGAGATAAAGTCCAGGCTGGTGATATTTTGATTGAAGGTGCTTCAATTGACAATGGTGAACTTGGTCTGGGTCGTGACCTCAAAGTGGCCTTTATGCCATGGCATGGCTACAATATGGACGACGCAATTATTTTGTCGAGCCGTTTGGTGCATGATGATGAATTAACCAGCATCAATATTAAGGATTACAATGTTGAAGTCCGCGAAACCAAACTTGGTCCAGAGATTGTCACTCGTGATATTCCGAATGTGTCTGAAGAAAGCCTACGCAATCTTGACGAAAACGGTATTGTCCAAATCGGTTCAGAAGTTAAAGCTGGTGATATTTTAGTCGGTAAAATTACACCAAAAGGCGAACAGGAACTCAGCTCTGAAGAGCGTCTGCTCCGTGCCATTTTCGGTGAAAAAGCTAAAGATGTTCGTGACACCTCGAAGCGTATGAACAACGCTGGTAGTGGTAAAGTTATTGGTGTCAAAATCTTCCGCCGTGAAGACGGTCATGACCTCAAAGCTGGCGTGTTGATGCAAATCCAAATCTTCGTGGCGCAGCTCCGCAAGATTAGCGTCGGTGATAAGTTGGCTGGTCGCTATGGTAACAAAGGTGTGATCGCTAAGATTTTGCCTGAAGAAGATATGCCGTATATGGAAGACGGTACTCCAGTTGATGTGATTTTGAACCCAATGGGTGTCCCAAGCCGTATGAACCTCGGTCAGTTGTTTGAAACTCACATGGGTATGGCCGCTAAAACCCTCGGTTATAAAGTTGCAACCGTGTCTTATGATGGCGTGCCAGACGAAGTAATTTCCGATGAGCTCGAAAAAGCCGGCTTACCACGTGACGGTAAAGTAACGCTTTATGATGGTCAAACCGGCGAAGCGTTTAAAGAAAAAGTCACCGTTGGTGTCATGCATATGATGAAACTGCACCACATGGTTTCTGACAAGATTCACGCCCGCTCGATTGGACCATACGCAAAAGTCACTCAGCAACCGCTCGGTGGTAAAGCTCAAAACGGTGGTCAGCGCTTCGGTGAAATGGAGGTGTGGGCGCTTGAGGCTTATGGTGCATCAACTATCCTGCAAGAAATGTTGACGATCAAATCCGACGATGTCTTCGGTCGTGCCAAAGCTTACGAATCAATCATCAAGGCTGAACCGATTGTTGGTCCGAAGATTCCTGAATCATTCAATGTCTTAGTCAAGGAGTTGCAAGGTCTTGGTCTGAAAATTGACTTGCTCGACACTGAAGACGGCCAAGCTTTCAGTTTAGAAGACACTAGCGCTCCTGTGAGCGAACCATCAACCGAGGTGGAAATCGCTCTCGAGGAAGCTACCGCAACCGACGAAGAGGAAATTGTTGAAGATTTATTTGAAGACGACGAAGATTTCGAGACAGATGACAACCAAGAAAAACTAGTGGAGGAGGAGAATTAGTATGGCTTATAGTCCAAATTTTAAAGATGTTGATTTTGATGCGGTGCGCTTGGCTGTAGCTTCACCAGAGGATATTCTGAACTGGAGCTACGGTGAAGTCACCAAACCAGAAACTATCAACTATCGTACCCAAAAACCAGAGCGTGATGGTCTATTCTGCGAACGCATTTTCGGTCCAGTTAAGGACATCAACCCACATGACAACAAATACAAAGGCGTGCGTTCACGCGAAGCTGCCGTTGATAAAAATGGTGAATTAGTCACCAAATCAGCTGTGCGTCGCGAGCGGATGGGTCACATCACTCTTGCGACTCCAGTCGCGCACATTTGGTTTATGCGTGGTACTCCAAGCGCTGTCAGTATGATTTTAGGCATGACGGTTAAAAACATTGAGCGCGTGGTGTATTTCGCCAGCTATGCCATCTTAAAAGTTGACGAAGAAAAACGCGACCAAATGCTTAAAGACGCTGAAACCACCTATGAAGCAGCCAAACAAGCGATTAAAATCCGCTACGAAAAAGCTGGCGCTGGTGAGTCAACCGATGAAGAGTTAGCAAATCTAAGTGTTGAAGAATTAGCTAAACGTCAAACCAAAGAACTCGAAGAACTCGACGCTGAATATTTAACTAAAAAATCAACTCTCGAGAGCTTAGTTAAAGGTGCGCTGATGAGCGAGACCGAATACCGCGAATTACCAGAAGAATATGATGAATTAATCGAAGTCGGCATGGGTGGTAAAGCAATCAAAGCTTTGCTCGATGAGATTAATCTTGAAGATTTAATTAGCGATTTAGCCGAAAAAGCCGCTAAGGCCAAAGGTCAATCCCGCAAAAAAGTCCTCAAGCGCCTCAAAATGCTAGAAGGTATGCACAACGCCGGCATCAAACCAAGTCACTTAGTGATGACCGTTTTGCCAGTAATTCCGCCAGAATTGCGCCCAATGGTGCAGCTGACCGGTGGTCGTTTTGCAACGAGCGACTTGAACGATCTCTATCGCCGTGTGATTAACCGCAACAACCGCTTGAAAAAACTATTAGAAATGAATGCGCCAGAAGTGATTTGTCGCAACGAAATGCGTATGCTTCAAGAGGCTGTTGACTCAATTATTGACAACTCAGCCGCTCGTGGTAATCGTGCTGCTTCTTCAACCGGCGGTCGTCGCAAACTTAAATCGCTCAGTGACTCACTCAAAGGTAAACAAGGCCGTTTCCGTCAAAACTTGCTCGGTAAACGCGTTGACTACTCAGGTCGCTCGGTGATTGTGGTTGGTCCAGAACTAACTATCGACCAATGTGGCCTGCCAAAACAAATGGCGCTAGAGCTATTTAAACCATTTGTGATTTCTTGGCTGATTCGCAACAACTACGCTCATAATATTCGCTCAGCAACTCGCTTAATCGAAGCGGGCGAGACCGAAGTGTGGGACGCACTGGATGAAGTGATTGTTGGTCGCTATGTGCTGTTAAACCGTGCACCGTCACTTCACCGCCTCAGTATTTTAGCCTTCCAGCCAGTTTTGATTGACGGTAAAGCTATCCAGCTTCACCCGTTAGTTGCAACCGGATTTAACGCTGACTACGACGGTGACCAGATGGCTGTTCACTTGCCACTTTCTGCTAAGGCGCAAGAAGAAGCTCGCCAGTTAATGACTGCACAGCGTAACTTGCTTAAGCCAGCTGATGGTTCACCAGTGCTCAACATCAACCAGGATATCGTGCTTGGTAACTACTATCTGACTTACGATAAACCAAAATACGCTAACGACGAACGCAAAGCCTACACCTCAGTTTATGAAGCAGAAATGGCTTACGAAAATGGTCTGATTGCCTTGCAGTCACCAATTCGAGTTCATACTAAGGGCGTTAAACGAGATACTACTCTCGGTCGTGTGTATTTCAATGAAGTCTTGCCAAAAGATTTCCCATACCAAGAAAATCCACAAGACAAGAAGAGCCTCAAAAAAGTCATGGCGAAAATCTACGAGCAATATGGTGCTGAAGAAACGACCAAAACTGCCGACCGACTCAAAGATTTGTCATTCCGTTATGCTACCATCGGTGCAATTTCGGCTGGAAAAGACGACTATGTGCGTTTCGATGAAGTTGACGATTTGATTAAACAAGGTGATAAAGCTGCTAAAGCCGTCGCTGAACAATACGACGAAGGTCTGATTAATAACGAAGAGCGCTATAAGCTGACTGTTGGTGTGTGGCGTGGTGTTGACGACGACATCAAAAACCTCGTCCAAGATCGCCTCAAACACATGGATACCGGTATTAGTGTGATGGTGAACTCGGGTGCACGTGGTAGCGTTTCGAACGTTAAATTGGCAGCTGCAAACATCGGTGTGCTGGTGGACGTTATGAACAAAGAAATTGAGCTCCCAGTGCGTTCATCTTACCTCCAAGGTCTATCATCGCTTGAAGCTTATGTGGCAACTCGTGGTGCGCGTCAAGGTTTGATTTCAACGGCGCTCAAGACTGCTGACTCTGGTTATCTAACTCGTCGTTTGGTTGACGTTGCGCAAGATATCTTCACGATTGATGATGAAATGGTGGATGTGGCTGACCCAGGCTACGCAATTTACCGTGACGAAACCAAAGAAACAATGGTGGACTTCGCGCAACGTATCCGTGGTCGTTATGCTGCCGCTGACGTTCCAGGCTATGTCAAAAAAGACGAGCTCATCACTGAAGCGATCGCTAACGCTATCGAAGCCGACGAAAACATCAACGAAGTTTCCATCAAGAGTATCTTGTCGGCTAAGACCCTGCATGGTATTCCACGCCAAAGCTACGGTGTTGATATGGCAACTGGTAGCCTGGTCAATGCTTACGAGCCAGTCGGTGTGATTGCCGCTCAATCACTTGGTGAGCCGGGTACTCAGCTGACCTTGAACGTCTTCCACAGCTCGGGTGTGGCCGGTGGTGACATCACTCAAGGTTTGCCTCGTGTTGAAGAGTTATTTGAAGCTCGCAAACCAAAAGGTCAAGCCTTTATTACGGAAATTGCTGGTGTCGTTGACATCTGGGAAGAGGGCAGTAAGCATATCATCCAGGTTACCCCAACCGAAGGTAAAACCGAAAAAATCGCTCTGGAAGACCGCACTGCTCAAGTCAAAACCGGTTCTTACGTCAAGGCTGGCGATGTCTTAGCCAAAGCTCAAGACGACAAAAAACCATTAGTTGCGCCGTTTGATGGTGAAATTGAAGTCACAAAGACTGATATTATCATCAAGTCAACCACTGCTTCGCCAGCTCGCTATGAAGTACCAAGCCGTATGCAGTTAACCGTCTCGGTTGGTGACAAAGTCTCAGCCGGCGATCGTTTGACGCTTGGTTCGCTCAACTTGCATGACTTGATGCGTCTCAATGGTATTGAAGCCACCCAGCGCTACATCATCAACGAAGTGTTGCGTATCTACGCCGCTCAAGGTCAGGACGTGTCTGCAAAACACTTGGAAATCATCGTTAAACAAATGTTTAGTCGTGTCCAAGTCGAAGATGCTGGCGACTCGATGTTCGTGACTGGTGATATTGTCTCGGCCGCTGCGGTTGAGGATGCTAACGAGCAACTCGCCGAAGATGGTAAAGAGCTAATTGTTTACAAACAATTACTGCTCGGCATCACCAAGGTGTCAATCTGGAGCGATAGCTTCCTATCAGCGGCGTCATTCCAGGATACAACTCGCGTCTTGATTAACGCCGCAACTAGCGGTCGCGTTGACTATCTCAAAGGTCTTAAAGAAAACGTGATTATCGGTCACAAGATTCCAGTTGGCACTGGTGCACCTATTGCTAAAGATCAGGAATTTGCCGAAGAAGACATCGAAGGCGAATTTAGCACCGAAGACATCTCAGAAGATATCGCCGATCTGAACTAGTCACTGACTAAACTGACAAAAACAAGCTCTCACTATGGGAGCTTGTTTTGATTTTAATATTGACTTTGTTGTATAATATTAATAATATAATTTCATCAGCTAGGGATAATTCCTAAGGAGGGACAAAATGAGCTGGGATATTCAAAGCAATAATCAAGATGTAAAAGTATTAGTAAGTGGTGATAACTGTAAGGACGAAAGAGTCCAAACAGATGTTTTGGATGACTTTGATAAGGAGTAAAGTGTTTGACTTTGATTACAAGGAAAAAATTTTGACAATCATTCAACAAAATACCAACCCTCAAGAGTCTTGCAATGCAATTGTCCAATTAGCTCTTGATGACGATTTTGTCGATTATGTTAACAAAGTGCCACAGCTCGAACGCATTTTTAATTTAGCAGCTTTCATTCAAGACAAAGACAAGAGTCAAGATGAAATTGATCGAGACTGGGCAGAAATTAAATATTTAACCAACAATCTCTAGCTACTGGTGTTTCTATATGAAACGCCTTTTTCTTGTTCTTTAAAGACTTTTTTATATAATAAAAATATGAACGAAGCATTAACGAAAATTGATATTATTACTAAAACGCTGTCGCCAAAAAATAATCAACATAAATATCTATCGCTGTGCTGTTTGGCATTATATTATGCTTTAATTAATGATAGTGAACAATTACAGTCGATGGAAATTGACTATCTTTCAGAAATGACTAATCATTATGACGATGACTATTGTTATGCTGATTGGGAAAAACAGCCTAACTACATTGTGTTTAATGAGTTTGTGGAGTATATTAATTCTCTTCAGCAAACTGAACTTGATACGCAAAAACGATACCGGCTAATTATGGACTATTTTAATCAGCGGATTATTCAAGAGCTTGATAACGACTTTTAGTATAAAACTCGAGAGTTTGTTTTTAAAATCTTGCGCCAGGATACATCGCTTATTGACATTATGATTAAAATATTATAAAATTAAAAAGAGTTAGCTTTTTAAAAAAACTTTATATTTAGGAGGGTAAAATGAAAATAGAGATACAAACTAATAAGAGGATTTTTAATTGGAATCTTAAAAAGGATAAGGGGAGTAGGGCATCCGCCACTACGCTCAGCAGTCTGATTTATGATCAAAATGTGCGTGAATTGGTCTTTGATCAACCAAATCTTAAGATCGCTGGCAATATCACTGACGGTCAATCAGTGGAGACGGCAAATCTCGTTCAATACACCGTTAGGAGTGTGAGTAAGTATCTTAGTGATATGCTTCCTGTTTCTCACGAGGATGCAGTTGCAATACAAGAAACGCTGAAACTTCATCAGGTTGATTGCTTAAGAAGCGATACAATTGATTTGTTGATCTTTTTAATGTCGACATATGTTATTATTACCTTGGATGGTTGCACTCTACTCCTCAGGGGTATTGATGCTGATGAGGCATTCTTGGCAAGCTTATGTGAGGCATTAAAAGCCAGATATTAAAGTTTTATACCACGGTTACTCACAGCCGTGGTTTTATTATTGACAAAACTGCAATAATCTTATAATATTTGTCCGGTTGGCTCACTACGGAGCTAATAGTTATTTAAAAATAGAAAGATTAAAGGAGGAAAAATGACAGATGTAAATGATTCACAATGCTTAGTGTTGAGTGACTGGTATCTCACTCAGGATGCTCATTTGGCAAAAATGGTTAGTTTCATCCTAGAGACTCATCCAATTGAATTGGACGCTGATTGGGAGATTAGCGGGAGAATTTATAACCACAATGAAATCTCAGATAATGAAGAAATTCAATTTGCCATCACTAAGTTTGAAGTGATCCATGGAGATGAATTGCAAAATTGTGTTGCAATTTGCGAAAAAATTGATGGTTTGCGAGAGCGATTCCGCGCATCAGTTGATACTATTGTCGATAAACTAATAGCAAAACGCAATGCGCTCGATAAGAATCTTACCTTGAGACTCTGTGCACTGATCAATGCTTATTTTCGCGTCACGACCGCAACTGGCGAAACTTACTTGCTAGAAGGTCTTAGCATCAATAAGCTTTTCTTGCTTAAGTTGATTAAGACTGCTAGACAGAATAAATCAGTGATGTCAATTGCAGTTTGACGTGAGTAAGCTGAATCTTTCTATCATCACAAATAACCACAGCTGAATATGGCTGTGGTTTTTACATATCATTGCTTTTTAGGGCGGTTTTTATATAATCACAAGCATAAATAAAGGACGGATTTATGCCCAATAACTCTCTTAACCCCAAAAAGAATCACAAATGGCCACTAATTATGGGCGGATTGATAATTTTAATCATACTAATTCCGATGGTAATGCTGGGAGCTGACTATATGGCGCTCAATGCAGACAAAGAGCCACCTTTTTCTAAAGTTCGGTTCGAAACCTGCCTCAATGACGGCGGGACTTGTGCGTATCAAGGTCCGTGGTATCGGATTATTCGTTGGCGCAAGCTTGGCCAAACACCTCACAATGAAGTGAAATTTTGGGTTTTTCCATAAGCTCTTAGGTGTCTCCCGATAGGTGGTCGGGCTTTGTTGTTCGTGGAGATTTATGATATGCTACTTGTGTTTTAAAATAAAGTGTGTCATAATTAAAAAGAGTTTGCTGGGGCAAACTTAGTATTTTAGAGTAGTATTTTATAATTAAGGAGGGGAAATATGGAAGGGATCAGAACGACAATAACTCCTATTTCTGGACTATGGGCAGTCTGGGAATATGGAGCTAAAATAGGTAAGGATTTTGGGAGTGCCTGTGTGATCTGCGATGCAGATGGCGCTCCCAAAAAGCGAGTACATCTTAAGTCAGATGCGGGGATAGCCTTGGACGGCCATGCGCTATTTGTAGTGGCGATTGGTGATTACACTATACTCTCTAGCTACGAAGGAAAGCGCGAGAAGTATGTAGTCTACGAGGTCATTGGGATTGATCAGGAGTACGGCCCAATATTGCGCCGAACTAATTCTTACAACGGGAAACGTTGGTGGCGTAAATTTGATGAAAGATTAAGCGATGCCAAGAGCGCCGTCAAGGCGAAGATGTACTGTTATCAATGCAGTGATGTTCGCTATGCTCTACCTGATTAGTACTCGAGTAGCTTTTTATCTTCTTTACAGCTCAGACAGTAGTCTGGGCTTTTTTCTTTTCAGAAAATGTTTATATTAGTATTGACTTTTATATAAAGGTGTGGTATAATTATCAAAGTAATCAAATGAGATTACGCCTCAGGTCTAATTACGACCTAGTACTTTTAAAAAATAAGACGAAGCACAAGTCACTGGTTTTTGTTCAGTCTTGGGTAGTACTTAGCTTAAGAAAAAGTTAGGTTGAGTACTGCTCAAGACCGGGTAGTGTATTTTATTTTTTAAATGAGCGTAGTGGAGAAATCTACTTTTACCGATAGGGCGCTCAGAATTGGAGGGTAAAAATGAGAATAGAAAGAACAAAGACAAACCAACCCGCACTTTGGGAGTGCGGGGGCGGAGCCACTAACACTGGCAACGCGGTGATAATCTGTAAGTCGAACGGCTCAAAGAAGCGTCCGACTTACGTGCCTAATGGTGGCCACTTGTCAAAGGGTAATCACGCCCTCTTCGTCGTTAAGGTCGGTGATGTAGTAATACAAGCCGACCACAATCGCTACGGCGAAAGCTGTCAAATCGACAAAATAGTAGCGATTAACGGCAACGAAGCCATCCTAGAAAACATCACTGTTTTCGAAGATGATGAGTGGTCAGTTCACCCACCCGCGCATTTTCATAACGCCATCAATGCGGCGTTTAGGAAGATGCACGACTATCACTGTAGGAGTGTATACTACGCACTCCCACGTAATGAAAAAAGTGATAGTGATAAAAAGCAATAAAGTCTTATTCTATAGCTCAGACAGTAGTCTGGGCTTTTTTCTTTTTTACAAAAAACGGCGTATAATGACAGTAATGACTACTCATTTAGGAACCGTCGAAAGCACGCTGTTTGTGCCGATGCTAGGCAGGATTTATGCCAGTGAGCATTTTCCGTCGATTTTATATGATAAAACAGCGCTGACTCTCAAGTCTCAACTGCCAGCCGAAGTACTGACTAATCATACCCAAACCCAATATACCTACCTAGCGTCGGCAGTGCGTAGTGCCAATATCGATCGACATATTCAAGATTTCTTATCACGTCACCCAGATGGTGTGATCGTTCAACTTGGTTGCGGACTTGAAACTGCCTCCAATCGCAACGACAACGGTCAGACTCGCTGGTACGGAGTGGATTTGCCAGAGGTGATTGAATACCGCAAGACGCTTCTGCCAGAATCAAATCGCGAAAAACTCCTAGCGACTGACGCTTTTTCTAAGCAGTGGCTTCGCCAGGTCCGCGAGGAAGTCGGTGACGTGCCACTACTGATTACGGCTAGCGGTTTGTTTTATTATTTTGAGCAAAAACAAGTCCTAGGCTTGTTGCGAATGCTTGGAACTTACGGCGTGATTGAGATGGTGTTCGATGCAGTGAATCAACGAGGACTGCGTCTGATGTGCCAAAAATGGATGAAACAAGTCGGTCATGCCGACGCTCAAATGTATTTTTGTGTAGATTCTGCCAAGGAACTGGCATCGAATATTGCCAATAATGTCCAGGTGCTGGCAGATGAGCCGTTCTATCGCCACATCGACAAAAAAGGTCTAAAATTATCCACCAAATTTAACATGATAATGTCCGATCGTCTGCGTATGGTGAAAATGATTCATCTGCAATATCGCTAACCAAGCTGTCCTTAAATCTTGCTTTTTAATCAAATTTTTGTTATAATGACAAAGAGTTTCGATTTATCGAGATTGTTCGTGTTGTGTACCACGGAACTATCTTGGATAAATAACACGACTAAAGTAGGGTGCTGCCGAAACGGTCGTTATATTACTTAAAACATAGGGAGTATTTTTTAAAAATGCCAACAATCAATCAGTTGGTGCGTAAACCACGCAAAACCGCGGCTAAAAAATCAAAGTCGCCAGCGCTTGGTTCAATCACCAACACCCTCAAGACTCGTCGTTACGAGCAAAACTCACCATTTAAACGTGGTGTTTGTGTTAAAGTCACTACCAAAACCCCGAAGAAACCGAACTCAGCGCTTCGTAAAGTCGCTCGTGTCCGTTTGACTAATGGTCAAGAAGTTTGGGCATATATCGGTGGTGAAGGTCACAACCTCCAAGAGCACGCCGTAGTGTTGGTGCGTGGTGGTCGTGTGCCTGACCTTCCAGGTGTGCGTTATCACATCGTTCGTGGTGCGCTCGACCTCCAAGGTGTAGCTGATCGCAAACAAGGTCGTAGCAAATACGGTGCGAAGAAAGGAAACAAATAGTCATGCCTCGCAAAGTTACTGCAAAACTACAACGAACTGTTAAACCAGACCGCAAATATAACAGCGTTTTGGTGCAAAAATTAATCAACAAATCAATGTTAAACGGCAAAAAAGAAGTAGCGGAAAAAGCGGTTTATGGCGCTTTGGAAATGGCCGCTCGCACTCTAAAAAGCGATAATCCACTCGAAGTTTTCGAAAAAGCCCTCAAAAATATTTCACCAAGCTTCGAAGTCCGTTCAACTCGTGTCGGTGGTGCTAACTATCAGATTCCATACCCAATTTCGGGTCACCGCCAACAACACTTTGCGTTTAGCTGGCTAGTTCAAGCTTCACGCTCAAAATCAGGCATGCCTTACGTCAAACGTCTTGGTACTGAAATCGTTGACGCTTACAACGAAACTGGCATTGCCTTTAAGAAAAAAGAAGATACTCACAAAATGGCCGAAGCCAACCGTGCTTTCGCGCATTTTGCACGATAATATTAGGGTTGGGGACATATATTTATGGCAGAAAAGAAATTTACACTTGATAAAATCCGTAACGTCGGTATCATCGCGCACATTGACGCTGGTAAAACTACTACGACCGAAGGTATTTTGTACCGCACTGGTATTAATCACAAAATCGGTACTGTGCGTGGCGACGACGGCGGTGCAACCACTGACTGGATGGAGCAAGAAAAAGAGCGTGGTATTACGATTACTTCCGCTGCGGTGACTTGTTTCTGGAAAGATTGCAAGATTAACATTATTGACACCCCAGGTCACATCGACTTTACCGCTGAGGTGGAGCGTTCACTCCGCGTGCTAGACGGTGCAGTGACAGTATTCGATGGTAAAATGGGCGTTGAAGCACAGTCCGAAACTGTTTGGCGTCAAGCCGACAAATACGGCGTGCCTCGTATCTGTTTCGTCAACAAAATTAACCAAACTGGTGGTGATTTCTACAAATCACTCGACAGTATCCGCAAGCGTTTGAACAAAAACGCCATGCCGATTCACTTGCCAATTGGTTTTGAAAAAGACATTTGCGGTGTGGTTGACTTGATCGACATGAAATCTTACACCTACAAAGAGTTCTCGGATAAGGCATTGATCGTCGGCGAGATTCCAGCAGATATGCTTGACAAGGCTAAGGAAGCTCGTTCAGCCCTAGTGGAAGCGGCGGTGGAAGCTGATGACGCTTTGATGGAAAAGTTCTTCTCCGAGGGTGAAGAAGCAATCTCAATCGACGAGCTGAAATCAGCTCTACGCAAACGTGTCCTAGGCGGTGATTTCTTCCTAGTGACCGGTGGTGACGGCCGTGGCGTGATTGTCGAAAAAGTGCTTGACTTGATGACTGATTACCTCCCAAGCCCAATTGACATTCCATCAATTATTGGTACTAATCCAAAAACTGGCGAAGAAGTTGCCAAACACTCTGATGAAAACGAACCGATGGCAGGTCTAGCCTTCAAAATCGCAACTGACCCATTTGTTGGTAAGTTGATCTTCGTTCGTATTTACTCTGGTAAATTAAAAGCTGGTTCTTACATCTTAAACACCATGAGCGGTGAAAAAGAACGCGTTGGCCGTATCGTTCGTATGCACGCCGACAAGCGCACCGACATTGACGAAGTTTGTGCGGGTGACATCGCTGCGGTGGTTGGTATTAAGAATGTCCGCACTGGTGCGACTTTCTGTGATCCAGCTCATCCAGTAATTCTGGAAGGTATTGAGTTTTCTGAGCCACCAGTATCAATCGCTGTTGAGCCAAAATCAAAAGCCGACCAAGAAAAAATGGGTATCGCCCTAAATCGTCTGGCTGAAGAAGACCCAACTTTCCGCGTTCACACTAACGAAGAAACCGGTCAAACCATTATGAGCGGTATGGGTGAATTGCACTTGGAGATTCTGATTGATCGTATGAAACGTGAATTTAACGTTGAAGCTAATGTTGGTGAACCACAAGTGGCTTACCGCGAAAGTATCAAAGGTACTTCATCAGTCCAAGGTAAATACATTAAACAATCAGGTGGTCGTGGTCAATATGGTGATGTTTGGATTAAATTTGAACCAAATGAACCAGGCAAGGGCTTCGAATTCATCGATGAGATCAAAGGTGGCGTGGTGCCTCAAGAGTATCGCAAACCAACTGAACAGGGTATTAAAGAGACTCTGGAAGGTGGTGTGATCGCTGGTTATCCAGTGGTTGATGTCAAAGCTACTCTGTATGATGGTAGCTACCACGATGTCGACTCTAGCGAATTAGCCTTTAAGATGGCTGGTGCTTACGCAACTCGCGATGGTATCAAACAAGCTAACCCAATTCTGCTTGAGCCAGTGATGAAAATTGAAGTCACTACTCCCGAAGAGTTCATGGGTGATGTGATTGGTGATTTGAACTCTCGCCGTGGTCGCATCGAGGCGATGGAAGACTTGTCTGTTGGCGTGAAGCTGATTCGAGCTTTTGTGCCACTCGGTACAATGTTCGGATACACCTCTGACCTGCGCTCAATGAGCCAAGGTCGTGCTGCTTCCAGCATGGAACTAGCGCAATATGAGGAAGTTCCACCTAACGTCGCTAAAGAAATCATCGAAAAACGTTCTAAATAGTTAATCGTTGATAATTAAAAACACCGTCCTATGCTTATCGGGGCGGTGTTTTAGATTGTTGTTATGCTATAATAGAATAGTTAAACTAACGCAAGGAGCAATATGAAAAAACATTTACCCCTCATTAGTATAGCTATAGTCGCTGTAGTGGCAATTGGCGGTGTGTTATGGTGGAATCATAACACACCTAGCATTAACCTTGATCAAGCTAAAAGTGTCGCTATGGAAGACGCTCAAACTCTCGTCAATAATGTTAATTTTTCTAAGGCTAAACTCGATCGTAATAATGGCCGACTAGTTTATGAAGTTGATTTTAAGGTCGGTAAGAGCAAGTACGAGTATAAAATTGACGCCAAAACCAAGCGTGTGGTTAGCAAAGAAGTTAAAGAAGAGCGAGTGGAACCGACGCCTCCTGCAACGAAACCAACCCCAACGCCGGCTCCTAATGCCCAACCCGCTCTCATTGGAGAAGTCAAGGCTAAGGAGATTGCCCTTAAGGACGCGAACTTAAAAGAAACCGACATTACCCGTTTCCAGTGGAAACTAGATTATGAGAAGGGTATTCAGGCATATGAAATCGAGTTTTATCACGGTTTGACTGAATATGACTATGATATCAATGCCACAACTGGTGCTATCGTCAAAAAAGAAATTGACGCTTCTCGCCGTTAATTAGTTATCAATTATGCCAAATTCCGCTTAACTGGAAGCGGATTTTTGGTTTTTACGACGCACAAGCACTATGCTATAATAACCATATGTTTAGTATTGCTTTTTTAATTGAACTGATTAAAGTTATTATCCTTGGCGTAGTCGAGGGAATTACCGAATGGTTGCCGATTTCCAGCACCGGTCATATGATTTTGGTCGAAAACTTCATTAAACTCAGTCAGAGTGAGGCTTTTCGTAGTGTATTTTTGATTATTGTCCAGCTTGGGGCAATTCTGGCGGTGCTGACGATTTATTTCCACAAACTAATGCCGTATGATTTTCGTAGCAAGCGCCTCAAGCCGATGACCCTTAATCTCTGGGGTAAAGTATTAGTAGCGTCAATTCCAGCGGCGATTATCGGGCTGGCGTTTGATGATGTGATTGACAAATATCTGCTCAATCCTGTGACGGTCGCTGTTATGCTAATTGTTTATGGTATTGGGTTTATCGTGGTGGAACGCACTAAAAAACCAGCCACCATCAACCAGCTCGGTCAACTAAGCTATAAACAAGCCTTGCAAATTGGTGCTTTTCAGATGTTGGCGTTAATTCCGGGTACTTCACGGAGTGGTGCGACGATTCTCGGTGGTTTATTGATGAAAATCAAGCGCTCGGTCATCGCCGAATTTTCATTCTTTATGGCGATTCCAGTGATGTTTGGCGCTAGTTTGTTAAAACTGATCAAAGTCGGCCTAAAATTCACTGCTTCAGAGTGGTTCTTATTAGTACTTGGCACAATCACGGCTTATTTGGTGTCGTTTTTTGCGATTAAGTTCCTCGTTAGCTACATCAAAAAACATGATTTTCAAGTTTTCGGCTGGTATCGTATTGCATTAGGTGCGATAGTTTTGCTGTGGTTTTGGTTGAAATAGCTTAAGCTTGACAAAAATAGCTTAATCAAACATAATATCAATAAGCCAATCTTGATTAGTTGGCAAATACACACCCATGAGGGGAGGGAAAATTTATGGGTAGGCGGTTCTTTAAACCCAGATCAACGCTTCAAAAGAAGAAACGCTTAATGCAGCCAAGAGAGTTTCTTTTTTTGTATTTAAACTCTGGCAGGTATCAGAAGAAATGTTATTCTAAGCTCATACAAAAGCAATTCAGCCACTGCGGATGTACTTCAGTGGCGGATTTTGCTTATTTAGTTATGACTGAGAAGCACTTATCTGACAGTTGCTACCGTGAATACCGAGAGCGAAATGGTAAGATCTCGGTATTTTATGGCGGAATTATAAGAGGACGAGTGGTTTCCAATTATGGTCACATGGTGATCGCCATCAAACAGCCCGAGGAAGGTAAGGGGGAGGCTAAGATGGAGATTACATACAATCGCCGTCCGCTAGATTGCTGGGACAGCCAGAAAACATGGACCATGGGTCGGCGAGAATTTCACCGACTTGCCAGCGTGTTTAGCCTTCAATTAGGGCCTGCTTAATGCAGGCTTTTTTCTTTTTTAAACAAAATCTCGTCGAGTTGTGATGCTCGACGAGACGTGAGGTTTAATGGCCTGTAATCGTTTAGTGCCCGAGGAGCGCCATAGCTTCGTCGACACTATCGACAATTTGATAAATCTGATTATCGCCCTCTGAAATCACCCGCATCGGCAGGAGTTTGTGATCAACAAACTGCACTAGTCCGCTCCAAAAATCTTTACCAATCAAAATAATTGGCAGGCGAGGCATTTTCTTGGTTTGCATTAGAGTGACAATTTCAAACAATTCATCCATTGAACCAAAACCACCTGGGAAATAAATATAAGCCTGTGCGAAGAAAGCCAGGGCCACCTTGCGGGTGAAGAAATGTTTAAAAGTTAAATCATCAGTTGTGTATGGATTTGGGTGCTGTTCGTGTGGTAGTTTAATATTAAAACCGACCGAACCACCGCCAGCATCGTAAGCGCCCTTGTTAGCGGCACCCATAATGCCGTTACCACCACCGGTCACAACTGTATAGCCAGCACGTGCCAAGCGACCACCAAGTTCATACGCCATGTCGCGATAATGCTGATTTTCTTCAACATCGCGTGCCGAACCAAACACCGTCACTCGACGTGGATGGCGATTGATAATCTCAAAAGCTTGATCAAATTCGTCGTCACTTTGTTTCATCTTCTCTTGAGAAGCTTGCATTTTTGCTAAAAATTCAGGACCGTCATAATGCGGAATATTGTCGTTAAGTAATTCTTCTTGCATAATAATTTATTTTACCATAAAACTCGCTTTAATGCTAATGTTTTCCGTGAGTTGGCACATCTATGTTAAAATGAAAACATGAACATTCGTATTAAATATTTTACTGATCAAATTGATAAACTAACTAAAATTACTCAGGGCGACTGGATTGACCTGCGCTCTGCTGAGACGATTGAGCTCAAAGCCGGCGATTTTAAACTGATCCCGCTAGGCGTAGCGATGCAATTGCCCGAGGGTTATGAAGCCCATATCGCACCACGCAGTTCGACTTTTAAAAACTGGGGCATTCTACAAACTAATAGCATCGGGATTATTGACAATTCTTATTGTGGCGACAATGATCAGTGGTTGATGCCAGTTTATGCTACTCGCGATGCCATTATTAACCAAAACGACCGAGTTTGCCAGTTCCGAATTGTTGCTAATCAGCCGAGTATCGAATTCATCGAAGTAGATAGCTTAGATGGTCAAGGTCGAGGCGGTTTTGGATCGACTGGAGTTAAATAGTTGAAGTTAGCAACCTAACGTTTTTTCTTGAAACAGCGTAATTTGTAATAATAACGGATAATCGATCCGGCTAAAATTACCATTGAAGTGGTCGCTGTCATCGTCAAAGTACGGTCGAAAATCAGAATTGACCAGATCAGAAGTAGAGCTTGGTTAAAATTATAAATCAGTAGCATCGTCACTGATAAGCCAGCCACGGATTTGGCTTGATGGATTTTAATTAACTGATGAATCTGCCCAAAAGTCGTCGGGAAGATGAAAATCAAACCTTTAATCTCGGCCGGCAAATACCACGCTACCCAAGAAAATAAGCCAGCTAGACCAGCACTCGCCCCAAAAATCCACCAAGCAGATGTGGTCTGACGCACCCAGCGTGATTTTTTGGGTTTGTATTTATTAAAAAAGACCAGTACCGACAGACCCATCAGCGCACAGGCTAGACTCGCCCAAGTCATCGGTTGATTGGATTCAACAATACCATGAACCACCCAACCGATTTGCACACCAACATATAATTGCCACATTGCTAGCGAAACACCCGCTACTGATCGCGATTGCCATAATTTCTTGAGCTGAGAAATACTGAGCATCACCCCAAATAAGCCCGCCAGCCAACCAAAAATATCATAATTCATAAGCGCTATTATAACATACCACGCCTCGGCTTTTTGCCTCTTTACTAATTGCAACTTATCAGTTATAATGTTAATATCCGTCGTGAGGTCTTAATAAATGACCAAACGCGAAAATAATACAATATAAGGAGAAATAATAAATGGCAGAATTTGATCGTAGTAAGCCTCACGTAAACGTTGGTACTATGGGTCACGTTGATCACGGTAAAACCACTTTAACTGCGGCTATTACTCATACTCTATCAAAGCGTCTTCCAAGCGACGTTAACCAACCAAAAAATTACGACGAAATCGACAACGCTCCAGAAGAGAAAGCTCGTGGTATTACCATCGCTTCATCTCACCAAGAGTACGAATCAGCAAATCGTCACTATGCGCACGTTGACATGCCAGGTCACGCCGACTACATCAAGAACATGATTACCGGTGCGGCTCAAGTTGACGGTGCTATTCTTGTGGTCTCAGCAGCTGACGGTGCGATGCCACAAACCAAAGAGCACATCTTGTTGGCAAAACAAGTTGGTGTGCCTCGTATCGTTGTTTTCCTAAACAAAATGGACCAAACCGACGAGGAAATGGCTGAATTAGTTGTTGAAGAAATCCGCGACGAACTCGCAAAACAAGGTTTCGACCGCGACTGCCCAATTATCAAGGGTTCAGCTCTGAAAGCGCTTGAAGGCGACGAAGCTCAAATGGACAACGTCATGGAACTTATCAAAGCTATGGATGAATACATTCCAGAGCCAGTTCGTGACCTCGACAAACCATTCTTGATGCCAATTGAAGACGTTCACTCAATCAAAGGTCGCGGTACCGTGGCTACTGGTCGTATTGAACAAGGTATCGTTAAAATCAACGACGAAGTTGAAATCGTTGGTCTAAAACCAACCCAAAAATCAGTTGTGACTGGCGTTCAAGCTTTCCACAAAGATCTTAATCAAGGTCAAGCTGGTGACAACGCGGGTATCTTACTCCGCGGTATTGAGCGCGACGACATCGAGCGTGGTCAAGTTGTTGCTAAACCAGGTAGCGTGACTCCACACACCGAATTCAAAGGCGAAGTTTATGTCTTGAAAAAAGAAGAAGGTGGTCGTCATACGCCATTCTCAAAAGGTTACAAACCACAATTCTACTTCCGAACTACTGACGTTACCGGTGAAGTTGAATTACCAGCTGACAAAGAAATGGTTATGCCTGGTGACACCGTAACCTTCACTGTTAAACTCCAAGCTCCAATCGCTATGGAAAAAGGTTTGAACTTTGCGATCCGCGAAGGTGGTAAAACCGTTGGTGCTGGTGTGGTTACCGAAGTTGTTAAATAATCTCTGATTATCAAACATTAGGTTGACCGCCTCACTTGAAGAAAATCTCCCGCTGTATTTCAGTGGGGGATTTTTTATTGTATCTTTTCTTTTTATAAAAAAGTGTTATAATATGGCAATATCAGCGAAGTTTAGTTCTTTTACATAGCTGATAAGTTTTTCGTAAATTAAGGAGGGTATTATGAGAAAAGCAACAAAAAGCGCTAAAGCGCAAAAAACAATCTGGCAACAACAAGCAATCTGGCAAGAAAAAGTTAAGCAAGTTGGCGATTTTAGTAATACGGAAATATATTTTATCTGTCAATGCATGCGCTTTAAGACTTTTGAGTGTGATAGAATTATCAAAAGTTTTAAAACAGTTGGTGACTTGTGTCAAGCAACTAAACAAAAACTAAACACAGTCAATCATCGCTTAGGCGATGTTTTGGCTCTGTTAGGATGTATTCCGAAGCCGGAACAAGACATTCAATGTGATGTTTTTGAGCAGATGCTTGCATCACTAGCTAATCCACCGTTACTAAAGAGGAGGGATTGGCAAAAATATTACTTAGACCAAGCTTTCCAGGGGGAAAATTACGAACATTTCTTCCATAAGCACGGCAATGACGTGTATATTATAAAGAGCGAAGGTTTGGCTTTTTTAAGCACCCTCAATAGCTGGAGTTATAAAGCTATTTATGAGTTATGGGGGATCGTATCAGCTGAAAAGCTGATTTGCGCAGTTAGTTTAACCAACGAAGAAATAAAACACTTGTCGTATTTGCTGGAGGTAGCGCCAGAACATATCGATGCTCCGCCGAGCATCACGCACTCTGCTTCATAGCAGGGTGTTTTTGTTTGCTTTTTTGGATTTTTTGCGGTATAATATATGAGATATTAAATTGTGATGAGAACTTAGTCTCGGCTTCTCGATAGTCGTCAACTGAGGTTACATCACTTCAAGAAAGGAAACTATGAACCAAGAAGGTATCAAAATTCGGATTCGCCTCAAGGCTTACGACCACAAAATTATCGACAAATCAGCTAAGCAAATCGTCGACACCGCTATCCGTACCGGTGCGAAAGTTGCTGGTCCAGTGCCTCTGCCAACCAAACGCAGTGTTTATTCAGTGACTAAAAGCCCGCACGTTTATAAAAAAGGTGGTGAGCAGTTCGAAATGCGCGTTCACAAACGCTTAATCGACATTACCGATGCCAAACCAAAAACCATCGACAGCCTGCAGAATCTCAATCTGCCATCGGGTGTCGACGCTGAAATTAAAATGGGCGCTACTGAATAATTATTGATTTAGCAAAAACCAAATGATATTTCAAAACCCTCTACTGCGCTAGAGGGTTTTTATTATGACCGACACTATAGCTTGAAAAGCTTAGCAATTTCTTGCATAGCGTTCTTACATTGATCGTAATCAATGAGATCACGTAGTCTTAGCTTGTGAATTGTTTCCATCGAATTCACAAGCTCTACCTTGGCTCTTTCAGACTGCTCACGGCCGCCTGTGAATATTTCCACACGCAACCGCTCTAAGCCGTTCATAATCTCCTGAAAGGCTTGCTGAGCTTGTTCTTTCGTCATTTCAGACGTGTTTTCCATATTTTTTGCCCCCTTTTTTAAAAAAGATCTATACTATACAATATAAATTATACCATATTTAGATATTTTTATCAATAGACCCATCCGAATAACCGCCTGTACTTGCATACTACATCTTTTGATGATATAATCTCGTGGTAATATATTTTTTTAAAAAAATAAGGAGGGATTTATATTATGTTGCATTTAAATAATTTGCAAGGTAGTATCGACCAGGCGAAGGACTTAATAAGCAGAGGGGAGATTGATAGTGCTAATTTCATCCTCTTAAGGGCAGTTCGTGAACACGCCAAGAAGTTCGCTGGCGAAACTTATACGCCAGAAGACAAAGACTTATTGCATACTGCCTATTACACGATGGCCGGTATACATGCTCGCAAAGGAGAGCATTTTCTGGCAAATGAGGATTATGAAGAAGCTCTCAAATATACAGACGATCTGTATCAAAGAGGGCTAATTATGCTCGCTCTGAGCGCGGTGAGTGTTGATAATAATGACATTATCAGAGCCGCTGAGCGACTTGAGGGCTGTTATAACTACCTCATAGGTGACCAGGAATCGCTAGCACTACACAGCGCTCTTTGGGGTAGCGTTGCCTATAGGAGTGGCAAGCGAGATGAAGCAAACGAACTGTATCGCGAAGCCTTATCGCAGGCGCACAACCCCGCTAACAGGGCGAAGATTAAGGCGATAATCTATAAGCCTTGTTCTCTCATAGATAAAGTGCTTTATCATTTATGGTGCCGATTGATCCGCCCAACTAAGCACCAGAGTACATCATCATCAGCTCCTCACTAAGAGGAGCTTTTTCATTGGCGGTGATTGTGACGCCAGAGTTTTGCTTTTTAGGCTTAAATTGCTTATACTTAAATTATGTCAAAAAAGCGCGCCCGCACTTATGCCAGAAACCGCACTGCTATTTCACGCAGGGGCAATTTGAAGGATTTAACATTCGGCGAGTCGGACGGGATTTATATTTTAAAACTGGCTTTATTGCTGGTAATTAGCTCGTTTTGGATCAAAATTAGCACTGGGCAGGCGAGTGGTGTAGCATTCCAAGGCGTGCCGATTGGAGTTTTATTGGCGCTTTTGTTAACCCGCAAATTCGAACGCAATCCTCTCAATCGACGAATTTGGTATCTGTTGATTATCGTAGTGGGACTGGTGAGTTATTTTTTACCAGCTGGAATTGTGATTTAAAAACCGCACTTCTCGATCGAGGCATAACCGTCACTGCGACTTGAGCCGACTACCGCCAATATGTTAAAATAAGCCCATGAAAATCCTGGGAATTGAGTCGAGTTGTGACGAAACATCAGCATCGGTGGTTGAAGACGGCCGACGCGTTTTATCTAATGTGGTCAATTCGCAGATCGACTTGCACGCTCAATACGGCGGAGTTATCCCCGAAATCGCAGCGCGTTCCCACATCGAGGTAATTGGACCAGTGATAAATCAAGCACTAGCCGAAGCTGGTGTTGGTTGGGATGAGATTGACGCCATTGCCGTGGCTAACGCACCAGGACTGGTTGGCTCTCTGCTGATTGGGAATCTAGCTGCCCGAACGTTGGCTGTCATTAAAAATAAGCCGATTTATGGCGTACATCATATTTTGGCGCATTTTTATGCTAATTTTTTGGAAAAAGATAGTCAGCAGGGAAGCGACGCCCTCACTGAAGCGGATTTTCCAGTGCTAAGCTTAACAGTCAGTGGTGGCCATACTCAGTTGATGCTGTTTCAGTCGCCGACTGAGTTTCGCTTGCTGGGTCGCACTCAAGACGATGCCGTCGGTGAAGCTTTTGATAAAGTCGCGAAAATTATTGGTCTCGGTTATCCTGGTGGTCCGAAGATTCAACAAGCCTCTACTCAGGGTGATGCTCGGCGGTTTAAATTCACCCACCCGCACCTAGCTAATCCTTATGATTTTAGCTTTTCTGGGGTCAAAACGGCGGTTTTACGCCAGGCGCAACAACTTGTTGGCAAGGATTTTAGTTTTCCGTCTTTTGAAATTGCACCACTATTATCAGAGCAGGACAAATACGACTTAGCGGCAAGCTTTCAGGCGACAGCTGTGGAGATTTTAACCGAAAAAACCCAGTTAGCTTATCGCCAGTATCAGCCCCGAGCTGTCACCATCTCTGGTGGTGTATCGGCTAACCAGGCTTTGCGTACGGCGTTTGAGGAGGCCTTTCCGCGTGTCATCGTGCCAGATTTTAGTTATTGCACCGATAATGCCGCGATGGTGGCTACGGCTGGTTATTTTTGGGCGCAGACTCATTCGGCCGATGATCCGCTGACTCTTAGCATTTATCCGAACCTCAGCGTCGATAAACTCTAATTTTTGTGGTTTTTTCTCTTGTTTTTAATCATAAAATATGCTATAATGAAAGAGTATATTAATTAACCAAAAGACTTGATGCGTTGGCAAGGTCGGTGATTTACTCTGTTAAATCCACTGAAACCGGCAAATCATCAAGGCTTTAAAATGGGAGAAAAAAGAGAATGAAAGCACTTCTCGGCACCAAGATTGGTATGACCCAAGTCATCAGCGAGGACGGCACAGTTACCCCTGTGACCTTAGTTCAAGCTGGCCCTGTGACTGTGACTCAGATTAAAACCCTCGAAACCGATGGTTATAACGCAGTCCAGGTAGCATTTGGCGAGGGTAAGAATCTGAGCAAGGCCACTGCTGGACACACAAAGCCTGCCAATGTGAGTCCAAAACATATTAAAGAAATTCGAGTTGACGAATTACCAGAAGGTATTAAGGTCGGCGACAAACTTGATGTTGAAGCTTTTGTGATGGACGAACTGGTGACTGTCACTGGTACTTCAAAAGGTAAAGGTTTCGCTGGTACTATCAAACGACACAATTTTGCTCGTCAAGCTAAAACCCACGGTGGTAAAGGCGACACCCGCAAACTTGGTTCGATTGGTTCAATGTACCCACAAAAAATCTTCAAAGGTAAGCGCATGCCAGGTCGCATGGGTAACGACAAAGTTTCAGTAAAAAACTTGAAAATCGCCTACATTGATAAAGATTTGAACTTGATCGGTGTTAAAGGGGCTGTTCCAGGTCCAAAACGCGGTCTAGTGGTAATCAGAGGAGAAAACTAAGATGGCTGAAGCTAAATTAAATAAAGATATTTTTGAAGTAGCTGTAAAGAACCACGCTTTGCTGAAAAAAGCTTACGAAGCTTATCTCGCAAACTCACGTTCTTCACACGCTAAAACTCTAACTCGCGGTTTAGTTCGCGGTGGCGGTAAAAAACCTTGGCGCCAAAAAGGCACCGGTCGAGCACGTTTTGGCTCAATCCGCAACCCAATCTGGCGCGGTGGTGGTATCGTTTTTGGTCCAACCGGCAACGAAAACTACACCATTCGTTTGTCAAAACAAGAGAAGCGCGTGGCGTTGACTCAAGCTTTGACCCTGAAACACCAAGCTGGTTTAATCAAAGTTTTGGAATTCAAAACTACTGGTAAAACCAAAGAAATGGCTGATTTCTTAGCTAAAAACAAGCTTGAAGGTCGCGTTCTGTTAGTCACTGGTGAAAAAACTCCAGAATTAATCCGCGCAACCCGCAACCTAGCTGAAGCTAAACTCGTTAGCGCAATGTATCTCAACGTGTTTGATATCCTGAACGCCGACGCAATCGTAATTGACCAAACTGGTTTAGATAAAATCAATAACTGGCTCGGTCTAAGTGAGGAGGCTTAATCATGGCAGATCTATTTATTACCCCTCGTTTAACCGAAAAAAGTTATCAACTGGCAACCGAAGGTATCTATGTCTTCGACGTACCAGTGAGCGCTAACAAATATCAGATTAAACAACTTATTAACGAACAATATAACGTTGATGTGGTTAATGTTTCAGTTGTGAAACAAACTGGCAAAGCAAAAGCTTACAGCCGTGGCAAAAACCGCTATCCTGGCACTCGCTACGAAAGCGACACCAAGAAAGCTTATGTCACTTTAGCTGAAGGTCAGAAACTCGCAATCTTCGAAACAGCAACCGCTGACGACAAGGAGACTAAGTAATGGCTGTGGTAAAATACAACCCAACAACTCCAGCGCGTCGTGGCATGACTAGCCAAGATTTGTCAGAGGTGACTGCAAAAAAACCTCTCAAAAGCTTGTTAAAGTCTAAAAAACAGAACGCTGGCCGTAACAATACCGGTCGGATCACCGTTCGTCATCGCGGTGGTGGCGTCAAACGACATTACCGTCTCATGAACTATAATCTCCCAGCTGGCACTACTTTGACCATTGAAGAGATTGAATACGATCCAAACCGCTCAGCACGCATTGCGCGTGTTAAAGACCAAGCTGGTAAATATCATTACATCTTGGCTGACACTTCAATGTCTAAAGGTAAAACTATCCTCGTTGGTAGCGAAATCGATATTGAAGCTTCAAACCGCATGAAACTCGAAGAAATCCCAGTCGGTTCATTCATTTATGCGATCGAAATCGTTCCAGGCAACGGCGCTAAATTAGTCCGTGCTGCTGGTGCAAGCGCTCAATTAATGGCTAAAGAAGGCGATTACGCTCAGATTAAAATGCCATCAGGCGAAGTCCGCAAGATTTCAGTCCAAGCCATGGCTACTATTGGTACCGTTTCGAACGTCCAACACCAAAACATTAGCATTGGCTCAGCCGGTCGCAAACGACGCAAGGGCATTCGCCCAACCGTTCGTGGTGTTGTTATGAACGCCGTTGATCACCCTCACGGTGGTGGTGACGGTGGTCGTCACGGAACCGGTAAAGCGCCTCGCACTCCTTGGGGTAAATTGGCGCTCGGTCGTAAAACTCGTCGTAATAAATCAACTAACAAGATGATTGTTCGCAGTCGTCATGAAGCAAAGAGAAAGAGGTAACCCATGAGTCGTTCACTCAAAAAAGGCCCTTATGTTGACTTCAAGCTGGCGAAAAAAATCGCCGCTCTCGGTCCAGATGATCGAACCGTCATCAAAACTTGGGCGCGCGCAAGTAGCATCAGCCCAGAAATGGTTGGTCGCACTATCGCTGTTCACAACGGCAAAACTCACATTCCAGTTTTAATCACCGAAAACATGGTTGGTCACAAACTTGGTGAGTTCGCCCCAACCCGTAAGTTCCGCAAACACGCAGGAAAGGATAAATAATGGCACAAGATAAAATTATCGTCCGCGCTTACGCCAAAAATGTCGACCAAGCTCCACGCAAGGTCGCCATCGTCGCTGACTTAGTACGTGGTCGCAGTGTTGAAGACGCGCTAGTCATCCTAGCTCACGTTCCACGTCGCGCCGCTACTCCAGTTAAAAAAGCGATTGAATCAGCGAAAGCCAACGCAACTTTTAACCACAATT
Source organism: uncultured Candidatus Saccharibacteria bacterium (assembly GCA_963516005.1). Classification (GTDB taxonomy): domain Bacteria; phylum Patescibacteriota; class Saccharimonadia; order Saccharimonadales; family Saccharimonadaceae; genus CAMUQR01. The sequence goes on along the minus strand of CAUPYP010000001.1, from coordinate 198,293 downwards.
TAGACGCTAATGGTTTGATGCTTCACACCGTATCGGTCACCGCTGGTAAACGCCTCAAGCGCTTCATCCCAGCTAGCCGTGGTCGAGCTCTGCCTTTCCAGAAAAAAGCTTGTAACATCTTGATTGAAGTTACGGGTATTGAGAAAGTGAAGCCAAAAGCTAAAACCGAAGCAAAAGCTAAAGCTTCAACTAAAACTGCTGCTAAGCCAGCAACTAAGAAGAAAGAGGAGAAGAAATAATGGGTCAAAAAGTCCATCCTCGCAGTTTCCGACTTCAAGCTGACAAAAAATGGGCCACCAAATGGTTCACTCGTAGCAAATCGGAAAACGCCCGCTTCATTAAAGAAGACCAACAAGTTCGCGATTTGATTGAGCAGAAGTTCAACCAGCGCCCAACCATCGCTAACATTAAAACCGAGCGTTCATCAAACGCCATCACCATTACAATTTACACCGCTAAAGCTGGTGTAGTGATCGGTAAAGGTGGCGCTGGCGTGACTGAACTTCGCCAAGACATCGAAAAAATCACTGGTTTGCCAGCAAAAATCAATGTCGAAGAAGTACGTCGCCCAGATCTCTCAGCCAAATTAGTTGCTGAGAACATCGCTCATCAATTACAGCGCCGTATCAACTTCCGCCGTGCAATGAAAATGGCACTGCAAAACACCATGCAAGCTGGCGCTAAAGGCGTTCGCCTCGAAGTTGCCGGTCGTCTAAATGGCGCAGAAATGAGTCGCCGTGAGAAAATGATTGAAGGTTCAGTGCCTCTGCACACCATCCGTTCAAACATTGATTATCATTGTGCAACCGCTCAAACTCCAGAAGGTATCATCGGTATCAAAGTCTGGATCTGCAAAGGAGAAAGGAGTTAAGCTATGTTATTGCCAAAGAAAACTAAATATCGCAAAGTTCGCAAAGGTCGTAACAATGGCCGAGCTACCCGTGGCAACACCGTCGCTTTCGGCGACTGGGGTCTAATGAGCCTCGACAACGAGCGCATTAACTCACGTCAAATTGAGTCCGCTCGTCAGGCAATGACCCGTCACATCAAACGTGGTGGTCAAATCTGGATTCGGATTTTCCCACACACCCCAGTTACCCGCAAACCGCTTGACGTTAAAATGGGTGGTGGTAAAGGTAACCCAGAATACTTCGCAGCTAAAGTTAAAGCTGGCACCGTGATGTTCGAAATTCGTGGTGTAGACGAAGCAACCGCTAAAGAAGCAATGCGCCTAGCTGGTCACAAATTGCCAGTGCGCACTAAAATTGTCGCTCGAGGAGATATGTAATGGCTAAAGCAAAAATTGATTACACTAACATGTCACTCGAACAACTCAGCGAAGCGCTAGTTGAAGCTAAAAGCCAACTAGACCAAGCGAAAGTCTCGCGACGCGCCAACGATTTGGCAAACCCAGCTCGCCTCCGAGCTCTGCGTAAAGAAATCGCGCGCATTATGACTGCGATTAACGCCTTAATTATTAACGAAAGTGAGGAAGAATAATATGGCAAGGACATTAACCGGCGTGGTGACCTCAGCAAAAGCTGATAAAACCATCACCGTCACTGTAACCAGTCGTGAAACTCACCCCATTTACAAAAAACAATACACTGTTTCGCGTAAATATGCAGCTCATGACGAAAACAATCAGGCTGGCGCTGGCGACACTGTAGTGATCTCCGAATCCCGCCCAATTTCAAAAACTAAGACTTGGGTTCTTGACAAAATCGTCGAGAAAGCACGCGACGCGGTCGAATTGCGTGATGAAGTCGCTGAAAATTTCCCAGCTGAAGCTGAGGAAGCAAACGAAGAGGAATAGGCATGATTCAACAAGAAAGCCGTCTCAAAGTTGCTGACAACTCAGGCGCTAAAGAAATCCTTTGTATTAAGGTTCTCGGTGGCACCCGTCGCCGTTACGCTCGAGTTGGTGACATTATCGTCGCCAGCGTCAAAGACGCCAGCCCAACTGGCAACATCAAGAAAAAAGCCGTGGTCAAAGCTGTCGTGGTTCGCACCCGCAGTCAAATCCGCCGTCCAGACGGTTCAACCATCGCTTTTGACGACAATGCCGCTGTGATTATCGGCGACGACAAAATGCCAAAAGCTACTCGTGTCTTCGGTCCAGTACCACGCGAATTGCGTGAACTCGGCTACACCAAAATTATTAGCTTAGCTCCGGAGGTACTATAATGGCTCAACGTATTTTACAAGGCGACTTAGTCAAAATCATCGCTGGTGATGATAAAGGCAAAACCGCTAAAGTTATCAAAGTTAATGCCAAAAAGAATCAAGTGGTTCTCGAAGGTATCGGTAAACGCACCCGCCACATGCGTAAAAGCATGTACAACCCAATGGGTGGCAAGCGCGATATCCAAGTTGGCATCGACATCTCAAAAGTGGCGCTAGTAGTTGACGAAAAAGCTGGCAAAACCAGCCGTATCGGTTACAAAACCGACGACGAAGGCAACAAAACTCGTGTTGCTCGCCAAAACAGTAACAAAGCGATTGCCACTGCTAAGGCAAAGAAAGGGGCTAAATAATGACTGAAGTAAAAATCGTGCCTCGTTTGAAACAACAATACAAAGACGACATTGCACCAAAATTAAAGCAAGAACTTGGTTTAAAAAACATTAACCAAGTGCCAAAATTGCAAAAAATCGTGGTTTCTAGCGGTATCGGCAAGAAAAAAGACGATAAACGCTTCCATGAAGTAGTCACTAACACCATTACTAAAATCACCGGTCAGAAGCCAGTTGATCGTATGGCTAAAAAATCCATCGCAACCTTCAAAATCCGCGCTGGTATGAACCGTGTCGGTGTCAGCGTGACTCTCCGCAACGACCACATGTACGAATTTCTCGACCGCTTAGTCAACACCGTGTTGCCACGCGTTCGTGACTTCCGTGGTGTTAGCCTCAAAGCCTTTGACAAAACTGGCAACTACAACCTCGGTCTCAACGAGCAGTCAGTTTTCCCAGGTTTGACTTTTGAAGAAACTCAAGTTTTACACGGTTTACAAATCACTTTTGTGATCAAAAACGAAGACAAAGAGCATTCTAAAGCCTTGCTTGAAGCTTTCGGTATGCCGTTTGAGAAGAAAGGGGCTAAATAATGGCTAAGAAATCAATCCTCGCACGCGACCTGAAGCGACAACAAATGATTAAAAAATACGCTACTAAGCGTGCAGAACTAAAACGAATCGGCGATTACGAAGGGTTAGCTAAATTGCCTAAAAACTCCAGCACCACTCGCTGGAAAAACCGCGATAGCTTAACTGGTCGACCTCGAGCTTACATGCGTAAATTCGGTTTAAGCCGAATCAGCTTCCGCCAAAAAGCCTCAAAGGGTGAAATCCCAGGCGTAACTAAGAGTAGTTGGTAAAGGAGAAATATGTCATTACAATCAACAGATCCAATCGCAGACCTCTTGACTCGGATTCGTAACGCAGCTAAAGTTGGTAAGCACCAAATTACCGTGCCAGCCAGCAAGTTGAAACTGACTATCTTAAACGAACTGAAAAAAGCTGGTTATATCGTTAATGTCGAAGTTATCGACAACAAACCACAAAATACTCTTGTGGTCACTATCAACGAAGCAACCGAAAACGCGCGCTTTACCGAGATTAATCGATTGAGTAAACCAGGTCGTCGTCTCTATGTTGGCGCTAACGAGATTCCAAAGGTCAAAAACGGCCGTGGTATGGTTCTCGTCAGCACCTCAAAAGGCGTGATGAACGGCTTCTCAGCTAAAAAGCAAAAGCTCGGTGGCGAATTACTAATGGAAATTTACTAAGATTTCTATCATCTCAAAAACAAGTCTCTGGAAACAGAGGCTTGTTTTAAACTTGACAAGTTGCAATAAACAATATAGTATACATCCGGAAACGGGCCAAACGACAACGGTACGGAAAGGGGGCAGTACACTGGCTACGGCTCAAAGCCATAATCAATCAGGAGCGGAAACCACTCTTTTTTTATGAAAGGAGTATATATGAATGCGATCAATTTTTTAGCCAAGTTTGGCGATGATCATAATTTAAGATTTATCACTGACAGAATCAAGTTTAATGGCCAACAGTCTTATGACTTTGAATTAGTTAACATTCCTTATCACACCAACCCCTACCCAACTAATACCTATAATGATCACGAGATAAAAATCTTGATTACTATTTGCCAAGACTTCTTGCGACATCTAGCGCGCGATTCGCATAACCCAATCTTAATTGAAGCAGGTGGTATTTTACACTGCATCATGTCGCAAGATTATGCGACTAAAGAAATCGGCTTCGACATTCAAGAAAATCTTGATTACTTCACTAAGTTCATAGATGACGAAGCTGAAAAAATCAAATTAGCTGAAGATTTAATAGCTAGCTGGTAACAACAGTTTTTAGTTTGCCAAAACAGTCACGATCGTGACTGTTTATTATTGCAAAAAATTCCACTTATTATACAATTATCTTATGGATCAAATCACTCTCGTTGCCGAGCAAGTTCAACAACTCCTTAACGACCCGACCGATGGACATGGGTTTGATCATGTTGAGCGAGTGCGAAAAATTGCTTTGCAAATCGCCGAACAAGAAGGTGGCGACCGCCAAATTATTGATCTAGCGGTCTTATTGCATGATGTTGATGATTATAAAATCTTCGGTCAAGCCTCGGCTGATAATCTAACTAACGCCAAACGTATTTTATCGCAAGCAAAAATCGCCACATCAATCCAACACTCTGTCCTCGATATCATTAGCCATATGGGTTATAGTAAATATCTTAAAGGCATTCGACCGCAAACTCTCGAAGGCCAGATTGTCAGCGACGCCGACATGTGCGATGCAATCGGCACTCAAGGGATTTTGCGGACGCACGCTTTTACTTTAAGCCAAGGTCACGCGTTTTTCAATCCAGCAATTGCACCACGCCGTCATGATTTATCACCCGAGCAATATCAGGCAGGGGCCGAACATGCCGTGCAACATTTTTTCGATAAATTATTACTAATTCCCAATCTAATGCTCACGCCAACTGGTCAACAAATCGCTCAAAAGCGCCAACAAATCATGATTAATTTTCTGACTAATCTGTTTGAAGAAACTGATTCCGAAATCTGGCAAAAGCATTTGCAGGAATTTCTTGATCAACATTAGCTCAACCTAAAACCAACTGCACCAATTTTGATTATCTCAGCAATAGGTTTACAGACTGGTAAGCTAGAGATTAAGCATGTTTTTAAAGGTAATTACACTAAAGGTGATGTTGTTTCTTACGAAAGAACTGGTGGATATGCTCCTGTTATACAATACGAAAAAGGTGAATTACCTGAAAGTTTAGCCAAGAGGAAAGCTCTGCGTCAAAAATCCATTGATTTTATTTTCTTTCTTAAATATAATCTTAAACGTAATCCATTTGATAGTTCTTTAAAAGGAGGAATACAAAATGAAAAAACTTACATTAGCCTTACGCTTGATGCTACAGGAGTGCACAGCCGGTATTATGACGCACAAGAAAAAACCATAGAGGCATACAGCTCACCAGACTCTTATTTATTAAAGAAGTGATTGAATTAATTTAAAACAAATGAAACATGATCATGGACATAATTTTAAACTGTCCGTAAGCAAAGGAGAATAAATGAAACCAAAAACCAAACCATCAATCAAAGATATTATTATTTTTATTTTGTTAATCGCCAACCTGGCACTAACTGGTTATTTTATTTATCGGTTTATTGATTTCAAGGATAACCATTATGACCACGTCGAAGCACTCAACACTAAGCGGTTTTATCGACTAGAACGAGCCACCGGAGTGCCAAGCCCAACCATCGAGGAAATCCAACGAAAAGGCGCTAAATGTCATGAAACTGGCACCAATCAAAACGGCACTATGATTCACGAATGTAAGTAATTATTATCACCATCAAATCACTCGCTAATAACTAGCGGGTGATTTATTTCAGGCAATCAATCCCTTGCTTTTTCAGTAGTTTTTTGTTAAAATAAACGAGTTAATATTAAATTGCGAGTGAAATTGGGAGATTTTGCGCCTCGAGCTCGGAATAGTTGACCGCCGTCCGGTCGTCAACCGCTCCAGCCGACAGCACGGAAGAAGACAAACATCACTCTTTAACGAAAGGAATCACATGAGTCGAATCGGAAAACTACCAATCGTAGTACCAAACGGTGTGACAATCACGGTTGACCCTGACAAGATCATCATTAAAGGGCAGAAGGGCGAATTAACTCTCGCTCATCAAAATGGCATTGATGTTAAAGTTGCCGACAACCAAGTGGTTGTTAGCCGTCAAAACGAAGACGACAAAGTTCGCGCCGCTCACGGTTTGCAACGAACTTTAATTAACAACGCTATTCTCGGCGTGACCGAAGGTTTTGAGAAAAAACTCGAAGTTAACGGCGTGGGTTATCGCTTAAACGGCGGTGGCCAAAACCTAGAAATGCACCTTGGTTTTTCACATCCAGTCAAATACACTGCACCAGCAGGCATTGACCTCAAGATAGAAAAAATGAATATCACCGTTAGTGGCATCGACAAACAATTAGTCGGTCAAGTCGCCGCTGATATTCGTGCGTTCAAAAAACCTGAACCATACAAAGGCAAGGGTATTAAATACGCTGATGAAACTATCATCCGCAAAGTAGGAAAGGCTGGTAAGTAATTATGGCTGAAGTTAACAAACTTAAAAACCGCGCTTTGCGCAAAAACCGCGTCCGAGCAAAAGTTATCGGTACCGCTGAGCGCCCACGCATGAGCGTGTTTATCTCAAACACTCACATCTCAGCTCAAATTATTGACGACGCTAAACAACACACTTTAGCTAGCGCTACTACTGTTGGTGCAAAAATGGCAGGTACCAAAACTGACCTCGCTACTCAAATCGGCACCAAGCTCGCTAAAGCCGCTAAAAAAGCTGGCGTCAGCAAAGTTGTGTTTGACCGCAACGGTCGCAAATACGCAGGTCGCCTGCAAGCTCTAGCTGAAGCGGCTCGCAAGGAAGGATTGGAGTTTTAATTATGACTGACAAACAAACCCCAGAAATCAAAGCTGAAGCAAAACCAGAACTAAAACGTGATCGCAAAGCTCCAGCTCGTGGTCGCCAAGCTGGTCGTCGCAACCAAAAACCAGTACGCGAAGCTAAAAAATACGAAGAAGTAGTGATTAACATTGACCGTGTGACTCGCGTGGTTAAAGGTGGTCGTCGCTTCCGTTTCAAAGCTCTTGTAGCAATTGGTGATGGCAAAAACCATGTTGGTGTCGGCGTCGCTAAAGGTGCTGATGTGCAAGCCGCTGTCGCGAAAGCTACCGCTGTTGCTGAAAAAAACATGATCACCGTACCAATCGAAAACGACACTATTCCACACGAAGTCGAAACCAAAGTCACTGGCGCTCAAGTTCTGTTGATGCCAGCCGCTCCTGGTACTGGTATTATCGCTGGTGGTGTGGTGCGTTCAATCATTGCTTTGACCAGCATCAAGAACCTGTTATCTAAATCACTTGGTTCAACTAACAAAGTCAACATCGCTTACGCTACGATTAAAGCGCTGGAAGAATTAGTACCAAAAGAAAAATGGCACAAAGCTCCAGCTCAAAAAGCCACCAAAGCTAAAACAACCAAGAAAGCTGAGGAGAAATAAGTATGAAATATAACGAATTAAACCTCACTGCCAACAAAAACCCAAAACGCGTTGGTCGTGGTATCTCTGCCGGTCAAGGTAAAACTGCTGGTCGCGGTACCAAAGGTCAAGGTGCTCGCACCGGCCACAAAAAGCGCGCTATCTTCCAAGGTGGTTCACGCTCATTAGTCCAAGCCGTGCCAAAAGCTCGTGGTTTTAAGAGCAAGCGCCCAATGACTCAAGTTGTTTATCTTGATAACTTAAGTCAACTCAAAGGCAAAGAAGTTGATAACTTCCTGCTAGCTGAAGAAGGTTTCATCAAAACCCCTTATCTCAAAACCAAAGTCATTACCCGTGGTGAAATCGACGGTGCAATCACTTTGAAAGTTCAAGCAGTGTCAAAATCTAGCCTTGAGGCTATTCAAAAAGCTGGTGGTAGCTTCATCGCCACCCCAGTGCCACAACGCGCTAAACAAGACAAAGAAGCTAAATAATTACTTCTAAAATAACTAAATACCACTCCCAGAAATTTGCGGAGTGGTTTTTAGTTATGCTATAATAACCATATGCTTATTCAACTCAAAAATCTCAGCAAACGCTTTGATCAAAAAATTATTTTTGAAAACGTTAATCTTGAGATTGAGGCTGGACAATTTGTCTTATTAACGGGCGATAGCGGCAGTGGTAAATCGACTTTGCTTAATATTATCGGAGGCTTAGAGCGCCTAACAACCGGCGAAATCTTCATCAACGATCGCGATATTTTAAAACTCAAGGGCAGGGAGCGGGCTGATTTTTATCGCCGTCAAATTGGGTTCATTTTCCAGGATTTTTATCTACATCCACAGCTTAATGTCGGCGAAAACATTGCTCTCGCCGGCACTTTTGCTAATTTAAAACAATCCGAAATTAACCGTAAAGTCGAGCTTATCACTAAAACCCTCCATATCGACTCAATTTTAAAACATAAATTAGACCAAATTTCTGGCGGTCAAGCTGAGCGTGTCTGTATCGCCAGAGCGCTGTTTATGAGCCCAAAAATTATTTTGGCTGACGAACCAACCAACAATCTCGATCAAACTAATGCCGAAAATGTTATCAAAATCCTCCGCGCTATCGCCACTTCAATGAAAATTACCATCATTATCTCTAGCCATAGCCAAATGGTCGCTGATTATGCTGATCGAATTATCAAAATTAGCCAAGGAGCAATTCATGAAATTACCAAAACTCATTAAACTCGGTCATCGCAACTTAGTTCACCATAAGAAACAAACCATCCTCACCGTTGTCGTCATTGGAGCGCTCTTTAGTATTTTGATCGCCGTTCAGTTTATTTTTCAGGGCTTGGAAGATTTTCATCGCCAACAGAGCCTAGGGGTTTTTGACAATAAAATTTATATTACAGCCCAAGCTTGTAGACGCGGTCAAATAGAATCGTCTCGTGGAATAGAGAGCTGCGTAAATGAGCAAGGTCAGTTGGACAAAGACTGTGCTCGACAGGCCTCACAAAAGCCAGCGCCTTGTAGTACTGATCGTCAGCAAGTTAATCAATTATTCACCGAACGTGCCAAGCCTTACGGCGGAAAAGTCATTAGCAATGTCGAAGTCCGCACCACCGCTAACTCCCTATACCTCAGTTTTTATCCAATTGAGATTTTTAAAAACAGTATCACTGCCGACTTAAGCAAAAAACCAAACAATGTTCCTGCTGCAATCGTCACTTTTCAGAAAGCCATTGATTTATTACAAATTGATACCAAAGGTATCGTTTCGAGCAAAGGCAAGCTCAATCTCTTACAAGAAGTTCAACAAAAAGCCCTTGGCAAAGTACTCCAAGACAACGACCGGGAGATTTTTATAGCGGGGATTATACCACCCGGTAGCTATAAAATTTCAGTTGCTCGTCATGAGCGGGATATTCGACCGCTTGATATTTTGCTGGATAATATTTCGTTTTACAGCAGTTCTTCAAATGGCATTTTTCTGCTGAACGATCACTCACCAGTCATAAAAAAGTTAATTGACAACACTAAACTTTTTAATTACCAAGCATTAATTGAATTCGCTTCAGCTGACCAAGCCTACGACTATTACAAATACGAAATTGACTACGTTGCTCCAGGTTTACTAGCATCGGACAAACCTCGTTCCCCAGAATACCGAGTTGCAGAATTAGTCACTAGTAGCTTTAATACTTTTGAAAATATGACCATCAAAAAGTTCATTTTGTCCTTCGCTAACTACGCCTTACTAGTCACTGCCGTCATCATTATTGTGTTTACTTTTTTGCGCTTAATTACTCAAGACAGTCGGCTCATTGCTATGTATCGGTCACTGGGCGCTACAGCTCAAGATGTTTGGTTCATCTATCTGTGGTATGTGTTTGAATTGTGTTTACTGACAGTGCTGTTTGCACTCGGTACGGGAGCTTTACTTGCACTGGGCGTTAGTTGGCATTATTCAGCTGATTTTAACGCCGCCGCTAGTTTGTTGTATGTAAAACACATTACTGGACTAGTGCCGTTGATCGGTTTTAACCTCGAAATCATTAAAATCATCGGCGCCATTGTGATCTCAGCGCCAATCGTTTCGATTTTGACACTTGATCAGCTATCCATGAAAAATGTCGCTCGCCGTCTGAAAAAACAATAATTTCAATTTGTGATACTGTTTATGGTAAAATAGAAACAAATGAAAAATAGGGAAATGAACTCACAGGACAAGGTGATCATTCGGGCGCATAATTTAAACAAAACTTATCACAAGTCGCGTCAGCAGATTACTGTACTGCACGATATTAACTTAGAGATTCGCCAAGGTGAAATTGTGGCGATTACTGGTGCGAGCGGTTCAGGCAAGTCAACATTATTACATCTGTTAGCTGGCCTCGATCGACCAACCAGTGGACAAGTGATTGTCAATAATCAAGATTTATCAAAAATGAGTGATAAACAATTATCGCAATTTCGTAATCAAATGATTGGTTTTATTTTTCAGAGTTTTTATTTGCATCCGTTTTTGACATTAGAGAAAAATGTCGAAGTACCAGCAATGTTTTTAAAGATGAAGCGCGACCAACGCACTACCCAAGTGACGCAACTACTCAAGCGGGTTGGTCTGGCTGACTGGGCGAAACACTTTCCAAAAGAACTCTCCGGCGGACAAATCCAGCGTGCCGCTATCGCTCGAGCGCTTGTAAACTCACCGAGCATTATTTTCGCCGATGAGCCAACAGGCAATCTCGACTCCGTCAACAGCGATCTAGTACTTGATTTGTTAAAACAAATTCGCCAAGATTTAGGCACAACAATTGTAATCGTCACACACAACCCTGAAATTGTCACTAAGGCCGACCGTCATATTATGCTCAAAGATGGCATGATTATCGACCACGCGCCATCAACGCTGGCTATACCAGTCGTGCCTCAATCAACTCCACAGATAACGACAAAAATTACCCGCCGAACGCTGGAACACCCAGCCGAACTCACTAAAGCTGAGCAACGCCAAGCTGAATTTTTGACCAAAATTCGCCACACTGTAGTCAGCCCCACTTCGCAACCCACGACCATCAGCTCGACTCATGCTCCAATCAACCATGATAATTCAGAGCCTATCACACAGTCCGTTCGCCTCGATGCCCGCCGTCAACAACAGCGCGTTCAAGCCAGCCAGCAGGGTTTTACGCTAGATTCAGTTCATTCATTAAATAAAAATAAGGAGAAAACCGCATGATTGGATTTATCGATACCGTCACTTTAGCCGTTGCTAAACTCAAAACTAGACGGATTATGATGTTTATTACCGTCTTGGTAGCTGGTCTAATGTTTAGCGTGCTATTTGCCTCAGCACTAATTATCAGTGGCGTACTTAATTCCTTCGAGCGATTTGATCGAGCTAGCAATCAGAGCTACCTCGTCAAGGCTGTCTCATCTGATGTATTTATGTATCGGCACTTACCACCGCTTCACAAAGATGACGTACAGGCACGTGCTGAAGCCAATCAACATTATCTCCAATACATCGAAGAGCAAAAAGCGTTAGCAAAACAGCATAAAATTGATTTTGATGAAAAAAGCGTCAAACATCCCATCAAAAAATACAAACTTGGCGACCATGAAGAATATATTTATGATGGTGAATCACCAGTACTGGAACGAATTCTACTCGCCAAACAACAAAAGTTCATTGCCGAAGCTGATAATAATTTCCAGGGACTGAAGAAGCGTGCAGCACCGTTTCATCCAATAAACTTTTACAAAACCAGCGACTACCGATCGCAAATCACTGGCTTAAAATTCATCAAAAGCAACCAAGAAGATTTTCTCAACCGCGCTCAACAAGAGCTTGAACGCAATTCTGGCTGGGGTGAAGCTGACGTCCGTCTCTCGCGCTATCGCCTTGAAGAAGATATTATGATGAAGAATTTAATTTTGCCAGCCAACGACCTACGTCGCCAAAATAACCAAGCTGTGCCAGTGGTAATCACGGCAACTGAAGCACAGGCGCTGTTCGGCGACAAGCTTAAGATTACCCCAATGCCGACTGATAAAAAACAACTTATTAAGTGGATTGAAGACGTCCAGCGCAAGATTAATGGCCAAACCTACCAGGCTTGTTATCGCAACGAAGCCGAGAGTGAATTACTCGAAAAAGCGCTTGAACAACAATTAGTCAAAGATAAACCTAAAGATCAAAAAGATCAAACCGATTCTGCCCAAGATAAACCAAAAATTATTTATAATCTACCAACAACTGCCTGTGGTCGGGTCACTATCAAACAAGACAATCGCACCAAAGACGATAAAAAACAAGACGAAGCACGCATTGCCCTCGCCAAACAAACTGGCGAATATCAAGAACCGCATACTGAAATGATCACTTTTCAGGTGGTGGGCATTTTTCCGCCAACCGATCAAACAACCCGCGGAACTACGACTCAACTCACTGACATAGCTCGTGATTTATTAACTAATTACACTCATCAAGGTGCAATTATCCCGCTTAAGCTATATCGCCAATTACCTAACAAAGCCAGTCTCGACAAAATCTTTTTTCCATCGACCGTCGCCAAGAATCTCGCTTCTAGCGGTAAGGCACTCGAAAATGCTGGATTTCATCCAACAGTGGTTGAATTCACCAATTACCAAGACGCGATTAATTTCATGGCTTTTATGAATGGAGCTGATATTTTAAAAAACGAGCAACAAATTGACGGTCCAATGAAATGGCTATTTGGCGACCCTCAAGCCTACTACTGTAACCGTACAGTTGATCATAGTAAGTATAAGTTCTATACACGTCCGTTTGGTCGTAATTTTGCGACTTTACAAGTTATCAAGAGTCAGTCACGCGCTCTTGTGTTGATCGTAATCGGCATCATTTCGCTAATTGCCGCTATTATATTAGGTTTGACGATGGCACGAGTAATGTCCGATAGTCGCCACGAAACCGCGATTTTCCGAGCAGTCGGTGCTCGACGAGGCGATATTGCGAAAGTTTACTTATCCTATAGCTTAATTATCGCAGTGCGCATCATTATTACTTCGTTGGCATTTGGTATGCTCATCAGCTTTACACTGAACGCAATCTATGGCGAAAACTTAACGATTCTCGCCAAACTCAGCTATGGCTTGTTTCATCACAAGATTAATTTCACACTTTTTGACATCAATCCTGTATGGTTAGCCTTGTTAGCGCTAGCGATTATCATCATGTCGCTCGTCGCTGTTCTGCCACCGATGCTTCGCAATGTTGTGCGCAATCCCATCAAAGACATCAAGGATCAATAGTTGAATTTTTGACCTAAATCAGCTACAATATAGTCCAGATATTTTCATAAATTAAAGAAGGTAAGACCGTGAATTTCAAGACCATTATCAAATCCCTGAAAAACAAAGACATGCTCAAACGCCTTGGTGTGGTGTTTGCAATTATTGCAATTTATCGCTTCATTGCACACATTCCCGTGCCACTGGCGCAACCAGTTCAACTCAAAGAAATGATTGCACAAGCCATCAACCAAACCGACCTCGGTGGTTTTCTCAACCTGCTGAGTGGTGGAGCCTTGACTAGCTTTTCAATCGTCATGGTCGGTATCAGCCCGTACATTACGGCATCAATCATTTTCCAACTCCTGACTAAAGCCATTCCAGCGCTTGAAGAATTATCAAACGACGGTGAAACTGGTCGCCGTAGAATCAACCAATGGACTCGCGTTGCTAGTGTGCCACTAGCGGTGTTTCAATCGATTGCTTATATCTTCATCTTGCGTCAAACCGCACTGGCCGGAGCCAGCATCACTCTCGATAGCATCTCGATTGCTCGTTGGGTAATTGCCATCACCTCAATGGTTGCCGGCTCAATTCTGTTAATGTGGTTTGGTGAGCTGATTACAGAGCAGGGCGTTGGTAACGGTATTTCAACTATCATCTTCATTGGTATCGTTTCTCAAATGCCAACCATGCTAGCGACGATTTTCTCAGCCTTAACAAACACCTCCGCTGGTTCACTGAACGTCTTCGGCTGGTTCACTCTGCCGATTAGCCCGATTGGCCTGGCTTTAACTGCTTTCTTGGTGATTGTTGGTCTGTTAGTGCTTTATTTCCTGGTCAAAATCAACGAAGCTCAGCGTCTTATCACTATTAACTATGCTAAGCGCGTTCACGGCAACTCAACTTACGGTGGTATTAAATCCATCTTACCGATGAAACTTATCACCGCCGGCGTGGTACCAGTGATTTTTGCGGTGGCTTTCTTATCTCTACCAGCCTTCATTGGTCAAGTTATGAAATCATCTGGCGCTGAACATCTCCAAGGCATCGCCAATAACTTAATCTTATGGTTCCGCACTCCAACCGCACAAGGTTTTGAAGCTGGTGGTTGGCAAGCCATGATCTATCCAATTGTGTATTTTATCCTAATCGTGATGTTTACTTATTTCTACACTAGCGTGGTGTTTAACTCTGACGAAATTGCTGACAACCTCCAAAAACAAGGTGGTTTCATTGAAGGCGTCCGTCCCGGCACTCAAACCGCCAAATTCTTACGCTCATCAGTTAATCGTTTAACTTTATTTGGTTCATTCTCACTCGGACTCATCGCTATTACACCGTTTGTTATTGACTACATCATCTACCGTCTATTTGGAATTTCTAATATTAACTTCACCATTGGTGGTACTGGTGCCTTGATTATTGTGACTGTTGCTCTTGAGAACCTCCGTCAATTATCATCCCGCGCCTTAATGGTCACTTACGACGACTATAAATAATTTATTTTACATAAATGGCTCTCACAAAAACCAAATACCTCTTCAAAAAAATCGGCTTGGGGCTAGCGATCATTGGTTTTTCGCTAGCCGTTGCTGTTTTGGTCGATTATTTTTATCAAAAACACTTCGGCGAGCCTATCACTATTCCTTTGCCCAAAACCATTTCTAATATCATCAGCACGCCTACGCCCGAAGAAAAAGAAATCACTAAGCAGGAAATTGTCGAATACAAAGTCGCCCCCGACAAGCCACGTTATTTCAGCCTACCAATCCTTGGAGTCCACAATGCCCGCATCTTACCAGTCGGCAAAGACCCCAAGACTCACGAAATTGGCACGCCACCCGGGATTTACGACGTCGGTTGGTTTAACCAGAGCGGTCTCCCTGGCAAAAACCAGACCATTATTCTCGATGGGCATAACGGTGGCCCAACTAAAGATGGTATTTTTAAACGTCTCGGCAATGCGACAGCTGGCAACATCATAAGTATCGAGCGAGGTGATGGACAAGTTTTTACTTATAAAATTACCGATAATTATACCGTAAGGCTCGACGACTTCACACAAGACGCCATGGACAAAGTTTTGGCAAAAATTAACGACCAAGAAACCGTCGCCATCATCACTTGTAGTGGGCGCTGGCTCAAGGATAAACAGACTTATGATCAACGCACCATCGTCAAAGCCGTTCGCCAATAAAAAGCCTTTACTTATTGTAAATTTTACTGTATAATGTAGGCTTGTAATTTATGGCTAAAAAAGACGTCATCAAACTGGAAGGTAAAATCAAAGAAGCATTGCCAAATGCTCAATTTCGGGTTGAGCTCGTCAACGGTCATACAATTATCGCTCACATTTCGGGTAAAATGCGCAAGCACTATATCCGACTTGTACCCGGCGATAGGGTAGAAGTAGAGCTAAGCCCTTACGATCTCGAAAAGGGCAGAATCAGCTTCCGCCTCAAATAATATTAACTAAGGGAAGAAAGAGGAATCTAACACTAATGAAAGTTCGTGCCAGTGTTAAAAAAATCAGTCCCGATGATATAATCGTTCGTCGTTGTGGTCGCCGCAAGGACGGTTCAAAAGTTTGTCGAGTTTATATCATCAACAAGAAAAAACCTAAGAATAAGCAAAGGCAGGGTTAAGAATGGCTAGGATCTCTGGGGTTGTAATCCCATCAGACAAGCAGGTTCAGATCGCACTTACCTACATTCATGGTATCGGTCTGACCAGCGCATTAGCTATCCTTGCGGCGGCTAAAATCGAGCCGACCACTCGGGTAAAGGATCTCACCGAGGCTGAAGAGCAAAAATTACGCGAAATTATTGACCGTGATTACACCGTAGAAGGTGACTTACAGCGCTTGGTGACCAACAATATCAAACGATTAAAAGACATCAAGTGCTATAAGGGAACACGACACATTGCTGGTTTACCAGTCCGTGGACAGCGAACCCGAACGAATGCACGAACTCGTAAGGGTAAGGCAATTGCAGTTGGTGGAGCACAGCCAAAGGCTGCGTCTAAGACATAGGAGAATTAGCAGATGGCAAATGAAGCAAACAAACCAAAAGCTGCTAAGCGCAGCAAAAAGCAACGTGTAGCCGTACCAACTGGCAAATTGCACGTGCAATCAACTTTTAACAACACAATCGTGACTTTTACCGATAAAAAAGGTAATGTCTTAAGCCAATCAAGCGCTGGTGCTTGTGGCTTCCGCGGTTCTAAAAAAGGTACTGCTTACGCAGCGCAAATTGCTGCCGAAAAAGCTGCCACCATCGCTAAAGACAAGCACAACCTCTCGAGCGTTGATGTATTTGTTAAAGGCGTCGGCCTCGGTCGTGACGCTGCGATTCGCGCGATGAGCGGTGTTGAAATCAAAGTTGAATCAATCAAAGATGTGACTGGCGTCCCACACGGTGGCGTTCGTCCTAAGAAAGCAAGGAGAGCATAAACAATGGCTAGAGATATTTCACCAATTGTCAAACAAAGCCGTCGTGAAGGCTACGCTTTGCACCCTAAAGCTCACAAAATTATGGTGCGCAAAAGCGGTATTCCAGGTCAGCACGCCCACAACCGCCAAGGTAAAGGCAGTCTGTATCTAACCCAGTTGCGCGAAAAGCAAAAAGTTCGCCGTATTTACGGTTTACTTGAAAAGCAATTCGCTAACTTAATGAAAAAAGCCACCAAACGCCAAGGTCTAGCTGGCGAGAACCTACTCCAAATGCTAGAAACTCGTTTGGACAATGCTGTGTATCGTGCCGGTTTTGCAACTAGCCGTCGAGCTGCTCGTCAGTTGGTTTCACACGGTCACTTTATGCTCAACGGCAAGAGAGTGAACATTCCATCAATCGCTGTTAAACCTGGCGATAAGATCGAAGTTCGAGCAAAAAGCACTAAATCAGCTTATTTTGCTAACTTAAGTGAAGTAGTAAAAAACTCAGTTCAAAAACCACTTAGCTGGTTGAAATCTGACCAAAATAAAATGGTTATCGAAATCACCGGTTTGCCAAAGCGTGATGAGGCTGAGGACGATATCAACGAACAATTGATTGTTGAATTTTATTCAAGATAGGGGAAATAATGGCAAAGAATATTTACAATCCAACCTTAAAAGAAGTTATCGAGCACTCGGATAACAGCGCGACCGTCGTAGTCAGCCCTGTGAACCGTGGTTACGGTAACACCCTAGGAAACAGTTTGCGTCGCGTTTTGCTCTCAAGCATTCGCGGTGGCGCGATTGTAGCTGCCAAAATTCACGGAGCAACTCATGAGTTTACTACTCTGGACGGCGTGAAAGAAGATCTAGTTGATGTAATTTTAAACTTAAAAAACATCCACTTAATCGTTCACTCTGACGCTCCAATCGAATTAACCCTTAAGCAAACTGGCGCTGGTGTGGTTTATGCCTCAGACATTAAAACCAACGCCGATGTGGAAATTGTCAACCCAACCCAAGTAATTGCCACCATTGATAATCCAAAGACCACTTTGGAAATTGATATGGTCGCAGAAGCGGGTCGTGGCTACAAAAACATCGACGAAGCCAGCAAAGATCGCTTGCACTCAGATATGATTGCAATTGATGCGTTCTTCAGCCCAGTTTTGCGCGTACGCTACAAAGTTTCCGACACTCGTGTTGGTCAAGAAACCAACCTCGAGAAACTGGAAATTACCATTGACACTGATGGCTCACTTTCCCCAACTCAAGCTTTTGAAGAAGCAGCTGCCATTTTAGTCAATCAATACCAATCACTTGCTGGTGCGACTATTGTCGAAGCTGGTGAGGAAATTGGCAAAATCAAAGAAAACGAGATGAGCGAACTTAACTCTTCAATCGAAGATTTAAATCTATCAGCTCGCACTACCAACGCTTTAATTAACAACGACATCCGCACCGTGGACGACTTGATTAGTTTGAGCGAACAAGATTTACAAGATCTAAAGGGCTTTGGTCAAAAAGCGCTGGATGAAGTAAAAAATAAATTAGCGGAGTTAGAACTATAATGCACAGACACGGATATAAAGGTCGCAAGCTCGGACGCAAGCGCGACCAACGAACAGCGCTGTTTCGCAACCTCGCCAAACAGCTAATTACTAACGGTGCAATTGAAACTACTTTACCAAAAGCTAAAGAAATTTTACCAATGACCGAAAAACTGATCACAAAAGCTAAACAAGGCGACCTCGCGTCTCGTCGCCAAGTGATTGCAGTTTTGGATGTTAAAGTTGGTAATTTCCTAGTTGACTCAATTGCTCCACAACTCACCGAACGAACCAGTGGCTACTTACGCCTGGAAAAAACCGACGCTCGCGTTGGTGACAACGCCCCAATGGCAATTGTTGAGTTCGTTGACGAAATCAATTTTGACACCGAAGCCGAAGCTAATAAACCAGCTCCAGTTGAAGCCAAAAAAATTGAAAAAACTGAAGTTAAGGAGGAAGCATAATGGCTAAAATTACCAAAGCACACAAAACTTTCTCACAAAAACCAGCTGACGTTCAGCGCGAATGGTTTTTGATTGACGCTAGCGAAATGACCATTGGTCGCCTCGCTACTGTCGTTGCTAAACTTTTAATCGGCAAAGACAAAGTCACCTTCACTCCACATGTTGACGGTGGTGACTATGTCGTGGTGATTAACGCTAAAGACGTTCAAGCAACTGGCGACAAAGAGTTAGCAAAACACTATTTCCGACACTCAGGTTTTCCTGGCGGAATTAAGGATCTAAGCCTCAAAGAACTCCGCGAAAAGTTCCCAGAACGAATTGTTGAGTTCGCCGTCAAAGGTATGCTACCAAAAAACAAACTCCAAGCTGACCGTATGACACGCTTAAAAGTTTACGCTGGTAGCGACCACATGCACGAAGCTCAAGCTCCAAAGAAAGTTGAGGTTAAATAATGGCTACTGATAAAAAATATTTTTACGGCCTCGGTCGTCGCAAATCAGCTACCGCTCGCGTACGTTTATACGCTGGTAAAGGCAAAGTGACCATCAATGACCAAACTCCAGAAGAATACTTTTCAAACGACAAAAAATTGATCGCTGCGCTGACTTCACCACTAGTGTTAGTCAACAAACAAGGCGAATATGACGTGTCCGTAAAAGTTTCAGGCGGTGGTTGGACTGGTCAAGTTGGTGCGATTAAACTCGGTATCGCGAAAGCTTTACTAGTTGACGGACCAGATTTGCGCCCAGTGCTCAAACAAGCTGAACTGCTCAAACGCGACCCACGCGAAAAAGAACGCAAAAAATACGGTTTGCGCTCCGCTCGCAAAAAAGAACAATTCTCAAAACGTTAATTGTTTGGTCAAATCGTTATCTCGATTATCAAATTCCACTACGTCTCATGGCGGAGTGGAATTTTTTATGGTATAATATCAAACGATGTTATCGAAATTATTATACAAAGTTTTCAAACTGCCTAATCTGATGAATATGGAAATTTCAACGCCTAAAAATTACAAGGCGACGCTAATTTTTATTCACGGCATTGGTGTCTCGCGCTTGATGTGGAGTCGGGTGGAGCGCGAATTTAAGAAAGACTGCCAAATCATCAAAGTTGATTTGCTCGGCTTCGGTGATTCCAAAGCTAGCGAATGGCTCAAATACAGTCTCGAAGATCAGGCGCGTTCTTTATTTTTGACTTTATTTAAAAATAACAAACTCATCAATTTTAAACCAGTGATTATAATCGGACATTCCATGGGAACACTCGTCGCCACCGAATTCGCAAGTCGCTACAAACTGTTAGTGTCAGAATTAGTGCTTATATCACCACCGATATATTTACGACGCTCTAACCTTAAGGAAAAATTCCTACGCAGTTCCTATCAAACCATGCTTAATAATGATCAATTGTTAGCTACCGCCTTTAAGATTGGCAAAATATTCTATGGCTACACTAGCAATATGAAACCTCACTCCCGACAGGCTTTTGCAAAATCACTGCGTACTGCCATTATTAAACAAGATACTTTTGCTAAGCTCGCGACTTTAAAAATTCCGGCACATATCATATATGGCGTTTTAGACCCACTAATTGTGGCTGACAATTTCTTGCCACTGCGCGATATTAACGATAAAATCACCATTGAATCAACCTTAGCCATGCACCAAGTGCGTTATTTCTTAGCGAAAAAAGCCATCAAACGGCTCAAAACTATCTTGAAAAAATGATATAATTAGAATAAGTAAACAGAGGTATTTTTATGACAAAACCCATTATCTTGACCGGCGACCGACCAACTGGCCAATTGCACATTGGTCACTATGTTGGCTCGCTCAAAAACCGCGTCGAATTACAAAATTCCGGCCAATATCAAACTTTTGTAATGATTGCTGATGCTCAAGCTTTAACCGATAACGCCAAAAACCCCGACAAAGTGCGTCGCAATATACTCGAGGTGGCACTGGATTATTTAGCAGTTGGGCTTGACCCGTCCAAAACCACCATCTTCATCCAAAGCCAAATTCCGCAACTACCTGAGCTAGCGTTATATTACGCCAATCTAGTCTCGATTGCGCGCCTCGAACGCAACCCCACCGTCAAAACCGAAATTAAACAAAAAGATTTTGGGGCAGGTGTGCCGAGTGGATTTGTATTTTATCCAATTTCCCAAGCCGCCGATATTACCGCTTTTAAGGCCACTCACGTGCCAGTAGGCGAGGATCAACTACCGATGATTGAACTAACCCGAGAAATTGCCCGCAGTTTTAATCAAACTTACAAGCAAGATGTTTTGGTTGAACCCGAGGCGATTTTGCCACCAGAAGGCATTGAACGTCGTCTGCCAGGCATTAATGGTCTCGACGATAAGATGAGCAAAAGCCTTAATAATGGCATTTATCTCGGCGATTCGTTTGAGGAAATGCGTGACAAAGTCATGCAAATGTACACCGACACTGACCATCTTCGAGTCGACGATCCGGGAAAAATTGAAGGTAACGTGGTTTTTGCTTATCTCGATGTTTTTGCTGAAGATCAAGCCAAGGTCGCCGAACTCAAAGCTCATTACCAGCGAGGCGGGCTAGGTGATGTCGCTGTTAAAAAATACCTGATTGAGGTACTCGATCAAATCCTGGCACCGATTCGCCAGCGTCGTACTGAACTCGCCAAAGACCCGCAGGCAATTTATGATATCTTGAAACGTGGTAGTCAGCAGGCTGAGCGAGTTGCGGCTACCACACTCGACGAAGTCAAAACCGCTATGCAAATCAATTATTTTAAAACAAGTGAGTAGCGCATCATGAAATTCCAAATCAAAGAAGTTCGGCAAGTTCTCGCTAAATTCGGCGTCTTAAGTCCCGACTCAAAAATTGATCAACTAACTCATTCCTCGCCGAGTGAGTTTTCAGTGTTGTATCAATTTGTCCATGACAAAAAAACCTGGGCGATTTTGTTTAACGCAACGCTTGATGATGACACCGAAGAGATCGCTAAATTAGCACCTTGGCCAGCTAACGAGCTGAAAATCTTCGAAAATCCTGATTTACCGGGCAGTTTTGGTTTGCCATTTCATCAAAAAACTTGTTATTTGTTGGCTCGCAACTTCGAACAGACTCGGCTCGACCTATATCTTGTCAGCCAACACCCAGAATTATCACGTGCCAAATTGCAAAAACTCATCAAAAACGGTCAAGTCAGTGTCAATCACCAAACCGTCACTTCACCAAAAAAACTAATTGACCCAAACCTCGATGACATCATTATCGACACCACCGCCACCACCATCAAACAACCGCAACAATTTGATGTCCTGTTTGAAAATGCCGACCTGATGGTGATCAACAAGCCAGCTGGCGTCTTAAGCCATGCTACTCATCAATCGAGCGACGACGAGTTCACCGTGGCTGATTTTATCCGCCAACACAGCGATTTTACCACTGATAATTATCGCGACGGTATTGTCCATCGCCTCGATCGCACGACTAGTGGCGTGATGATTTTAGCCAAAAACCAAGCCACAGCCGACTTTTTAAAACAACAATTCAAAGACCGCCAAGTTCATAAAACTTACTACGCCGTCGTGACTGGACACCCGAAACATCATCAAGCCAAAATCGACCTACCACTGAAACGCTCCCTCAAAAACGCCGGCAAGTTCATGGTGGACGCCAGTGGTAAACCAGCCGTCACCACTTATCAGATTATCAAGTCTATCGACCACCAACACCTCGTCAAACTTCAACCGCAGACTGGCCGTACTCATCAATTACGTGTTCACATGAGCTATCTCAATCTGCCGATTCTTGGTGATTATCTCTATGGTGGCGAGAAATATTCACGCGTTATGCTTCATGCCGAGACAATTGAGTTTCAAACGCCCGACGGTCAACATTTAACCATCACTGCGCCATTACCAAGCGAGTTTGCGCCATGGCAAAACTAGCCGACACCACAACTGATTTAGCTGAATTTGACAGCTTATTGTCGCAGGATAATCAGCATCAGATTTGTTCGTTTTTAAAATCTGGCGCCAATAGCAGTTTGATTACCGCTCGCACCAATGCCGAGCTAGAACTCGCCAAGCGTTTTATTATGCAAAAATGTCAGGCTAAAGGTGAGCCGGTCCTCATCACCACGCCCGACGATACCGGCAAAATCAAAATCGACGCCACGCGCGCTATCATTGAAAAATCAATCACCACCACCGACAAAAAACGCTGGTTTTTAATCATGCAAGCCGAGACCATGACCGCCAGCGCCCAAAACTCACTACTCAAACTACTCGAGGAACCAAATTCCGGCATATTTTTAGTGCTATTATCGTCCACACCGAATCACTTATTAACCACCGTCCGTTCGCGCACCCAGACAATCAAGCTTCGTCCAATTGCCAAACTCGCATTAACCACTTTTTTAAAAACTAATTATCCGCACCTCGACGCCACCAAACAACAACAATTATTGTTTTTGGCGCAAGATAATTTACAATTATTGCTCGAGTTGATTCACAACGACGAACTGGCCGGTCACCATATCCAAATCGCTACCGACGCCCGCCAACTCCTGACCGCCAAACCCGCCGAAGCCTTACTAATCGTCAAAAATTACTTCAATTCTCGCGATGAAGCCATCACTCTAGCGCAATTAGTCTTAAAAATCCACCACACCATTGCCATTACCAAAGCCACCACTAGTCACTTCGTCCGCGCCACCAAATGGCTGACTGCACTGACTCGCCTCCAGCAGAATTGTGCCGTTCGCCTCTGCCTGCTCGAAGCGGTTATGTAATTTTACACAAAAATGCTATAATGGAGCTATCACATTATTATGTTAGGACTAATTTTAATCTCAGTCGTTGGCATCGGGCTACTATTTTTTAAGGAGCCAAAGAAGCGTATCGATCGCACTAGCGAGCATGTTTTGTCACGCATCGAAAATTTCTGGCAAGTCGCACAAGACGCCATCAAAAACGAAAAGTTTCTACGTGCTGAAAAAGCCTTATTGACGATTCTGCGAGTCGATGAAAAAAATGCCGCCGCTTACAATCGACTGGGGATTTTATATGCTAAACAAGAGAATTTCACGGAGGCGGTGGAATGTTTTGAAATTGCGCAAAGCCTCGAACCTAGCGTCAATAACCTCCATAATGTCGGTTTGATTTATTACAATACTGGCGAATATCCAAAAGCAGCGCTAGCATTTGAACAAGCACTCGAACTCGACGACAGCCTAGCATCACGTCATATTGCCTACGCTAAAGTCCAAGAAAAAATGGGTGATTTGAAAAAAGAAATCCAGGCATTGGAGCGGGCGATTGAAATTGAAGAAAACCCCCAGACCCTAAAAATGCTCGCCCTCGCTTATCATAAAGACGGGCAAGAAGATCTCGCCAAAGATTTGTATCAAAAAGCCATGCGTCTGATCGACCGTCAGACTCAACCGATGCTAGAAGCATCTGCCGGGACAAATTCCGGTCGAGTGATTCAGTAATATTTTATGATCTTTTCAAAGCCGGAAGGACAACCTCTTGAAACTCCCTCGAATCCCTAAAGTTACCCATATTTTTTATAAGAAGTTGATTATTCATAGTCGCGTTAGTTATGACATGCTGGTATCGCATAGGCCTCTGATCGATTTTAACAAAAAATACTATGCCATTATTAAACATGACTCTCCAAATATTAACCTGATCAACCCTTAGACGAGCTGGGGTAACAACGTAGTCTATTCTACTAGTATCACTAGTATACCTACCGCAAGTTATAACTATTTCATCATCAATTAGTGCCTCTTTAAATAATATTTCAGTAATCTTTTGCTCATATTTATTACCAAGACAACAGCTCTTAAAGCCGTCCATGTTGCTATAAGATGATCTTAAGATTACACTCAAAACAAATTTTTTAATTAAATCAATTTTATCCTCTGTATTTTCATAAATCCATAACTGCCCATTCTTAGCCGTGACAAGTGGTAGATCTTCAACAGCAATTCTTGTAAATTCAACACCAGCTTGATCAAATATTGAAAATTTATTGTCACAAAATCTACAAAGTATTTTGCTATCATATCCACCCTGTGGTGATCTTTTAGTTTTACCAGACAGCAAATCCACACTTAACATACCATCATCACTATTCTTCATATCTTTAAAGATCGCTTTTGGTATTATGTGAGATTCACACTTATTGCTATGATTCAGCTCACACCCGCATAATCGACATTTCATATAATACTAATTATACCAAAATAAAAATAACCCCGTAACAGGTTATTAATATGGTGCTGGGGGAAGGATTCGAACCTTCGAAGGCGTATGCCGGCAGATTTACAGTCTGATGTGTTTGACCGCTTCACTACCCCAGCATATTTCTGGAGCCGGCTGTCGGGCTTGAACCGACGACCTACGGTTTACAAAACCGTTGCTCTACCAACTGAGCTAAGCCGGCGCGTTTTGCGGAAAATCCGCGTCAACCGCTCATGCGGTGTGGTTTAAATTATAAACGATTTACTATTTTTTTTCAAGTTTTTCACTAAACCATTATTTTGACTTTACGGTTTAAATATGATATAATTAAAGTATATAGTTGCGTTACTTAAGCGGGGATATATACAAAATCTTGGTACCAAGCCACAGCCAACACGCAACACCGACAAAATAGAGAAATAGGAGTTAATATGTGGGAAATTATCAAACAAATGCTAACCGATTGGGTCAAAAAACGTGATCGCCTCGACAAATTACAACATTTTTATCTGTTCCTAGCAGGTGAAAGTTTAGTAATTGCCGGCTTGGTCAATTTTTATCACCAACAACTCGCCAGCAACATCCTGATCGTCACCAAATTCAGCGCGCTAGCTTTTGGGGTTAATTTCATTGCCGGCAACCTATTCGAAGCCTTCGTTTTACCAAAACTTAAAAACCTCAAACCCACCTCCAAAAGATAACTCTGTCCAAACACACGCCTTTTTATACTAATTTCGGGCGTGTTTTTTGGTTTTTTGTTAGAAAAATGTTATAATGATCGGGTCGTAGGGGCATAGTACAACGGCTAGTATGAAGGTCTCCAAAACCTTAGATCTAGGTTCGATTCCTAGTGCCCCTGCCAGATAAAAACTCCACCATCAGTGGGGATTTTTAATAATACGAAAAATCACCCCAGTTCGAGGTGATTTTAATTATCATAGAGATAGATTTAACCTTTGCGAGGCTTAACTTCGTTACGACCGAGGTTTTTCTTAGTTTCGGTGTAAACAGCGTGTTTACGAGCGATTGGATCGTATTTTTTGATACTCAGTTTTTCTTGAGTATTCATGGTGTTTTTGGTGGTGTAATAAGTGCGGTGACCAGTCAACTCACTCACCAAACCAACCAACTTGCGTTTGCTATTCTTTTTGGCCATTATATTCCTTCTTATTTTTTAAAAATCTTATCGTATTATAGCATTTTTTAAAATAAATTACAAGGCTAGAGGATGCGGGAACAGCTTTTTTGCCAAACTTCAGCCTCTGATATACAATAATGACATGAATGTCACCGCCGAACTTCAAACCCTCGCCGATGCCAAATATCGGGATTTTCAGGCCAAACTAATGCCGACCATCGATAAAACACGCATTCTCGGGGTACGCACGCCAATTTTACGACGTTTTGCAAAAGATTTATGGCGTCATCACCGAGCCGATGCCGAGCGGTTTTTAACCAAACTTCCGCATCAATATTACGATGAGAATAATTTACACGCTTTTTTGATCGAACAAGTGGGGGATTTGGAGCGAACTTTAGAACTGACCGAGCGGTTTTTACCGTTTGTCGACAATTGGGCGACTTGCGACTCTTTTAATCCACCAATTTTTAAGCGTCACCCAGAAGTGCTATATGATAAAATCCAGCTTTGGTTAAAATCTAATCACACTTATACCGTGCGCTACGGCATGGGGCTGTTATTGAGTAATTTTCTCGATGAGCAGTTTCAGCCGATGATGATTAAGCAAGTCCTTAGAGTAAAATCCGATGAATATTATGTCCAGATGATGCAAGCTTGGTATCTGGCGACGGCGCTAGCCAAACAGCTCGACACCGCTCTACCATATCTCGAGAATAAGCAACTACCGACCTTTATCCATAATAAGGCCATCCAAAAAGCTATCGAGAGCCGGCGAATTAGCGCCGAGTTAAAGCAATATCTGCGTGGGCTCAAAATTAGCTAACAACTAGAGTAAGGCAGGCGAGTTTATGGGTTTACTTTTAGCCTAGTTTTTGCTATACTAGGGGAGTTAGGCCGCGATAGCTCAGTTGGTAGAGCGCATCCATGGTAAGGATGAGGTCTCGGGTTCAAGCCCCGATCGTGGCTCCATATTTTATTTTACAGAAATCCGTCCGAAAGGGCGGGATTTTATTAGTAAATTACTAATTTACTACAACATAATATATCTCACTACGCCAGAAATAGAGAGCAGAGATACTTGAGCAATAAATGGTATAATAATTATATGAAAAAGAGAGTTAGTGGAATATGGTGGCTGTCAGACAGCCCAGACAATAAAATAGCTGGCGACTTATTAATTGAAGACAGAAAACTTGAGTTAACTGGCAGCTTTAAGGGATTGCAGTCTAGCGTTTATGACAGCACTCCTAAGCTAGTAAAAACGGATCAACAGACGACCATACAGGGTGTTGCTAGAAATGGTGGCAATAAATATACGCTTGAGTATTTTACTAACCCTATTAGTTTTACTATACACAGCTACAAGGCTGATACGTATTACCTTGGCGATATCTTTATAGGAGAACATATTGACAAGATAGAGAATCTAGCTTTTGACAGATATTATGTTGAGCTTCCCTACCTATACGAATGGCTAGATGACGGAGTTGTTACCATTCATAATACTTTTAAAGATAATCCGCTAAAGCGAGAAAGTACTGTTATAGTGATAAATGACGTCAAGACAACCGAAATATATGAGGATGAGAATATTATCCTTGCCCTAGTCTCGAGCGTTGGCAGAATTCCTATATTTCCAGTTGAAAAAAATATTAATATAGAACAAAAATGTGTTCTTGGAATAAAAGCCAAGAAAGGTAAACTACCCCTAACAGAAGCGTGGGGTATTATTCAACACTTTCAAAGGTTCCTCATTATCGCCACCGGGCGAAGCCTAGAGCCTATCGATATAAAAGTTAATACTGGTAATGCTATGGATTACACGACCTTACTGCCTTCTCGCTTTCAGAAAAAATACTACAAAAATATTAATGCACACGACATGAACTTCACCTTTAAGGATATAAAAACTGAGCGTAAAGTACTCTTTACGGAATGGTTCACTTATAAAGATAAATACGCTGATGTATTTGATCTATTTTCCGCCTTGCGCTCAGATGTTCCTAAAATGTTGGAAAATCAATTCAAAGATATCGTTGGAGCAATAGAGGGCTATGTACGTATAGAGCAAAAAAAATTCAATATCTCTCTAGAAAAAGCTATCAAAACTCTCAATGATGCACTTCCAAAAAATAATCGACTATTCTCAAAAAGCGATATCAAGAAGATCAGATTAACCAGAAATAAATTGTCGCACGTAGTAATCAAACAAGAAAATTTATCATTTATTCTCAACCACGAGGATATGTGGTTTACTTATGAAAAGCTCCTCATATTGTTTGAGTATTCAGTGCTTAAAAATCTTGGTTTAAGCGAAGAAATGCTCAAAAAATTTTATAATAAACGCAAGAAATACTAGCTCATTACCACTTTTGTTGATAGTTGACGAATCATAAATATTCGTTGCTATTAATTTTAAAAACCACGCCGGTTGGCGTGGTTAAGATTTTAATGAGTAAACCCATGTCGCTGACTGACATGCCTTTCCATGGGAACGGCAATTGCGAATCCCTCATCGCAATTACCAGCGTTAGTGAATTCATTACCTGTGTAGTACCATCCCGCAGGATAATACAAGGCTGACGCCTCACCAATAAATAAAATTTTCAATGACTTGATATCAGCCCCTAAACGACTCACATTATCGGGGTTTAGCTTCTCAAATGTAGCCACGGCGGCGTCAATTGGGAAGTTGCGAGATTCAATCTCATTAGTCATCCTTTTTTCATCTTTACTCATTTTGCTTCCTCCTTTTTTAAAATAACTAACTTTTCATAATACCGCCCGAATTACTAATATTAATATACGAACGGCTATTATAAGGTGTATCCTTTAATTATATCAGATTTGATTTAAAAAGTCAAGCGTGGCGTCCATCAATCACAACATATCGCCTAAGCTCGTATGATTTTTGCGATTTTTGATGTTGATTTTTCTACCACACTTGTGATATAATCCAATTAGGTATTGCCAAAGACAGTAGCTGTCGGATTCCGACTTAATCTGCTACCGAGGAAATCATGAGATAAAGTCTTTGGTAGTTGCGAGAATCAAAGACTTTTTTTGTTTTTGGCGCTCCAGTTACCGCAATTTAACAATTTAATCGTTTGACAAAACAACACCAAAGAAAGGATTTTATGGCAATTTCACGCGATAAAAAACAAGCTTTGGTTGCTGAAATCGAGCAATTGTTGAAGAACTCAAAGGCAGTTGCGAGTGCAACCTTCGCCGGCATTACCGTTAAGGACATGCAAGAGCTTCGCAAATTAGCTCGCGAAAGCAACGTCACTGTTAAAGTCGTTAAAAACCGCTTGGTCAAAGTAGCAATGAAGGGCGTTGATCACCTCAAAGATGTCGATGCTTCAGCCTTGCACGGCCAGCTAATTTACGCTTTTTCAAGCGAAGATGAAGTCGCTGCAGCACAAGTTTTGGGTAAATTCGCAAAAGAGAACACCCAAATGGAGCTAGTTGGCGCTTTCATGAGCGACGGCACTGTGATGGATGCGGCAACGGTCAAAACTTTGGCCGAACTGCCAAGCAAAGACCAACTCATCGGTCAAATCGTCGAGACTTTACTATCGCCACTTCATGGCATTACTGGTGGTCTCACCAACGAAGACTTGGAATTTCGTAAAGCAACCAACTAATTTTTTGAGTATTTTTTAACTAAAAATACTATTCTACTAATCTATAATTTTATAAAAGGAGTCAAAACATGGCTGACATTAAAAAATTGGCTGAAGAATTGGTAAAATTGACTATTCTTGAAGCTAACGACCTGAAAAATCTGTTGAAAGATGAATACGGCATTGAACCAGCTGCTGTTGCTGTGGCCGCTGCTGGCCCAGCTGCTGCTGACGCTGCCGACGAAAAAACTGAATTCACCGTAACCCTAAAAGACGCTGGTGCACAAAAAGTTGCAGTTATCAAAGCTGTTAAAGAAATCACTGGTCTTGGACTGGGTGAAGCTAAGGCTTTGGTTGACGCTGCTCCAAGCGCTATCAAAGAAAACATCAGCAAAGACGAAGCTGAAGAAGCTAAAAAGAAGCTTGAAGAAGCTGGCGCAACCGTTGAGTTGGCATAGTTTAAACCATTTAAACTACATTTTTTATTAAAAACGATTAAATTGTATTTCGAAAATCACCTGGCTGAACGCTGGGTGATTTTTAGTTTTAATTTTGTGGTAAAAATGACGTTTTTCTTGACAACAAATGCTCGCTAGGAGGCTCTTGGGAAGCGTTTTGAACTCTGATGCTAAATAACTTTTTTAAACATTAGCGATTTTTTTAATTTTGTAAATGATAATTTTTACAACACTTTTGCTATAACTAGTGTTAAAGTTGTGGAAATTGATTTTTACAAGTTGATTTTTATAATTGACTTTTGTGGGTAATTTTGCTAAAATCGTTTTTGATATTACTAATTTAAAAACAGACAAGGAACTGCGAGAATGTCTGATTTACCAGAGAAACAAATCAAACGATTACGAGCCTTGATTACCGAGGCCGAAACCAACTTGGCGGCTGCCAAGGAATTATTAATTAGCGTGATTGGTGACGAAGAAACCGTCTCAGTAGCGCAAACCGTCAAAGAAGCCACCGGTCAAATTATCGAGGGCGTCTTCGATGGACAATCAATGATTGCCTCCACCGGCAAAACCTACCCTGTACCCGCTAACTATGCCAGCAAATCGAAGCTGGTCGAGGGTGACGTCCTGAAATTAACCATCACCGAAGAAGGCAAATTCATGTACAAACAGATTGGCCCAACCGAACGCAAGCAGGTGATCGGTACTTTGACCAACCAAGATGGTTTGTATTATGTCGAGGTCAACGGCAAAGAATACCGTATTTTGCTAGCTAGCGTGACTTATTTCCGCTTAGAAATTGGCTCACAGGTGACGATTTTGATTCCAGCCGACAATCCTGACGCTACTTGGGCAGCGGTTGAAGCTAAATTATAATTTATAAAGATGATTTCGTCAGACTAAAGGCGCAGTTTTAGTCGGGCGCTACGCTAAAAACTATCACGATTTTAATAAAAAAAGGGGACATGGGCGATGAACGAATTTCAGATTTTGTCGTATGTTGGCTACTCACGCGACGAGAAGCCGTTTTGGATTATTAACTCAGCCAGTCAGGCCGTGCCGAGTAATATTGAGCTAGGTAGCGAAATTTATATGGAATTTAACACCCGACAACGATTTTGTATTGGCTGGCACGATCTCGAAACCGGCGAAATTCACACTTGCCCCGATCACGCCACTCTTGAACCAAAATACGAACAATGTCAAAAATGCCAAGCCAGCACCGGCTTCAACGCCGCTTTTTATAATGCTGATAGCGTATCAGAAGTGCAACAACGCCGAAACGCTAAACCGCATTTCGTGTATTTAGCGTATTTTTCACCGAATTTTACTAAAGTTGGCATTTCGTTCGCTGGTCGAGGCTATGCGCGCTTGTTAGAGCAGGGGGCGCGTCAGGCGATCGTACTCGATACTTTCAATTCAGCGCTGGTCGCTCGCCAGTATGAAGCCGATATCTCGAAACTCGGTAACTTTGTCGAAAATGTCAAAATCAGCAAAAAGCTCGAACTTCTCAGCCAAGAATACGACGAAGAAGTCGCCAAACGTTGTTTATTCGACGCCAAAGATGTAGTTGAACAAGCGCTTGATTTTCAGTTCAAAGACCCTAAGTGGCTCAATCTTGATTCGCATTATTTTGTTGAGGATTTTGACAAAAGTCGTCTCGATAACATTGTCGATTTGTCCGGCACAGATAAAATCACCGGCCGAATTGTTGGCTTAGTCGGCTCAACTCTACTGTGTGATTACCAACAAACTATCGTTGCTTTACCTCTGAAAAAACTCACTGGCTATCCGTTTATCATGCGTCCAGAAATCGGCGAAATCGAACTACCAACTCAACAGTTTAGCTTGTTTTAATCAATAAAAATCACAACAGCCAGGTGGGTGGTTTTGTGCTAAAATAGTATCAAATGCAGGCGTTATATCGAAAATATCGCCCCAAGAGCTTCGATGAGGTCGTGGGGCAGAGTCAAGTGACCGACATTCTGAAATTGGCCGTTGAGAATCAACGCATTAGCCATGGTTATTTGTTGGTCGGACCGCGTGGAGTGGGCAAAACCAGCATCGCACGGATTTTAGCATATAGCATAAATGATATAGAATATCGGCTGGACGATAGCAATATTGACATCATTGAGATTGATGCCGCCTCTAATACTAGCGTCGACAATATCCGTGATATCATCGAAAAAGCTTATATCGCACCCGTTCAAGCTAAATATAAGATTTATATCATAGATGAGGTTCATATGCTGTCTAAATCAGCGTTCAATGCTTTTTTGAAGTTATTAGAAGAACCGCCAAAACACGTGATTTTTATCCTAGCGACAACTGATGAACATAAGATTCCAGCGACCATCATCAGCCGAACTCAACGGTTTGTGTTTCGAAAAATTGACAATCAATCCATTATCACTCAGCTACGCAAGATTGCCGACGCCGAACAGATTAAGATTAGCGATGCTGGACTGGAGTCAATTGCCATAGCCTCAACTGGTGGCTTGCGCGATGCCATTAATCTACTCGACCAGCTCTCGAGCCTGGCTGGTGATGGTCAAACAATTGATCAGGATTTAATTAATAAATTAACCGGCACAATTGATCAGCAGTCTCTAAAAAACCTCTTAGCTAACTATCAGCAAGGCAAGCTCTTCGAGCTGATCGAAATTATCAATCAACTACTGAGCGAAAACTTCACCAGCGTTGAGATTGCGAAACAACTAGCCCACGTCGCTAAGCAAGATTTAATCAGTCATCCAAGCAATTTACAACTGATCACTGAGCTACTCAAAGTCGAAAAATCTAGTATGCCCGATCTCGAGTTAATCGTGGCTCTGGGTTCAAATTTTGCCATTGCTGACAAGGCGAAAATCACCGAAGCCGTCATCGAAAAAACCAACCAACAGGCCACGCAAGAACCCGCGCCGACGATTACCACTGTGCCATCGACTACTACCACATCAACCCCAGCACCAGCCGACACCACACCATCTTCAAACCCAAAAAACGCCACATCGCCAGTCGCTCCCGCCAAGTCAGTCAATTCCTTCAAAAAAGACGATTTCTTAAAATACATCAAGAAAAATTACTTGGCAATCTATGGCATTCTCGACAAGGCTGAGCTAATTTTTCAACAAAATGATTTAATTATTAAAGTTGCCAACGCCTTCGCTATGAAACGCTTGTCCGACCCTAAACATTTCACAAACTTACAAAAAAGCCTAGCAGAGTTTGGTTTAGCTAACTACGAAATCAAAATTGTCACCGAAGCCAGCTCAGCCGACGCCAAAGCTAGTCAAATCGAAGCGGTTATTGATATAATGGGTGGCGGAGAAGAGGTGAATTTAGATGAGTGAGACAACCGGTCGGTTAATTCCGCAGAACTTAGAGGCCGAAAAAAGTGTTCTCGGGGCGATTTTAATTGATGAAAGCGTCATTAGCGACATCGTTACCGTGGTTAAACCGCGCGATTTTTACGAGTCAAAACATCAAGCGATTTTTGATGCGATGTTGAAATTATTTGAAAAATCATCACCGATTGACTTATTAACCCTAACCGATCAGCTCAAAAAAAATAAAGATTTGACTAAAATCGGTGGCTCGGCTTATCTAGCGGAACTGACGAACTATGTGCCAACCGCTTCACACGCCGAAGCCTACGCCAAGATGGTCGCCCAAGCCGCCACCAGACGACGCCTGATTAAAGCTTCGTCGAGTATTACTGATTTAGCGTATGAAGAAGGCACAACTGTCGATGAACTATTAGGCAAGGCCGAAAAAGAAATCTTTAGCGTGTCCGATTCGAACTCAGTTGGTGACCTGGTATCGCTTGAAGATATTTTGACGGAGAGTTTTGATCGCATTGAGGCTCTACATAAAAACCAAGGCGCTCTCCGTGGTGTGTCGACCGGCTACCGCGACCTGGATAATATGACAGCTGGATTTCAGCGGTCGGATTTGTTAATTCTGGCAGCGCGCCCAGCCATGGGTAAAACCACTTTTGTGACCAACTTAGCCTACAACGTAGCAACCATCGCCAAGCAACCAGTTCTGTTCTTCAGCTTAGAGATGAGTAAAGAGCAGTTGGTGGATCGTATGTTAGCTGATGCCTCCGGAGTTGATTCCTGGAAAATACGCACCGGCAATTTGAACGACGAGGATTTTTCGAAATTATCCGAGGCGATGGGGGAAATGGCTGAAGCACCAATTATGATTGACGACACGCCAGGTTTGTCAATTTTAGAAATGCGCACCAAAGCCCGACGCGCCGCTCACAACCGCGAACTAGGATTGATTATCGTCGACTACCTCCAGCTGATGCAAGCCTCGACTCGTTCCAACGACGGCAACCGTGTGCAAGAAGTGTCCGAGATTTCACGTGGTCTGAAGTTGATTGCTCGCGAATTAAATGTCCCAGTGGTTGCCCTCAGTCAGTTGTCACGTACCGTTGAAAACCGCAACCCGAAAATCCCACAACTGGCTGATCTGCGTGAATCTGGTTCGATCGAGCAGGATGCCGATATCGTGATGTTTATTTATCGTGAAGCTTATTACGAACCGGAAACCGAACGTCAAAACATCACCGATCTAATCATCGCTAAGCACCGTAATGGTCCGGTCGGCAAGGTTGAGCTTTACTTCCACCCAGAACGCTTACGTTTTATGAGTTTAGATAAAGACCACACCGATTAAATATGTTAAAATAGAGATATGAAAAAAGAGATTATCTCCTATCGCTTATATAATTGGCGTTATATCATTGCTCATTTGGCGGTTATTGGATTATTCGCTGGGCTAGTTGGCTTGATGTTTTGGTATGCACCAGCTGGTCTGCGCCAAGCCGAAATTGACCAAGTTGCTAGTTTAAACTTCAAAACTTTGTTTTCTGGTCAAAATATCATTGATTTTCCGTATAAATTATTGCAATTAGCTGGACTAAAGTTTTTCGGATTATCGACTTTAACAGTGAAATTACCGTCGTTGATTTTTGGCGGACTGTCGCTACTTGGTTTTTTCTGGTTAATTGCGCATTGGATTAATCGCAAAACCGCCTTGATTGCCAGCGCTATTGTGATGTCGACCAGTCAGCTGATTATTATGATCCAAGATGGCACGCCGGGAATTATGTTTATTTTTTGGCAAATCGTGATTATGATTTTACTCACAAAAGTCAGCCAATTTTTACCAGACCTCCAACAGCTCAAAGCCAACAAAAACAAAGCGACTTTGGCACTAATTTTGCCAGCGCTCGGCGTTGTGCTCGGTTTAAGCGTTTACACGCCGATGGTGCTGTTTTTGCCATTATTATTGGTTGGTTTATCGCTTGGACACCCGAAGCCACGATTGCTAATTAAACAGTTCAATCTGCGCTTGCTGTTGCCAGGAATTATTGGTTTTATTCTGATTATCAGCCCATTATTACTCCAAATTATCACTCAGCCGTCAATTATCAAGCTATTAATCAATCTCCAGCCAACACCAGCAAATATTTTCCAGCCATTGATTGATGTGGTCAATTTTTGGTCAGCACGACCGGAGTTTTTGACACAACCAATTTTTGGACTAGGGGCGCTAGTCTTAGCCATTATCGGCGCATTTACTCTGGGGCAACAATACTTCTCGGTGCGCAGTATGGCGATTTTTTATCTAACCTTAATTAATCTGATTATCTGCCTGTCGCTCTCGCACAATCCAAGTATCGTACTGTGGCTACCACTGGCAATGATGATTGCTTATGGCATTCACTCGATTACCCTGAGCTGGATGACAATTTTTCCGCTCAATCCATATCCGCGAGTGTTTGGTAGTCTAGTGATTAGCCTGACGATGGTGATTTTATCGCTAACCGGCATTGATATTTTACTCAAAAACTACGCCTACACCCCGAACCTCGCTAGTCAATTTCGACAAGATTTGCACTTACTTGACCGACAGCTTCAGTCTGACAAAGCAACTGACCTGTTAGTGGCTGATCAAGCCGAATTGGATTTTTATAAACATCTCAAAAAGCACAATCTGCAAGTTAAAATTTTTGATAATCACGCCGATTATTCGCGCGCAATTTTTACTAAAAAAGCTTTTCAGAACACCACTAGCTTAACCGCATCGGCAATTATTAACGACAGTCATACTCAAGATTCTGATCGTTTCTACCTCTACCAAAAAAACCAAAATTAAGATATAATAAGCTTATCGACAATAACCAGAAAAGGAGTTTTTTATGGCTTTTGACCAAATGAAAATGTTAAACGATTTACGTAAAGCCCAAAAAGAATTAGCAAAAGAAATTATCGAAGTTGAAGCTGGTGACGGGGCTGTCACTGTGCAAATTAGCGGTGAATTAAAAATTAAAGATTTAAAAATCAATCCTGAGATGATCGATCTTGATAACATTGAAGAAACTGAAGAATATATCAAAGCTGCGATTCGCGACGGCATGGCTAAAGCGCAAGAAATCGCTGCCGAAAAAATGAAGCCTTTCATGGGCGGACTCAGTGGTTTAGGACTGTAGTTAATGAATCAATTGTTACCGCAAGCCTTGTCCAAGCTTGTTGATGAGCTTGGGCAATTACCAGGTGTTGGCACGCGCACAGCTGAGCGCTATGCTTATTTTTTGTTAAAAAATCACGACCGCTACAACCAAAACCTTGCGGTAGCAATTGCCGAGCTTAAAAGCTCAATTAAAGAATGCCCGAAAACTTTCGCCTTGATTAGTGAAGGTGAGGAGGTTTCGCCACTCTATACTGATCCGAAGCGCAATAAGCAATTAGTAGCTTTAGTTGAAGAGCCTCTCGATATTATTCCAATCGAAAAAACCGGCAAATTTAACGGTACTTATCACGTATTAGGCGGAACTTTATCGCCGATTGACGGCATTCATCCCGATGATTTGCATATTGCCGAACTGTTAGAGCGACTACATGATGATCAAGTTGAGGAGTTAATTATCGCCACCAACGCTAGCGTCGAAGGCGAATCAACCGCACTCTATGTCCAAAAACGCATCAAAGAAGCTGGGCTAGAGCTAACCGTCACCCGCTTAGCCCAGGGCTTACCGGTCGGCACCGACCTCGAATATGCCGACCAAATTACCCTCGGCTATGCACTTGACGGCCGTAAGGCGGTGTCGCTATGAGTCCTGAAATTGAAGCATTATTACCGCGCCATTTTAGCGACAAACAGATTACGCAATTTCGCCAGTTACTCAAGCAGGCGAGCAATATCGTTATTATTCAAGCCGAAAATCCCGACATTGATTCGCTCGGGAGCGCATTAGCAATTGAAGACATCGCTCATCAACTCGGTAAACAATCTAGTCTGTATTGTCCGGTTCAAATCCCAAGCTATATGCGTTATTTGCCGGGCTGGGATCGAGTCAGTGATGAGTTTGATTATCACGCTGATCTAGCGATCGTTGTCGATACCGCCAGTCAAATTTTATTATCAAAAGTGCTTGACGACCCAGTTCGTCAGGAT
This sequence comes from uncultured Candidatus Saccharibacteria bacterium, assembly GCA_963516005.1. GTDB lineage: Bacteria > Patescibacteriota > Saccharimonadia > Saccharimonadales > Saccharimonadaceae > CAMUQR01. The sequence continues at coordinate 160,485 of CAUPYP010000001.1, read as the reverse complement.
TTTTTACATTCCAAACCGGTCATTATTATTGATCATCACGAAACCAAACCTGATGTTAGTTTCGCACCGCAACTCGAGCTAATCGCACCGGCTGTGGCATCGGCTGAATTAATTTTTGATTTAATTCAAAATCTCAAGCTCGAGTTATCAAGCGAGCTAGCTACAGCTTTAATGGCGGCGATTTTGGGTGATACGCTTGGTTTATCGACTCAAAACGTCACCCCACAAACTTATTTAATCATGAGCCAATTAACCGAGGCAGGAGCGCATGTTTATGACATCGACCAAGCTCGCTTCGAATTATCTAAAAAAGCACCTGAGATTTTGCACTACAAAGGTGAGTTATTGCAACGCGTCGAATACGAAATTGACGGCAAGTTAGCGCTGGTCACCATCCCGTTTGACGAGATCAAACTCTATTCTGACAAATACAACCCGAGCGTACTAGTACTCGACGAAATGCGCTTCGTCACTGGCGTAGAAGTCGCCATCGCCCTCAAAACCTATCCTGACGGCAAAATCACTGGCAAAATCCGCTCCAATGCACCAATCGCCGAAACTATCGCCGGCTATTTCGGAGGTGGGGGACATGCTCACGCCTCAGGCTTTCGGGTTTATGATGATTTTGACACAATCAAGGCGGAGTTGATTGAGGTCGTACAAAAGAGCCTCAATAATTGCTAAACTATGTTAAGATTAAAAGTTGAAAATTCACTAATTGCCGAAGATAACAAACTATTTCCTAATACAACTTATCTGGTAGCCTCCAGCTGTCAAAATAGTGGCGACATTTTTAGCGACACTCACGACTCATAAAAAGTAATCACGTTTTAAAATCCAATTCTAGCTAATCTTATTTGCTTTTTAAGATGAAATTTCTTATTATATAGACAGATAACTGACCAGGAATTAAATGATTATGAAAATTATCAATCGCAAGTATCTGGCTTTATACTTAATAATTCTTTGTGCCACCTTATTCATGGTGTTTTATAGGTATATTGATTATGCCTATAAAACACCATCTAGATTACAGAACACTAGTCAGGATTCTGATTTATCGCCAGAAATAATTGAACAAGCAAAACATAAGAATGTTTTGCAACATTTCCTTGATTTACGTGCTAATTTCACACTCGATTCAACGCATTCAGACTATATCGCCATCAAACTCAGAGTGATTCCCGTCATTATATATTAGCGTAATTTTTCTGTATATAAACCTTAAAAATCACCTTATCAAATATAATATTGGTAGAAACACTAAATATCAATCTGAAATTGATAAACTCCAAAATAAGTTATCATTAATTCCAGCTTGCTTCTCAGCCGTTGTAGTGTTAGCATTATTTCTTATTGGACTAGCATCAACACAACCAAATCTTGGCATGCACTTTACATTTTTATATGATCATAGCGACATCATTAACTTCATCATGCGTAATGATTATATCGTTCTTATAGTATTCGAGATTGTAAACTTCATTGGCATTTACGTTCTTACCAAACTAACTCTACGTTTAATAGATCGATATGGAAAACTTGACGGTATATTAATTTTTCTGATCGCTATATGGATTATCCCAATACTTCCTATATCGACAGGTATACTTTATGAAGCAAAGATGTTATTACCTCACGCTCTATTGATCAATGGTGCTTATATTGGTACAAATTCATTCCAAATGATCGCTCCTATCGTTATTGCTGGTGTAATATCTTTTTGGCTAAGGAGATTAAGTACTAATGAAATCGAAGTTTAGAATATTCTGGATTTTAATAATTAAAATAATATTCTTGTCAGTTGCAGTTTATTCGATTCAAAATAATATTTCACATCAGGGCAGAGCAATGAATTCTGAAGAACTGACATCAATCGGACTAAATTCATTTTATTTCATAGATTATGATTTAATGGCTAAGATTGACGTCTCAAAAATAATATTTCTGAGTGCTGTTGTGCTCACTTATTACTCGCTAACTATAACTAAATTTAACAACTTTTACGAAGGATTAAAAGAGACGATTCGAATTAAATCAAGTAGTTTGTATGACTACATAAAGAAATCTGTTCGATTTTTTATAGTACCGATACTCATTGATGTCATCGTATCAGCCATCGTCATCAGTCTAGTAATTTTACTCATGAAAGTCGAACATGGTTTAAGCCTCGTAACTATTCAACATATTATACTAACTAGTGTGTTTTATTTTATTATGCCGTTTTTAATCTTATTCATCGTCAACCGTATTGAGTTTTTCTTAGTCGGAGTTTTTACATTATCAATTTTTGCTGATTATTTTATTTATAAATTACCGTTATCTGGAATTATGGTACTGTATCTACTAATTGTAATAATTGTTTATGGTGTTATTTTAATCAAAGAAAGGAAAGCTTAGGTGATTGAAATTCATAATGGTTTGAAAAAATATGGTACAAAAACTGTCCTTAAGGACATTAATTACAAGTTTGAAGACGGTAAAATGTACGGTATTACCAGCTCTAATGGCTCCGGCAAAACCTTAATCTTAAAAAGTCTCGCTGGATATATTAAATATACTTCTGGTCAAGTTCTACAAAACGGTAAAGAAATTCGTAAAAATAACAATTATATCGAAGATGCTGGTATTGTGATCGAAAATCCAGTTTTAGTCAATGACTTTACCTTACAAGAAAACCTAGAATACTTACGCAAAATGAGCAACCAACCGGATTCGATCGACCTTGATTATTGGTATAAATTCTTCGGGATTGAAGAGTATAAAAATGAGAAGTTCAAAAATCTTTCCCTCGGCACCAAACAGAAGGCTGGTCTAATCCAAGCTTTTATGCATCAACCAAGCACTTATATCCTAGACGAACCGTTTAATGCACTCGATAAAGATACTGTTGCTAAAGTTCAAAAATTCTTAATTAAAAAACGCGATGAAGGCAAGTTAGTAATTTTTATCACGCACATTAATGATAATATTCTCAACAGCTGCGATGCGGTATTAGAAATCAGAGAAGGGAAAATCGTTTAAAATGAAAGACTTACTTCGCAAGGACTGGGTAATGGTAGTGGGAATTGCAACCATCATCTTTACTACAGCTGCTATCAGAAACTCCTTTTTAATAAAATATGATAAAGATCAACAGAAAATTAGTCAAATCGTGTCCGAAATTCGAAATAACCAGCAAGAATTGTTTAAATCAAATCCAGATTTTGCCTTACCCGCTGATTCTTATTATCGTTTTTACAAAAACAAGCAAAAAGCCGACAAAATCGAGATTAAGAACTATCAGCTTAATAGTCAATATACTAGGGCAAAATATACTCTGAAAAACAATTATGATCATGAAATTCTAATCACGCCAGAATTATCAAATGTAATTGACACTCATAACACCAACGGATCCGGCACTGAACTACTGTTCTATGACTTTAATCAAGCTTACAAAATCCTCAAACCAAGCGAAGAAATTAATCTAGAGATGATCATTTACTCAGTCGTCAGAACTAAATTGAGTAGAGATAATTTCAAAGCTTACCGCCTAATTTACAAAAATGACGAGAAGCGAACCGTGATTGGTTATATTAAGATTGGAGAAGGAAATGAATAAAAGACGAATCATTCTAATAGCAATTCTGCTGATAGCCGGTGCAGTATTGAGTGTTAAGCACTGGCAAAGCCAGCAGCCATCCAGTAAGCACCAACCCCCGCGAGACGATATCGAACGTTTTTTAGATAATGGCATCCAGTTTAGTGAATTAGTGAAAAAGAAGCAATTTTTAAACGACATTAAAATTAGTAATGTCAAAATTAGCAGCCAAAAGATCACTTATACTATTCAAAACGACTCCAAAAATAGCGTTTTTCTATCGAATCAGCTCCAAATTGGCGACCACGAAACTTTCGTATTAACGAAAGATACAGTTGATAAAAAAATCGAATTAAGAGCTGGCGAGGAAAAAACTCTAGAACTTACCATAAGTAAACAAGAATTATCAAAAATTCTCGATGGTCAGATAGACGAGAATAACATCCGGATCCTTAAGCCAATTTATCAAAAATATGATAGCCCAGCGCTCATAGGTATTGCTAAGTACGAAACCATCAAACAATAAGTATGATTAGATACGGGTAATGTGCTAAAATATACCTATGAAACTCTACAACACCCTATCGCGCCAAATTGAAGAATTACAACCATTAAATCCACCAACCGTGAAGATTTATAGTTGTGGGCCGACGGTTTATAATTATCTGCATATTGGCAACTGGGCGGCTTATATTTATTGGGACGTGCTAGTGCGAGCGCTGATTTTAGACGGTTATAAACCCAAGAGAGTGATTAATCTGACTGATGTTGGACATTTAACTTCGGATGCCGATGAAGGCGAGGATAAATTGGTTAAAAAAGCGCGCGAGCAAGGTTTGACCGCCTGGGATATTGCCGAGCAATACAGTCAGGCGTTTCTAGCAGGGTTTGATCAGCTTAATTTGATCCGACCATTGCAGTTTGCCAAGGCGACTGATTTTATCAACGAACAACTAGAGTTAGTGCGTCGACTGAAGCAAGCCGGTCTGACTTATCAGATTAATGATGGGATTTATTTAGATACTAGTTTAGTTAAAGATTACGGGCATTTAGCACAACTCAATCTGAACGCTTTACAAGCTGGAGCACGCATTGAGTTAAATCTTCAAAAACGACAGATTACCGACTTCGCTCTGTGGAAATTTTCACCAATCGGCGAAGCTAAACGTGATATGGAATGGCCAACGCCAGTGGATTTATTAGATAATCCTGAGGCGGGCGAGGTGATGGGTTTCCCAGGTTGGCATTTGGAGTGTAGCGCGATTATTTTGAATACTCTAGGTGAGCAAATCGATATTCACACTGGTGGAATCGATCATATTCCAGTTCATCACACCAACGAAATTGCCCAGACTGAATCAGTCACTGGCAAGCCAATGGCGACTTTTTGGATTCATAACAATCATCTCAAATCTGATGGCACAAAAATCTCTAAAAGCCTCGGCAATGGCTACACGCTAGCTGACCTCGAGGAGCGTGGCTTCACGGCGATGGATCTAAAAATGCTCATTCTGCAGGGCCATTACCAAAAAGAAGGTAATTTCTCATTTGAGGCACTCGAATCCGCCAAAAACCGCTTAGCTAGTTGGCGCGAGGTGGCATCGTTTCGCCATCAGATTTATGATGATATCGCCCAAGATCACGACAAAACTATCAATTTTCTAGCAGTCAAGCGTCATATTCTAGAACTCGCCAATGATAATCTTAATACCCCACAGATTATGGCAACCATTGACGAAGCTTGGCAGATTTTACGTTCACCGACGACTGATTTTCGCAATATTCATCGTCAGTCGCTGGTTGATTTTATTCAACAAATTGATGATTTATTAGGCTTTGATTTAATTGCTAGCACGCCAGATATTGATGAGGACTTAAAGCGTTTAATTATTGAGCGTAAATTTGCTAAAGACAATCGTAATTTCGAGCGAGCCGACACAATTCGCGCCGAACTGCTTGAGCAGGGAATTGAGATTTTAGATACTAAAAACCAGCCACTGTGGCGTCGTGTTAAGTGATTTAAACTTTTGCTAAATAGACATTTTCTTCAATCAGAATCTTAATACAAGCGGCTAGCGGAATCGAAATGATACCACCTAAAATACCAAACAAATAAATACCGACTGTCACCGCAATTAACACCAGCAAGCTACTGAGATTAAGCGCTCGTGATTGAATATACGGAGCAATGATATTATTTTCAATCTGTTGATAAATCACGAAGTAAATCATAAAAATCAAACCAGCAGTTGGGTTCGAAAAAGTAATCAATAACGCCCCCAAAATACCGCCAATCGTTGTTCCAACCAGCGGAATTAGACCCATTAAGCTGACCAGTAAACCAACCGGTAGAATTAAGTTAGTCGGCGTATCAAAAATCAGGCTTAAAATAAACACTACAACACCAGCACAAATACCGTTAATTGTCACCTGAATCAGCTGCCCACCGACGAAACCAGTAATCGTGCCAGCCATTTTTTCGGCGATGATTTTGTGGCGTTCCATAATTTTTCGGTCGCTATACAACCGCCAGAACGACTGCATAATCGTCGGCGCATCTAATAGCATTAACACCGTCAAAGTTAACACAATCACGCCCGAGAAGACGAATCCAACGATTGAGTTTACACCGTTAAACATAATCGAGCCAGCCTGCGCTGTCCATTTTTGCTTATTGGTTTCGATAAACTTGACCGCCTCATCAACTGATGGAGTGAGGTTGAGTTTTTGGACGGTTTCGTTATCACGCAATGCTTGCACTGAGTGTGCAATGGTTGCCGGGGCAGTTTCAGCGAAGCTTTTGACCTGACTGATTAACGACGGTGCGACTAAAAATCCAAATCCCACAAAGGTCAACAAAATCCCGATAAACGCCACCGCCGTTGCGAATGGACGATTATTTTTGAAGACTTTTTTTGACAGAGAGGATACGAGCGGATTGAGTGATACCGCCAAAAAAGCCGCCACCGCAATCATTAGTAGGGCCTTTCGCGCCCAATAAATCATCACTAAGCTACCAATAATCGCTAGCAAAATCAACCAAAATCGCGCAATGGTGGTATTATCGACTTGAATTCGAGTGTTCATTTTTTCTCCCGTTGTTTATCAACTATTATGCTAAAAACATTATAACAAATAATCGATAATATGTTAAAATATAACCATAATAATTGTTTTTATGAAAAAAGTTCCAAAAGTCAGCATCGAATTTAGCATTATGACCGTGTTGATCACGATTATCATCTGTTTAATTGTCAGTTTATTTTTTGTGACTTTATATCAGGTTTAAATATGAGTAAAAACATCAAACAAATCACTGCCATTCTTATCGTCAATATTATCGCGCTATCAGGTGCTTTGATTTTTATCACCGTAAAAAAACTTCAACCCAAACCAAAAGTCGAAACTGTCCAAAAGGTCGAAACACCTCAGATTAACAAACCCGAATCCAACTATAAAATCGGCCAGTGGAAAATTATTGGTCAGCTCAATAACCAAGATTTATTGTATGATTTTAAAAACGGATTAGGCGGGGAATTAGGCGTCGGTGTCAAAGGCCAATTACTCGACGGCGAATCGATTTGGGTTTATTCCAACAAATTACGCCAATTACTGACCACTGTTAATAACAAAGAACGCAAATACGCCGAAAACGACGAGCACACCCTCGGGTATGTAGCAATTATCAACCGCGTCAGCAAAAACCGCATTGATAATCCAACTCTTTGGAAGGCATTTCCAATCACCATCGGCGATTATCGTTTTAATATTGTCAAACCCCTGCGGGTTGATTTATTAAAAGACCCTAAGGCGACTAAGCTTTATGACGACTCGCGCAAAGAAGTTGACGCTTTTTTCAAATCGCTTGAAGCTGACAAAACCGCCAAAAAAGAATAACTAGTTGATTATAAAAAGCGCCTGCAATTTTCGAACAGGCGCTTTTTGAACAGATTAATTACTGATTAATTATTATATTTGGCAAAAAAATCAGCCTTAAATTGCTCGTAATTATCATCCAGGAGTGCTTGGCGAATCTGATCAGTCAGATTAACCACAAAAAACTCATTGTGCGCGCTAGCAATGGTCGAAGCCAGGATTTCATTCGCCTTAAATAAATGATGCAAATAAGCCTTGGTGTATTGTTGCGACACCTCATAGTTTAGTTCTGGATCAAGAGGTGAAAAGTCGTTTTTATACTTGGCGTTTTTAATATTGATACGCCCGCGCGTAGTATAGAGCGAACCGTTCCGCGCCTGACGAGTCGGCGCCACACAATCGAAGGTGTCAATACCATACTCAACTCCGGTAAAAATATCAATCGGCTGTGATCCCATACCAAGTAAGTGACGCGGGCGGTCTTCAGGTAAAATTTGGTTAACCAAGCCCACAAATGGCGCAATTTCCTCAGCTTTAAAAATACCTCCGATTCCGTAGCCATCAAAGTCCATCGCGCCTAGCGTTTCGGCCGATTGACGGCGTAGCTCCAGATTTTGACCACCTTGCACTACTCCAAATAGAGCTTGCAGTGGGCGATTTTGAGCTTGATGCTCGAGATTAAGTTGTTGATGACGCTCCAAACAGCGCTCAGCCCAAGCATGCGTCCGATCCATCGCCAGTTTCACATAGTCCGGACTGGCAGTAGGTGAAGTAAGTTCATCAAACGCCATGTGAATATCAGCACCGATTTTATGCTGGATTTCCATTGATCGCTCTGGCGTCAGGCGCACCATTTGGCCATTGAGATGCGACCGAAAAGTCACACCTTCGTCGTCAACTTTAGCTAGTTGTTTTTTAGAATGAGTTGCTTTGTCGCGCAAGGTATTTTCTAAACCTTTTTCGTACGCCATTCCCAGCGAAAAGACTTGAAATCCACCCGAGTCGGTAATACTCGGGCCATGCCAGTTCATAAACTCAGCCAAACCACCACCCGCTTCGACGATATCTTCGCCAGGTTGCAACATTAAGTGATAAGTATTGGCAAGTACCGCCTGACCACCCAAGCCACGCACCACTTCTGGTGTGAGAGCTTTAACCGTCGCTTTGGTCGCTGCCACCATAAAGCTTGGCGTTTTAATCACACCATGTGGAGTGTGAATTTCACCAACTCGCGCCCGACCATTGACAGTTTTTTTGATAATTTTAAAACTAATTGCTGATTGATTCATAGTAATAAATAACTTCGTTTTTAATCTGTTAATTATATCATATCTATCAATAATCGAACTATATGCTACAATATTTTTATGAAAATCCGCGCTCAAATCAAACCTAATGCCAAACAAGCAAAAGTCGTGTCGCCAGCTACGCCAGACGACGTGTGGCTGATTGCCACTAAAGCACCGGCGATTGATGGGCGTGCCAACAAAGAAGCAGTGGAGCTAATCGCCACCACATTGCACCTGCCAAAATCTGCTGTTACGCTCAAACTTGGCGCCAAATCGAAGTTTAAGATTTTTGAGATTCGCGAATAACAACCACTGCGGTACCAAAGTTAGTTTTTAAACAAAATTAGTTTTTAGCTTGAGCTGATTTAGCAGAAGCGAGGATTTCGTACATCGTCCGTGCCGAATCGGTTTTGAGAAAATCGAGCGCTTTTTGTTCTGAACTAACTGGGGAATAAGTTGGTTTTGCATTGCCACCACTTTGGACTGAACTGGGCGATTGGTCGGACGACTGCGATTGATGATTGCTAGCAAAAAATTGATCCATCAACGATACTATCACCTCAAAAATTGCACCGTTTTTAGCTTTGATGCGTTCATTCTCGAGCACTTGACAACCATTGATTTGATCATTGCCAACCACTGCATATTTCCGATCATCGTGAGTAATATTATCAAGTGCCAAAATCGGATAATAGAGCCCGACTTCCAGACCTCGGTCGCCAGACTGACCAGAGATATTTTTGCGAACAAAACTCCGCGCCCATAGATTAGTTTTTTCTGGGACGTTTTCTAGACCGAGCTGACGAATTGCCACAGTTTTACGCTCAAAAACCCGAGCTTTCGTCGTTGCATCACACGCTTTTGCCACTGACGGCTGAACCGCCACCCCCAACCGCGATTGATTGTCCTTCGAGTTAAAAACGATTGTTTCGGTAGAGCCACTTTTGGTCAAACCAGCATTCCAATTGTCCGGATAGCTCAAACACATATCAACCGACTCAAAACAAATCCGTTTGGTTAAATCAACTTTAAAATCATCCTTGACCGGCTCCTGGACAACATTGGCGGTTTTTTTGTAACTTGGACCGGCCGGTTTTTTGTTCGCAAGACGATTATTCACAAACAGCATCAAGCCAATCATCGTCACTACAATAAAAGTCATCATCCCGATAACAAACCACGGCTCTACCATCCGACTTTGTTCGGCGCGTTGTCGACCACGCTCTAGTGACTCACGCAGAACCCGCTCAGCTTCAGTTTCTTGACCCGGGGCATTCATCTCGTTTAATTTTTGCGCTAAATCTTTATCTAAATCCATATTGAATCCTTATGGTTAAATTATACCACACGCCCTCACACCAACAGATGTTTTTAGGTAAGAATTAACATCGAGTCGCCATAGCTCAAGAATCGCATCTGCTCGGTTTGCGCATACGCATAAGCTCGTTGCAAAAACTCCCAACCTGCAAATGCTCCTGCTAACATCAGCACCGTCGAGCGAGGCGCGTGAAAATTAGTTAATAATCCACTGATAACTTTAAATTCATAGCCAGGATAAATAAAAATATCCGCTTCGCCAATTTGATCGGTCGCTGGAGTTTGCTCGTCCAAAATCACCGGCGCTAAGTATTCCAGCGTGCGCGTCACCGTCGTACCCAGTCCCACCACTCGATGCCCGGCTCGCTTCGCCTGGCGAATTGCTATGATCGTAGTCGCTGGCACTGAAAAATATTCCTGATGCATGTGGTGTGCCTCAACTTCGTCCGTTCGAATCGGTAAAAACGTCCCCAGGCCAACGTGAAGCGTTAAATATACCACTCGTACGCCTTTTGCACGCAAACGATCAAGTGTTTCATCGGTCATGTTTAAACTAGCAGTCGGGGCAGCCACCGAACCAATATTTTTAGCCCAAATCGTCTGATAGCGTTCAATGTCACTGGCGTCTGCTCGACGATTCATATAGGGCGGGAGAGGCGGAGTGCCGCACTGATCACAAATCGTCAATAAATCCACTTGGCTTTTAACTTCAGCCACGCCACCACCTAGAACTTCAACTACCTCTAGCTGATACTGACCAACCGTCAATACTTCACCGGCGCGGATCCGCCCGCGGTGCATCACGCGGTGATGATGCCAATCATCGTGTTGAGCGTGCGACTCTAACACAATCAGTTCTCGCTCCACACCAGTCGTCTTATGGGCGATTAGTCGTGCTTTTAGCACCTTCGTGTCATTGATCACTAAAACATCACCCGCTGATAAATAATCCACCACATCGCCATAATGACGTTTAGTGATAGTTTGTGCGGATTTATCCAAAACCAACAAATTTGACTGACCACGCACCACCGGCGGACGATCAGTAATCAAACTCTCATCGAGTTGATAATCAAAATCAGAAATTTTCATAGAATACATTATATCACTATCTAGCGCAATCAAAATCTCACGCTCTCTTAATCTAAATCGACTGGCGCTAGTCGATTTTTGTGCTAAAATAAAATCATGAAACACCAATCTAATGTTATTGAAGTGCGTAATTTTCAGATGAAGTTCGGTGATCATGAAGTGATTAAGAACTTAAATTTTGAAGTCGCACGCGGGGAAGTGTTCGGCCTGCTTGGTTCGAACGGCTCCGGCAAAACCACTACAATTCGAGCCTTGCTCGGTCTCCATCATCCAACCAACGGCGAGCTGTTAGTCAACGGTAAAGTGTTTTCGCCAGAAACCGATATTAAAATCGGCTACTTGCCAGAAGAGCGTGGTTTATACAAAAAAGAAAAAGTCGGCAATATCATGCGTTACTTTGCCGAGCTCAAAGGCCTCCACAAGGCTGAAGCAGAACAATTTATTGATCGGTTTTTAGCGCGGGTCGATTTATCTGACAAAAAGAACATTCGCCTTGATAAACTCTCCAGTGGTCAGCAACAAAAAGTCCAACTGGGCATCACGATGATGGGCGATCCAGATTTATTAATTCTAGATGAGCCGACCAAAGGCTTCGACCCAGTCAACCGCAAACTACTTCTCGACATCGTCGAAGAATCCCGCCAAAAAGGCGCAACTGTGATGATGATCACTCACCATATGGAAGAAGTAGAGCGCTTGTGCGATCGGATTTTGCTGTTAAAAGACGGCGAAGCTAAGGCTTACGGTCGGGTTGAAGACATCAAAGACCAAACCGGTGCCAATCGTGCCCAAATCGTTTTTAACGGTAAATTACCAACCAAGGACGCGCCATACACCGTGTTTAACAAAACTAAAAATAGTGCTGAGCTCGAGCCAACAGCCGGTCACACCATGGACGATATCTTGCCATTTCTGGTCAAAAACCAAGTTCAAGTGCGTAAATATTCAATTGAGCGCTCGAGTCTGGAAGAGATTTTCGTCAATATTTATGGCACTAAACTCGAGAAGGAGACTAACTAATGTTTAATTTAGGGACCGTTGTTAAATTTGAGATTTTAAAACAAATCCGCAAACCATTGTTCTGGCTGGCAGTTTTTGCCACACCAGCGTTAATTATTTTGTTCGGTGGCGTATCTTATTTAGGCGCAAAACTCTCGCACGAACAAACCGACAAAAACAAACAGCAAGTCGCCGAGACTAGTCAAAAAATCATCGTAGTTGATCATTCAAAACTGATTAAAACTGGCGCTTTTGGCGCAAACACCACTGTCGAACTTAGCGACAATGAAGAGCAAGCTCTAACGAAATTTAAATCTGGCGATTACAAAGCGACCTTGATCTATCCAGCTAAGTTAGCTCAAGATCCAATCAAGGTTTACACTAAATTCTCCAATAACCAAAGCGACTCTCAACAGCAGTCAGATGGTTTTAAAGAATTAGCCAAAACTGCCCTCAAGGCTTCTGCTACCCAGGGCATCGACCCAGCTAAGGCAGAAGTGTTAGGCGCTCAAACCATCCAGACCCAAGCTAATATTCTCGATGAAAAAGGCGAACTTTACGAACCGTTCAAAAAAGTCATCGTGCCGACCATTTTCTTCGCCGTTTTCTTCATTGTCTTTACAATGACCAGCAACCAGATTTTGACAGCCACAACTGAAGAAAAAGAGAACCGTGTCGCCGAAATGATTCTGACAACCGTCAGTGCTAAAACCCTGATTATCGGTAAAATTATCGCGTTAGTGATTCTCGGTTTCATCCAAATCCTGTCGCTGATTTTACCACTAATCATTGCTTATGTAGTCGCCACTAATTGCTTCAACGTGCCACCGTTTATCGCTAATCTGCTCAGCAATGTAACATTTGAGTTCTGGCCAACTTTCTTCGGTGCATGTTATTTAATTATTGGTTTCTTGTTAGTGACCAGCTCCACCATTTTGGTTGGATCACTCTTTCCAACTGCCCAAGACGCCGCTCAATTCTTCATGCCAGTACTATTTGGCACTTTGATTCCAATGTATTTGATGAATGCGATTCTCTCAGGTGTTAATAATATGCTGATTACGATTTTGAGTTATTTTCCACTCAGTTCGCCGACTACAATGTTAATTCGTAATATGGCAGGCAATCTCGATGTCAAAGAAGGCTTAATTACTCTAGTGGTAATGATTATTTTCAGCGTGATTATGATGCGCCTTGCCGTGCGCTCGTTCCAACGCGGTGCCTTTGAATATTCCAAAAAAGGCTCATTTAAAGAAATCATGCGCGAGCTGTTTAATTAGTTTTTTTCGCCAAGTCCTAAGCAAGACTAAAAACTGCTTAATCACTATCTAATCAAAAGGGGAACTTATGCAAGACGCAAAAGCAAAAAATACGCACAAAGATATTATTTTTACACTGATTCTAATTATCAGTTTAGCGATGAGCGCCTTTTCAGTTTTTATGACAATGAAATTACAGACTAAACAGGAAAACATGCTAACTGTCATCACACGCCAAGGACTACTGAGAGATGCTAAATTTGAATGCCTCAACAACAAACAAAACATTGACAATTGTGATGTCGCCAAAGAAGCAAAACGCCAATTAGACGAAGCTTACAAACGACTTCAATAATATTATTCTTTTTTCAATAAAAACATCAGTTATTCAACTGATGTTTTTATTTACTTAAAAATGCTACAATAAGCATATGAATTATTACAACGAATCCGTCAAAGCCAGCCTGCTCAAGCTCAAAACTAGCACCAACGGCCTAACCACCGCACAGGTTAACGCCAATCAACGCAAGCACGGCAAAAATGCCATCAAACTTGAAACTAAATCTTTTTGGCAGAAGCTAATTGAGCCGTTTGCTGACGTTTTTATGGTGATTTTATTGATTGCAGCTGGAATTAGTTGGCATCAAGGGCATATTTTTGACACTTTAGTTATCGGTATCGTAGTAATTATTAACGCGGGGATTTTTTATTTGCAAAGCCATTCTACCGAAAAAATCCTGCGCTCACTCAACAAACAAGCCTCACAACCAGTTGTGGTTAAACGTAACGGCGGACTAATTAAAATCGACAGCGAGGAGCTGACGGTCGGTGATATTTTATACTTATCAGAAGGCGATAAAGTGCCGGCCGATGGACGGATTATCGAGGCTGAGCGGGCTCGCGTTGATGAATCAATGCTCACCGGTGAGTCGCTCCCAATTTCTAAAAACAACCTCAAAATCGCCGGTCATAAAAAAGTTTATGAACAAAAAAATATGATTTTTTCGGGTTCATTTGTGGTAACTGGCAATATCACCGCAGTCATTACCGCCATCGGCATGAACACCGAATTTGGTAAAATTGCTAGTTTTTCGAAACCGACCACGACCATTAGCCCAATTCAAACCAAAATTAACAAACTGGTCACACAAATTATCGTCGTGGTTGCGATTGTGATGGTGGGCATTTTAGCATTCTTCATCTATAACGGCACTAGTCTGGAAGAAAGTTTGACGTTTGTGCTAGCCACAACCGTGTCAGTTATTCCGGAAGGCTTGCCAGTGGCGATTACTATTATTTTAGCGTTAAGCATGAAACGCATGGCCAGCGAAAAAGCCCTGGTGCGCAACTTGCGCTCAATCGAATCAATCGGTCTGGTCAATGTTATCGCCACCGACAAAACCGGAACTTTAACCAAAAACCAACTATCCATCGTCAACACCTGGTCACTCAAAAAATTTTCCAAGCCGTTCCTAACAGCAGTCTGGGGATCAATGGTCGTCAGTGAAACCAATCATTTTCCTGATCCGCTCGACAAGGCGATTTATGAATTTTCCCGCAAAAACAAACTAGCGGATGATACTTTAAAATTAGTCCGCACCATGCCGTTTGACCAAGCCTTAACTCTCAGTGGGGCAATCTACCAGTCTGACAAAACCACCGAAGTCTTCATCAAAGGTTCACCCGAAAAAATTATGGCAATGTCTAATCTGCGTCCTGATCAAATCACCACCATTAATCAAGCCCTGAGTGATATGATTCTCAATGGCAGTCGGATCATTGCCATCGCTAAATGCAGTTCCAAAACACCGATTCACGATCTTGAGCAAGTCGAAGAACTCGAGTTTTTAGGCTTAATCGAACTAGCCGATCCACTGCGTCCCGAAGCCAAGTCTGCCGTGCGCCAAGCTCAACAAGCTGGTATTAAAGTCGTGATGATCACTGGTGACCATGCCAAAACCGCTTACAATATCGGTCGACAACTCGGCATTACCACTCGCGAAAGTGACGTGCTTGACATGAGTCAAATTCACGATTATGACGCGATTGATTTTGAGGAAAAAGTCTTAAGCTGTAGTGTGTTTGCACGAGTCACGCCTGAAGCAAAATTCAAGCTCCTTCAAGCACTCAAAAAATCTAACATCACCGCTATGACTGGCGACGGTGTCAATGACACGCCAGCTCTGGTCGAATCTAACACTGGCATCGCTATGGGTTCTGGCTCCAGCATTGCCAAAGATGCCAGCGACATCATCATTCTCGACGATAACTTCAAAACTATCGTCACCGCTGTGAAAGAAGGTCGTACTACCGTTCACAACATTCGTCGGATTTTGTTTTATCTATTCTCGACTAACTTGGGCGAATTACTGACTTTTATGACGGCATTATTGTTGCGTATGCCATTACCCCTGGCCGCCGTGCAGATTTTATGGGTTAATCTTATGACCGACACCACTTTTGTGATTCCACTCGGCCTCCAGCCCGCCCAAGATAACATCATGAAAGCCAAACCAAAATCACCAGATGCGCCGCTCCTTAATCGCTCTTATTTGCTACGTATTGCGCTGGTCAGTATTGCAATGACCGTGCTGACTATCAGTATTTATCGCTTGTTTGAGCCACAGGGCGTGGCTTATGCCCGCACTATGGCGTTTACCGCACTGGTCGTCAGTCAGTGGGCTAATGCTTATAACGCTACCAGCTTCTCACTGTCAGTGTTTGATCCAGCCAAAAAACGCAATCGTTTGATGAATAGCATCCTAATAGTATCAATTATCGCGCACTTAGTCGTTATT
Source organism: uncultured Candidatus Saccharibacteria bacterium (assembly GCA_963516005.1). Lineage (GTDB taxonomy): Bacteria > Patescibacteriota > Saccharimonadia > Saccharimonadales > Saccharimonadaceae > CAMUQR01. Next base: position 144,272 of record CAUPYP010000001.1, on the reverse strand, counting down.
TTTACGCCAATTAACACAATTCTACAGCTCACAGCTGTTAGCCTGATCGACCTTGGACTAGTGTCGATTATTAGCACTGCCACGATTGTCGTGCTAGTGGAAGTTCACAAACTCATCAATCGCTTTTTATACTTCCAACCGTTTTATAAATAAGCTTACACGTTGCTTTTTAATATAAAATATTGTAAAATATAAAAGAGTTAGTTATTTTTAATTTTAAAAAAGGAGGGAGTATGATGGAAAAGATTTTCCTTGACTTGTGCCAATTATTTAAACAAAAGCATTGGTTGCAAGTTATACGACTACTGATTCAGTCGTACAATTTAACCAAATGGCTGAACAATAGCTATCCCAAGTACCAATGGTTCTTTTGGCTAAAAGTCGTACCTGGAATTATTTCAGGCAAGCGTAATATTATTGCGTGCGTGATTGGTAGTAAAATTGTGGGCATTGCTTGCCTGAAAAAAGCCGAAGAAACAAAGCTCAGCACACTCTATATCGATCCCGCATATCAAAAGCAGGGAATCGGTACAGAGATTCTGGAGCGAAGCTTTAAATGGCTTGGCACACGGAAGCCAGCGCTGTCAATCGCCAAAGATCGACTGCCATGCTTCTACAATTTCATAGTCAAGTACCACTGGGAGCTAACAAATATTGCTAGCAACAAATATCGTCGTGGCGCCAGTGAGTACTTTTTTAACTAACGTCACCTCATAGGTAGAGGTGGCGTTTTTTCATTCATAGGATAATTTTAATCGAATGCCCAACACGCCATATTCTTGTTGTTGCTCAGTCGAATAAAATTCACCCAAAACCTGCAATAGCTCGTCTTTAGTCATACTTGCGTCAGCCAACAACTCAATCGGTAAATCAGCACATAGTTGGTCAAACGACTGATATTTTAACAAACCGATCACCTCGGTTAATAGAGTTTCTGATCGTGAATTAGTAAACTCAATTTGATCACCGAGCTGAATTAAATGTCGCTTCTCATCATTGAGGCGTAGTTCAATCCGCTTCGTGCCATGTTGGATATAATCAAAATAGCGATCTTGTAAGTTCATCTTGTGTAAAGTCATAATTTAAAAATAGCATATTTGCTTTTTGACAGCAAATCAGCAAATCAGCTTGATAACTTATCTCGTAACTATAAAAATCCTAAAGGAGGTTTAAACCGAGTTCAAAACTATTGCCCGGGGCAACCCCGCCCACTGGTATTGACACTAACACAGTCTAAACCTAGTTTCTGTATTATTTTTTGAGATTTTAGTAGGGAATAATTTTTAGAAAAATATACCTTGAAAAGATTCGATTGACTAACAATCCTATTGAAACAAGCCAGTTGGCAACATTCTCAGCAAAACCAAGTTGAGCACTTAGTACATACTAATCAATTACTTTATAACTCGAAGGCTAGTAGAAAAGTCATCGTTAATTTTAATAATTAATGCTATTAGGAGTCTCAACACTATTATATATGTTTTGTAATGTTTTTCCTCGTCTAACTTGTCATCTTTAGACATAGCCGCATGCATGTAAATATTTCGAAGGTCATGTCCATTACTAAATTCTTTTTGATTTAAGTAGTAATAAAAATATTTTACTTCTGGTCTGGTGAGAAGCGATCCTTCTTTCATTAGCCAGCCCTTACTAACCATAGCGTTTATCTCAGCCCTACCCTCAATGGAGTAATGGTAATAACTTAACGCCTCTGTTTGGAATAAGTTTTTCAGTATTAATATTTGCCGCTTGTTCTGGAATACCAAACGTCTTGACGCTTTTTTGATAATTCCCCACGCAATGAGCTTGTCTAGAGATTGTTTTTGATAGTCGTGAAATTCACGATATTTAATTTCGTGATTTGCCAGTAGACTTGCGAAATCCTTATCTTTAAGCGTGTCATTTATATACGTCAAACCAGATTGATCAGAAAAGAGATAGTGCATTATTTCGAATATCTCAGGGCTTTCCGCCGCATAAACATACTTATCAGACAGCTGGCTAGGAAGCTCTTTATAGTCAGGAGTCTTAGATGTGATTGCTAAAAGCTCTTGATCAAGAGAGCCATTTTCAACGTATAACTTAAATTGTTTAATAATACTATCCATCTCACTAAAAACATGTTTACATCTTTCGAGATATGTAGCGCTCGTGCTTGATGCTACGTAACTGAAACCATCAGCACCAAATGTATCCTTTAGATGTTCATTAAAATACCAAGCAATTATACTTTCAAGATCTTTACCTTCCGAGCGAAGGAAATTTTCGTACATCATCGTTTGTATAAGGGTGCTTTGGTCTATGAATTGGAAGTGAGCACCTTCAGGATATTCATCGCGTCCAGTAATTTTCATAAAACGCTCAAAGATTCCTAGTTGCGATGAATATGACGGTAGGGTGAGAAGCATGTGCTCGTTCGCAATCAGAAAAATATGTATAAAATTACTTAACACCGATAGATTATCCGAGTGTTCTTTTAGCCATTTTCTACTGTAGGTAAACTTGGAGGTCTGACCATCTTGCGATATATCAACAGGCTCTTTTTGAGAGTCAGATATAGCCACTTCTGTAGCAAATATCAAACTACCCTCATTTTCTTTAAAGAAATTATCATTCCACGCCTTATGTTTTTGTCTTGCAAGTAGTTTTATTTTATCGTCAATGCCTTTACTTGGGTCTGATCTTGCCTTAGCAATCAATTGCATATAGTTAGGGTTCGCATTCGTACTATTCAGATATCTCTCCAATATGTCGTGTATATTCTCTTTTGTAAGACTTTCGGGCAAATAAATATCTTTATCTTCGTTTTTTTCAAAGTATTTCCGGATAATATATTCAGCATTATCTGTATCAGATAAAATCAGTGCTTTTATCTCTTGTTCGTATTGTTTTACAATCTGCTTGTTGGTCAATATGTTCCAGATAGCAACTTTTGAAGAATTGAGTGCTTGTAGCATTTTCCCCGAACTCACCCTCTCGTGTATCTTATATTTCGTAAGAAGACTTAATAAATCATCATGATAATCAAATCCGACATCTTGAACTATCTCTAAAATATTTTCTTCTGTTATTGAACTAAAGAAAGACGAGATCGTCTTAAGTATATTAGGCTTAAGCTCGACAAATTTTTCTACCTTGTCTTGATCGAGGTCTTTTGGGAGGGTCATATTATCAACATATAGGTAAACATTGTATAACTCTAAGACGTCATTAATATCGTAATCAGTTTTATTTTCATTAAAGTTTTCTAGCAGCTCTACGACTGATTTTAAGTAGATCACGGTCGCTAAATCTCTAATACCATAATATTTAATCCTTTTGCCTATTGAATCTTTATCCTCGTTTTGCAAATACTTACCATAAAGCGCATCAATTTTTTCTAATAGGGCTTTACGAGTCGGAGCCGACTTGCCGTTTAGCCAATTATTAAGAGTTACTAGAGACGTGCCTATCTCATCAGCAAGTAACTGCTGTGAAAGACCGCTGACTTCGATGATTTCTTGTAGTTTCTTTTTGTAATTCATATCTCTAGTATAAATAACTTTATAAAGTTAATCAATACTTTATTAAAGTTTTGTTTTAATCAGTCAAACTCTCCTAATTTTTGCTAGCTAATAAGAATATTTATGGAAGTCATTAAACATTTATTGCACTATTTCGTTGATTTTTGACACAATCCCGCTTGAATCACCCATGCTACGCCTCCTATCCATATACCTTCACACGCATTCTATTGTCGAACATACCATCCTTACTAGCAGTCGTTTCTGTGACAACAATGTTTTATTCTATTAGACTTCTTCTTAAGAGAGTTACCAAAAACCCTACATATCTTCCGATCAGGGGGGGTAATTTGTAAGAAAGTTTGGTTAGGTAAAAATTCAAATTATTGAAATAATAGCCCTAAAGACCCACGACGATAAAAAATAACTATCTTGAATGATTTATCCGGCGATAATGCCGTATCTGTTATAAAGCTAAATCCACCATATAATTTAATGGTGGATTTAGAGAAAATTCCATTTGGCTGGGGATGAGGGATTCGAACCCCCGAATGCTGGGACCAAAACCCAGTGCCTTACCACTTGGCGAATCCCCAATGGTTGATTTAAAAATCTTAAATCAAGCTATATTATAACGCACCACCACGAAAATGTCTAGAGCGTGTTTGGATTTGACAGCACAAAAACATAAGCATATAATTTAACGCATGAAAAGCGCCTCATTTCTCAAATCTGGCTTTACTTTGCTAGAACTAACGATTGTCATTGCCGTCATTGGTATTATCTCAACCTTGCTATATTCCAACTGGAATGTCTCACGCGAAAAAGCTCGCGTCACCGAAGTTGCCAAAAATACCCGTAGCATCAAGGATCAACTTGAAATTAAAGCCTTCGACGAAAAACCAACTCCACAACCACTAGCTTCACTTGGCGTTGCACTGCGCGAGCTGTTTAAACTCAAAAACCCCCAGAATGTCAAAACCACAAATTATTTCATGGGCGCAAACATTCCCGACAGTAGCATTGTTTTTCATTGCCCGCACGGCGCAACTACTTGTTTTAAACTCGACGATAAGACTTACACCTATTCGTTCTTAGTGTATTTTATTGGTAATTCGACCGATTGCTCACTCGACGAAGCGGTCTGGATGGAATCTATGACTGGCCAAGAAACCCGCCTTCCACAGTATTTTTATACGCAAAAAAGTATGCCTGGACAGCTCAAAACTAATGTCCAACGCTATAATCGCCTCAGAGTCACCAAAGATGGCAAAACTTACGAATCAAATTATTGCGCACTACCAATTAAAGCGCCAATGACTGATACGCCATAATAGCCCGTCTGCCATCTTAGTGACTAAATAAATTTGGAATAAACACGCACAGCGCCGTAATAATTCCCGCTGACAAAGTTCCGCCAATTACCGCGCAGAACAATGATTTTTTAAAATCTAATTTCAAAAAAGACGCAATCGCACTACCAGTCCACAAACCGGTTGTTGGCAGTGGAATCGCGATGAAGATAATTAGCGCTAATTCTTCGTATTTTTCAAAAGTGGCTTGGTTTTTGGCGATTTTTTTATCGATATGTTTGACAATTCGGCCAAAAAACTTCCATTTCAATAGCCACTGATAGATTTTGTTAAACATCAGCAGAATAAATGGTACCGGCAAAACACTGCCCGCTAGAGCCACCAAAAATACCAACCAAGCCGGCTGACCGCTAAAAATGCCATAAGGAATCGCTCCACGCTGTTCTATCAACGGTACCGCCGCCATCAAAAAACTAATTAATAAGATTTTCATAAGAAGTATTGTATCATATTTAGCTTAAATCAGACGCACTTTGCTCAGAATCGGCTTCGGCGGCTTTTTGCCGAGCGTAGCGTTTAAGCTTCGCCACGCGATATTGAATCACTGCCACGAACGTCACAAATCCAAACCCAATCACCGTTGACCAAAAATCCGGCTGGTAAAAATTAAAGAAATCACGGGTAATTTTAAATCCAAAACTGGTCAGCGCAATTAACGTTGAAGCTAGCACATAACTAATCGTCGCTAGTTTTGCAGTTTGGCTCTGACGCGTATCAAAAATCAGGTTAATAATCCGCACCGCGAACATCCCGAAGAACGTCGTCACCAGCACTGTCACGGTCGCGCTCCCGATTGTGCCTTTTGGTGCTAGCATCAACGAAATCACATACGCACCGTAAATCCCAATTCCGCTCAGTACGCCCAGCGGTGCAATATTAAACAGTGTATCTTTCCAGAAGTTTTTTGGGTTCAAACGCTGGCGAGGTAAGGGAGGAAAAATCGTAAAAATCACCGTCGGTAGTGTCACCAAAAACATATTCATAAATGTCAAATGTCGTGGTGAAAATGGATAAATCAATCCGCTCAGTAGTGTCAGTACCGACAGCGTCACTCCAAAAATAATTTTATGGAAAAATAAACAAGCGATCATCTCAATTGATTGAATAATCCGATTGCCGAGTTCCATACCCATCGGTAGGGAATTAAAACTGTTATTCAGAAGCACGATATCCGAAATTCGCCGAGTCGCCGCCGCACCAGCTTGCATCGCCACGCCCAAATCCGATTGTTTCAGCGCCAACGCGTCATTCACACCGTCGCCAACCATACCAGTATAAAAACCATGCTTTTTGTAAGTGGCGATAATTTTTTCTTTTTGATGAGGCAAAACTCGCGCAAAAATCGTTGTCGCCAGCACCGTTTTATCCCATTTCTCACCCTTTAATTTCTCGAGCTCCTCACCGGTAATAGTTTGATCGAACCGGGCAATGCCAGCTTGTTTAGCGATAAACGAGACGGTCGCTGGGTTATCACCAGAAATCACTTTGAGCGTAATACCGTTAGATTGCAAATACTCAATCGTCTCCACCACGCCATCACGCAAGTAATTCTTCAAGGTCACTAGCGCGATCGGTTCGGCCTGTGGTTTAGTTTTTTTATCCAAATCTGCAAAGCTCGCCTCCATCGGCAATGACGCCAGTAGAAGCGTGCGCAAACCTTGCGCGTTAAGCTCATTGAGATGCTGTTTAGCGTCTGGGCTAAGTTTGGCGATTTTGGCCACAAATTCTGGCGCGCCCAGCACGATATTATAACCACCGACTAGACGCTTGATCTTAATACCGCTCATTTTTTTGGTTGATGAAAACGCTAATTCGTCCAGCACTCGATAACCAATGCCCGACGGCATTTCCCGTGCCAAAGCCTCAGTCGTAGCGTTAGGCGATTTTGATTCACGTGCCAAATAACCGAGTGCCGTCTGAAAACCGTTTTTTTGACTGAGTGAAAATTCACCCAGCCAATGTAACTCATCAAACGTAATTTCTGGACTGGTCAGCGTGCCGGTTTTATCCACACACAACACATCAATCAACGCCATGCTTTCGATTGCCGACAACTTCTGTGGCAAGACCTTAGCCTGGGTTAATTTCAGCGAGCCATATGCTAAAAACACCGTACTAGCCAGCAATAGCCCCTCAGGTACAACCGTAATCGCTGCCGTGGTGATGGTTTTAACAATCTTCACAAACTCCACATTATTAAAGCTGTACACCGTGTAAAATATCGCCGCCATTACCAGCGACAACACCGTCAAATGCTGAATTGTTTTGGTGAGCATTTTTTGAAGCGGAGTTAGTTGCGGGGTATAGCTTTTGAGTTTTTTAACCATTTGACCAGTCTTAGTTTCTTCACCGACATGAGTTGAGAGGATTTTGGCACTGCCCGCCACGACAATGCTCGAAGCATAAACCACGTCTTTAGCTTTTTTGCGAACTGGTCGTGATTCGCCGGTTAGAATTGACTCATCGCACTCTAGTCCAGACGATTCCAGCACCTGACCATCAACTGGCATTTCATCGCCAATTTCTACCAACAACACATCGCCAACTTTTACTGCTTTATAATCGACTTCAATGATTTTTTTACCGTTTAGAATCTTCACTTTAGGCTTCGACATGAGTTCAATTTTACGCAAAGTAATCGTCGCCCGAAACTCCTGAATCATACCAAATAATGTATTCACCAGCGCCGCGCCAGTCACGAACAAGGCGTCTTGACGCTCACCCAAAAACAACAGCACCATTGATAAAAACAAAATAATTAAAAAAATTGGCGTAGTTAAATGCCGACGAATAATTTGTAGGTATTGAATCATGGTTTTATTGTATAATAACTTTTTAAAAATCGCCACCAAAACCATTAGCTTTTTAGTGCTGTTTTGGTATAATATTAGGCACTATGCCGGTTTTTTCTGACCATCAAAATCAACAATCCCAGCGCACCAATCTCACCGAACGCACCATTGAACCCAAAACAGTGATGATGTGGGCGGTCTTAGCGATGCTGATTATTGGCGTATGGTGGATCGCTTCAAGAATCGTTCACAATTTTAATTTACAAACTCAGACCGCACGTCTTCAGTCTAACAATCCTGAGTTTCGGGTATTTGAAGCCTTGAGCAATAATCATCTTCCGCTGAAAGTTGATTTTATCTACGGTGATTCGCCCGATGCTAATTTAGCTGATCATCACACGAAAGGTACATTATATTTGAATAAGGACCGTCAAGTCATCAATCTGGAGTTGCGACCGACCAGTGATTTGTTTTATAACGCACGGCCAACACTCAAAATCATGCCTCAGCACGACAGTTATTTTTTGAAGCTTAACCTGCAACACGACCGTAAGCCAGCATCACAACCGCTTAATTTTCTCGCTAATCTTGAGCCGTTTCATGAAATCATGCCGAATATTCAACGCCTGTATAATCAGCCATCTCGCTTCAAACTAAACGACAAACAGTTCGTCGCCTTAAACCAGCATTTAACTGATTTGATTAGTCAACAAACCACGCAACAATGGCTCAAGCTTGATCACTCTCTAGTCAAAACCATGCTTGCTAACAACTCCGAACAGGCGCTTGATTTGTGCTTTTTATCCGAGGCGGTATTTTTGCGCTATCGTTTTTGGGACGCCGAACATTCTGACAATTCCCAACAGATCGTCAATCTCAAGTTTAATCCATCGAAGTTTTTGCAGGTGACACGCTCGGATGCCAATAAATACCATCCATGTTTTAAAAATCTCCAAACTCCTGACGCACAAAATAACATTATCAATCGTCTCAAAGACCTTCACGTCACCATTCACACCAGTGCCAATGGATTTTTACCGCAAAAAGTGATTGCTTTTCAGCAGGCGAGTGATGGTGCTATTCGCTATCGCGCCCGACTTGATTTTTCGCCACTTCAAGATGGTATCGAATCGGCCGAGCCGAACTACCTCTACGCCTCAAGCCTAATTAAAGACCTTGACCGTGAAGTGAAAAACTTTACCCAAACAACCACAAAACGTTAGCACTTTTTGGGTAAATGTTATACAATTAAAGCAATAATTAATTACTAAAATCACAGAAAGGGATTTATGGACACTCCTAACAAGACATCTGATGCTAAAGACATAACACCTGAAAAAGACACAATAGCCGAGGCGACAAAAGACATTGATGCCACCGAAGAACCAACTAGCCAAATCGATGAACTGACCAGCCTGGAAATGGGCGAGGATAGCCACCCAGAAAATACTTCTGACACGTCTAAAACTGATGATGTCGCAACAACTGCCGAAGAGACTAAAGACATTCCGCCAACCGACAACAAGCTAGCTGATACACCGACTACAGTTGCTCCAGCTCCCGCTACTGATGCACAACCAAAGAAAAAGAAAACCGGCTTAATTATCGGCATTATTATCGGATTAGTCGTTTTATTAGGCGGTGGAGCAGCAGCTTACAAGTTTTTGGTCATTGACAACCAACCACAAAACTTCATGGATCGTGCGACACAAACTACCCTGGCAAATAAAAAACCTCTCAAAATCACTCAAAACATCACCGCTGGCAAACAAGACGGCGCTACTTCTCAACAAACCGTCAAAGGTGAGATGCTATTTGATCCGACTTCTCAGCTCGGCAAGCTTCAATTCGGAATTGATCATCCGATGATTGGTAGCAGTAAGATTGAGCTAATGATGGACGGCGCTAAGCAGAATTTTTATCTCAAACTTAATCTCGACAAAAAAATCTTATCGATGGTTAATGCACTTCTGCCATCGTCCCAACAACTCGGTCAAACTGCCTTTTTCACTAGTTTTATTAACCAACTTTACCAAAAAGTCAACAATCAATGGTTTATGCTTAGCGAAGGCGACTTCAAAGAAGCTGTCGATAGCGCCAAAACCGACAAGGTTAAATCAATGCCTGAGCTCAAAGATTTGATGAGCAAATGTCACAATGAAAAAAATCTCTCGCTCTTACAATTTATCGAGGTTAAACAAGAGCTCGCTCAAAAAGACCACCAACGTCGCTTCGAAGTCGCTTTCAGTAAGAGCATGCTCGAAGACAGCCTCAATAAACACAGCGATAATCAATGTTTCCAGGAAGTCAAAAAACTACTCGACAAGAGCGAAACCAAAAACCCTGACGGCGTTAAAACTATCATGAGCGTTGATCCTAAAACAATGCTAATCAGTGGAATGCAAATCACTCAAAATAATTACACCGCTGATATGAATATCGAATACGGTGTCAGTGATAAAATTGAATTACCAACCAACACCAAGAATCTCAACGACCTCAAGACGATGATTATGCAAAGTCAACAGGATTTGATGCGTAGCCTGTTCTCACCAATCAACAATCTCAAGACTCCAAGTTTAACACTTCCAAAAGCCTTACAAGACTTGAGCGACGACTAATAGTCTTTTACACTTATAGTTTAAACCCCGCCGACTGTTGCCGACGGGGTTTTACAAATCCTTTTATGACACTGAATTTGCTGTGATGATTATTCGGGTTTATTTCAAATCTAGAATTACTAAGTTTTCGATATGTGGAGTCTTAGGGAAGAAATTAAACCCGGTCACTGCTGTGATGCGATAAGCTTCTGCTAGTAGCGCTACGTCACGCGCCTGAGTTGCCACATTGCAACTGAGATAAATCACGCGTTGCGGGCGATTTTTTAAAATTTGCTCAATGACTTTTTGATGTAAACCAGCACGCGGTGGATCAACAATTAATTGGCAATCGCTAGTGATATAATCCAACACTTGTTCAGCTGGCGCTAACACCGCTTCTGATGTGTCGCGACCAAGTTTTAATAAATTCTGGCGCATTTCCGTCACCGCTGATTGATTAATCTCCACTAACTTCAGCTGACGTTCACCGGCCACACTCAAACCAATCGTCCCAACACCACTATACAAATCCACCACTGGTCGCTCGTCTAACAAGCTTACACTGATCTGATCCAACGCCATTTGATAAACCGGTAAATTGATCTGAAAAAAACTCTCGGCTGGATAACTAAACTCCAGTCCGCTCAATTCATCACATAAACGCATCCGACCGAAAACTTGTAAACGTTTTGAAATCACGCTGGCTGGGCTTTTCGGATTAGAATAAATCAGCTCTAATCCTGCGATGCCTAAGTTGGCAAATTCTGTCTCGCTAAATGTTAATTGTTCATCAGTCACATATAATTGCGCCACGACTTGGCCAGCCTGATTAGCGCGCAAGAGAACAGTTTTGAGCTGGCGTGCTTGCCAGTTTTTCGCATTGATTAAATCACGAATCTGGCGTGCTATTTGGTTAATTTCGGGTCGCGCCAAACTTGAACCATTAGTAATAACTTTGCCTTTAGCACCTCGTTGATAATGTGCTAACTCCACCCGCTGAGTGTCGTTATCCCACCACCATGTAAACTCCATTTTGTTGCGGTAGTGATATTGTTGCTGGTCAGTTTGCACAGTTGGCGCCTCAATCGTAATTTTATGATCAGCAAACGCTTGACGAATCAATTCTGCCTTAGTTTTCAACTCGAATTGCCAGTCATAAATTTGCCACGGACTAGTCGCCAAATACGCCAGCTCATCGCGAGGAGCTACACGCTCTGGTGCCGATTGAAGCACTTCTGTCACCACACCTTCGATAATGCCCGCGCGCTTTTTCGTCACCCGAAACCGCACCATTTCGCCAGGCAATCCACCCCAAATAAAAGCTTTTTTGACCGCGCCATCCGCCAATATTACATCAGCTATCGTCTGACCACCCCCAACCACTGGACCCAATGTTACTTCAAAAAACTGCGTTTTCGCCACTAATATACCTCTTTAACTTTACCGTGTTTGTCCTTGACATATACAATCATACCAATCACAATTGGCAAATAATACGTCACAATTCGCCAAACCATCATTGCCAAGCCAATCGCCGCACCATCTTTATAAACCGCCGCAAAGAATAAATAAAATGCCGCTTCAACGCCAATCGATGCGCCGGGCAGGGGAATAAATGCCGTCCCAATCCACACAAACAAACTCGCCAAAAACGCCAACCATAACAAATTGAGTGGTGCGCCGAGCGCCACAAACACGAGATACGCCACCAAATGAAACAATACCACTTGCAGAAGCGTCAAACCCAGCGTTTGCCACAGTAGAGCTTTATTTTTAAAAATTAGGCGTGAACTATCAGCAAAAGTCTCGACTTCACGATGGAGTTTTTCGACCGCCGCCAGCTGGTTTTTCACCACATTAATTTTAACCAAAAAACCAATCAGTTTTTCGCCGAGGGTGGCGATTTTTTTGGCTGCAAAAATTGTTGATAGTAGTAAAAACATCACCGTCACATTAATCACCATACCGACAATAATCATCGCCCCAAAGCCGAGCTTGATGCGCCCAAAAAAATTAAATCCCGCCACAAATGCCATTAACGACAGCGCCGTAGTAATCATCTGAAAAGTGATAAATTTTAACAACATCACCGAGGTCGCTCCACCCACCGAAATGCCTTGGCGCGACATCCGCAAAACTTGCACCGGCTGACCGCCAGTTGCCATCGGTGTCACATAGTCAAACAGCTTGCCGATAATACCGAGCAATAACGATTCTTTAAGCGGTTGGTCGGATTTGAGCAGTTGTTTGGTTAAAATATGTAGCACCAGACTTTCTGCTAGCCACGATCCCAAAAACACCACCGTCGCCAGCGTCAACCACAGTGGATTCGCCGCCAAAATCGATTTTAACAGCTTATCAGGTCCGTCAATTGACCACACCACCGAGAAAAACATCACCCCAATTAGCACCACGGTGATAATCATGCCCTTATTGAGCCGAGTTTTGGAATTATCTACTTTTGTCATTGTCTTTTTTAAAAAATTATTTCACGCTTATTTTATTGTAGTAAAATTTACAATAAACCCGCCAATTACCTTTCACATCGGCGTCAAAGGTCTTAATACGACCATTTTTAACTTGTTTAATTTGCACTAAGGCAGGGTTGTAAGGCGCAAGCGTCTTATAGAACGCCAAATCCTGTTCGCTAACCAACTGCCGGCCAGGATAAACTTGTTTATACTGCTCAACACCAATTTCATGAAAATAGTTCTGATTGTCATAGGGCGGGAAAAAGCGTTCCGCTACCAAGCCCGACAGACTCAGCATCTTAATAATGTCAGCCAACACCGCCCGATTTTTGACATTGATCAGCGCGTATAAATTATCATCTGACGCTAAAAATACTGTCATGGTCGCCGAACGAGACACCGCAATTTCATATGCGATCACTTCCGCTAATTCTAATTGCACGGCAAATTCGTCGGCAATTTGATTTTCAACAGCTAAAATTTGATTCAGCGATAGTTTCATGGGGTTATTTTACCATTTTTACCACAAAATCTCTAGAGCGACCGCGCCAAACCTGCTACAATAAAAGCAATGAACACGATTTATGATCAACTCAACCCCGAACAGCGCTTGGCTGTTGATACTATCGATGGACCACTGTTAGTCTTGGCCGGGCCGGGCACTGGCAAAACGCAACTTTTGTCGGCACGCGCCATGAAAATCCTCGAAGTCACCGACACGCCACCAAGTGCGATTTTGTGTTTAACCTTTACCGAGAATGGCGCCGAAAATATGCGTGACCGCCTCAGTCGATTTATTGGCGAAGCGGCTTACCAGGTGGCGATTCATACTTATCACGGCTTTGCGCAGACGATTATTAGTCAATTTCCGGATTTTTTTGCTGATAAAAACCTCCAAACCATCATCGATCCTATCACTCAATATCAGTTGATCGACGAACTCAAAAGCACTATGGCTAGCAATAATATTTTAGCCAAAATCGACAATCGCGATATCATAGCGACTATTGGCGAGTGTAAAAACGCCCTGCTCGGGCCACAAGATCTCCGTCAAATTGCGCGCTTCAACCAAGCTGAACTTGACCGCATCAATCCACTAATTCACGATTTAACTAAAAACATCAAGCGGTTTCAGTTTAAATTTGAACAGGGGATGGAACTTTATCAACAGCTGGCCGAGATTTTAACGCCGACAGTTCAATCTCCATTGCCTCAAATTCAGCCAATTTCATTTCATCCACATCGCGAACTCTTAAAAGCTCTCGATCAGGCCACTGCCAGCGGAAAATTAACCGATTTGACTGATTGGCGTAAGAAATTTTTGCCAAAAGATGACCAGGGACGCTACGGTTTGACTGATAATTTTAATTTTTACCGCTTGACGCACCTGGCGGATCTGATGGAACAATACCAAACTAAGGTCAAATCGGCTGGATTATACGACTTTAATGATATGATTCTTGAGGTGATTGACACAATTGAAACTTGCGACGAGTTACGGTTCAATCTCCAAGAAAAATATCTCTACATCATGCTCGATGAATATCAGGATACTAACCGTGCCCAAAGTAAACTCATCGAACTGCTAGCTGACGCACCCGTCCACGAAGGCCGACCAAATATTATGGCAGTTGGTGACGACGACCAGGCAATTTTTGCTTTTCAAGGAGCGGATTATTCTAATATGCTCAATTTTTATCGACGTTACCACGACACTCAGCTGATTAACCTTAGTCGCAATTATCGTTCCGCGCAGGCGATTTTGGATTTTTCAACTAACCTCGCCGAGCAAATTTCTGATCGTTTGACCAGCTTGATTGATGACAGTTCTGTTCAAAAAACTTTGCTCTCAGCTAACACCAAGCTTCCGGCACCTGATATTCGCCGACTAGACTTCGAAGCCATAACTGCCGAGTATAAATATCTGGCCGATACGATTAGCAACTTGCTCAAACAAGGCGTTAATCCTAACGAGATTGCTATTTTGTCAGCTCGCCATCGCACGCTCGAAGCTTGCACACCGTTTTTATTAAAACAAGCCATTCCAATTAATTACGAGCGCTCTCAAAACGTACTCGACAATCGCGGTATTCAAGCTATGCTGAAAATCGCCGAACTCGTCAACGCTCTGGCACACCAACGCACCCATAATCATCTGGCGTTTGAGGTACTGAGCTATGATTTGTGGGATTTAAACACAACTGACGTCTGGCAATTATCCTGGCAAACTAACCGCGACCAAAGCTGTCTCGAAGTCATTATTAATCAACCGCAATTCGATACAATGCGCCATCCTGCACTCTGGCTCTTAGAACTCGCTAGTCAAATCAACCACCTCAGCCTCGAGGCCGCCTTTGACGCACTAGTTGGTAATATCAGCCTTAAAGTTAAAGATAACGGCCAAGAACTAGAACTAACTTCACCACTCAAAAACCACTTTCAGCGCCAATCTGATGAGGCATTATTTGAGTTTAGCCTGTGTTTAAATCTATTGCGCGAACGGTTCCTGACTTTTGCTCAGAATTACGCCCGACCTGAGCTAACACCGACTGAGTTATTAGTTGAACTTGCCAATCTCCACCAAACCATCAATCAACCAATTTTATTCACTAATCCGTACCGCGATAACCAGCAGGCAGTTAGCCTGATGACGGCCTTTAAGGCTAAAGGTTTAGAGTTTCAGCATGTCTTTTTACTCGAAACTAATAACAACGAGTGGGGCAGTGCCAACTCCGGTCGCAACAAACTTGCTCTGCCGGATAATTTGCGTTTCATGCGTCATGAAAAAACCACCGTTGATGAACAATTGCGTCTATTATTCGTAGCAGTCAGTCGCGCCAAAACTAATTTATACCTACTCAACTCCACGAAAAATACTCAACAAAAGCCCGTCAAACGCTTGGAATTTTTGGCGGAGGTTGAGACCGAAACGGGTGAGTTTGTCGCCAATGCCATTCCAGCGCCGTTTAGTCAGATTCAGTGCCAAACAGTTGACATCACCAGCGCCGATATTGAGCTAGAACTCCTGGATAATTTCAACGATTGGAAAAATCGTCATCTCAGCTCAGCACTCAGCTTCCCGCAACTCCTCGAACCGCGCCTCAAGAACTTCCGTCTGAGTCCAACTAGCTTCAATAGCTTTTTGAATCTCGAATATGGCGGACCAGCTGAGTTTTTCTTGAGTCAGATTTTACGTTTTCCAGGTGCGTTTGATTTGCGCCCAGCTTATGGTAGCTTAGTGCATGCTGTGTTAGATCATGCCCAAAAAACCACCGATTTTCAAATTGAACACATTATGGATTTTTTCCGACAAAAATTATCTGATCTGTACCTCACCGAAACCGACCGCAACACTCTGCTCAATTGGGGCGAATTAAGCTTGCCAATTTTTCTAGAGCAACGCCGTGAACTATTTAATCCCAATAATAAAGTCGAAACTGAAGTTCGAATTGGTACACCGCCGGCTGTGTTTGAAAATGCCTTACTCGGCGGAGCAGTGGATCGAATCGAATTTGACGATTCTACCAAAACTATCACGCTTGTTGATTACAAAACCGGTAAAAGTCACGACCGCTTGAATCTTAACGATAGCTCACTATATGGCTATATCACGCAGTTGTATTTTTATAAAATTATGCTCGAAGCTAGCGCCAAATATCCCGGTTGGCACATCACTAGCTGGCGCCTGGAGTTCTTGTCACCAACGCCAGATGGACGCGTCAACTATCTCGCTGGTGAATTCGATACCGCCACGGAGCATCGCGTCAAACGCCTAATTACTGCGGTTTGGCGTCGAGTATTAGCTTGCGATTTCTCCGTGCCTGATTTACCAACAAGCCTAGCTGGACGCAAACAATTCGAAGATTTGCTCCTTGATGAATTAGCTGATTTATATTAATTCACTCTAAAAAAGCAAGTTTTTCCCAAAAACTATTGCAAATATTATTTTTTATTGTATAATGCGAGCATCAACTTGCATTCGGTCAATCAGCTGGGGAAAGTGTATTGCGTGCAAGACAACTCCGGAGCTAGGAAATTTCCTGTTAGTAAAATAGTCCGCGGATTGACCATTGTAGGTTAGTTATTTTATGAAAGGAGGGAATGATGTGTTTTTTGATGGTAATTTCAATCAAAAAGAACTTGAGGCTTATGTCTCAAGCGCTTACAGCAAGTTCTGCTCTGGCACAAAGTTTGCCGGTCTAAGCAACAATGAGAAAGTTGCGGTTAATCAAGCATCTGGCAAAGATGCAAGAGCAGACGAAATACTTAAGAAAAAATAACACCTACGAAAGCAAGACACCCCCATCTTGCTTTCGTAGAACGAGACGAGCTTAGCTCGTCTTTTTTTATTAACATCGCCCTTTTAACATCCCACTCACCGTTTATTTTCGCCCCAGATTATGTTAAAATAACCTAATGTCTAATTTCTATCAAAGCCTACCGCATCCATTTATCAGTCTAGCACCGATGGAAGATGTGACTGATGTGGTTTTTCGTCAGGTTGTCGCTCGCGCTGGTCGACCAGATTTGTTTTATACTGAGTTCACCAACACCGATAGCTTCGTCAGCCCGCTCGGCAAGCACTCCGCTCTGCGCCGACTACAATTTTTACCAAGCGAGCAACCAATTGTCGCCCAAATCTGGGGAAGTAAACCTGAATCGTTTGCCAACACCATTCCCGAACTAAAAGCCATGGGCTACCAAGCAGTCGATATCAATATGGGCTGTCCCGACAAAGCTGTCGTCAAATCTGGCGGTGGTAGCGCGCTCATTCGCAATCCAGAATTAGCCGGCGAAATTATCCGCGTTGCTAAACAAGCCGGATTGCCATTAAGCGTTAAAACTCGCCTCGGTTTTTCGCGAGTCGATGAATGGCGCGATTGGCTGAGCTTTTTATTGCAACAAGATCTGGAACTCTTAACTGTCCATCTCCGCACTCGCAAGGAAATGAGCAAAGTCGAGGCTCATTTTGAGCTGATCCCAGAAATTATCGCCTTGCGTGATCAGATCGCACCTCAAACGAAGCTTGCTATCAACGGCGATATTCTCAACCGCGCCCAAGCACTCGAGTTAGCTAACAAACATAATCTTGACGGTGTGATGATTGGCAGGGGAGTTTTTCAAAATCCATTCTGCTTCACTGATAAAATCCCAACGCAGAACGAATTGCTCGATTTATTAAAACTTCATCTCGATTTGTTTGATAAGCATAATACCGATGGTGCTAAAAAATTCGCCCCACTCAAGAAATTTTTCAAGATTTATCTGCGCGATTTTGATGGCGCTAAAGATTTACGAGCCCGTCTCATGTTGACCGATTCAACCGCTGAAGTGCGCCAGATTCTGGCTGATTTTGAAGCTGGCAAACTTGCTAGACTAAGCACCGAGCAAATCAATCAACTGCTCGAGGATTAGCATGCCTCGGCGCAACCATAAGCACAAACTGCTCAAACACACGCCGTTTAGCCTGGGCGGAGTTCACGCTCACACCACTTGTCAAAACAAACAAGCTTACACCAGTGAATTTACCGCCCAGCAGGCCATTGCTCGCGCTCAGCAATATAACCCCGACGTCCAATTAGCGATTTATTATTGTCCACATTGCCAGCGTTATCATTTGACGCACAAAAACAGCAGATAACTAGTAGTACCACGCCTGGAATACGTTAGTATAGCGATGGCGTTTCGGTATGTGGCATTCTCTTGTGTCACCAGATCCAAGCTGACCATTACTATTATTACCAACTGTGAAGACATAATTCAAATCAGTAATCACGATTGTTGTGCCGATACCCGAACGAACATACTTAGCACGCACGACTTTATCATCATTGCTCGATATTCCAGAATCATTATTTTTATAATCTAAAATCATTTTTTGAGGTGTGTTATATTCCGCAGAAATAGCAGTGTAGTCAGCATCTCCAGCGCACCCCTTACCAACGCCTAGCTGACCGTGTTTGTTAGACCCTGCGCCATAGACTTCACCATCAGTTGTCACCACAAAGCTATTGCGATAGTTCTCTGCTTCTTGTGATGGCGTATCGCTAGGTGCAACTTTGTAAATACCAGGCGAAACAATAAAAATATCCTTTGCTATCTTGCCAGTTGGTAATTGATACCGTCCTGGTTTTTTCGAACAAGGAATGCTATCACCACCAACAAAGCACGCATCTGTGTTTTTCGGAAATCCTAATTGTGATTTATTATTTAAACCGACCCCATAAACTTGACCATCAGTAGTTAAAAACAGTGCACTATAGGCGTCAGCTGTTATTTTTGTAATTTTTTTACCACCAAAATTTAATGGTTTCATAATTTTCACAATACCTGAATCTTGATTCGCACCGACCTGCCCGTAATAATTACGACCAATCGCCCAAACCACGCCTTTATCGTCCAGCGCCCAAATCGTTCCCCCGTCTGTCACGGCATCAACTATTTTACCTGAGTGCACAAAACTACGACTACCACTGCAAGCATTGTCTGCCACCCAACGGTCACAATACCACCCAGAGCGACTAGAATCCCATATTAGTTTAGGAGCGTGATTTAAACCCAGTTCTTGCGCAGTGTTCCCTTGTCCCCAAGCGTAAAGTTCACCTTGATCAGTAACAGCCACAGCAAGCTTACCTGCGTTATAAGCATAATAACTATCCGTATAAATTTGTTTGACTTTTTTATTCTCAATACCGCCACCAGTGATCAGTCGTGGCTTAGATACTTTCGAATCAGCAATCGAATCCCCAACACCAGGAGCTAATGAGCGCAAACCTGTAAAATAAATCCTGCCTTTATCAGTTAATACATATGTTGATGAGTTGTATTTGATATCAACAATTTTTTCGTCAGTTGGAATATTTGACAGATCCATTTTTGCTTCACCGCTTTCCCAAATAGGGCGTGCAGTAATATTATCGCCCCTGCATTCCCCAATACCAAGGTCACAGTTTATGTTTGAACCTGTACCGTAGATTGTTCGACCATCATATCCGAGAAAAAAAGCTACCCAACCATTTCCTTGAAAATCGGTAATAATTTTTTTAATCGGTACCGTTGAACCATCAGATTTTTTCGGGTTAACTAAATGATAGGGAATTTCGTATTGCCATTTTGGATCACTGTGAAATCGTTGATGCCATGGGATAATATTGTGACTTGGATAACCAGTCAATATTCCATCCATATTGTAACCAACACTGGCAATTCTTCCGGAATGCGTCTTAGTAAAAAAATACACCGAACGCGAGAATCCAGCAGATTGTCCTGAACGTGAGTACAGATCATTAAAACCATTCGAGGTATATAACGAACCAAACACCACATCTTCAAAAGTTAAGTCAGTCTTAATATGAGCTGCTAAAGTATACTTGTAGGTTTTAATCACTTTCTTGCCAAAAGATGTGTGTTTTAATACTTCGAGCTTACCAACAGAGGACATATTGCGAAAATCATCCTGGATATCAATTGGTCGCGCCTCAAAAGACGCTCGGTAATTTTCGTTTTCTGTGACATACTGCGATAAGCCTGGTTTGACATCACCCTTACAGTTGGTATTAGGTTTAATTGGCTTCGTGCCGTCCCAACCGATATTTTCCTTATCTTCTCGCATGCACTGTTGAGCTCGTTCCAGTCCACTCTCGGCCGCTTGTCGAGCCAGCAACTGAGCTCGCTGATTCGTCAAGTTCTCACGACTGACCGATAGCGTTTGTAGCGTAAACGCCATAATAATCATTAGCACCAGTCCAGTTACCACAATCATCGGCAACACGAAACCAGCTTGTATCTTTTTTGTCACTTGACGCTCGCTAGTTGGGCGTTTTTTAAATTTAAACCAAGAAAAACTTTTTTTACCCTGCATGTTAAAACTATACCATAAGCATCACGCGTTTTTCAAACTTTTTTACACTGGTTTTTTATGATAAAATAGACTTACTATAAAAGTTTTAATTTTAGATTCAAAAGGGGATTTATGACTAAAGATGATATCGTAATTTATTCAACACACACCTGTGGCTACTGCAATGCACTCAAGGCTTGGCTCGACGACAACAAAGTCGAATATACCGACAAATACATCGACACCGATGATGAAGCTCAAGCTGAGTTGATGGCTAAAATCGGTGGCAATATCCAAGTCGTGCCAGTGACTTTTATTAAGGATGTAAAAATCGAAGGTTTTAACCGCAACCAATTTGCGACTGTTTTAAAAGATAACGGCGTTGAAATTACCGATTTATAAAATTTGATTGTAAAAATGACTCGACCGAAATCCAGCACCAAATCTACTCAAATCGTCAATCGCCGTGCTAGTTTTGATTACCAGCTCGGTGATAAATTAGTGGTTGGTTTGGTGCTGAGCGGTCCCGAAGTGCGTGCCGCCCGCGACAGTCGACTTAGCTTGAAAGGCGCTTTTGTGACGATTCGCCAAGGTGAATTATGGCTCAATAATGCGTCTTTTACGGTTAAAAATCCGCGTGAACGCGAGCCGACCGTCGCCACCGACCCGCGTAAACTGCTCGCCACTAAGAAGCAAATCAAGCATCTGGCCGAGCAGAAACAAGCTGGCATGAGTATTATTCCAACTCGGATGCTAACCGCCGGACGCCACATCAAGTTAGAAATTGCTCTCGGCGTTGGTAAAAAACTTCACGATAAACGCCAAACTATCAAAGAACGCGAGATGAAGCGCGAAGCTCGACGCATTGCGCGCTAATTCGCACCATAACAATCATTAAAATTACTAGAAATTATTGAAATTATGACCAAATTACGACTTTTTTCCTGGAACGTTAATGGCCTGCGCGCCGTCACCAACAAGGGTGAATTGCAGGCATTTTTTGCGAATTTTCAGCCAGATATTGTTGGTTTTCAGGAAATCAAAGCCAGCCAAGATCAGATTGATACGACATTGTTTAGCGATTATTATCAAGTTTTTAACTCTGCCCAGCGCAAAGGTTATTCCGGGACGGCAATTTATTCTAAAATCGCTCCGCTAAGTATCACACAAGACATCCCGGCTGATATCGCCGATAAATATCATCTGACCGACGACCAATACGGTGATGCCAACAGCGAAGGGCGCGTGCTGGCTGCCGAGTTTGAGCAGTTTTATTTTGTGACGGTCTATACGCCAAACACCAAAGGCGATTTATCACGCCTCGGACTGCGCCATCAGAAGTGGGATCCAGCTTTTTTGGAGTATATGATGCGTTTAGAACAGCGCAAGCCTGTAATTTTTTGTGGCGATTTAAATGTTGCCCACCAGGAAATTGATCTCGCCAACCCCAAAGCTAACCGTGGCAAGCATGGCTTTACCGACGAAGAGCGTCAGGGATTTAGCAATTTTCTCGATGCTGGACTAATTGATACCTTGCGTCAATTTAATCAACAACCCGAGCAATATACTTGGTGGAGTCACTTCGCCAAGGCGCGCCAGCGTAATATCGGTTGGAGAATCGATTATTTCTTATTATCAAAGCAATTATTACCAAAACTACTCTCGGCCGAGATTCACGCTGAACAAATGGGTTCTGATCATTGTCCAATTAGCATTGAAATCGAGGTGTAAATGGAATATTGGCGCACTCAAGATCCTAAAAAACCATTGTTCGAAAACCTGCTCTGGTCTAAACCCGAACAAAAATCCTTAGCAGGGCGAGTTGGGCTAGTTGGTGGCAGTAAAGGCGTTTTCTTAGCTGTCGCCAAAGCTCATCAAGCCATCACCGAGCTCGGCCCTGAGACATCGCTAGTGTTACCAGCTGATTTAAAACCACTCCTCAAAACCATTCCAAATGTAGTATTTTCTACAACAAACCCATCAGGCGGTCTAGCTAGCCAAGCTCTGAGTGATTTATTAACTTTGCAAAACTCAACTGACAGCTTATTGCTCATCGGTGACGCCGGCAAAAACAGCGAAACCAACTTATTATACGAAAATCTTGCTCTAAAAATCAGTGACCAGACTAAGCCAGTCATCGTGGCTCGCGACGCCATTGAGTTAATCAGTGGCGCTTTTCATCACGTCGTCAACCAACCAAATTTCACACTCATTATGTCTTTTGCGCAAGCTCAGAAGCTATTTCGTAGTGTTTATTATCCGGTGATGTTGCTTCACTCCATGACGACTTTACGGCTAGTTGAGGCACTGCATAAGTTCACCATTACTTATCAGCCGACTTTAGTGATTTTTCATCAAAATCAAGTGTTTATCGCACGCGACGGGCAGGTGATTAGCAGTCAATTCGAACGCGTCAGCGAGATTTGGCAGGGGATTATTCAGGCTAAAATTGTTTGTTGGCAAACCTGGAATCCACAAAAACCACTCGAAGCCACTGCTTGCGCCATTTTGTCATAATATTAGTTCTGATTTAGAACCTAATAATTGGCACCACAAACAAACAGCATCTTCAAAACCACCTTGCGCAAAAAGTCACAATCAAATATTAAATCACGTGAGCAACATTTGACTTGATTTTTTATTTTTATGTATAATTGACATATACGTAAAATATGGAGATTTTATGATAGACAAAAGAGAACATTTAATTTCAGGCAACATATTTAAACTGATGTTAGAACTCAGCATTCCGGGCATTATAGGGATGTTTGTAATTAGTTTATACAGCTTTGTGGATGCAATTTTTGTAGGAAAATATGTAGGTAGCGTAGCTTTGGGAGCAATCAGCGTGGCTTATACGTTTACGCTAATAAATAACGGCATTGCCGTTTTAGTAGGCATAGGTTCCGCTTCGGTTCTTTCAAGAGCAGTGGGTCGAAACGATCAGAAGACAATCGATTCCATTATGGGCAACGTTCTTTTATTGACGCTACTTTTTTCATTAATAGCTATGACAATCGGATTAATTTTTGCACCTCAACTTTTAACTCTCGTAGGTGCCGAGGGAGAAATGCTTCACTTGGGGACAAGCTACTTAAGAATCGTATACTTAGGATCCATATTCGTAAATTTTGGTCAAGCCGCTAATATGGTCATGAGAGGAGAAGGTCGAATGGGCATTGCTATGCTTTTGATGGGCATAAGTGCTGTCCTAAATATTGTTTTGGATGCAGTCTTTGTAATTGTTTTGAAAAAAGGACTTGAAGGTGCCGCTATAGCAACAGTTATATCTCAAATAGTTCTTGCAATCTGTAATTTTTGTTACTTCGCATTCTTCAGCAAAAATGTTAGGTTCAAACATTTTAAAATACAAACAAGCATCGTAAAAGAAACTCTTTCGATTGGTTTTTCTGCAATGCTAATGCAGATTTTTGCCCTTTTGCAACAAATGATCACGTATTCTACCCTGAAAAAATACGGTGGAGAGGATCAAGTAATTTTGATGGGTGCCTTTTTTAGATATCTCATGCTATCCTTTATTCCTCTTTGGGGAATCAGTCAAGGCTATCAACCCTTTGCAGGAACTAATTTTGGAGCACGAAAATTTGAAAGGGTTAAAAAAGGAACATTTCTTTTTTACGGTTTCGGACTATTTTTGTCATTGATATTTTGGCTAGTATTTCTACTGATGCCTGAGCAGGTTCTAGGTCTCTTCTTAGAAAATAAAGAGCTTATATCCTCAGGAAGAACAAATGCAATGCTTGCTCTTTCTTTATTTCCGTTATCGGCAATTATGATTATCAATTTAACTCTTTTTCAAGCTCTAGGCAAAGCAAAGTACGCAGGCATACTGGTAATTTCTCGCCAATTTTTGCTTTATGTCCCAGCCGTGTTAATCCTTCCTGTATTTTTGGGAACGCGTGGAATTTGGATTGCAAGTCCGCTGGTAGATACGCTAATTATGATTTTGTCTGTGTTTATAATGATCAAGCTTTTTAAAACAGAGTTAAGAACTGAGGACAAACCGACAAGCGCATCATAACCCACTATTGCCTCTCAAAATTTAAAACCCGCTCTTACTCAGAGCAGGCTGGCTGTTTAAAGAACTTAATGAACAAATCGGATATTTTCTCAATATCCTCTCCAGTACAGAGAGACTGTTTGTTAATCTCATCGAGAATTTGCACGACTTCCTTGAGCGACTTGTGTGAATTCGCCAACGGCGAAATTAAACTGCTGTCCTCCCATGCATATAGCACTTTTTTCGCATCCTTATTAAGGAACCTAATATTTGAACAACTGGCACCCATACTATCACTCCTCATCTTAGTGAGTGGTAAACAGTAGGCATATGCCGCCTTTGGTACTCGATAGCGTTTTTTCTTATAGCAATCACTACAAAAAATGGCATAATCACCAATGATCACGTATTCATGACAGATCATTGTTAGATGTCCATACTCATACGCATCATGGTGCGCGTCGATCACACACGCAAAATCCTCCGATTTTACTTGGCCATATTGTTCGCCATATTGGTACAAAACTTGATATACCCTTATCGGTATTTCATTGAGTACGATATTCTTCATTATTATCCCTCCTTTTTTTAAAAAAAACTAACTTATTCTGATGGTTTATTATACCACAGAAACAAGAAATCACCAGACTGGTGCCGCGAGAGAGAATCGAACTCTCACTCCTTTGAGGGAACGGGATTTTGAGTCCCGCGCGTCTACCAATTCCGCCATCGCGGCATCAATCTGGTGAGTCTGATCGCAAAAGCCTGAAAAAGCTTTATTTTGACTGCCGTATATTATATAATAAGATGTATCGATTTTTCAAGTTTATTATGGACAAAAATACACAAAATCCCACCAACTCTAACAATCAAGCTTCGCGCCAGGCCGCAGAGCAGGTGATTTTAAACCAGTTAGATCAGATTTATGGCGTCAATACTACCGACGCAACCACTGCTGATTCTCCTGTCCAAAACACAGCCTCGCACGCACCGTCAGCCTCATCTCCTGCCAGCACCAACCAACCGACTGCTCAAGCTAATACTCAACTCACCAATCAAAATCTCTACAGCCAAACTTACCAGCAAGCCAGCGCCCCAACGCCTGATTGGCAAGCTTATCATTCAGCTTGGCAGAATTACTACCAAAAATATTACGAATATTACTATGTCGAGCAACTAAAACGCCAGACTAACACCGTCAAAGCTCAGCTTCAACAAGTCCAGGCTAATAGTGCCAATCGCGCATCTAATTTGCCACCTAACGCCAAAATCAACCCAAAAGACCAAGCTCTCAAAGAACTGCGCGATAAACTCCGCGCCAAAATGACCGACCAAGCTCACAAAGCCCGTAAAAGTCGCCATTTTTGGCCAGCTACTACCGCTTTTATCGTAGTGCTCGTATTCTTATTTTTACAATATAACCGGCTATTAATTGGTCAAGTCCGCGCCTATATTACGCCAGGCGAGGCTACTTCAAACACTATCGTGGTTGATCCGACTGTTAATATTGGCGTTGGTCCCGATCCAAAACTGATTATTCCTAAAATCAACGTCAACGTCCCAGTCGCTTACGATATCGGCAATGACAATGCCTCGCAACAAGAAGCTATGAAGCACGGCGTGGCGCACTTTGCGGTGCCTGGTGCTAGCTCTCACCCTGGCGAAATCGGCAATACAGCCATCTCTGGACACTCCTCTAACGATGTGTTCGAAAAAGGTGATTATAAGTTCATATTCGCTCAACTTGACCGCCTCGAGACTGGCGATTTAATTTATGCCGATTATAAAGGTGTCCGTTATACCTACAGCGTCACTAAAAAAGAAGTTGTCTGGCCTAGCGAATGGGAAAAGCTCGTCTATCCGACCACCAAACCAGTCATGACTTTAATTACTTGTACACCGATTGGCACCACTCATCAACGCTTACTAGTCACTGCTGAGCAAATTTCGCCTGATCCAAGTCAAGCCGTCAAACCCACTGCACCAAATATCAACATCAGCAAACAGCCAATTCCTGGTGAATCACCAAGTTTCTTTGAACGCTTATTTGGCAAAAAATAGCCTCAATTGTCACTTTTTTTCAACAAAAGTAAGTTTTTAGCGTATAATAAACTTTATGAAAGATATGATTATTGAAGTGACCGATTTAACAAAGTCTTATAATCGCAAACGTGTGGTTAAAAAGATCAATTTTTCGGTCCAAAAAGGGGAGATTTTCGGAATTCTCGGACCGAACGGCGCCGGTAAAAGCACCACTCTAGAAATGATCGAAGCCCTCCGTCCAATTGACGGTGGTAAGGTCACGTTAAACGGCATTGACGTTGCCAGTGAACCATCAAAAATCAAACACATTATTGGCATTCAGCTTCAGTCAACCAGCTTCGCTAATAGATTAACTCTGGTCGAACAGCTTAACTTATTCGCCAGCCTCTACGGCGAAACAATTGACGCCATGAAGCTTCTTAAAAAAGTTCAGCTCACCGACAAAGCCAAAAGTTACGTCGAACAACTCTCAGGTGGACAAAAACAACGCTTCGCCATTGCCGCTGCGCTAGTCAACAAGCCACTTGTCTTGTTCCTTGACGAGCCAACCACTAGTCTCGATCCACAAGCTCGCCGTAATCTTTGGGATTTAATCCAACAGATTCGCAAAGACGGCATCACCATCGTCCTCACCACTCACTATATGGACGAGGCTGAGTTATTATGTGACCGCTTAGCAATTATGGATAATGGCGAAATTCTGGTAATTGACACGCCAGCCAACTTAATTCAAGCATTATTAAAACGTGGCTTTAAAAAACCACAGCATGTTGAACAAGCTAACCTTGAAGATGTGTTTATTGATTTAACAGGAAAGGCAATTAGGGACTAATATGACAAAACGATCTTACTGGAAGGGAATTTTCGGCTTCGCTAAGGCTGGTTTTTTGCGCTTTTTCCGCGATAAAACTGCGCTATTTTTCACCTTTTTATTCCCGCTAATTTTTCTGTTTATTTTTGGCTCAATTTTTAACAATAAAACTTTTAGCCTAAAAATTGCTTTAATTAACCATTCTGAGACGCAATTTGCTAAACAATTTGTCGAGGAAGCCAAAAAAGACAAAAACGGTCCTATCAAAATCCAAGATATCCACGACATGGAGACTGCCAAAAACCAAATGAAGCGCTCGCAAATCGACGGTATTGTTGAGCTACCAGCTGACTTTGGTAAAATTGCTGGCGAAGGTCAACAAGCCAAAGTCACCGGCACCCTAAAAGTCCTCTACTCTAAAGGTTCTGATCAGAGCGGTAGCTTCCTGCAAGCAATGTTTGAACAGACTGTCGCTTATATCAACCGCGGAATGGGACATCCTGATGCACCACTCAAGGTCACTAAAGAAGCTGTTGGTGACGCCGCTTTATCTAATTTCGACTACACTTTCACCGGTTTAGTGGCTTTTAGTTTGATGAGTATGGGTGTTTTCGGACTTGCTAACATGCTACCAGGCGAAAAACAAAATGGCCAACTACGTCGGTTGCGTGCTGCACCTTTTACTGCTGGTCAATTATTAATTGCCTATACTTTGGTCTACACAACCATTGCGATTGTTTCGATGACTAGCATGATGATTGTTGGCTTAGTTGCCTTCAAGTTCAATATGCGAGGCAGTTGGTTGCTCTTCAGCCTGATTGCTGTGCTTGGCGCTGTCCTGATGACCGGTATCGGTTTAGCTATCGGTGGCTGGGCTCAAAACGAAAACCAATCATCGCCAGTTTCTAACCTAGTTTCAATGCCAATGATGTTCTTATCCGGTACTTTCTTCCCAAGCTTCTTCTTCCCGGGTTGGTTACAAGCTGTCACCGGCTTTTTGCCACTCACACCAATCACTAACAGTATGCGTCTAGTGATGACCGAAAACGCCGGCCTAATTGAGATTTTGCCACAGCTCGGTGCGATTGGTGCATGGATTCTTTTAATCTACATTATCGCTGTTAAAATTTTCCGCTGGGAATAATTAGAGACAAAAGGAAACCATGCTAGAAGAAGTTTTAAAACTCCTGACTGATAGTAAATTTGTTAAAGTGCTAACCGTCCTGTTGATGGCCTTTGTGGTCAGCTTCATTGTGCGCACCGTAATCAATTTTGTGGTTGATTTGATGCTCGACAGGCGCGGTTTACGTCACAAAGAGCACCAGAAACGTGCCAAAACCCTGGCTTCAGCCTTTAGTACATTCTCAATGATTCTCATCTGGGTGTTAGCCTTTTTGATTGGATTAAATGTCATTGGCGTACGCATCGAAACACTCGCCACCTCAGCTGGACTTTTCGGTGTGATTATCAGCTTCGGTGCGCAAAATGCGATTCGTGACATCGTCGCTGGTGTGTTTATTATCGCCGAGAATCAATTCCGAGTGGGTGATGTGGTCAAGTTCTACTATGCTGGTCAACAAATCAGCGGTAAAGTCGAAGAAATTTCTATCCGTGTCACTAAACTCCGTGATATTGATGGCAACTTGCATATCATCCGCAATGGTTTTTCGGAGATTATCACCAACCGAACTTTCAATTATGCCAATGCTAATATTGAATTGCTCGTTGCTTATGATACCGATATTGATAAACTTGAGTCTGTGATTAACGAAGTGGGTAGTGCGATGATTATGGATCCGATGTGGCGTGAAAAAATCATCCAGCCAATCCAATTCACTCGCGTTGCCGCATTCGAGAACTCTGCTATTCGAGTGAAAGCCCTTGGGCAAGTTGAGGCAGCTGAGCAGTGGAAAGTTTCAGGCGAGTTCTTGCGCCGTATCAAAAAAGCTTTTGAACAAAACCATATTGTTATTCCATTTGAACAAGTGGTGGTCCACCAAGCCAAAAAATAACCATTATTTAAACCATTTAAAAACCTCCAACGAGCGGAGGTTTTTTGTGTAAACTCATTAAGTTTTAATTAATTAAAGATCAATCTTTAATTTCATCAAATCAATTTTACCATCAGCGGTTTTAGCAAAGTAATAAAGATTGCTTTCATTACCGTCAAATTGCACGCCATAGAGCGGGTGAATACCAGTCAAAATTCGGCTGTTGCGACCGTTAAAATACCGCACTCGCATGCCACTTTCTTGACGATTCCAAAGCATGACATTATCGAGCCATTTTAGCACCAAGTCAGGCTGAGCCGCCTGGTCATGATAAACATAACTAGTCGATTCATCATTTTCAATATCGTAAACAAATAAATCTGAATTCTCCCAAGTTTGGGTGGTTTTAGCCTGTGCATCACGGTGATTTTCAACCAACATCGTCACGAAGCGTGGGTTGACGCCAACCCGCAAATCAGCCGCCGTTTTGAAGAATTTACTATAGATTTTGGTAATTTTAGGGTTTTTCGCTAGGAAATAATCAATCAGCAAGCTTGCCTTGGTGCGATCAACCTTATCATCCACCTTAGCAGAAGTCATATTATAAAACTCACCGTCCGCCTTAAACACTGACAACTGACGATTAACACTATACACAAAATAATCATTATCATTGAACCGCACCATATTAAACTTCGGCTCAAGACCATTTAATACCTTATCAAACAAAATCGGCTGGGCTAGTTTATAGTTATATAAAATCACCTTAGTCGGATGTTGTTGATCGTTAGGATCGACTTGTGAAAAAGCAATCTTATTGTCATCAATCGCCGCAAAGGCCTTGACGCCTTCTGCAATTAATTCGGCTGGTTTATCGGTCGCCGTCAAATCCAGGCGATAAAACTTATCCGCCTCTAAAATCCACATGATTGAGCCCTGACTACCCGTGATTTTATAATTCGCAAATGTCAGTTTGACAGCTCCATAACGCGCCGTCAAATCCATCACCGCTCGCGGATCTTTATTGAGGTAATTAATCATAATTGTCTGCTTAGTGGCAGATTTTTTATCCTGGAAAAGTAGAGAATCACGCACTAAATTCCAATTCAAAAACTCAAAATCGTATTTACCAGCGTCTGCAAAATACTCGGCCAGATTAATCGTCGTGTATTTTGGTTCCTTACCGGTCAAATCCACCAATTCGAACTGATTTTTAGCGATGTGATTAATAATAAATCGATGATTTGGTGCTTCTGACGACGCCAACAGAGCAGGGTAGTTTTTAACCACGCTTTGTTCTAGCTTCTCTGGGAACAACCGTACATTTAACCATTTCACCTTACCACCCCGAATCATAATCTGATCCTGCCAGGTCTGATAACCATCACGACTCACCGTGACCGTATGCTGTCCTTCTGATAAATCCAATCGCTTGCCATCCAAAAAGCCCAGCTCACGATTGTCAACTTTAATATTCGCTCCCGACGGGAAAGTCTTAACTTGCAACACACCATAAGCCTCAATATTGCGGTCTTTTACATTCCAGCGATACCCGCGAATCATGAGAATCGCAAAAATCACCGTCGCGATAAACACGACGCCTAGAATGATATAAACCACAAGCATATGATGGTTGTTTTTGTTTTCTTGATAATTCATAGCGCTTATGTCTTGTTTTTTTCTAAAGCTTATTTTACAATATATATAGTATTAAAAACAAGGGGTAATATAATTAAATGCCGAAAAAAACGGTCAAAATCGGGGGAAAAGTTTACGACGCAGAGTCAGGCGCATTATTAAAGTTGTCAAAACCACAACTTGACATTGTCCCAATGCGTAAAGCATCAGCCACCGCACCGAGTGCCAAAACCCAGCGTAGTCGCCTCAAGCGTTCGACCACTCTTAATCGAGACTTCGTGAAAGCACCAACCGTCACCACCAAACCCGCCCCACAACTCATCAAAAAACGTGCCACTCGACCAACTTTCACAGACAAAGCTCGCGCCCAAGAACAAGCCTTACGCACTTCGAGTTTCAAATCACGCCAAATTCGTCACTTCATGACTATTGAAGAAGCCAAAGCACTCAATTCCAAACAACCAGTTGTATTATCTGAGACCATCAATCCGCAGGTAATTGTTTCAGCTGAAGCTAACCGCCAATTTAAACAAATCATCGCCGAAGCCCGCCAAACTGATTTTTTCACCCGCTACCGCATGCACCAAATCGCCAGCCAGCGTCGTAAACAAGAATTACGTGCCCTGAAACAGACCGAACGAGCTTTCGCTGGTCAGCAGGTAGCAGTTCCGCAGATCTCACCAGCTCAAGCCCAAGCGCTCAACACTCAGCTCAAACAACAAACTCTTACTTCGGCTATTGCCAACGACCATAACCAACGCCCAGCCTACCAGCCAAAAACTTCCTTTTTTAAGCGTCATGCTTCGATTTTTGCCGGTAGTTTAACAATGGTAATTTTGGGTGGTTATTTAACTTATCTCAATATGCCGAACATCTCAATGCGCATCGCCGCTTCACAAGCTGGCATCAACGCTTCCTATCCAGAGTATAAACCGGCCGGCTATTCCATCAAAAAACTAGCCTCTTTTGAAAACAATCAAGTCGTTATGGAATACCAAAACCACAATAAAGCTTTCAAGCTGACTCAACAGGCTAGCGCTTGGGATTCCAAAACCACTCTCGAGAATATCGTTAAAAAACGTGCTGGCGAAGTTTATCACACCGACCAAACCAAAGGCCTAACGATTTACACTTATGGCAATCAGGCCACTTGGGTCAACGGTGGCATTCTATATAATCTAACTTTTGATGACAGTTTATCAATCGACCAAATTCACAAAATCGCCACCAGTTTATAGTCTTTAGCACTCGACTCACTACACCTTGGCAACTTACCGCCAAGCAACTTCTTGAATCAATTTAAATTTAGTACTATAATGAAGCCATGACTAAACCAGTGATTACTCGTTTTGCGCCTAGCCCAACTGGCTATATCCACATCGGTAACGTCCGATCGGCGCTTTATCCGTGGCTTCTAGCCCGCCAAACCAATGGTACTTTTATCGTGCGTATTGAAGACACCGACCAGGCTCGTTTCGTTGAAGGAGCAACCGAGGCGATTCTTGACACTTTAACTTGGTTAGGCTTGTCGTGGGATGAAGGCCCAGTTGTTGGCGGTCCAAGCGCGCCTTATTTCCAAACCCAGCGCAAAGAGATTTATCACAAATGGGCGCAAAAGCTCATTGATAAGGGTCTAGCATATCCTGATCCATACACCCCAGAACAAGTTGAAGAGTTCCGCGCCGAAGCCAAAGCCATGAAGCGACCATTCTTATATCGTCAACACCGACCGGCCGAATTTATGCCATGGGACGGTAAAACCGCTTTGCGTTTTAAAATTCCAGAACTTAAACGTTACACTTGGCACGATCCAGTAATGGGTGAGTTATCAGCTGGGGAGGATTCACTGGACGATTTCGTGTTAATTAAAGCTGATGGCCTGCCAACTTACAATTTCGCTCATATTGTTGATGATGCTGAAATGCACATCACTCACGTAATGCGTGGTGCTGAATATATTTCGTCAACACCAAAATACCTAGCCCTCTACGAAGCTCTCGAACTTGAGCCACCAGTGCTAGCTTGTCTGCCACACATTATGGCACCAACCGGCAACAAGAAGCTCGGTAAACGCGACGGCGCCAAAAGTGTCACTGAATACCGCCAAGAGGGAATTCTACCCGAAGCTCTGCTCAACTTCCTAGCTAGCCTTGGTTGGAACGACGGCACCACTCAAGAATTATTCTCACTGGATGAACTCGTAGCTAAATTCAGCCTCGAACGTGTCCAAAAATCAGGTGCGCGTTTTGACGAAAAACGTTTACTTTGGATGAACGCTCAATGGATTAAGCGCCTCGAGCTCGATGATTTAATGACCCGCGTCACTGATTTCTGGGGCGAAGCTGGTCGTAATGCTGATCCAGAACTTAAGCGTCGCGTCCTAGCCCTTGTTCAAGAACGTCTCAAAACTCTAGCAGATTTACCGCACTTAACCGAATACTTCTTCACCGAGCCAACCATCGACTGGTCACTCGTTGACGCCGATAAACAACTCAAAAAGCTCTCACGCGACGAGCAAAAAGCGATTTTGCAATTAGCCATTCAACATCTGACCGATAGCCAGTTCGACGAAGCGAGCGTTCAAGACACTTTGAATCAAATTCTAGCTGAATCCGGTCACAAACCAAATGTCACTTTCAGCATTATTCGCTTTGCGCTAACTTGGGCGCCATTTAGTCCAAATCTGAATCAAATGATGGCAATTCTCGGTCGCGATACCGTTATCAATCGTCTCAATAAAGCTATAAACTCATAAAACAACATGATGAACGACAACACAAACACCAACCATTACGAGCAACAATCACGTGCTAACGCCCAGCGTTTTAGTGTTAATCACTTGCGTCAACCAATTACCACTAACTCAAAAACCCCAGCCAAACCATCTTTTCTAAAAAAGCACTGGGTGGGTGGGGTAATTATCGCCGTCAGTTGTCTGATGACCGCCGGCTTAGTGTATGCTTTAACAGTTCAGATTAAATTTCCTGAGCCGGCGCCAGTTGTCCAAATCAAATCTAAACCAAAACCGCAAAAATTTTACTCGTCGCTGTCTCATATTGAAGTTCCAGATCAAACCGCCACCAATCAAGCCGTCACCGCTATTATGATTGAAAATAGCCCGTCGGCTCGGCCACAATCTGGTATTAAAGACGCCGAAATCGTTTTCGAAGCAATTGCTGAAGGTGGTATTACCCGCTTTTTATGTTTGTATCAAATTAACAAACCTCAGTTAATTGGACCAGTGCGTAGTCTGCGCGAGTATTATGTCGACTGGCTGACACCATTTCAACCGAGCGTCGCCCATGTTGGTGGCAGTGCTGAAGCCCTCAAGATGATTCGCAACGGCAGTTATCGCGATATTGATCAGTTCTTCAATGGCCAATATTACTGGCGCGCTACCGACCGCTACGCACCACACAATGTCTATACAACATTTACTAAACTTGACGCTCTCAACAAAGCCAAAGGCTACACCAGTTCAACCGTTGACAGTTTCGCTCGTCAAATCACCAAACCGCCTAAAGAAGCAGAAATTACTGTCAAAAATATCGATCTGAAAATCAGCGGACCACTTTATAACGTTCGCTACACTTATGATCCAAAAACCAATACTTATCATCGCCAAGTCGGTGGTCGAGCCCATCTCGACCGCGAAAAAGGCCAAATCACACCAACGACCGTGATTGCCATCAAAACCAACATGCAACGCGTCCTCCAAGATGGCTATCGTGAACAAATTACCACCATTGGCCAAGAAAAGGCCTATATTTTCCAAAACGGACAAGTCATCGAAGCTACCTGGAAAAAACCTGCTCGCGATAAACAGATTCGGTTTTATGACAATAAAAACCAAGAAATTGCCATCAACACCGGTCAAGTTTGGATCACAGCCATCCCAAATGCTTCAGGTCAAGTCAGCTGGAATTAAACTATAGCTTGCAAAAAGCGCTCAACTATATTAAAATAATAACCGTCCAATCTGGTCCCATCGTCTAACGGTTAGGACAGCAGGTTCTCATCCTGTAAATCTGGGTTCGATTCCCGGTGGGATCACCACGAAAATATCCGACTATATGTCGGATATTTTCGTTGATGACTATCACCTCACTCCACCAAATTAAAACCCCCACATTATGTGAGGGTGAGAGGGGGATATGTACGGACGAGAGTGGAGAGGAGGTTATGAAAAAATGACTCGACTAACTTATAAAAAATATTTTCTACTCTCGTCCGTAAAAAATAGCTCTTTTCGGCTCTTTCAAAGTAAATAATAACATACTAACTTTTTAAAGTCAAGAGTTTTTACTGATGATTTTGCCCACTTAGCATGATATAATATATTTTGAGGTATTGCCTCATTATTATTTTGATTAATTTTGAAAGGATTTTATGGAACTAAAAGATTACGGCAAACAGCCTTTTGTAGTCGATTTGGAAGATTTCACTACTTCCAATCACAACTTCCGCACAGCCGTTTGGACTGGCGAACAATTACAGATGACTCTGATGAGCATTGAGGTCGGTGGTGATATTGGTGGCGAAATCCACAATGACAACGACCAATTCCTGCGCGTTGAACAGGGCAGGGCTTTAGTTAAAATGGGTAATTCTGAAACCGATATTACTTTTGAGCAAGTCGCTGAAGAAGACGCCGGGATTTTTATCCCACTTGGCAAGTGGCACAATGTGATTAACATTGGCGACCAACCACTTAAGCTCTACTCGATTTACGCACCAGTCCACCATCCGTTTGGGACAGTTCATGCCACGCGCGCCGAAGCTGATGAAGCCGAAGAGCACGAACATCACAACTAAGTTTTTAAAAACATTAACAATCCCCTCAGCACTACACCAACTCGAGGGGATTTTTATTATGCTTATGTTATAATAAAAATATACCAATTATTCGAACGTATTGAACATGAATCAGACCAATTTCAAACATCATCTAAGCCATATCATTTGCTGTTTAACGCTATTATTATCGGTCATTGTGCTTGGTTGGGTGATGATTAGTTCAGGCCAAATTAATTATGCAATTTTAATAGCCCAAATCCTCATTGCCATCGTTTTAATCATACGCACCGTTGTTTTATTTAAAGACACTGCACCTCCAGAAAACAACCGTTTCAGCCAACAAGATTTTGTCACTTCCGACCGCCTGCTTAATTCCTTGTCGGATGGCATTATTGTTATCAACAATCAGGGGATGATTCAGTTTTTTAATAAACAAGCCTCCTTAATTACTGGATTTTCCGTCCAAGAAGCCATGGATATCTCCTATCAAATTGTTTTAAAATTCGTTAGCCAAGAAAACACTCCGCTCAATCTCGACCACAATCCAATCGAAACTAGTCGCCGTACTTACGCTACCAACCAAATTGATTTAATCAAAATCAAAACTCACAGCGACAAAATCATCCCAATTGCCATGCATATCGCCCCGATTAGCGACGAATCGAATGATTTGTTGATTGCGTTTCGTGATATTTCCCGCGAACTCGACAAAGAACGCGAACAGCTCGAGTTCATTAGCACAGCTAGTCACGAAATGCGCACTCCAATTGCCACCATCAACGGCTATCTTGGCTTAGCACTCAACCCCAAAATTTCCCAAGTTGATGACAAAGCCCGCGATTATATCAGCAAAGCCCAGGCGTCAGTCGAACATTTAGGCGAACTTTTTAAAAACCTCCTTAGCATCTCCAAAGCCGAAGATAAGTCACTCATTATCACTCCACAAGTTATCAATTTAATTGATTTTGTTAATCGGATCTGCAGTGATTTCCAACCACAACTCCAACAGTCAAACGTGAATTTAGTCTTTTTACCGACCACCAGTCGTTCCAAATTACTCAATCCCGATATCCTTGTTCATACTGATAAAAACCTCCTACATGAAGTCGTCTCTAATTTAATCGAAAATGCCATCAAATATACTCCACAAGGCACTGTCACCGTCAACGTTGTAATTAAAGAAGGGGACTTGGCGCAAATCTCAATTAGCGACACTGGCATTGGTATCCCGCCAGAGGATATTCCGCATTTATTTCAAAAATTTTATCGAGTCGATAATTCCGAAACCCGCGAGATTGGTGGTACTGGTTTAGGCTTATACCTCTGTCGTAAAATCATCGAGCATCTCCACGGACGTATTTGGGCGGAGAGCGCCTTGGGCAAAGGTAGTACTTTCTATGTAGAACTTAACCGCATCGATCAAGCCCGCGCTACTCAGCTCCAAGCTCACGATGCCCGCCAAATCCCCACCGTCGCTCCATCGACCGCTCCTCAAGCCCACACTGACACATCTCAAACCGTTTCCCAGCCAACTCCGCAAGACCCCGCCCAATCCTAATTTTCATATAGTATTTTTTGCTATTTTTTTATATAATAAACATAAGCAAGATTATTTCATTAACTTGAAGTGAACACAAATTTAGCAAACCACATGGAGTAAATATGACCAAAATCCTTTTAGTAGAAGACGACAAAAGCTTACAAGAAATCTATGGCGTGCGCCTCGGCTCTGAAGGCTATCAGATGCTGATTGCGGGCGATGGAGAAGAAGCCCTTAATGTCGCCCTCAAAGAAAAACCCGATTTAATCCTGAGCGACGTCATGATGCCTAAAATCTCTGGTTTTGATATGCTCGATATTTTGCGTAGCACTCCTGAGATTAAAGACACTAAGGTGATTATTATGACTGCACTCTCCAGCGAAGATCAACGCGAACGTGGTGAACAACTCGGAGCCGATATTTATTTAGTCAAATCACAAGTTGGAATTGAAGATGTGGTTCAAGCAGTTAAAGATCTCCTCGAGGGACACGTCCACATTCCACAACAAGACGCTTTTGCGGAAGCTATTGATAATACTTCAACCCCTACGAGCAACGACACCATTACGACACCTGACGCGCCAGTCGCTAACGATATTAATGCCGATCAACCAATTTCTCCAACACCTCAGTTCCAACCAGCCGTCAATCCCGTCGTCAATGCCACACCACAGTTTTCTAACTCTGAAGTAGACGAGGCTATCCAAACCAATGGCGAGAGTTTACATCGCACTGCACCAACCCCAAGCGTACCGTCCGCCGACATTAATATCAATCCCCAATACCGTCAACCAACTTCTTTGCGCGACCTGATTCCAGAACGCGAACAAACCAATGACTAGTGATTCTGAACTTGTCCGCCTTAATAAACATCTAGCGACAGTTCTGGGTATTTCTCGACGCCAGGCTGATGAACTAATTAAACAAGGCAAAGTTAAGGTTAATGACCAATCGGCTAACATCGGTCAAAAAGTCGTGCCCAGCGACCACATCACGGTCGATAATCAGCCTCTTCAGGTTCAAAATCGTCCACAACTCATCGCCGTCAACAAACCAACTGGCGTCACTTGTTCACGCCGTCACCAAAAAGGCGACCGCACTATTTATGATTTACTGCCGAAACAACTTCATCACCTCAAGACCGTCGGACGACTTGATAAAAATAGCTCCGGCCTAATCCTCATGGCTAGCGATGGTGATTTTATCCACCGCATGACTCATCCCAGTTTTCAAAAAACCAAGGTTTATAAAGTCCGCCTTGATGTTGATTTAGCACCACTTCATCAGCAAATGATTAATGATTTTGGCGTCACCCTTGCCGATGGACGTAGCCAGCTCAATCTCAGTCGCTTATCTGATGACCATCGCCGAGATTGGCAGGTGACGATGAATGAAGGTCGCAACCGCCAAATTCGCCGAACTTTTGCCTCTCTCGGTTATGAAGTGGTCAAACTCCACCGCATTCAATTCGGTCCGTATCAGCTAACCACTCTCAAGCCTGGCGAATATACAATCATCAAATAGCTTCCAAAAATCTACAAAATATGTTATAATATAGAAGAGTTAATCTATGAAAAAATCACTACCTAATATCGCTATTATCGGCCAAGCCAATGTCGGCAAAAGCTCACTGTTCAATCGACTAGTTGGCAGTCGGCAAGCTATTGTCGCCAAAGAAGCCGGCACCACCCGAGACAATGTCTTGGCGCAGGTTAAATTTGGGCAAAAAACCAGTTGGTTAGTCGACACCGCCGGCCTCAAAGATCCAGCTGATGACTTCGAAGCCAGCATCCAAGACCAAATCGCCGAAGCCGTCGAACTCGCTGATGTGATTATGGTTGTGGTCGATAGCACGCTATTTCCCACCCAAGATGACCGCCAAATTGCCAAAACCGCCCTCAAAAACCGCAAACCAGTTGTCCTAGTCGTCAACAAAACCGACTTGCGCTCCAACGTCGCCCGCGAAGAGTGGCTCAGGCTCGGCATCAAAGATATTTTTTATACATCCGCCAATCACAATTCTGGCATCGCCGAATTATCTAATCACCTCGAATCACTCATTCCCGAGGTTAAAGTCCAACCAACCACTACTAAGACCAAAGTTGCCCTGATTGGTCGTCCTAATGTCGGCAAAAGTTTCTTATTTAACACCTTAGCTGGCAAACAACAAGCCGTCGTCGCCAACATCGCTGGCACTACCCGCGACCTTAACCGCATTACCATCAATTATCACCAGCAACCAATTGAATTTATTGACACCGCCGGTTACCGCAAACCAGGCAAGCAACAAGTCGGCATCGAGAAGTTTTCGGTTTTACGCACTTTACAAGCTATTGAAGAGGTCGATATTTGTGTGTTAGTGATTGACGGAACCGAATACAGCACTCAGCTCGACCACAAACTAGCTGGCATTATTGATGAAGCTGGTCGGGGACTAATTATTGCAATTTCTAAGAGCGATTTAATTCCCGAAAAAGAAACCAAAGACCGCATTATGCGCCGAATCACTCATGATTTTCAGTTCACGCCTTATGCGCCACTGATTTTTACCTCAAGCATCACCGGCAAAAACGTCGCCAAACTGTTCGACCTAACACTCGACATCATGAAACGTCGCCAACAGACTATTCCAACCCGCCAGCTCAACCAAATCCTGACCGAAGCCAAGCTCAAGCATCCACCAGCCGGTCTCAAAAACACCTATCCAAAACTACGCTATATGGTTCAAACCGACAATAGTCCGCCTTGGTTTGTGGTTTATGGTTCTAATCTCAAGTTCCTGCACTGGAGCTATAAGCGCTATCTCGATAGCACCGTGCGCGATAATTTTGATTTTACCGGCACACCGATCAAATTCTCCTTCCGTGACGAAAAACAAATCGCCAAGAATCGTGAAGCCGGCCTCGACAAAACAACCAAAACCACCAAAACCGACAAAACTGCTCAGCCAACCACCAAACGTCAGTCATCGACTCGCTCGACTAACCTCAGCAGTCGTCGCACTACCGCTAATAAACGCTCAACTCCAAGGAGATAATCAGTGGTGGGATTAATTAGCTTTTTTCAGCAATTTTTTCGTCATCAGCCCGACGGGGCGATTAGCATGGCAACTTTTGACCAGACGCACCTGATGCTTCTGGCGCTGACCACACTGGGCTGTATGTTTATTATCAGCGATTACTACTTAATTTTTAAACAAGAGAAGTTCAAAAAAATCCTAGCTTACACGCTACTCGCCCAACAGGCAATTATGTACGCTTGGCATTTTTCAGCTGGTCAACATTTTGATCTAGCTGAAGCCTTGCCACTTTACAACTGCCGAATTGCGATTTTTTGTGCGATTATCGGTCTGCTCACCAACAACAAAATCGCTCGTCTGATTACAATTTATTGGGGGATTTTCGGTGGAATCATCGCACTACTAATCATCAACCCTGACCAGTTCCTATTCCCGCATTGGGGCTATGTTTCGTATTTCGTCGGGCATATCACGCTATTGTGGACAGCGGTTTATTTTGTCAAAACCAGCCCACGCCTCAATCTTGATTCGCTCCGCCGTATCGCCATTATCACTAACGCTTTTCATCTTATTATGATTGGTTTTAATTATCTGGCCGGCACGAATTACTGTTACCTCAACCGCCTCCCGCTCAAATCCATCCAGCTCAACTGGCCA
Organism: uncultured Candidatus Saccharibacteria bacterium; assembly: GCA_963516005.1. Lineage (GTDB taxonomy): Bacteria > Patescibacteriota > Saccharimonadia > Saccharimonadales > Saccharimonadaceae > CAMUQR01. Next base: position 103,176 of record CAUPYP010000001.1, on the reverse strand, counting down.
ACACCACTCTATAATCTAGTGGTCTTGCTGGCGTTCAATGTTTTGCTATTCATCGTCTTTTTAGTCCTGCAAAAGCTCAAGCCAACCAAGCTATCAACCAAACTCTTATTTGCTAAAAATATTATCTGATAACTTGTTTTTTTAAACTCTTATGCTATACTGTTCTTGCAACTCGCTTTTGTGAGTTAGTACTTTTTAGAAGGGAGGGCGTTCAAATGAAAAAACGCCTACTAGTAATATTCTTAACTCAAAAGGAGCTTTTATGAGCAAAGACAAAAAAAACAGACAATCAGAATTTTGCAAGTAATTATTCTCATCTTAACTATTATCAATACTTTGTGGCTATGTGGTATTGTTTATTCATGGAATAAGTTTCAAGCCTCCAACAACAAAGTCCTCAGCACCAACTCCGAAAATAACATCTATCTTAATAAACGTATCTCTTGTCTAGAAGGCAACAAAGCCGACTGCGAAAAATAAACTTTTTTTAAACAAAGACAAAACCGCCCGAGGAGGCGGTTTTTGTGTTAAAATATAACCATAAGTTTTAATAAAGGAAATGCTATGAAATTAATTTTGGCTCAGGGGAACGTTGGCAATAATTACAATAATACCCGCCACAATGTTGGTTTTCGAATTATTGATGACATCGCTCACAATTACCAGGGGATTTGGAGCGAAAAAAAGGCTTTTCGGGCGCTAGTTTGCGAACTGCGTATCGGTGGCGAAAAAGTTTTGCTAGTTAAACCCACCACTTTTTATAATCTCACCGGTTTTACTCTAAAAACCATTGCTGATTTTTATAAAATCGATTTTACTACTGATTTACTTGTTTTGCATGACGATTTGTCACTTGATTTTGGCGTAATTAAAACCCGCGACACAGGTAGTGCTGGCGGGAATAAAGGTCTGCAATCGATCATTAGCCAAATTGGAGTCGACTTCCGTCGTATCAAAATCGGCATCAACAATGACAAACGCAACCTCATCGCTAAATCCGACTTCGTCCTGGGGCATTTTACTAAGGACGAACAGCAATTCCTATCTGACATCTCGAGCCAAGTCCAGATTCTAACCCAAAACTTCATTAGTGGTTCTTTTGAAAACTCCACCTACAAACTCGTTAAAAAATCAAAAAGCGCTAGGTAAGGGTGGGCATCACCTAGCGCCATTTGACCCTTTAACACACCTTTTTGGGCTCTCCCGAGAAGCGTGACCCACCTCATAGTTCACTGGGGTCCGCCGGTTAAAGGGGTTATGACACACATCAAGATAGTTTTGTTAATAAAAAAGGGGAAGGGGATAATATTTCTAACTTGCTATGTGTTAAACTGATGTTCGATGAGGCTCTCAATCCTCACCAACATTTTCATTATAGCATAGTTTAGATGTAAAGTCAACTATTAAATACTATTTTATGGAAATTAAATCTATTACACCAGTTAAGCATAAGTTTTTCAATAGGCTAGTTGAGACCTATCAACCACCCGAAAAAATCCATTATCTCGGTCAATTACCAGAGGTGGAGGCACCGATTGTCGCCATTGTTGGCTCGCGCAAACCCACCGCCTATGGGCGACAGATTGCCCATCAACTCGCTTTTGACTTAGCCAAAAAAGGTGTGATAATAATCAGCGGTTTAGCCCTGGGAATTGATGCCATCGCTCACAAAGGCTGTATGGAAGCTGGGGGATTGACCGTAGCCGTCCTCGGTAGCGGACTCAATAACATCACACCACATACCAATCGCCACCTAGCTCAGAAGATTTTAGATTCCGGCGGGGCGATTCTCAGTGAATACATGCCCAATCAGCCAGCGTTGCCACATCAGTTTTTAGAACGCAATCGGATTGTCAGCGGACTTGCCAACGGAGTAATTGTAGTTGAGGCCGCCGCACGCAGTGGCACACTCTCAACCGCCGCTCACGCCCTCAGTCAAAATCACGAAGTTTTCGCCATCCCAGGCGCAATTACCAGTCCAATGTCAGTTGGTTGTCATAATTTAATCAAACAAGGCGCTCAGCTGATCACCTCAGCTGAAGATGTCTGTTTAGCGCTCGGCATCACCAGTTCCAACATTGTCAACCCTCAGCCCAAATTACCAATCATTAACGACCCAATTCAGAGTCGCATTCTCAAACTAATCGCCGACGGCATCAGTGACGGCGACCAGATTCTACAACAGCTCAAACTCAGTCCTGACGAGTTTAATTTTCATCTAACTATGTTAGAAATTAACGGTCATATCGCACCGCTCGGCGCCAATCGCTGGATGCTGAAAATATGACTAATGGTCATGAAATTAGTTCTTATTCATGGGTTAGATTAAATGAAATAGCAAAAAATCCAAATACAAAGGAAGCTACTTAATTCTACAAGATTTATTAACTAACAGAATAAGTGGTCATTATTTTGAAGTTCGTTAAATAGCACTACCTACTTCAATTAATTTATGTTAACTTTTCGCACAACAAATTAGATCCAAATTCTACCAATGCAGAAAAATCATGGTATTTTTGCCAGTGCTGATGTAGTTTCTGGCGTAAAACCTGATGCTCGGCATAGCCCTCGTCAATATGAGTAATGAGTGGCTTTAACTCATCATCAAGAATAACTGTCAGAGATTCTTTTAGAATTTCAAATTTATCATTAGATAATTTTGAAACAATTGAATCAGGATTATTTTGCCAATACCCATGAAATTGAAAATGCAAACATTCATGCATAAACATCAAAATTGGATCATTAGCTCGTTGGTCGAGTGTTGCGTAAACAAACACTTCACCAATGTTATCATAATAATTATACGGCAACCGTGGGAAGGTAGTTAAAAGGAAATGATATTCCGTTAAAAATAATGGTTTATTTGTTAAGCGTTCAACAGCTTGACACGCCAATACAAACCGCTCAGCCAATTGTTGTTCTAGTTGAGCCTGAAACTTAATCAACATATCGCTGTCTTGTTGACGCTTAAGAAGTTGGCGATGAATATAAGCCTCGGCCTGTCGGTCGGGCAACTCAGCTAATTTATCATAAATTTCTATATCCTCAACGCCAAGTAAGCTATTGCGCCAATTTTGACCATGGATTGGATTATGCGCATCCAGCCAGTTCCACTCATCAACAGATAAATCATAAAAGATTTTATATCGATACTGCATAATACGAGCATATCATACGTTTCAAGAATTTAAAAAAGCAAAGTAAAACCCTTGCTTTTCATCTTTACTATCTGCATTATTTAAAAAACAACAATCACGGAAATTTGCCATTTTGCCGTAAAAGCTTTATACTTATTTAAATGAAGAATCTAGTGATCGTTGAGAGCCCCGCCAAGGCCAAAACCATCGAGAAATATCTCGGTAAAGATTTTACAGTACTCTCCAGTGTTGGTCATATCCGCTCGATTCCGGTCAAAAGTAAAACTCCGCCAATCGACATCAAAAATGATTTTAAAACAATTTATGAAATTGATCCCGACAAGAAAAAAGTCATCACCGAGCTTAAAAAATCCGTCAAACAAGCCGAAACTGTTTGGCTCGCAACCGATGAAGACCGCGAAGGGGAGGCGATTGCTTGGCATTTAACCGAAGTGTTAAATCTCGATCCCAAAACCACCAAGCGCATTGTTTTTCATGAAATCACCAAGAGCGCATTAGAATCAGCAATTGCCAATCCACGCACTATCGATATGCAACTAGTAAAAGCTCAACAAGCGCGACAGATTCTCGATCGTCTGGTTGGTTTTGAGCTGTCGCCAGTCGTTTGGCGCAAAGTGCCAGGTGGCAAAAGCGCCGGTCGCGTTCAGTCTCCAGCTGTCCGCCTCGTGGTTGAACGCGAGCAGGAGATTCGTGATTTTAGTGCGCAAGCTGATTACAAGATCACTGGTCAATTTCAAACCAATGGCACTGATTTTAAAGCTGAGGTTAAAACCCGCGCTACCGACCAAGCCGAAGCTCAACAGATTTTAGAAAGTTTAATTAACAACCAGTTTGTCGTCAGCGAAGTTAAAGCTAGCGATGCCGAGCGTAATCCACGAGCACCGTTTACGACTTCAACCTTACAACAAGAAGCTAACAGCAAGTTTGGTTTTAGTTCCAAACAAACCATGTCAGCCGCTCAGAAGCTCTATCAAGCCGGTAAAATCACCTATATGCGAACCGACTCAACCGTATTGTCGAAGCAAATTATTGCATCAGCCCGTGATTATATCACCACAACTTATGGTGAAAAATATCACAAAGCCCGCAATTTCGCTACCAAATCAGCCAGCGCTCAAGAAGCCCACGAGGCTATTCGACCGACTAATTTAGCGGTTGAATCTGCTGGCTCCAGCGCTCAAGAGAAAAAGCTCTACGATTTAATCCGTAAACGCACCTTAGCCAGCCAAATGGCTTCCGCTCAACTCAAAAAAACCACTGCTACTATCACTGCCAACCCAGCCGGCACCGCTTTCGTAGCGCAAGGCGAAGTAGTGACATTCCCGGGTTTTTTGGCATTATACGAGAATTTATCAACCGATCAGCCATTGCCAGATCTGCAAGTCAACGACCAAGTAGAGCTAATCACCGCTGAAGCCCGCCAGACTTTTAAAAAACCGCCAGCTCGCTACACCGAAGGTAGTTTAGTCAAAAAACTCGAGGAATTGGGCATTGGTCGACCATCAACCTACGCCACCATTCTTGATACTATCGTTACGCGCGGTTATGTGTCCAAAGGTCAAACCGAAGGTCAACCACGTGAGGTGATTTTGTTGACTTTAGCTAATAACCAAGTCACCACTAGCACTGTCACTGAAAAAACCGGTTCCGATAAAGGTAAGCTTATCCCACAGCCGATTGGCGAATTGCTTAATACTTTTTTGACGGGTCATTTTGATCAGGTGGTCGACTATGACTTCACCGCTAAAGTTGAGACCGAATTCGACCAAATCGCGCATGGTCAGCTCGACAAAGTTAAAATGCTCCGCGGTTTTTATGAGCCGTTTCATCAGTTGATTGAGCAATCTGGCGGAATTAAGCGTTCCGAGATTTCGATGGAACGCGAGCTCGGTATTGATCCGAAGACTAAACTACCGGTTTTTGCTAAATTAGGTCGGTTTGGTCCAATGATTCAGCTCGGCAAAAGCGACGACGACAACAAGCCACAGTTTGCGCCAATGCCGTTTAACACCAGCCTCAACACCGTCACGCTCGAACAGGCCTTAGAAATGTTTAAGTTACCACGTACGGTTGGTCAAACCACTGATGGTCAAGAGATTATTGCGAATATTGGTCGCTTCGGCCCGTATATTAAAGTCGGCTCGACTTTTGTCAGTATTAAGCATCACGACCCGCTGATGATTGACCTCGAGACCGCACGCCAATTCTACCAAGAAAAAATTGCCCAAGAAGCCCAGAAAAACATCGCCGATTTTGGCGAAGTGAAAGTCTTAAACGGTCGGTTTGGTCCTTACGTAACCGATGGCAAAACTAATGCCAAAATCCCCAAAGACACCGATCCACATACATTAACTAAACAGCAAGCGTTAGATATTTTAGCAAATACCGGCAAGCCAGCTAAAACTGCTAAAAAAGCGACAGCAAAAGCTAAAACCACTGCCAAAAAGACCGCCAAAGCTAAAACCGCCACAAAAACCACCAAACGCACTAAAAAATCCGCTTAAGTTTCGACTTTTAAACATGACAGCTCACGTCAAGTGAGCTGTTTTACTTCGCTCGTAAGCGTCTTGTTTCATACCATATTCACTCTTTAAAACCATCGTCATAACCTACCGTTGATTTTTTGCTATTTTTACAACATTTTATATTGAAAAAGTCTATTTTATGGTATAATTATATATAAGATAATAATTTAACAAATTTTAAACCGTGCCACCATGTCGCTGGCACTCGTCAAACGAAAGGAAAAATTAATACATGACTGGCAAACAAACATCGGCCGAGCATCAAATTCTAACAGATGTAATTAATGATCTGTTGAGCTATTTAGAACAGGATCGCGAACGACAGATTATCACCCGACGCTTCGGTCTGGACGGCAAAACCGAAACTCTCGAACAAATCGGCGAGTTTTTGGGCATCACTCGTGAGCGCGTCCGCCAGCTCGAAAAAGCCATCTTAATTCGTTTGAAAATCGCCGCTGATGATGGCAAAATTGCCAACTTGCCAGCTTTTGAAAAACTCGTTGTTCGCCAACTGACTGAAAACGGCAATATTCTCATGACCAAAACTTTGACCAAGAATATCTTTGCCGACCAGCTCGATGCGCGCGATGATTTAACGGTGGCTTTTATCGCTGAAGTTAGCAACAAACTCGTGTTAATCGACGAAAACGACTCTTATGCTCAAGCAATTGCTATTGCCGAATTTGGCGACGCTAAAACCTACCGCAAACAAATTGACGAAATCGTTAAATTAATCAAAACCAACAAACAGCCCCTCAGTCTTGATGAACTTGACGCTAAACTCGATTATAACCATCCGAAGCAGATTCTCGCTTTAGCGGCAGTTTCGAAAAAACTCGCTACCCTTAACGACCTCTGGGGTATGGCGACCGATCCAAATGTCAATCCTCGCAATATCAAAGACAAAATTTACGTTGTCTTGAAACAAAACGGTCAGCCGATGCATTTTTCGGATATTGCTAGCCAGATTGCCAGTAGCAATTTTAAACGCAAAGACGTCACCAAACAGGCCATTCACAACGAACTTATCAAAGACAAACGCTTCGTGCTAATCGGGCGGGGGATTTACGCCCTTAATGAGTGGGGTTATAAAAAAGGCACCGTGGCAGACATCATTGCTGATGTCATCAAGCAAAACGGTCAGCCAATGTATCGTGACGATATCGTTAAACAAGTCCTCAAACGACGCAAAGTCAAAGAAACTACCGTGTTATTAAACCTTCAGGCTCGACCTGAGTTCAAACGCGTCGCTAAAGCAACTTACGACTTCGTACCCAAAGCCTAATCGCTCATTAACGAGTGCTATTTTTCACACAAAAAGAGTAGGGGAGTTGTGTCGCTCGCCAGTCCGCTTAACACACTCGAGACGCGATTGAGTTTTTTAGTAAAATATGAGATAATACGGTTATGTTAGAAATGATTTCCGGCTTAATAAAATTCATCTTGAGTTGGTATGTATGGATGCCAACCGTTACTCTGTTACTCTATTTAACCTGGCGCAATTACCAAAAGCTCGAAATTCAAACCATCGAATCATCAGCCGAAAGCACACTGTTGATTCTCGAAATTCCCAAAACCAATGACAAATCCGAACTTGCCGCTGAACAGTTGTTCGCCAGCTTGCACGGTATTCTGCGTGACGCCAGCTTGATTGAGAGTGGCGTGCCTCAAGAACACCTCAGCTTCGAAATCGCCACTGTCAATGGCCAAATTATGTTTTATCTATGTCTACCAAAAACCCTGCGTAATTTCGTTGAAGGTCAGATTTACGCTCAATACCCTAGCGTTCAAATTAAAACCGCTGATTATGATTATTCGCTCAATGTCCGCAAGCCAGTAGTACACACCGCTGAAGTTGACCTCAAAGAATCGGAGTTTTTGCCAATTCGTACTTTTAATGGCTTCGAGGTTGATCCCTTGGCTGGCATCACTGGAACTTTAGCTAAACTTGAAGACGCCGACGAGGAATTATGGATTCAGATTCTGATTCGTCCGATTGCCGACTCCTGGCATAAAGATTCTGAAAAATGGGTCAAAGACAATATCACTGATAAAAAGGCTAAATTTGCCCTTGATGCTAAATGGTTTTTGACCGCCCTGGGCGCACTTGCCAAACCACCCGAAGCTGGCGAAAAACCTGACAAACCTGAACTCTCCGAGCGCGAAAAACTCCAAGTCTCGGAAGCTGAGAAAAAAGCCGCTAAACTCGGCTTTAAAGTCAAAATCCGCATTGTTTACGCCGGCAGTAACGAAGACCATGCTCGCTTGCGCATGCAGTCGATTATCGGTACTTTTAAGCAGTTTAACAGTACCAATTTGAACGGTTTTCAGATGTCACAATCAAGCTTCGACCCCGAGAAAATTACTGCCTACCAAGCTCGTAGTTTTAGCGATGAGGGTTTTATTTTAAACATCGAAGAGCTTGCTAGTGTTTACCACTTGCCCCACACTAACGTTGAAACTCCTAATATTGTTTGGGCATCTTCCAAAACCGCCGAACCACCATCCAAACTGCCAATTATTAACCCCAATGCCGCTCCCAATCCCGCTATTTCAGCTTTTGGTATGACCGATTTCCGAGGCGTCAAACATCAATTTGGTATGTTACGCAAGGATCGCTCTCGTCACCTCTATATTATCGGTCAAACTGGCGCTGGTAAATCTGGTACTTTGGAGTTATTAGCACTCTCGGATATTTATCACAATCAAGGCTATGCGATCATTGATCCGCACGGCGACTTTGCTATCAATAATTTACGCTTCATCCCTGAGCGCCGAATTAAAGACGTCATCTATTTTAATCCAGCTGATACCGCTTTTCCGCTTGGTTTTAACCCATTGGAAATTACTAGCCCAAGCCAACGCCTGACAGTTTCATCAGAGGTAATTGGTGTGCTCAAACGCATGTTTGGTAATTCCTGGGGTCCACGTCTTGAGCACATCTTGCGCTATACCATTCTAGCGCTTCTGGAGCGACCGGAGACGACTATTCTCGATATCACCCGTATGTTGACTGACAAGGAGTTCCGTAAAGAAACCCTCAATTATGTCACAGACACCGTGATTTTACAGTTCTGGAAGCTGGAATTTGCCAGTTGGAATGAAAAATACGCCACTGAAGCTATTGCGCCAGTCCTGAACAAAGTCGGTGCCTTCACCGCCAACCCAATTATTCGTAATATCATCGGCCAACCAAAATCAACCTTTAATATTCGCCAACTGATGGATGATGGTAAAATCCTGGTTGTTAATCTCTCCAAAGGTCTAATTGGAGAGGATAATGCCAGTATTTTGGGGGCATTCTTAGTAACTAAGATTCAGCTCGCCGCCATGAGTCGTTCTGATATTCCGAACATCGCCGATCGTCGTCCGTTCTATCTCTACGTTGACGAGTTCCAGAACTTTGCCACCGACTCTTTCGCGACTATTCTGTCTGAGGCGCGCAAATACGCTCTAAACCTGACCGTCGCCAACCAGTACATTGCCCAGATGAGTGATGAAGTACGCACTGCCGTCTTCGGTAACGTCGGTTCGATGATTTCCTTCCGCGTGTCAGCTGATGATGCACCACTGTTAGTCAAACAATTCGAACCACAGTTTGAGGTCAATGATTTAGTCAATATGCACAACCGTCATTTCATTATGAGCATGATTATTAACGGTGAAAAACAACCGGCCTTCTCGGCTTCGACCCTCAATCTACCTGAACCACCAGCTGATTATCTCGACCAAATTATCGATCACAGTCGCCGTTATTACGGCCGTAATCGAGCTGATGTTGAGCATGAAATCGCTAGCGTCATTAAGATTCCTGAACAATTTGACACACCAAGTCGCCAGCGTTTTCAAGAAAAATTACACCAACCAACAGGGGATAACAGGGGAAATAATCAGCTTGATTTGCGTAAAATACGCCCTTCTGATCATGAACCTGCGCCTGATGGCACTGATACCTCCGATAGTGGCTACCAACGCCTCAATCCGAAAGCCCTGAGTGAAATCAAGAGCCTCTTTGGCACGCCAAACACCAACACCGGATCATCGGCAGGACAGAATCCAGCTGGCACTACTGCTAAAAAACGTCCACGCCGTCGTCCACCTCACAATAAGTCAAAAAACCAGCCGAAATAGTCAATTCCCCACCTCTGTTTAAACAGAGGTGGTTTTGCGTCAAGATTTACACCTTCGGAAACGGAGTAGGCGAGGCACCAACTACCTTTAATATTTCAACACACGATTCCCGCTGAACAAAAACCGAACTTATAATATTTTAAACCGTCGGCTAGCGCTCGTTGGTTTAAGTTGATTACATACACTAATTCATTATCATCAGAATCTGTTTGTAATATTAATCATTCATCCGGCCGTTATTAAAGCTTGGGCTCAATTACCGAATAATCATCAATCTGCCAAAATCAGGCTGATATGCAACATAATGTGAATATCGGCACAATGGGTCGAAAAACCATTCCAAGCCGTAAATAGGGGCTCTAAAACGTGTTTTAGGGAATGTTATGTCATAAGGCTAGTTTTGAGACTGATTTTAGATGAGTATATATTCATGTTTATGTTTATATCTTAATGTCGCACAATGTTTATTTTATGTCATTAAAGAAGCGATCTCTAGATGATTCAACATCCAGCCGTGTCCAAGCATAAATCGCCCCAAAACCCCTGTCGAACCCAGCAGGGAGCTAAGAATCAATTTTATTAAGACCATTATCGAATTCTCGAACCTGGATTTGAGCTAACTAGTTACTTAAGACCAATGAACCGCCCCAGATTTATCAAAAAATTGCCAGGGAAGTTTCTATACTTCTCGAGTATTAACCATCTCTGACACATGCTCTAATTATCATCTACCACTGATTAACTCGCACTCGGTTAGTTATTCAGCTAGTCAGCCACTGCCTATAACTCTGCCACTACCGCACGTTCAGTTTTAGTCCATTAGTTTATGTCATTTTTTACAACATTTGATGCCTAATTTAAAAGTTTTCCACAGATTAAATATAATTTGCATTTTTTTGATTTTATGCCCTGCTCTATGTTTTTTCGCCCTACCCGCCCTATTTGACTTTTTTATATTTTGATATGATAATATATATTTTTCGCCAGTCCACCCCTGTATTTGATTAAAAGAACAAAAACCGAACTAGAGCAGAGATCAGGGGAAAACCCGAAAAATACTTGACTTTATCACCTCGACCTGCTATAATCCCCTACATAGCCATTTAGTTGGCTGGCGGATCTTACCCTCCTAGTATTCGCCGGCCTACCAAGTGGCTATTTTTTATGTCTATTTAATATCTATTTATTTATAAAATACCTTATTGGCGACACGTACATCGAGATATTGAGGCTTAAGCCCAGTTCGCTTGATATAATCAAGACTTCGCGTTGCATCTTCAACTTGTTCAGCCACATCTCGATCAATCGTCATTTTAAGATACAGCTCAAAACCTTTGACCTTAAATTCAATTTGATGCACCGTACCAGTCGGAATTATCGCTGAGACGATCTGATAGTTTTTTTCGCTAGTCAGGGCAATCGCTCGACCGATAAAGCGTAAAAATCGTCCGCTGATTAGTTGTTGATTGAGCTGTCCTGACTGTTTAATGCCGGATTGATCATTAATCTCAATACTTGGGGTTTGATGGTAATTATGGGCAAACGGCACACCAGCCGAATCGACAAAATAGCGTTTTTGATTAACTAACATGGTCGCCACCGGCTTGCGCAGTACCAGCTCAAATTGAGTTGGTTGCAAAAAGCCACTAGTAATCTGTTTTACTTCTAATAATTCTGGATGTTCCGCCTGAATCGAACGCTCCAAATGTGATTTATCAATATTAAAACTCAGTCGCTCAAATGGCTGTTGCGCCAAATAATTAGCAATCGCCGTTTGGTATTTAGCAGTCTCGGGTGGAGTTTGAAAATCAACGACTTTTACCTCAATTTTAAAAATAAAAAACCGCATAAAAATCGTCATTAGCACAATACCGAAGATGCTGTAGCGTAGCAATCGAAGGATTTTTTTACGCCGATTGCGTAGTTTTTTGAGATTGTCACGTTCCGACACTTCATTAGCTCGCAAGGTTTGACCAACATTAAAACTCCTACCCGAAAAAGTCATCTGAGAAGTGCGTGCTGAGTGCGGTGCCGACTGACGCAGTTGCGAACGCTGATCTAAACGCGGTTGATAAGTCGGCACGGTATCAATCGCCGATTCCGCCGTGAAATTCGTGGAGTCGCCAATTGGCACTTTCACTGAAGGATGAGTATCTTCCACAGAGGCCGTTTGCGACTCTGTTCGTGCTAATGAACGCCGAGGCAATCGCTTAGCGTTTGTGTTTTTGTGCGAATAGTAAAATTTTGGTCGAAAATTATCCACGCTCACCTTCCCCGCCCTGAATTTCCGCAATAATTAATTCCGCCAGAGTCAACGCTGACTGCGGATTCGCAAATTGTTGAATATTACGACTCAACATTTCTCTCTGATGCTGATTATCTAACAATTCATTAATTGCCCGTCCGAATTGCTCTGGCACCTGCTCCAAAGCAAACTCATCCAGCACTACCGCTGCTTGTTTATCAGCTAGCATCTGGGCATTTTTCAACTGATGTCCCTCGACCAACTTTGGATTTGGAACCAAAATCACTGGTTTGGCTAGCACTGCCAGCTCGGCAATAGTAGTTGCTCCAGCCCGTGCCACTACCACATCCGCCAATCGCACATAATCGGCAAAATTAGTCACAAAATCACGCACGATTAGCGTATTTTTATCAAATTTTTGGTTCATAACCGCCTGATAATTACCCCGACCGGCCGACAAAATCACCTGACAATTCTCTGGCAAACGCTCAAGATTAGCTAGCGTCATCCGATTTAAAAAGTCCGAACCTAGTCCTCCACCCGAGACTAAAATCACTAATTTTTTTGGCGAAATATGTAATTCTGCCCGAAGATCAGCTACCGATCCACCGCCCTGACGCACCGGACTACCGACAAACACTGTTTTGTCGGTTGGATAACGATAGTATTCAACCGGCATACCTGTTGTGATTTTTACAGCATATTTCGATAAAATTCGATTAGTTAGCCCAGCTACGGTGTCTGAATCGTGAATAATCAGTTTAATCCCCAGCCAATGTGCCACGATCCCCACCGGTAAACACACAAAACCACCTTTTGCAAACACTACATCTGGTCGCCAGATCAGTAGTCGCCACCAACTCTGTATAAAACCACCAACAATCTTGAACAAATCAATCAAATTTGGAATGACAATTGAGGGGCGCAAATGTTGCCACCAACTGAAGTGATGATAACGCCGAAACTTACCAGCTGAGATAGATTTAATTGCAACCGATTGACCAGCAAACGCCTCTCGTGCCATTTTCAAACTCTTGCGATCGCACCAAAAACGAATTTCCGCTTCCGGTGCCAGCTGATGTAGTTTTTCGACCACTGCCACTACCGGAATAATATGTCCACCCGATCCACCACCAACTGTTAAAATTTTCATAATTTACCTCGTTTGAATGAATAAATGCTATGCGCCGTAAATTGCGAGGCGTTAAACGCCAAGCCAAGCACCCCAGCCACAAAAATCATACTCGTACCACCATAACTCAAAAACGGCAAGGTTATACCAGTCATCGGCGCAATTCCCAGCATTGAAGTAATATTAATCGCAAAATGCGAAAACACCCAAGCAGCCGCCCCAGTAATCAACAAACGATTAAATGTATCATGCGAAGTTGCTACATTTTTTAGCAAGCGAGCCACCAATGCCGCGAATAACCCAACTACTACAATACAGCCCGCAAAACCAAACACTTCGCCGATAATCGCAAAAATTGAGTCGTTAATCGCTTCCGGTAAGTAGCCAGTTGCTTGCACACTCTTACCGATGCCTAAACCAAACATTCCACCAGAGCCAACAGCGATCTTTGCTTGGATAATATGACGCGTGGAATCGGTAATTTCTGTACTGTCGCCTTTTAAGAAAGTCATCACCCGCGCCATACGGTGCGGTTTTACAGCCACAAACCCCAACGCCACCACAGCCCCACAGACCGCAATTAACAGCATAATTTGCGGTTTAACACCAGCATTCCATAGCATCGCCAGCAAAATAAACACCATTGATAAGCCCGTACCTAAGTCGTTTTGCCAAACCACAATCATCAACAGCGCTAACGCCAAAATTACCGCCGAATAAAATAGATTAGCTGATTTATTCAGCGTTTGTTTATCAGCAAAAAATTTCCAAAATACCGCAAAAAACACTACTAAACTGATTTTAATCACTTCAGCTACCTGAATAGTCATAAACCGAAAATTCAGCCACCGACACGCCCCTAAACTGCACTGCACCAAACCCAGTTTATACAGTGGTTGTTTTGAGAATATAAACAAAAACATGCCAGCCCCGAGACCCATTGCTAAAATTAACAATGCGTGTTTTTTCAGTTTTTCCAGAGGTATGTTAGCGGTCATCACAAAGGCTACGATTGCCAACACCAAACTTATCAACTGCTTCGAGAAAAAATAAGTCTGACTATATTGATTATTACTATCAAACGAACGATTGAGTAGATTCACACGCTGTGGACCAATCGCATAAATCAGCACTAAGCCGATTAGCATCAACAAAATCATATACATCACAATGTAATAATCTGGACGATGTTTACGAACAATTGTCTGACTGGCACTAGATAAATTCTTAAGTCCCGGCTTCGCAATACGTCGTGCCTGAGTTGGCCGATCAGATACTCGCCCGCTAGCTTGTCCAACAATTGCTAAAAAATTAGTCCATAGCCCACCAATAGTACTAAAAAAGCTTTTAGACATGACCACCTTTGATTGCAATTAAGACTCCGATTGCTACCACCGCTGCCGAAATTAGCCAAAAGCGCATGGTAATTTTCGTTTCCTCCCAGCCCTTAGCCTCTAAATGATGATGAATCGGCGCTGAAATGAAGATTTTCTTACCAAAAAGACGCTTCGAGGTGATTTGTAGTAAGCTTGACCCGGCTTCAATTACAAACAGAGCTCCGATGACCGGCACTAGTAAAAACGTATCGGTCAGCATTGCAATCACCCCTAGGCTAGTGCCCAAGGCAAAACTACCAACGTCTCCCATGAAAAAGCGCGCCGGATAAATATTAAACCACAAATACGCCACCAGCGCCCCCACAACCGTAAAGCAGAACCCAGCAATACCAACATGACCTTGCAACAAAGCAATTGTCCCAAATCCCGTGAAAGCCGATGCCGCTAATCCCCCCGCCAAACCATCCAAGCCGTCACTAATATTGACCGCATTGCCAGTTGACACCACCGCAAAAGCAAACACTGGAATAATCAACCAGCCCAAATCCCAATTGCCAACAAACGGCACGTGCATGGTGTGATAGCCTAATTTCGCATAAAAATACCATCCCAGCCCTAAACCGAGCAATAACACCATGATAAATTTTAAGCTTGACCGCAAACCCGCTACGCCTTTGCCAGTGCCGAACACGTTGATCACGTCATCAATCAAGCCAACCAAACCACCACCAATCAGTGCAGCCAATGGTAGATAAGTCTGACCACGATCCAGGTTCCAGCCGAGCGTTACAATCGATACTGACAGCACGATAATCACTCCCGCCATCGTCGGAATATTGCGACGAAACTTCGCAGCGTGGAGTTTAGTAAACACCTTTAATTTTTCGCCCGTCGTGGTAGTTTCGCGTTGTTTTTTCCAGAATTTATATTTATAAGCCACATGAGTGTAAATCGGCGTCAACAAAAAAGCAATAATTATCGTGGCAATTGCCAGACTAAAGCTATTCTGGGCATAATTTGAAATGGTGGTTAGCGAGCTAAAAATCATCTTACTCCTTCGGATATAGTTTTAAATAATCAATTAACCAGTTGGAAATATCAGTAAAAATTGGTGCGGCATCGGTATTACCAGCCAGGTATTTACCCTTGCCGTCCACTCTAATCATTATGACATATTCGGGGCGATTTGTCCCGCCATAACCCAAATAAGTCGCAATTGTTTGATTTTCCACATATTTACCATCAACAATCTTCTCGCTGGTACCAGTTTTACCACCGATTTCATAACCAGCCCGGTCAACATTTTTATAATACAGCCGACGCGCCTCAGTTAACATCTGGCGAACTTGCGTCGAGGTGGTGTTTTTAACCACCTGCCCATCAATCACTTTCGGGGCTTGTGCCTTAAAAATACCATTTTCAACCGTACCAGCTAGGACAGTTGGCTGATAATAAACGCCCCCATTGATAATTGCCGAAAATCCCGCGGCCACTTGCACCATTGTCACATCCATTCCCTGTCCGAAAGACATATTCGAATACCGCACAGCATTACCCTCAACCTCAGTGGGAGGGATGATAATGCCGGCTGTTTCTGGCAGTTCAACATTAGTTTTTTGACCAAGCCGGAACCGATCGTGAAAATAATTGTAAATAATATTACGTGCCGACCGATCAATATTGCCACCGCCGAGACGTGAAATAATATTCACCATACCAGTGTTGAGCGAATATTGCAGGGCGTCTTGCATTGTGATATTACCGATTTTGCCCTTGTAGGCGTTCTTAATGGTGCGATCGCCAACTTTCACTGTATCTTGGTTGTAAAACACCGTTTGCGGGGTGATTTTACCTTCATTAATACCCATCGCTACCGTGAAGACTTTGATGACTGATCCGGCCTCATAAGGGCGATCAACCGTCGCATTGTTAAACAGTGCCACGTCTTTAACTTTATTAAACTCAGCTACCGAATAACTCGGATAATTCACCATCGCCATAATTTGACCAGTTTGGGGATTCATCACCAGCGCACTACCATTATCAGCGCCGACTTTTTCCAGACCGGCTTTGAGGATTTTTTCGACTTGCGATTGGATATTACGATCAATGCTTAGCACTAGATTATCGCCATTGCGAGCCGGAATATTGGTGTATTTTTCGCCAACAGTTAGTGGCACATCAGAAATATCAGTCACCGCTTCTAGCACGCCATTTTCGCCGGTTAAGCGCTTGTCGAGCTTGCCTTCAACGCCATACTGACCACCGTTCGCATTAACAAAACCTAATACTTGCGAGGCTAGTGCCCCTTCCGGATAGATCCGCCGACTCACCGCCTGAAAACCGATACCAGTTAGTTTTTTGGCTTTAATCGCTTCAGCTTGTTGACGGGACAAACCGCGCGCCAGCACCTGATAGCGGGTATTTTTTTGAGTTAGTTTTTCGGCTGGATTGCCAATAATTAAATCTTGATTTAACCCTACCAGCGCCGCCAAAACCGCCTTATCGTCCTTCACTACTTGTGGGTCAACAAACATCGTATAGACCGTCTCATTCATCACAAGCGGTGCCGGCGTTTGATGATCTAACGCATAAATCAGACCTCGATGCGCTGGAATTGTGAGTTTTTTCACCTGTTCTTGATAAGCCAGCTGGCGATATTTTTGATGATCAATCACCTGTAGCTGAAACAAGCGCACCACAATCAACGCCACCGTGACGGTTAAAATTCCGCTCAAAATGCGGACCTGGCTGTGTTTAGCGAAGAGAATTTTCACGGTGATTTAATTCAAACCTTTTACTGTTATTATTTCATCTAATTATACCATAACCAACTTGATTAACACTAGTCCTTAGCGACCAAAACCCACTTAAAATTGCGCTTGGATTGCTAAAATTACCACGCGCACCCAACAAAAAATCACTCCGGTTAGTTCCCAAGTTGCCATTTAACTTTAAAAACTCCGGTGCTAATTTTTTACAAAAGTTGTCTGAGCGGGCTTCGTCATGTTTTGTGCCACTGAACTGTTCTCGATCGTAGCCAAGGCTGTCAAGCGAGCTTTTTCAATCTCGAGATCAGTTTTTTTAGTGGTTAGTTCGGCGATTTCCGTATCGACTTTGTTAATTTCGTAATCATAACCAGTGGTTTTGGTTGCTTGAGTCAGGTAAATCAAGCCAAGTACCGTAATCATCAATCCGACCAGGACTGTGTGAGCTACAGGACCGAGTTTGATGTTGGATTGATAGGCGGAAATGTTTTTGTTGCGCCCATAATTCCGATTTCCCCGCCGTGATGCGTAAGTAATGTTGTTCATTGTTGGTGTTAATCCTATATTCTTGTTGGTGTTGGTTTTTTGGTAATTATGTTTTAAAAATAAAACTTGGCGAGAAGACGCCACTTCGAGTTGATTATAAACCCGAAGCCGGCGCTTCTCCTTTTTAGTAAATTAGCTTAGCTTAAGCTACGCGTACAATGACGCGGGTTGCTCGTGACTTGCTTGCTACTTTGATTTGTTTTGGCATTATAGCCTCCTTTTTGTTTTTGTTTTTTCATTGCGACTCGTAGCACTGCGCTACGTGATCGCGGATTGGAAACATCTTCAACCGAGCCTAAAATCGGCTTCGGGGTGACTAACTCCAGTTCGGCTAATAAACCGCGCTGAGTCTGAGTTTTGAAAAAAGTTTTCACTAGTCGGTCTTCCAAACTATGAAAACTGATAATCGCCATTCGCCCTCCTGGGGTTAGCAATTGTGGCAAACGCTCTAGTGCCGCCCGCAGCTGCCCTAATTCGTCATTAACCGCCATCCGAATTGCCTGAAAATATTTAGTCGCTGGATGGGTTTTGCCATATTTTAATTTTGAAGGTAGAGTCTGACAAATAATCTCGGCTAGTTCGGTGGTGGTTTCAATCACCTGCTGACGTCGAGCTGTATCAATCGCCTGGGCAACTCGCATTGCCAGTTTGGGCTTGATTTCAGCATAATCAGTCAGAATTTGGACGATTTGACCAATCGAGTAGTAATTAACAATCTGATAAGCGTCAAGTTCGGCAGTTTGATCCATTCGCATATTGAGCTTGGCAGTTTTATTAAACGAAAAGCCTCGCTCGCCCTGATCAAGCTGTGGCGACGAAACACCTAAATCCAGCAAGATCAAATCAAACTGTCGTTGATCTATCACCAGTCGCTCAGTCGCGGCCGCAAAATCACTTTTCCAAGTCGTTACACCTTGAGCACGCAAATCAGCCAATTGATTCAATGCGAAATCATCGCGATCAACTAGCAAACTGCCTGCGTAATTAGTCGTTTGAGCTAACACCGCTCGAGCGTGTCCGCCCATACCGGCTGTTAAATCCAAATACGACTCACCCGCTTGAGGTTGGAGCTCGCGCAAGGTTGCTTCTAATAATACTGACTGATGTAGATCTGACATAATTGTCATTGTAACCTAAACCGCTTATAAACTCAAACGGCAGGTTCTACCTTTCTAACAGTGTCATTCTAGGTCAGGTATCTGATAACTTAACTGTTTGTGTTTGTTAAGTGTTTGTTTTTTAAAAAAGTGTTATAGAGTTGTTCTAAATTCTTTATTATATAAGGTTCGGTTGTTTCCAAATAAGGGAGAGAGAAACAACCGCTTGAGAGACTTATATGTGAATTTGGGAGGTGTGTGTTTTATGTATTAGTGCGTCGAAACTTTTGTGAGGTGGTTTTCGAATATCTTCCACCGTCAAGTTACCAGATATCCGACCTAGAATGAATTGTTAATGTGCAGGGGTGCGATGAGCCATCGGTCAATCGAGACTGTCCGGACGCATTAATCGCCAATACTTACCAGCCCTAACAGCAACTACATCACGGTCAATTCCAGCGTAATCCAGTAAATGCTTTTCGATGGTAATGCGACCTTGTTTTTGGTCGAGCATCCCACCGGTTTTACCACGGCGGAACCGAACGTTGATGTCGGCAACTTTCTCGTCGAGAATGCTACCTTCCAAAGCTGGTTCTACTTCTTTATCCCAAACATTTTTTGAATAAAGATGTAGGTATTTTCCAAAACCGCGAGTCAGGATCAATCCGGATTCAAACTCTTTGCGCAAGTCAGCTGGGATGGTCAAGCGGTTCTTGTCATCGAGCTTCCTTTCGAAATAGTCTGTGTCCATTTTTACCTTTCTCTCATAGGTTTTTTAAAGTTTGTTTTTTAGTGGTTTTTGTTTTTAGTTTTCCACTGACTTCATTATACTACCCACTTTCACCCACTGCAACCCCCATTTTCGACTTTTTTATTACAAAGTAGCCGATTTTTAGCTAGTTTTCCACAGAACTGTGGAAAAGTGTGGATTTTTTAATATCGCCCCGCCCTATTCACCCCTGTTATGAGCTTAGCGGTCAAAATCTAAAAAAAACGCCACCTTAGTGGGTAGCGTTTTTATTTTGAGAGTGATTTTAGCCAAAAATCATCTGAATGATAGCCTGGCGTGATGCTGGGTCCACTTGGTAGTATAACCACGAAATCAGCATAAACATATTCATTAGTAATGACACAATCAGACAGCTGATGACAAAATCCTTGTCGATGGCTTTGACAACAACTTCGTCAGTCGCGATTTTAGCAGTGCGAGTTTTGACTTTAGCAGGCTTAAACCAGTTCAGGATTGGACTCGCTGACACATCAGCAAAACCACCGAGAGTCACTTCTTGTTTACAAAAGTTCAATATCGGGCTTTTGGTTAAATCAGTCTCAATCTCTTTGTTTAAGAATTTAACAACTGGACTATTGTTGACATTCATGTCAATATCTTGTTTCAAGAAGTTTAGCACTGGGCTTTGTTTCAAGTCAGTGTTAATCTCTTTATTTAAAAACTTCACGATTGGACTATTATTAATATCCATATCGACGTCTTGTTTGAAAAAGTTCAAAACTGGACTTTTTTTCAGGTCAAATGATACTTCTTGTTGCCAAAATGATACTTGGGCTTTTTTGGTTGATTTTTGTTTGTTTTGTTTCATAATACCAGCATTCTATCACACTTATGCTTATATGTCAATATCCAAAACAGCTTTTATTATAAATACAAACTTAAAATCATTATTTTACTAATTTAGCAATAATTAGTTATTACTAGCTTAAACGTAGATTTTGGCGATATTGTTCATATAAACAAACTGTCGTGGCCATCGCCAAATTAAGCGATTCCAACTGATCAGATTGCGGGATTTTAGTTGTCAAAGTCGCTAACTGCAAAAGCGTCGGTGAAACCCCTGCACCTTCATTGCCCACCAACCAGCCAATTTTGCCAGTCAGATCTAGCTCAAAGATATTTTTCTCAGCATGTGAACTCGTCGCGATAAATTGATACTCCGTATGTGTCATAATAAACTGTGCCAAATCAGTTTTTTGGTAAATATTTAAATCAAATACCGCACCAGCGCTAGCTCGAATCACGCTCGGCGCAAACGCATCCACCGAGCCATCAGCCAACACGATATCTTTAATACCAACTGCCAGCGCCAAGCGACAAATCGCCCCGAGGTTACCCGGATCCTGCACTTGATCGATCAAAATTACCGATTGTTCGGTGGCATGGAATTGAGACATGGTTGGGATTTTAACCACCGCCAAGACACCGGCATTGGTTTTGACTGGAGAGATTAGTTTCATCACTTCTGGCGATACCAAAATATATTCACTCGCCAACTCCGAGACGGCCCGCACACGCTCTTGTTTAGTTTCATCAATCAGCAACATCTCTAGCTGACCAAATTTCGCGATATAATCCCGGACAAAACTCACCCCATCAATAACCGTCAAACCAGCCTGACGCCGAGCTTTAGCCTCAGTGACTAGCTTGGCAATTTGCTTGATTTTTGTATTTTGACGCGAGCGAATTATTTCCATATACATTTAACCAATTAGTTCGCTAATAGCTACTCGCTTTTGTTCAGCTGTGTCACGCTCACGCACAGTTACAGTGTTATCCTCGAGACTATCAAAGTCCACCACGACACAATACGGTGTACCGATTTCATCCTGACGGCGATAGCGTTTACCGATATTGCCATTGTCATCCCAGACCACATTGCCGTATTTTTGTTTCAAAGCACGATACACTTCGCGGGCTTTTTCGACTAGCGCTGGTTTGTTTTTGAGCAGTGGCGATACGCAATAGCGTACTGGTGCCAATTCTTCTGACAGACGCAATACCACTCGAGTCTCGCCACCAACTTGATCCTCAGTATAAGCCGTCGCCAATACCGCCATCAGTAGTCGCTCGACGCCAATACTTGGCTCAATCACATGTGGCACGAACCTTTCATTTGAGCCTTTGACGAGATATTCCATCTTTTTACCACTAGCTCGCTCAATATTATTGAGGTCGAAATCCGTACGATAGGCAATTCCCATCAATTCTTCCCGACCGAGACCTGGATAATCAAATTCAAAATCAATCGTCCGCTTCGAGTAATGGGCACGATCCGCCTCTGGCACTTCTAACTCATGAATCGCTTCTTTCGGCAAACCTAAACCAGTTAGAAAATCCCAAAACGCCTGACGCCACTCTTCAAACGCCCGTTCCCAATCGTTCGGATTAACAAAATATTCAATTTCCATTTGTTCAAACTCACGCGATCGGAACACAAAATCTCGTGGGCTGATTTCGTTACGAAAAGCCTTACCCACCTGGCCAATACCGAACGGTAAATCCGGATAAAAGCAATCCACTACATTCCGATAATTCGTAAAAATACCCTGTGCCGTCTCTGGTCGCAGATAGCTGACTGAATCCTCACTCTCCATCGCACCGACATTAGTTTTAAACATCATATTAAACACTCGTGAGGCGCTCAAAGGGTTGCCATCTGGCGATTTAATGCCTTTTTCGATAATCAGCGCATCCATTTCTGCCATTGTCAAGCCGTCTGCCGACAAACCATTGTCTTTTAGAACATGATCAGTGCGATAGCGTTTTTTGGTCACTACATCCTCGCACAACGGATCAACAAAAGTCTCAACATGCCCACTCGCCCGCCAGACTTTTTGGTTCATCAAAATCGCTGCGTCAACGCCATACATATCGTCGCGTCCATCAATAAATATTTGCCAGAAGCGATTGATAATTTTGCGCTTCAATGCTACACCCAGCGGACCATAATCCCAAGTTCCCGACAGACCACCGTATACTTCACTACCCTGATAAATAAACCCGCGTCGCTTGGCTAGCGCAATCAATTTCGCCATTGTATCATCTTGTTTCATGTTATCTCCGTTTCTTCTGCTTTTTATTATACCAGAATTGAGTGAATTTTACAGATACTGAGCGCGGGATGATAATTGACTTTTTATAATAATTATGCTATAATGAAGATATTATTAATTAATAACACAAAAAAGGATAAACAATTTGAAATCAGATCTAAAACAGTTTTTAGAGCTACTTTTTAGTGCCAAAAATCCCGTGGTTCAGACTCGGGCGACAGCACTCTATGCTAGCTTGGAAATTTTGCGAGAAGTCAATTCTGCCCTAGCGCGCTTTGAGCACGGTCAGCCTACTTTTCGTGACGTGACGCTCGGTTTTAATAATATTCTCGAGGCCAAAGATTTAGCGATTAAAATTACACTCGATGAATTCGGCAAGTTTAACGCTACCCTCAAGACGGTTAATATCGACAATCTCTTGACTGATATTTTGAAGCAAGAGCAAGAGACCAACTCTCAGCTGATGCGTATCGCTCTGGTGATGAATCAACAGCTTAACACCAAGCGCCAGTCAATGTTCCAGCGCGGTCTGCAGGTTTTACAGCGTGAATTGGCTTAAAATCAGCGTTTCATGATCATCATCAACCACCTTCTCCTCATGCGACAAGGTGGTTTTTGAAACTGTTTATGCTTGCAAAATAAGCATTTTCTGATACAATATAGGCGTCTTATTAGTTCTTTTACATCTAAAGTGGCTCTTAAGATAGTTAAAACTACTTTGAGCGCCTAGTGCGCTCTATTTTTCTAGGAGGATTTATGAAAAATAAAAAAAGATTATTATCGTATCACACAATAACTTATCGAGGCAAGCAATACGCATGCTTAATAGAAAATAAATATAGTGATGAGCACATATGCTGTATTGATTTCTTGTCACTCAATGTTGCTAGCATTGGCAATAATGAGATTGATTATTTTCAAGCAATTTATAAAAAAGATAAGCAACAGATTGTTGCACTTCTTAAAGCAAAGATGCAGGAGAGCGACGGTAGACAAATACACATACGTCTCAAACAACTTAAAACTGCATCAGTTATTAAAAGCTCGAGTCATTATGTGTTCATGTCACGAGCTAGAAATAACTCTGAAGAAGGACCTTATATGCATCATTTAATTATGAAAGTAGATGCAACAAATGTCGACTCTAAAAAGGGAAAGACATTCAAAAAAATGAGACAAGATCTCAAGCACTACGGCAATGTCAACTTCATTAATGAAATGGCATTCCAAAATCATATAAAAAAATACCCACCAATGCAATACCCGCAATAATGCGGGTATTTTAATATCAACCTTTATTCCATACTCAAATGTGCCACTGACACATTTAATAATAAGTCTAGATATGGTTCCACACCTCTAATCCGCGCTACTGTTGGCAGGTCGTAGAGATTTAACACTTTGATAAGCTTTAAGACATCACTAGTAATTCGACCATGCGAATCAGGCATTAAGACTTTTTGCCCGACGTCATAGTTGTAATTCTGCGTTAATTGCGTCGCCTGTCCATCAGCTGTTAGTTCCCAGTTAAAAGCCTCACCCTGCGCAATCGCCGCCTGAAAATTAAACCAAGCCTTAATTAAGCGCATATCAATCGTTGGCTGATTAAGCACTTCCAGTGTTTGTTTTAAAATCACAAACCAATAATCACCGTCCAAATCCTGACTGAGCCGACTGGCAATTTTCATGAAATAATAACCGAGTTCTAACCGCTCATACGAAGCGATAATTTGATCAAAATATTCCAACAAATTAGCACTGGTAATCCGATATAAATCACCGCGAGTTTTAACTAACACCAGCTCCACTACGCTAAACGGCTCAAGCGCCCCGGCCAGCTTACTGCCTGCCTTGCGAATACCCCGTGCCACAGCTGACAACTGACCGTCAGTGGTTAAGAAATTGATAATTTTATCAGCTTCACCGTAGTTAGTCCGCCGTAAAATAATCGCCTGCGTCCGCAAAAACTGACTCATTGCAACCTCCTGAACAGTGCGGTTTTTAGATAATGTTGTGTTTTTAACATCATATACCAAGCCGTTTAAGTGTTAATTTTAAATCCTGAGGCTGGATAGTATTCTTGTCTAGAATCGCCCGTACACCACTCGCCTGCAAAAACTCGGCGTCAACTTCATTTGCCACGCTTGAACAAATAATTAACGGGATTTTATTGAGATCGTCATGTGAAATTAACTCCTGAATCAAACTAAAACCAGTCGCCGCCGGCATTAACAAATCGATAATCATTGCTTGTGGCGTTAGCTCATCGAGTTGCTCTAACGCCATCACCGCATCAGTACACAGCACAACTTGATATTCATCTAGCACATCCTGAACTAATTGCCCCAAAAACACATCATCATCCACCACCATGACGAGCGGTAGCTTACTTGTTGAAACGCCATCAGTGGTAATTTGCGCTCTTATCATAACAGTGACAACTGATTAGAAACCATTAAATCGATATAAAAACTAACTCCGTCAGTATGTGACTGAGCGCCGATGCGCGCCGACATTGCCTCGGCGAATTGCTGAGCTATACAGAGTCCAATTCCACTACTCTGCGGACGAGAAGCGATAGCTTGCGGGGCTAGACGATTAGCATTGAGCTGACGCCAAACCGCAGTTGGCAAACGTGGTCCGCGATCTTTAACACTCACCCGAATTGCTTGTTTTGTCTGGGCAATTTCGATTTTGACTGGATGATGCGCATCCGCATAGTGCAGTGCATTATCACAGAACTGAATTAACACCGACTTCAATAAAAAATAATCCGCCACCGCTAGATATTGACGACGTTTTTTGCGCACCAATAAGCGTTTTTGATGTAATTTAAACAACGGATTGAGTTCAAGTTCGACTTGCTTACAGAGTTCAGCCACGTTAATTGGCTCGAGATTTAGTGGTAATTGATCTAGATTCGCCAACCGA
The DNA here is from genome assembly GCA_963516005.1 of uncultured Candidatus Saccharibacteria bacterium. Lineage (GTDB taxonomy): Bacteria > Patescibacteriota > Saccharimonadia > Saccharimonadales > Saccharimonadaceae > CAMUQR01. Next base: position 77,457 of record CAUPYP010000001.1, on the reverse strand, counting down.
CTGAGACCATTAGTCAACCGCAAGGCTCGCTCGGAGGTGGCAACAATTTGTTGCAAATAGCGCTGAGTTTTAGCTGGCTCGAGTTGATTCTGCGTCAAAAACAACGACATCTGACGAATCAGCGCCAACGGACTTTTTAGTTCGTGTGCTACAATGGTGTTTTGCCCTAAATCCAACGCGCTCCACTCTGAGTTATTCATATTGCCATTGTAACATAAAACACAATTCTCTAGACAGCTCCATACGTCAACATATCTAAAAAACCGTTGTAGTAAATACAACGGTTTTCAATTCCCTAGTGAGTAAGTTTTTTAATCTTTGAAGGTGATAGTGCCGATCAATTTATTAAAATCTGGCAAGTGAGTTTGGTCGGTGTCGGTACGAATCGTCACCGTCTTGTCACGGATTTTAAAGATAACTGCTGAACCAGTGATTTTGTCACTAAATTGACCATCAAGGCGGGTTGACTGCTGACCGTTGATATTAATAATCGATTGTTTGAGTTTATTACTTTTAATTAAACTACTGTATTTATCAACAACTTTGACATAATCATTTGGTTCAATTAGCATCCGCAGAGCATAGCGCGAGTTAGCATCAGATACTGGACGGACTAGATTTGGGTTAAAAAACACTTCAAATGGCTGAGTGGCCTTATTAATGTATTGATTCCAAGTTTTAGGGTAAGAAAAAGCCACACGCCCTAAATCTTCTGGCCCCACAAACTGCTGATATGGTGTTTTTTCGAGTTCGGCAAATTGCGCTTCTAACTTCTGCGTAGTCGCAATACGCGATTCTTCTTCTTTTGCCTTGAGACGATTAACATCATTATTACGATAATTAGCAAAAGTAATTGCCATCCACACCATGGTCACCAGACCCAAGAATAGAATTAGTCCAAAGACCACTGCCATCACCATCAAGCCGTTAGCTTCGTTTTTGGGATTTTTTTGTTGAGCGTTTTCCATAAGTTAAATTATACCCTGCTTGACGGTTTTTTGCTAGTGCTTTTTTGCTTGAGGCGATAAATCAAAAAGCCCTGATAAACCTCCGGCTGGCCGAGATCCGGCATTTCAAAGCCATAACTAATCACTGTTAATGGTCGATTAGCTTGCTGGAGATGTCGGTTAATGAGCGCAATCACTTGTTTTAAAAAAGTTCCAGCTGAAAAAATATAAATTACAGTCGTTTCCGGAGGCAACTGAATCTGACGCAAATCAGCCAATTTGATACGAGTATTCTGGAAACTCCGAGTGCGTAATTTTGCCAGCGCTACTAGAGCCGGATTGATTTCGTAGCCCAGCGCTAATTTCACATATGGAGCTGACAAGCGCACAATTTTCCCATCGCCCGCACCTAAATCGACCAATACATCGGTCTGCGGATTAAGCCGTAAATAACGCAACAGCCGACGAAACTGACGACTATGCGTTGGCACATACGGTGCACCAACTAGCACTGTCAACAAAAACATCGCCCCCACTACCCCACCAATTATCATCAAAATCTCGCTCATGCTTTTTCCACAGCCAGTGTAAAATTGTTCGGTTGACTTTTTATTATTTTATTTTCTACCAGATAATATTTTATCAAAATTTCCAAATTACTACAGTTCTTCAATCTGATTTTTCTTGGTTTCCAGGTCTAAACGTAGCTCTTGGAGTAGTTCATAAGCCTGCTGGTATTTCTCAGTCGCCTTCTCGACATCGAAATCACTGGCCTGATCGAACCAGTTTAAAATCTCTTCGATTTCTTCCATTTGTTGCTTAATAGTTTTATTTTTTGTCATAAATCTCCTTTACCTCAGCGGCAATTATTTTATCTTTTAGCTCAATTTCAATTAACTGTTGTTGGGCGACAATTCCACGGACAATAGCATAACCGCGTTCCAAGACGCGCTGAGGATTAAGCGCCTTGAGAATTCGCGCCATCTCAAACACCCGGTTTTCGGTTTGTTCAATTTTGTCAAACAGCGCCTGTAATACTTCTAGATGACACTGGTCAACCCAGTCGAGTTGGCGATCGCAGGCTTGCACTAAATCAGCCTGAATGTATTTCAGACCTTGTTCCAGACCGTCAAGCACGGTTTTTTTCGACGGCACAATTGCCTGTGCTAAATGACTCGGGGTAGCCGCTCGAAAATCCGCCACTAGATCTGCCAGACTCATATCAATCTCATGCCCAATACCAGTCGCCACCGGCAAATAACTCTCATCGATCGCCCGTGCCAACCGTTCATCGTCAAAGCACGCCAAATCATCCCGTGACCCACCGCCACGAATCACCACAATCACGTCCAAGTCCATCTGATTCAGCTCATCGAGAGCATTAATCATTTCGTCAGCCGCCATATCACCCTGCACTGGAGTTGAACGCACCACCAGTTCCAGTCCCGACCAGCGTTCATTGATGATCTTAATAAAATCCTGATAACCAGCGGCACCGGTTGAGGAAATCACCCCGATTCGCTCTGGTAAGCGTGGCAAAGCTCGCTTACGCGCTTCATCAAACAAACCTTCGTTTTTAAGTTTTTCAAACAATAAATCACGCTGTTTTTTAATTTCACCCTGACCAAAAGGCTTGATACTATCGACGGTAATACTGAACTTGCCCATCCGCGTCAAGTTTGGTTTACCAGTAATAATTACCTTCATGCCGTCAATAATCTCTTGACGCAGTTTAAACCGCATCATAAAACAGCTCACCAAACTATCGTCTTCTTTGAGGTCAAAAAAAATATATTTATCTTGATTTATCTTAAAACTCGACACCTCACCAATAATTTGTACCACTGGCAAGCTGTAGTCTAAAATCTGATTAGTCGTCGCCAAAAAATCAACCACACCGAAAATCGGTAGCGACGGAACTTGTTCTCCCACTTCCATATCACCATCATATCATATATAATAGCCTTATGTTAATTGCAATTTTGGGACGACAAGCCGAGCTATCAGTGGCCGAGCTCGAGAGTTATTTTGGGGCAGATAAACTCCAGCTTGTTGGTGAGGATTTTGCACTGATTGATGCGGAAACAGCCGAAATTAATCATTTTGGTGGTTGTTTGAAGTTAGCACAACTTGATTTGGAGTTAAACACTACTGATTTTAAAACCATCAAGAGTCGCCTGGTGCAGTTTTATACTAAAACCTTAACGCAAGATTTAGGTAAAATCACTCTCGGCGTGAGCTATTACAATTCGCGCATCAAACCACGTCAGGCGCAGGAGCTAGGTCTAGCCATTAAATCAGCCTTCACTGGCTCAATTCGCCTCGTCCCCAACCAAACTAGCGCCTTATCAACCGCCGTCTCACACCATAATAAGCTCGGTCTCAGTCCCAAAAAACTCGAACTGATTATCGTTAAACAAGCCGGCCGAACTTACATCGGTCGCAGTCTTGGCGCCCAAAATATCACCGCCTATGTCAACCGTGACCGTAAGCGTCCGAAGCGCGATGCTCGAGTTGGCATGCTACCACCGAAGTTGGCCCAGATTTTGATTAATTTATCACGCCCAGCACCGTTTGCGACAAACCAGCAGTTCAAACTGCTCGATCCGTTTTGCGGAACGGGCGTGGTCTTGCAAGAGGCTCATTTGCTTGGTTTTCGAGTAGTTGGTAGCGACCTAGAACCTCGAATGATTGATTATACCAAACAGAATCTAGCTTGGCTCGATCGTGATTTAGCTCCCGAGTTGCTAGTTGGTGATGCCACCGAAGCACAGTGGCCAAATGATGTCGACTGTGTCGCCAGTGAAACTTATCTTGGCTATCCATTTAAGTCAATTCAATCAGACACCACTATCGACACTGAGGCTGATACTATCAGTCAATTACAAACCCGATTTTTAACTAATTTACATCAACAATTACCCACTGGCGCTCGCGTTTGTCTCGCCCTGCCAGCTTGGTTGCGACGTGACGGTTCATATCGTGATTTAGAGCTGATTAAGCCGATTTACCTCAAACGACTCGGCTTCAAGTTGGTTAAATTACGGCACGTCGATGAACGTAGCCTACTCTATCACCGCGATGATCAAATCGTCGCTCGTCGTATTGTAATTTTGCGTAAAGCGTAAATACATCGATATTTTTAAACAAAAACCGCCTCAATGGTCACGAGGCGGTTTTTATTGCATTTGGTACAGTTATTTCAAAAGCTTCTCGAGTGATTTGAGTGAGTCAAGACCATCCATGACGTTTGACGCTGTCACACCAGTCATCAGTTCGCGGTTAATATAATAAAATACCACGGCAACCACTGCCAGACTAGCAATGTTGAAGAAAATCTTAGTTTGGTCTTTTTTGTCACCAAAAATTTGGAAGTTCAAACCTTCGTATGCTAAGACGAGAGCGTAAATCAAACCAATTTTCGCCACAAACATACCGACTTGAACGCTGAGTTTCATAATCAAAGTACCAGCAATTTGTGATAGCACCAGATAGAATAATAGAGCAATGCTGACGACAGCTAGTAATTTTGAAAAGTTAGCTTGTTTTTTTACGACTGAGCTAGCGATGAAATAAACACCAGCACCGATTGCCATAATCAAACCATAGGCCAAGATGGCTTTAAAAATAATTGAGCCATACTCAACACTTCCCAGAGCGTCCCAGTTGAGACCTTCTTTAACAGTTTTTGAGCTACCGAAGAGGCTTTTAACTACGCGTGAGCTATTGAGAGCAACAATCATCGCCGTGATGACATTGATGAGCGCTCCGATCAGCGCCACGACACCCGCTAAGATAGCACTGTTTTTGATATCAACAAAACCATCGATGTCTTTCGTCAAAGCTTCGGTTGGATTAGTGATAGTTTTTTTCAGAAAATTCCACATATTTTTGAAATCAATTTTCGTGGATACCGGCGCAGTTGACTTTGGCGCAGCCGGAGTTGGATTTACGTTGTCTGACATAAATTCTCCTTTATTATTTATAACTTATAGTTTTATTATAGCATTATCATCGTAAATTGATGCTTTTTTGGGTTATTGTCAATCTTTTATTGACTTTTTAACCACAATTGTGTAAAATATAGCGAGTTATTATAAAAACTAAGACCCCAAGTCGGGGTGAGGAGAAAATAAATGTCAAAAGTTAAAGCCGGTGGCTCAAGTAAGAACATCCACGACTCGCCTGGACAACGGTTGGGCGTCAAACGATTCGGTGGCCAAAAAGTTAACGAAGGCGAAGTGCTCGTTCGCCAAACTGGTGCGACCAAAATCGCTGGTGAAGGTACTTTTATGAGCCGAAACTACACTATTCACGCTGCTAAAGCTGGCGTTGTTGAGTTCAAAAAAGTCAAGAAAACTCGCTTCAGCGGTAAAACCGTACCACGCACCCAAGTCTGCGTTAAATAATCACTCTTTAATCTAAAAATCGCCTGGTATCACGCTAGGCATTTTTAGTTATCTAATAGTCTAGAAGCTGACCGATGTAGTCCTGCGCTTCGCTTAAGTTGGCGATTGACTGAACATTGCGTGGCAGATCATCAGCTTGTCCGCCTCCACAATATAGCCCTAGAGCATCAGCCGGCAAGCCATCAAACGAATAGATTTTATCATCAATCAGCATAATCTGCTCGACAAATTGCCCATCCAGCTCGGGCGGTAGCTGATAAGCTCCACTCGCCTGACGCCAACTAGCAATCAATGCGCCCTTATCGGTACGATCAGTGATCACAACTGGTAAATCAGCTAATCCTGTAGCTAATATTTTCGCCCGTTGCCAGTCAGCTTGACCATAAGTCAAAATACCATGCGGAATTACCTTTTGTTGTAAAAAACTCAACAATTCTATCACCCCAGGCAATAAGTACTTTTGTCCTGCTTGTCGTGTCTGATGCGTTTGCCCAAATTCGATCAGCGCTGATTCAGAGGATAAACCACGCGCCAGAAGCTGATCAAAATCATATTTTAGCTGATCAGTGTCCGCTAACGTCCGATCAAAATCCAGCAAAACAAATAGTTTATTCACCATTGCGCTGTAAATTGTAAGTTTTATACACTTCCAGCAACGTCTTAGCAATTAAATCAGAATCGTGACGAATCAGTGTGCGACTAGAGGCAATTGGGTCGGCTTTACTGACTGGTTGCCATACTTGGCTCGAGAGCAGTTTCGCACCAAGCGCCTGATAATTCTGCTCAAGCAAGTCCAGCTCATCGTAGCCAACCGGCAATTCGCCATCGCGAGCATATTTTTTGATCAGCTCATCGGTTGGGATTTCGGTATTAAACACCACTACATCTAAAAACTCCGTACCGGCAATTCGCTCAATTTCGCTCGCAAAATCCTGCACCATGAAACCATCAGTTTGGCCAGGTTTAGTCATGAGATTGCATACATACACTTTGAGTGCACGGGAGCTTTTGAGGGCTTCACCAACACCGTCAACCAACAGAGCTGGCGCTAAGCTACTATATAAGTTGCCCGGCGCAATCACCACCATATCGGCGTTCATAATCGCTCCAATTGCCATTGGGTTAGCCTCAGCGTGCGGTTCGAGCCAGATTTTTGGTCGCGCCTGAGCAAAGCGTTTTTCGCTGATTCGATACTCGCCTTTGACTACCTTTTTGTCATCTTCGATCATCAAAGTGACGTTATTAAGGGTAATTGGTTCAACAGTACCGATAATGTTTAATACTTTACCAGCTAGCTTCACCCCTTCCGCGAAGTCACCTTTCATTTTTTCGAGCGCTGTCAAAAACAAATTGCCAAAGGCATGCCCTTTAAAACTACCGGCTTCAAACCGATAATTAAATAAATCACGCACTTCTGGAAAACGCGACAAAGCCACCAGACATTGCCGAACGTCACCAGGCGGCAAAACTCCTAATTCATCACGCAATTGGCCGGTTGAGCCACCATCATCAGCCATATTCACAAGCGCGGCAATCTGACTGGTGTGTTTTTTGAGCGCTGAGAGTAAAGTAAAACTACCAGTTCCTCCACCGATGACCGCAATTTTGACCTCATCAGGTCGAAATGGATTATTATTCATGATTTTAGTTTAGCACACCCTATACTCACTTGTCTAAACTTTTTCCATGCGCGATTGGCGCTTCAAATCTTCGTCAAGTTGACGAGCTTCTTCAGACACAGTCAATGCCATTTGATTAATACCCATCAAATATAAGTCTTCTAATCGCCGCACTCGTGACAATGCCACATACCCCATCCCCGGCGTAAAAGCCTTGGCCAGATTAATCTTGGCCTTATCCAGCGTCATACCCTGCGCTTTATGAATCGTAATCGCATAGGCTAAGCGTAATGGTAATTGCGCAACACTTGCCACTTTCACATCATTTTCCGCTAAGTCCCAGCTATCTGGCTCAATTAGCACCTGCCGACCAGAGTTAAACTCCACCACCGGCAAACGCTTGCCTTCCTTAAGAGCAAAATCAACCACCTTACCAAGACTGCCATTAACGAAGCGTAATTTTGCATCGTTTTTAATCGCCATCACTTCCGCACCTAATTTTAAATCAAGTTGTTCCGGGGCGAGCACTGATTTTTTCAGTACCTCCAGACCATACCGACTACCACTACCCATCATCTGATAACTGACTAACTCATTGCGAATCCGCGCCAAGCTAATACTATTGACCCGATCAACGTCCATGTTTGAGGTATGTAAATTCGTCACCACGCCGTCAGCTTCAGTTGGTTGTTGATGTAGGCGACTTTTTAAAAATTCAAATTCGTACTCATCAAAATTACCGGTCCTAATCGCCTCTAACACGCTTAATAAATCATTGTCTGACTGACGAAATTGACTCTCGAGGTAGCACACCGTCGGCGCTAACTCCTGATAAGCTCGCGAGCTCGTCACAAACCCCGCCCCAGCTCCATCGCTAAATACGTCGAGTTGAACAACTTGGCGCTTAATCGGTGGCAACTGAAAAAAATCACCACTCATCACCACTTGCACTCCACCAAATGGCGCTGTTGAACTACGAACTGCCTTTAGTACCTGATTAATCATATCAAATTGCTGATCTGACAACATACTAATTTCGTCAATAATTAACGTATCGACTTCTAACAGACGCTGGCGGTCTTTAGTAGTTAGCTTTTGGAAAAAAGTAGCCGGCAATCGGTCGTGAACACCAATTTTACTCCAGCGATGAATCGTTTCACCGCCAATATGAGTCGCCGCCAGACCAGTCGTTGCAGTGATTGCTAATACCTTGCCAGCTTGACGCCGAGCCTTAATAAACTGATTTAATAAATAAGTCTTACCCGAACCAGCTCGACCAGTAATTAGCACTGAGCGACCGGAGTTTAAAATCTTCAGAGCTTGCGCTTGATCCATGTCCTAGCCTCGTGGCGGTTCACCATCAGGAGCATTCATGGCTTTTTTGGCAGTAATTTCATAACGACGGTTTGTGACGGTGCTGACCATATAATCTTCGTTGAGCAAGCCAATAAACATATCTAAATCATTACCATCCAGAATAATAATCGCACCCTGGTCATCGGTCATCAATTCCAACTGCATTTCATCAGCATATTCAATCAGTTCCTCTTGATTCATCGGAAAATCGACGTCGAGTTTTTGGATTTTAGCGAGCGTCTTTTTGCGCTCTTTGATCAGCATATTCATTGATACGCCCTCTGGAAAACTCAGCTTAAAGTGCTGTTCAATCGCCCGAACTTTTTCTTCCGCCACTAGTTGTTTTTTGTAATCGTAATTAAACAAACGCTCAAATTTCGCCTGATTAAACACAAAAATCTGGTTGTCAACTAACAACATTTGGTTATCAAGTGGTGGTTTTAAGCTGACATCACTTGCAAACGCTTCGACTTTTGAACTGTTGATTTGCCAAGCGGTCGTGCCCGACACTGCCTGCGAAGCGGCCAGCTGTTTAATAATATAAAATGGTTCGACTTCACCTGTTTTATGGGTAAACTTCACCACGATGGCTTTCATTAAGCGGAATTCATGCTCGCTGTTATTAAAATCAACGACTTCACCGTAGCGGTTTTTCAGGAAGTCTAGCAAATAACTGGCTCGCTCCACACGGTTTAGTGTTGTATAAAGCACAACATCTTTCGAGGCTTCTTCCATTTCAAATTGCCGGACCTCCAGCCCAATCTCGGCGCCCTTATTAATAAAATTAACCAGCTCGTACAAGAAAATTGTTCGGGTTTGGTTATCTAAATCCTGATCGAGATTGAGCCGAAATGGTGTAAAGTGCTTGTTAATCACCAGCACTTCCATATCAAGTTCTTTTTTGAAACGCTCGATATTATTCGCCCAGTTAAACAAATCAAACCCGACAGTCACTTTTTCGCTAGCTTTTGAATCTTGGTCATTGGTATCTAAGGTCATATTCTTCTCCTATTGTTTAATTATTTCACTGTAACGGCCGACTGCCTCGACTTGCTGTACACCGAGCGATTCAAGGATTTTCCATAAATCATCAGTATTGTCGGTTTCGTGGTTTTTGAGATTTTTTTCAATTTTTAAAAACCAGCCGTGGCCATCAATATAATCTAAATACAGCACTACACTACCAATTAGTAGTTTACGGCGCCGTTTTGGTACTTCCGTGTGAAGCTCGTAACCCATATTGCTGACGATATGCGCAGTTTGATTATAATCCATCACCTGTGTCTGAAAAAAATACGTCAAATTAGGATTAACCGGGCGTTTTAAAATCATCATATGGCTAATTTGGCCGGCAATCGTATTAGTACGAATAATCAGCTGTGGTGCCACCGATGGGTCTGGATAGGTTTTTTGATAACCACGTGGCATAAACACTCGATCAAACTGCTGATATTCATCTCCTAGTTTGCGACCAGCATCATATAATGCTTTGCTAATCGCCACCGAATCATTGATTTTAACTTTGATAGCTAATTTGCGCATATTTTCTCCTTTACTTCGGTTAACGTCACACCTTGGCGCGCTTGATTTGCCCAATAATCAGCTTGAGCGTTGAGCTGATTGTCACTATGTCCCTTCACCCAAATTAAGGTCGCCTGTGACTGTTGATACAGCTCAAAAGCAGTTTGAACTAAATCAAGGTTTTTAATCTCGCCTTTTTTCTTCGTCCAATTATTTTTGGCCCAAGTTGGCGCCCATTGCGTTAAAACATTAATCCAAAACTGACTATCGGTATAAATCTTAATCGGTTGCCCATCAGCTAATTTTAGCGCCTCAATAATCGCCACCGCTTCCATCTGAATATTAGTCGAATACGCTTCTCGCCCCAAAGCTAGCGGTTGACCATGTTGGTCAATTACCGCAAAACCGCCCGGGCCAGGATTTGGACTAGCCGATCCATCAGTGTACACAATCATGTTTTAATTATACCTCATTCTCTGTAATATCTATTACTTAAAGCTTATTTTAGCATCTCAAGCGCCGTCTGGAGCTGTGGATCACGATCATTTTGCCAGTCATCAGCTTTTAGCTCGACTTCCTTGTCTGGTTTGATGCCTTGTCCGTCAATATTTTGACCTTGTGGCGTATACCACCGCGCGACTGTCACTTTGAGTTGACCACCATTTGGCAGATTTACTAGCTCCTGGACGCTACCCTTGCCGAAACTAGTTTCGCCAACTAAAGTGGCTTTTTTGTAATCTTTGAGTGCACCGATGACGATTTCACTAGCACTAGCTGATCCAGCATTCATCAAGATAACAGTTTTGGTATTTGCCAGGATATTATCACCTTTTTTCGAGAAAAACTCCTGGACAGTTTTATCACCAATCCGCTCACTCACCACTAGCTGACCATCTAGCCATAACCCGGCTAAATCACGTGCCGCCGTCAAATAACCACCAGAGTTCCCCCGTAAATCGAGAACAACTTTAGAAATACCTTGGGCTTTGATTTTTTCAGCTTCTTGACGTGCCAACACTGCTGTTTGTTTGTCAAAACGCGACACCGTTAAGACCGCCACATCACCTTTGATTTCCAAATTAACGCTTGGATTGTTGATAGTTTGGCGAGTAATTTTAATATCAATTGGTTGTGAATGGTTTTTGCGTGCAACGGTTAGTTTAACTTCCGTGCCAGGTTTACCACGAATTTTTTGAATAACCTGGTCGAGTGTCTGATTTCCAACCTCTTCATCGTTGACCTTATAAATCACATCACCAGCTTGCACTCCAGCCTTCAGTGCTGGACTATCTTTCAGCGGGCGGATAATCGTAATCAACTCCTTACGAATCCCAACTTCCGCGCCAATACCACCACCAATATCGCCCTCGAGGTTTTTGTTAAATTGCTCGGCTTCTTTTGGTGTTAAATAAACTGTATGACGATCGCCTAGCGCTCCAACCAGACCTTTGTTCGCACCCTCAATTAGCGTCTGTAGATCAATTTTTCCGTCAAATTTTTGCTTCAAAGTCGCATAAGTTTGATCTAAAGTTTTGTAGTCAAGTTCAGTTTGGTTAATCCTACATCCAAACATTTTGCCAACGTAATTAAAAATTGTATGACTGCGGTCTCCAAAACTAAAACCCAGTACAAACACAATCACTAATATAATTAGTAAATTAGTTTTATCAATAGCAATCGTTCGTTTTGTCGATGGTTGATTCATTTTACTCCTGTTTTCACGCACCTAAAAAGGCACCCACGCTTTTTATCACTCATTTTATTGTAGCATTTTTACCACAAAAAATCCGCCCTTTTAAGGTTGTGTTTAAAACAACAAGGACGGAAATTATGACTAAAAAGCAGTTTTAAAAGTAAATATAAGTCAAACCAGAGGCTGAACGCCTGTAAATACGATACAAACCGTCCCAGTTCAAGTTATAGTCACTGACTGTAATCGTGCCATCACCATGTACCGCTTCAACATACATCACGTGACCATAATAGCCAACCATCAAGACAGCGGCAGCGCCAACTTTTGGCTGACGACCTTGTGGAATACCATGGCGAGCCGTCGTTGATGGCCATTGATTAGCGTTACCCCGACCGCCGAAATGCGGAACAAATCGACCGGTACTATATACCTTCCACGCAACATAACTCACACATTCGCGAGTATACAGTCCCCATGGATCGACATAAGCGTCAAGTGGCGCATTCGCCCACTGACCCGGATAGCCACCGCCACCTGGAATACCTTTTGGAATATTAAAGCCAGCGTTGGCAATTCGGTTAGCCTCAATCTGTTCAGCCCGCAGTTTTTCGATACGCGCGTTGTTCTCCTCGGTCATTTGACGATAAAGATTTTCGTCACCCTTGGTTTGATTTAAAATACGCTGTTTTTCATTCTCGAGTGATACTTGAGCAGTCATTTGTTTTTGTTGTTCTTCGAGAACTTTGACTTGTTCAGCTTTTTTAGCACCGACGTCTTCACGCTGTTGTTTGATTTCTTTAAGCTTAATACTCAGATTCTGACGGAGAGTTTGGTTCTGCGCTTCTTCATCAATAAAATCAGTAATTGCCTTAGAGCTAGCTAAGCGCTCAATGGTCGATACCTGACTCGAGAGATAAATTTTAGCAATCACATCCCCTAATGCTTCACGATTATCAGCAATGGATTTTTCGAGAGCGGTAATTTCTTTGTTTAAAGTATCAATTCGGGCGCTAATCTGATTAATCGCCACCTGAATTTGGGCTTTTTGCTCATTGATAAATGCCACTTCCGCCTCAAGCGACTCGGCTTTTTTACGCAAGTCATAAGCCTGCGATTCGTAGTATTTATTATTTTCACGCAATTGACGAATTTTTTCGTCAAAAACATCCGCTCGTGCTCGATTATTAAACAAGATATGATTTAACGATAATCCAGATGCTGTAATAACAATCGCTGTAATAATTAGCAGGGCTTTATGGGAAATTTTATGTTTTTTGTAGTTGGTCATTATAACTCTCGCTATTTTTTATTTTCGTCGCAGTTTTTTATGTCTTAAATTATACCATAAGCACTTCGCAAAAGTCAAGCTCTAACCAACGTGTAGTTTTTACAACTACGGCGCTAGTTATGCTTTTCTTTTAAATATTTACCGGTCGCGAGGAACGACGAGAAAATACCGATCAAAATCCCCGCCCCAATCATCACACCATACACCAGATACCAATGCTTAGTTGCAAACTCAATCGTTTGTGCAATTTCGACGCCATAAGATGAGATTTTATCTTTTGCCAAGTCAAATAGCACCAGCCCAGTTGAAGTGGCGATAATTGCCGAAATAACGCCATTAAGCACTGCTTCCACCACAAACGGACTACGAACAAAGCTTGGCTCTGCACCGATTAAGCGCATCATATAAATCTCGTCTTTGCGGTTAAAAATCGCCATACGAATGGTGTTAAACACCACTAGTGCTGCTACCGCCGTAAAAATCACTGCTACCGCCACACCGGCTTTTTCCGCAAAATCGGCATGCTTCGCAATATTGTCTATCGCTGTGCGTGATGATGATGAAAAAGACGGTGGTTGTTTCGGATCAAGCCATTTTTTGATTAAATCATTGTCTTTTGTGTAGCTCTCGAGTTTCGATGGATCATTAATGTCGGTGATTTTGACCCGATAAGTTGATGGTAATTTATTCTTAGCTTCGTTGATTGCGTCAATAAAGCCTTTATCATCAACATTACCTTTAGTAATATCATTACGCGCCTGAGCTGATGAAATATATTCCACAGCGATTACGCCTGGTATTTTTTCGATATCATGTTTAATTTGTTGAGCTGTGATTTCATCAATTGTGTTTTTGACGTAAATCGACATTTGAACTCGATCGCGAATCGAATTGACAGTATCTTTTAAGATATTGTTTGACGCTACAGCCAAAAAAATGATCAGCAGTGTGATTGTCATAATCAAAATTGCCGCTAGCGACAGCCAAGCATTGCGGACAAAATTCTCCGCTCCATAGCGAAACACGCGTGTAAATGAAATCCAACGCCTTGCAAAACTGCGCTTTGGTCGATGTCGTCGTTTTTTAACCATCGTAATACTCCCCTCGTGATTTATCCGAAATAATTTTTCCACCCTCAATTGCAATGACTCGGCGTTTCAGTTTATTAACAATATCGACATTGTGCGTTGTCAGAATCACCGTCGTGCCATAATCGTTAATCTTCTCTAGAACTTTCACAATATCCCACGAATGCTTCGGATCAAGGTTGCCAGTTGGCTCATCGGCGATCAAAATCCGCGGTTGACGCACTACCGAACGCGCAATCGCCACGCGCTGACGCTCACCACCAGATAACTGATGTGGAAAGGCTTTTTCCTTGCCTTTTAAACCAACCAATTCAATCACTTTTGGCACAGCACTGTCGATTTCTCGCTTACTCATACCAGAGATTTCTAGCGCAAACGCCACGTTTTCAAAAACTGTACGTTGTGGTAATAGTTTAAAATCCTGAAAAATCACCCCGATTTTACGTCGTAGCAAAGGAATATCTTTGTCATGAAGCGTATCATAATCAATTCCACCAACCACAATCTTGCCCGAAGTTGGTTTTTCTTCGCGTGTTAATAATTTCAGCAGAGTTGACTTACCCGAGCCACTCGGCCCAATAATGCTCACAAATTCTCGCGGTTTAATATGCAGACTAATCCGATCCAGCGCTGGCTTGTCGCCTTTTGGATAAGTTTTAGAAACTCGATCAAGTAAAATCATAAGCTTATTATAGCATAAAATACTGCCAAGAATCTAATCCAACATCCAGAATTTAGAACCAATTGGTTGCTGGTTAATCGGATTAAATTTTGTCGTTATTTCTTGAACCTGTTGTTTCGCAAATTCATAAGTGATGAAATGGCATGTCATTTCAGTATAAGCATCCCGATCCTGAATTTCAAACATTAATTTTTGATTATTAGACATCACCATATCGGATGTATGATAAACATTGTCTTTTTTCCAAACTAGTTTAAACTGAGCTTGATTATCACCCGAGATGTCAGCAACATACATAGCAGTTAAACCACCGGTCTTTTGCCGTTCATGTTCCTTGCTGACGATCATATAAACTTGTTGATTATGAGTGATAAAACTAATTCTTAACCAGACCGACGGATTATACTGATATTCCTCGGCTAGTTCACGACTAAGAACCATCGATGGTAAATTAGTAATTTTATTATTAACAATCAGACGATACGATTGACCATCAGCGACCACTCCATAAACTCGTGTTGCGTCATCAAGCTTTTCACGCTTTAATAAGTTAAGATTATGGTCAAACAACCAAACGGTTTTTTGTGAAACAGCTACTATCCCTGCTGGTGTTGATACTAGGTGATTAAGTTTTCCGTCTATGTCATAGCATTTCTTGGTTGTGGCTTGGCAGAATCTATAAACAGCATTACCCTCCAAATCCTCGGCTTGTGAGAAATAAAACTCACCGTTATGAACAACCAATCGATCAATAATTGATCTAATGGTTATTTTATCTGGAAAATAACGTTCATCATATGGATATTTTACTGTCTTTATTACCTTTTGCTGGCGATAATCAAACACCGAAAATCCATCCAGCGATTCATAATAGATTAGATGTTTGTTATGATCATAAGTTGCGTTACGAATTGTCTCTGTAAAAGTCTCCTTTGTAATATTGCCATAGGCATCATAATTAACAAAACGAGCTTGTTGTGGCTTAATTAAATACGGAAAAACAACTCGACCAATAGGAATTTTAGTAATACCAAGAGTCTCGTGAACAGCGATAAACTTGGTAGCTTCTTTTGAATAATTTGAGGCACGACGAGAGTTATTTTGATTATTTGACAAGGAAACGGCGTTTAAAACAATCACCGCTAGTAAATAAGCAACGACAACGATAATTAGCGTCAACTTCGCGACCATAAAAACTATTACACCAAGAATTGATAGAATGTTGCGTGTTGGATTTTTCATTGATTGCTCCTTTTGCACTACGCATTATATGCTTAAGTTTTATTATAGAGCTTTTTGTAAAATATGCAAAGTAATCAGTTAATTAGTTTTTTAATGCCAATAAACTATCTAAATATGCCTCGATAAAACCATCGATTTTGCCGTCGAGCACTTTGGCGACGTCAGTTTCTTGATATTTTGTCCGCGTATCTTTCACTAAAGTGTACGGATGAAGCACATAATTGCGGATTTGTGCGCCCCAACTAGCCGACTCGCCAGCTTTTAATTGTGATAAATCCTCGGCTTGTTGTTGCTCCTGCATTTCAGCCAGTTTTGCCGTTAAAATTGCTAGCGCCACTGCTTTATTTTGAATCTGTGAACGTTCGTTTTGAATTGCCACCGTCAGTCCCGTCGGAATATGCGTCACGCGCACTGCACTATCGGTTGTATTAACGCTCTGTCCACCATGACCACCTGAGCGATAATAATCAATTTTTAAATCTGATTCGGCAATTTTGAGCTCATCGGCTTCAATTTTTGGTAAAACTTCCACTAGCGCAAAACTAGTCTGGCGCAAATTATCGGCGTTAAACGGACTGAGGCGGACGAGTCGGTGGACACCATTCTCACTTTTTAATTTACCATAAGCAAACGGACCTGATACTTCGTAAACTGCCGTTTTAATCCCAGCCTCATCACTCGTCTGGCGCTCAATTAAATTCACTGTAAATTGTTGGTTTTTGAGCCAGCGCAAGTACATCCGCTCGAGCATCTCGGTAAAATCCTGAGCATCCAACCCGCCAACGCCACTAGTCAAGCGCAAAATCACATCGCTAGCGTCGTGTTTGCCATTAAACGCCAACGCCCGTTTCAGCTCAGTCAATTGCTCAGCCAACGCCTCAATTTGACGCTCCACTTCTTCCAGCCAAGTCTCATCATCGATCGTCAACAACTCGCGATAATCTGCCAACTGTAGTTTCATTGCCTGCCATGGTTGCAAAAATTCCTGCTTGCTCGCGACGGTTTTAGCCAAGGCTTGGGCTTTGATTGGGTCATTCCAAATTGACGGCTGATTAAGTTGATCTTCCAATTCAGCTAATTCTTGCGCCTTAGCTTCGATTTGCAATTGCGCATAAGCCACCTCAAAATCAGCGGTTAGTTCCGCTAGTCTTGCCTCAATTCCCACGCGATTTGTCATAGCTTTTTATCCTTTAAAAACTGTTTTTAGTTTAGCGTTTAGTTTTTCCAGCAGTCCCTGATCGACATTGCCGACTCCAACCAGCGCCCATTTACCATTAGCCATAAAATCTTGGACAATGGCTACGATTTCAGCTTTTGAAATTTTCGCCCAGTGATTTGGGACGGTAGCGTAACTACGGATTTTATGGTTAGTGAAATATTCCTCGCCATAAAAATTAGCTAGTTGTGAAATTGTCTGAGTGTTAATCTGGAACGAACCAAGCCCGTAGCTTTTAGTTTCATCAATTTCTTTTTTGGTAATTTTGCCAGCCGCTACTTGTTTGAGCTCGTCAATAATTAAATCAAATAGCGCCTCAGCCGTCTCAGGCATCACTTGTCCCGCAAAATCCCAACAACAATCGTGATGACGCTCATCATAATCCGAGTAAATACTATAAACCAATCCCCGTTCCCGCGCCTTGCCAAAAATCCGCGAATATGTCGTACCTGTCAAAATATGATTAAGAGCTTCCATAGCGTAAGCTTCACGCTGGGTTAAGTTTCGCTCCAAAATTAGTGACACGCCAAAGGTCAGACTGCGACCATTTTTTTGTTTAATTAAAGTGGCGTCATGTGAATGAATTTGATCGTGCGGAATTGGTAATAATTCGCCTTTAGGCAATTTCCATTTTTCGAGCAAAGCCCGCAACTTGCGCTCACGATTCGTCAGTCGCCCCGCCACCAAAAACCGCATATTCTCAATAGTATGAGTGCGTGTGTGATGTTCGACCACATCTTCTAGTTGGATATTATCGATTGTCGCAATTCGCTGTTTTAAATCCAGCACTTGCTCACCCAATAGTTGTTGCATTCGATACCATAGTAGATTAGAGTGATTTGACAACATTGCCGTTAATTCATTACGAATATTGCCCTGTTCAGCTTCGAGTTTTGACTGCGAAAAACGCGGTTGACAGATCGCCAACTGTTGTAATTTTAACACCCTTTCCCATTCAAAATCAGCGCATACGCCGAGATACACCATTGATGTATCTGATGTGTAAGCATTATTGCGAGCGCCATTTTTGGAAAACTCTGCCGCGTATTCCTGCTCACTTTCAAATTTCGTATTGGCACCAAACGACATATGTTCCATTACATGTGCCGTCTCATACACTTCCGGCGAGCGAACTAATCGATTACCTGCCCGAAAATGAATCTTATATTGCATCACGGTAGCGTCGGGAATATTGATGAACAAACCCCGGGCACCGTTTTTAAGCACCACTTCTTTAACCGTGTGTTTCATAACCCTCCTTAATAACTATTTACGGCGACCTTTTTTGCGGTTTTTACGCTCAGTTTTTTTCTTTTTACGATCATAATTCTTGGTTTTGACAGTAGTTTTGACTGCTGTTTTTGCTCCAAAGTCATCATCACCGACACCTTTATGGCTAGAGATTTCATTGACGCCTTTTTCGACTGCACCTTCAGCTGCTTTAGTCAGTTCCGTCTGGTAATCATCATCGACTAAGCTCGGATTGAGCTGGTTTTGCGACAGGTTTAAGATAGTTTTTAAAACTTCATCACGCAATGACATCTGCACCGCTTCAAACAGCTTCTGAGATTCAGCTCGATATTCCACTAGCGGATCACGCTGACCGATACTGCGCCAGTGAATACCCTCACGCAAGTGTTGCATATTCTCGAGGTGTTGCATCCACAGCACGTCTAGCACTTGCATATAGACTTCACGCTCGATTTTGCGCATTAACTCTGGAGTAAATTCTGCTTCTTTTTCGGCATAGACTTCTTTGAGGAGCTTGCGAGTAGCATTTAAGCGTTCTTTGTCTTTTTTGATTTGACCGATTTCCTCAAATACGTCTTCACTCACTCGTGGTAAAATTGTTGTAAAATTCTCAACAAATTTCGGATTAATCTTGGCTGGTAAGAAGGCCAAATCTTTAGTCTTTTCGTTGATCAAACGAGTGATTTCATCGGCAATATCTTCCCCTTCCAAAATCTTACGGCGCATACCATACACCACTTTGCGGTGGCGGTTAATGACATTGTCATATTGCACCACATTTTTGCGGGTGTCAAAGTTAAAACCTTCGACTCGGCGCTGGGATGATTCTAACAGCTTCGATAGTGCACTGTTTTTAATCGGAATTGACTCATCGATATTTAGACGATCCATCAGGAGCGCAATTCGTTCACCTTGAAAAATACGCATCAAATCATCCTCGGTTGAGACAAAGAATTGGCTTTCACCTGGGTCACCCTGACGGCCACTGCGACCGCGCAACTGATTATCAATTCGGCGTGATTCGTGACGCTCTGAACCAATCACCACCAAACCGCCCAATTCTTTAACACCTTCGCCCAAGACAATGTCGGTACCACGACCAGCGATATTGGTTGCCAATGTAATTGCGCCTTTTTCGCCAGCCTTGGCGACAATCGCCGCCTCGCGCTCGTTGTTTTTCGCGTTAAGCAGTTCATATGGCAAACCAGCCTGGTCGAGATAGGTCGCAATCACTTCGTTTTTTTCGATTGAACCCGAGCCCACCAACACTGGTCGACCAGCTGAGTGATGTTCTTTAATCGCCTCAACTACGGCCAAAATCTTCGCCCGTTCAGTTTTGAAAATCAAATCTGGTTTGTCTTCACGTGCCAGTGGCTTGTTGGATGGAATTTCAATCACATCCAAACTATAAATCTGCTGAAACTCTTCTGCCTCAGTCATGGCTGTACCAGTCATACCCGAGAGTTTTTTATACAAACGGAAGTAGTTCTGGAATGAAATTGTCGCCAAAGTCATACTTTCCTCAAGAATTGGCACATTTTCCTTGGCCTCAATGGCTTGGTGTAGACCCTCGTTATAACGACGGCCATCCATCAACCGACCAGTGTGTTCATCGACAATCACGACTTCACCGTTCGTCGTTACCACGTAATCTTTGTCACGCTTAAATAAAGTTTCGGCACGCAAGGCCTGATTAAGGTGATAAACCAACCGCACATGTTCTGGGCTATAAAGATTTTCGACGCCGAGAATATTTTGGATTTTTTCGATACCATCATCGGTCAGCGACACTGAGCGACGTTTTTCGTCAATTTCGTAATCGTCTTTGTTTAATTTACTCACTACACTCGCAAATTGTTTGTAGCTATCAGGATTATCACCAGCTGGCGACGAAATAATCAACGGTGTTCGTGCTTCATCAATCAGAATTGAGTCCACCTCGTCAACAATCGCGAAGTTCAGTTCACGTTGACGAAGTAATTCAGCATCATTGACCATGTTGTCACGCAAATAGTCAAAACCAAACTCATTATTCGTACCGTAAGTAATGTCCGCCATATAGGCTTCTTTACGGGTACATGGTTTCAGCGCTTTCATGCGTGGATCAGTGAAATTATCGTTTGAGTAATCTTTGTCATAAATATACGACTCATCAGCCACAATCACCGCGACACTCACACCTAAGAAATCATAAACTTGACCCATCCAGCCGGCATCGCGCTTCGCTAGATAATCATTGACGGTCACCACGTGCACACCCTTACCCTCCAGCGCATTGAGATAAACCGGCAAAGTTGCCACCAACGTTTTACCTTCACCAGTTTTCATTTCGGCAACATTGCCTTCGTGCAGAACGATACCACCGATCAGCTGAACGTCAAAATGACGCATTTTCAGTACACGGTCGCTGGCTTCACGTACCACTGCAAACGCCTCTGGCAAGATTTTATCAAGTGTTTTTTTAGCTAAATCTTTTTTTAATTTGTCAGTTTGTGCTACCAGGTCTTGGTCGGACATTTTCTGATATTTTGGCGCCAAGTCATTGATTTCTTTGACTTTTGTTTTAATCCGACGCAGAGCCTTCGCCTGCGGGTCACCAAAAATTCGTTTTAATATTTTCCCCTTGCTCACGGTATTTCCCTTCAATATTTTTAAACTTATAAAAACTTTGTCTTAAATTATACGATTTTTTGACCTTTTTTAAAAGTGTAAAAATCACACAACTGCAAAATGTAGTATAATAATAATATCTTATTTAACAACAGATGCCAATTTATAGTAAAAACATGACAAAACCATTAATCGTCAATATTATCTCCGAAACTGAATTCTCCGTCAAAGGCCATGGCGTTCATACCGCGTATGTCGAAATGCGTGACGGCCTGCAACGACGACCTGATATTGAGCTTCATATCAATGACAAACAAGTCAAAGCCGACATTATTCATATTCACACCATGGGCACGTTCGCTTGGAAGTTTTTAAACAAACCATATGGCAAAAAAGTCGTCTCTGGCCACCTCGTACCAGATAGCTTCATCGGTTCAATCGTCGGCGCTAAATACTGGCGACCGCTGGGCGCATGGTGGCTCAAACGCTTCTACGGCCGAGCCGATTTAGTGCTTGCCTGCTCCGGTATGGTCAAAGACGAACTGATTAACAACATGAAATTGACCAATACCGATGTGCTCTATAATTCTATTGACACCAGCAAATATCATTTTTCAGATGCTGAGCGGGCTCAAGCTCGTCAAGAATTGCAGATTCAACCTGAACAATTTGTCATTATCGGCAATGGTCAAGTGCAACCTCGCAAGCGCTTTGATATTTTAGTCGAAATGGCAAAAAAAATGCCCAACGTGCGTTTTTTCTGGGTTGGCGGGATTCCTTTTAAAAATCTTGGCGCTGACCATAAAGCTATGGAGCAACTAATTCAATCTGTGCCTGATAATATGACGGTTACCGGCGTGATTCCACTTGAACAAGTCAAAAAATATTACGCGGTCGCTGATTTGTTTATTTTACCAGCTGAACAAGAAAACCACCCGATGTGTGTCATCGAGGCCGCCGCTAGCGGTTTACCGATTATTTTGCGTGATATCCCTAATTACCACGATACTTTTGGTCAAGATGTACTACTTGCAAAAACCGATGCTGATTTTTATGAGTTAGCCCAACAAGTCATAAATGACGACCAATTGCGACGTAATTACCAAGCCAAATCAGCGCTCATCGCCAAGCGTTTTGACGTCGAAACAGCCATCGACAAGCTCATGGTATTTTATCAACAATTATTAAACGGTGACCAGGAGAAGTAATGCGGATTGGAATTTTTAGCGATTATTATAAACCTCAAGTCAATGGCGTGGTAGCCGTGATTGATATTTTGGAAACTAATTTTAAAAAACTCGGTCATGAGGTGGTGATTTTTGCGCCAAAACCATTTCGTTACAAAGAGACTAAGCCTAACGTTGTCCGCTTCCCGGCTATTCAAGGCTTATTTTATGATGATTATTTAACTAGCATTTTCTTCCCAGCGGTCGAACTGCGTAAAATCAAACGCCAAAAACTCGATATTATTCTAGTTCTCACCCCTAGTCAAGTCGGCTTATTAGGTATCGCAGCCGCTAAAAAATTCAACTTACCGCTCGTCACACAATACTCCACCGACGTTTACGAATACGTTCGCCTCTATCCTGAGGCCATGCCTGGCGTGTTAGCTCTGACTGGTATCGCTACCGTTTCACTCAAAGGCGGTGGCAAAGCTCTTGCCAATATCGCCAACGATCTGCGCCATCGTCGCAAAACCAATATTAAATTCTCACAAAGTCTGGTTAAAAACTGCGTCACCATGCTCCATAACAACTGTGATGCGGTAATTGCTCTATCGCGCAAAAAACAGAAACAACTGATCGCCTGGAAAACCCAAAGTCGTGTTGAGCTCCTGCCAACTGGCGTTGATGCTATCAAACCAACCGCCAACAGCTCGAAATTACGTGCTAAACTTGGCATTCCTGATGACGCCAAGGTAATTTTGTATGTTGGGCGAATCGCTGCCGAAAAAAACCTCGATTTATTAGTCGATTGTTTCGATCGTGTTAATGATGCCATGCCTGAGACCTATCTGGTATTAGTTGGTGATTATGAATATCGCCCAATTCTCGAGGAAAAAGCAAGCCACAAACGCCACGCCGACAAAATCATTTTCACTGGTAAAGTTCCGCGCCATCAACTAGGCGATTATTATGCTCTTGGCGACGTCTTCGCCTTTCCGTCTATTACCGATACTCAGGGCTTAGTTGTTCATGAGGCCGCCATGGCCGGCTTACCACTGATCTTAGTCGATCGCGAAGTCAGCGAACTGCTCATCCCCAACCAAACTGGTATGTTTGCCCGCAATAACCCGCGAAATCTAGCGAATACTATTATTCAATTACTATCTCTGCCGACAGATCAATATCGGGTCATGTCGAAAGCAGTTCAGGCGCGCGCTCAACAATTCTCTGAGCTGGAACAAACCCGCAAAATGATTGAGCTTTTTGAAAAAGTCATCGCTAATCGCCCTGCCCCTGCCAAAAAACGCAAACGTTGGTTCTGATTTGACTTTTAGCAGTAAATCAGGTAAAATTACATGGATAATTTAAAACAAAGGTAAAAATAATGGCATCAAAATGTGAATTGACCGGCAAAGGCAAAATGTTTGGGCACAATGTCAGCTTTTCCCAACGCCGAACTAAACGAGTTTTTAAACCAAATCTACAGAAGAAAACTCTGACCGTTGACGGCAAAAAAGTAACCATGACACTTTCAACCCAAGCTATCCGCACTCTGCGCAAAAAAGGTTTAATTAAAAAATAACCCCTTGCCCGCTAGTATCCGCTAGCGGGTTTTTGGTCTAATATTTAATCTAAAAACCAGCGCCTCATTATTTATTACGCAAATATCACCTCGCACTAAGTCGAGGTGATGTTTTGTTTGAGAGATGTGGCTTCCGTATTATTTGCGGTTTAAAAACTTATTCTTCAGTTTTGAGAACACGCCTCGTTTACCGATATGCGGAACGGTTTCGGTTTTGTAACGGCGTACTTGCGACAGGATTTTTGGTTGTGCAATATCAATCGCCGCCAAAATCGTACTGGCATTCGACGTAACAGTCAAAGTCTTATCTGGAACGGTAATCGCCACCTCAACCTGATACTGATCATCGCGCTTTTTTGAAAGTTTCTCGAGAGTGACGTGACAACTAGCACTTTTCTTAGCGTGACGTGGCAGATATTTCAAAGTATGGCCGATTTTTTTCTCAGCGTATTGTTTAATGGTATCATCGGCGTCATATTTAATGGTCGAAATTTCAACTTTGTTCATATTTTCCTTTCAGTTTTGCTTGTCTTTATTTTATCATAAAGCTTCACCATCACTCAAGAGGTAATCAAGTTTTAGCTCGCGTCCTAAATCTCTGTTCGGCCACCCAGATAATTTTGCAGAACGGTTGGGATTTTGACCTTGGCGTCAGCAGTTTGACCGTTTTCGATAATCGCAATCAGCAACCGACCAATCGCAAAAGCTGTTGCGTCATTCGTATGGATTAGCTCCAGCTCGCCATTAGCACGACGGACGCGCGTTTGCAAACGACGCGCTTGATAATCCGTCATATAGTCAGCAGTGTGCGTTTCACGGTATTTGCCCTGACCTGGCAACCACACCTCCATATCAACGCCAGCAGCGTTTGGTTTACCAATATCAAAAGTACATTTTTTAATCACTTGATACGGTAATTCGAGCGCTTTTAACATATATTCCTGAATTGCCACCAACAAGCGGTGTTCGTCATGGCTTTTTTCAGCAGTTGTGAAGGTTTCCATCTCTAGTTTATCAAACTGGTGCATGCGTAAAATCCCTTCCATATCCTTGCCATAAGTTCCAGCTTCTTTGCGGAAACTAGTTGCATAGCCGAGATAGCGCACTGGCAAATCCGCTTCTTCAAAAATTTCACCAGCATGCATGCTTCCTAGAACGTGCTCCGCACTACCCTGTAGCCACAAATCCTCACCTTCAATCTTATAGCGATCTTCGCGAGGCTCGAGGCGATCCATGGCGTCATACGGTGCAGTTTTAATCATATATGGCGGCAAAATCGGCATAAATGGTTTAGTGCTGATGTTCAGATTATTATCATGCACAATTTGCGCAATTACTGCCTCATCACTCAGCGTGTCCATCACGAAGTTGATAATTGCAAATTGCAATTTCACTAAATCACCTTTTAGATAAGCAAACCGCGCACCAGTCACTTGCGCCGCTCGTTCTTTATCAATCCAATCACGCATTTTAGCAATTTCGTAGTGATTTTTTGGTTCAAAATCAAACTTGGTTGGTTCGCCCACCTGATAATCAAGCACGTTTTCATCCTCAGTCAAACCAACTGGCACACTATCAAGCGCCATATTCGGAACACGCTTCAACAGCGCTAAATATTGTTCATAATTCTGATTAAAGTCAGCCTCTAGTGCCGTTAATTGTTCTTTGATCGCTTTACCTTTGTCAATAAGCTCTTGATCCGGCTTACCGGCTTGCTTGATTTGGTCGGCGATTTGGTTGCGGGTTTGACGTAGCTCATCCAGTTGCGCTTGCAACTCACGGCGTCGATCATCCAACTTAATCAAATCTGCTACGCTCACATCAACACCTTTGTTGATAGCGTTTTGTTGGACTTTATCTTGGTTGTCGCGAATAAAATTGATATCTAGCATATTATTTTCCTTTATTAATTCTTACTTGTTGATAGTTTTTGATAATTGATTGCAATTCTTCTTGCGAAAAATCTGGCCACTTGGTTTGTGTAAAAACTAGTTCCGAGTATGAAGACTTCCAGAGAAGGAAGTTCGACAGGCGATGGTCGCCACCAGTGCGAATAATTAATTCCGGGTCAGTCAGACCCGCGGACCATAAACTTGATTCAAAAGTTTGTTCAGTCAGATTCGCTAATTGTTGCGGTTGTAAAGTTTTAATCGCCTCAATAATTTCTGCTCGACCACCATACGAAACTGCGAAAAAAATCTCAATTCGCTGATTACGAGCAGTTTCTGCTTCCAGCTCCGCCATCAGTTTTTGTAGTTTTGGTGAAAAGTCTGTTTTGCGTCCAATAAAATGAATCCGCGCCCCTTTGCGTCGTGCTTGCTCAGCAAACTTCTTAAACTGCACCTCAAACAAGCTCATCAGTGCCTTGACTTCAATTGGCGTGCGATTCCAATTTTCGGTTGAAAATAGATAAAAACACAGTTGCTTGACACCTAACTCAAACGCCCAATCAATCACATCCATCACTCGATCAGCGCCATATCGATGACCATCAAGTTTACTCATGCCTTGTTCTACCGCCCAACGACGATTGCCATCTACGATAAAGCCAATTGACTGCACACTGTTGTTCATAATTCTAATTTTACTATTTTTTGACTTTTTTAGCAAAAACTGTTTTTGTCGTTTTATATAATAGAGGCGCGCTCAATTATTTGAGCACGCCCCAGCCTTATTCTGTCCGCAGAGCTTCAATTGGATCGAGCTTCGCGGCCTTACGACTTGGCAATAAGCCAGCCACAATTGCCACCAACATCAGCACCACAATCACGCCGACACCGAACTCTAGTTTAAACACCAACAAATCATGCTTACCGAAGTTCAAAGCCTGGGAAATTGCCGGATTAAAAATCACAGCTACGAGGTAAGCTAGTGTCACACCAAATAGCCCGCCCAAGAAGCCAACCCAGCCAGCTTCATAGCGAAATAACCGTGCGATATCACGTCTTGAAGCACCTAGTGCCTTCATCAAGCCAATTTGCTGAGTACGTTCCAATACCGAAATATATTGAGTGTTGACGATGCCAAAGATACTGACAATCAGTGCCAGCGCACCAAATCCCATAACGATGTTTTGTAGCACGTTAACAAAGGTAAAAATCATCGACTGCATATCTTTAGAAGTCATTGAATGATAGCCAGCGTCTTTGAGCGATCGTTTGACTTCCTCAGGAGTTTTGGAAACAGCCGTCGCTTGCACCAATAGATATTTTTGGTGCATTTCAGTACCGACCGTACTGAACTCACTCAATTCTCGTGCTACATTTTGGCTTACCCGAATCATTGGCATATTAGAGATCTGATCTGGTGATTTTTTAAGCACTGCAGTAATTGTCAACTCTTTGTTAAGGGTTTTAACCTCAGTCAACTTCCGCAAGCCAGCCTCACCTTGCTCCATAAAAATTCGCCGAACAGTCGCTTCATCGACTTTTTGCGGTTGTTGTGCTACCGTAATCGTCACTTTAGAACCAAGCATCTGATCGGCTGTTTTATTGAGCGTCTGTAAAAAACTCTCAGGAATAGTCACTTCAT
Organism: uncultured Candidatus Saccharibacteria bacterium; assembly: GCA_963516005.1. Classification (GTDB taxonomy): domain Bacteria; phylum Patescibacteriota; class Saccharimonadia; order Saccharimonadales; family Saccharimonadaceae; genus CAMUQR01. The sequence continues at coordinate 50,256 of CAUPYP010000001.1, read as the reverse complement.
CGTCATTTAACTTCTGACCAACAGCTAAACTTTTGCCAGCGAGTGGTTCACTCTTCGTCGTGTGATCATGAACCATCACTGAAGCGATATATTTTTTATCCTTGACCGCCTCAAATACAGTGTATTTAGGCGTGATATTATACATCGGCAAGACATCTTTTAGATCAGATCGAGCTCGTAGCTTATCTAAATCTTGCTGTGTTAAACTAGTATAATCACGCCCATAATAAGCCATAGCGTCGGGATTATATTCTTTTAGATCATTACCCATACCGCCATTGACGCGCATACTAACGAGTTTTTCATCCTTAGTAATAATTAATCCGTTAGGGTCAATATTACTCGAAATAATCCGATCAACATACTGACGCGCGCCCTCGCCCGCCATCAACGAAGCCATAATCGCAAAACCGCCCACCGCAATCGCCACACTGGTCAAAAAAGTACGCATCTTGGCCCGACGTAAGTTCCGACCAGCCCGTTTGATAATATCAATCGTTTTCATTATTTCGTTCCTTTCTTGTGATTGCGAGAGTTGTGTTTTTCTTCAACTACCTCACCATCTTTAATCCGCACTAAGTGTTCACATCGCCCCGCCAGTTCTTCGTCGTGAGTTACCACAATCAGAATCGCCTGTTCAGATCGTTGATAATCAAACAACAAATCCTCAACCACTTTTGAAGTCGCCGAGTCGAGGTTGCCAGTTGGTTCATCCGCGAATAAAATCTTAGGCTTACCGACAATTGCCCGAGCAATCGCCAACCGTTGTTTTTGACCACCTGACAGATCGCCTGCTTTGACATTGATTTTATCAGCTAAATCAACTGCTTTAAGCGCCTGCTCAATGCGCTCGCGTCGTTCACTAGCTGGCACGCCAGCGGTTTCTAGTGATAGACTAACATTGTCATAACAAGTTTCGCCCGCTTCCACAAAGAAACTCTGAAAAATAAAACTCATTTTTTCGGCACGGAACTTATCAGTGTCTTTTGGTTTTAATTTTAAGATGTTTTGGCCATCAACTACCACTTGGCCTTTTTGTGGCTTATCCAGACCAGAAATAGCGTGCATCAGCGTTGATTTCCCCGAACCAGACTTACCAACAATCGCCACCGAACTGTTATCTTCAAGCGTTAAATTGATATTTTTTAAAGCCACAAAAGCATTTTTACCCTTACCATAGGTTTTTCTGACGTTTTTAATTTCAATCATTTATTTATCCTCTACTCGCTGATCCATTGGTTGATTTATCGACTCTTTTGCATGAGGCGTTCGCGCCCCAAGTGCTATTTTAATAAACAGTCCAACACCCAAGCCGACCAAAGCAATATTAGCGCTTATCGATAAAGATGGCACGGTGTTTATCAACCCATAGACGAACACCCCAAATACTAACGCCAACCATTCACTATGATTACCGAACAGCGCCAAGGTGTTATTAGATAAGTAGTAAATTGCTAGCGGAATCGACAAAATTAACACTATCATGAACATTGCAAGCGACAAAATGGCAAATGGGATACCGATAACTGTAAGTGCCGCCAAAATCGACAACATCATAAGCAGGAACAGCAGAGTATAACCGATGCCAATATAGAAAAAATTAACTACTTTGAACTGCTCGCGACTAAAATCACGGAAGCGTTTTGGTCGTAATATCGTTACCATAACTAGTAAAATACCAACCGCCAGCACCCACAGTGTCGTACCAGATATCGGACTGCGATGTTTCCAGTCAACCATTTTTGCAACTTCATGTGTAAATTTACCAGCAATCGCCGATTCGGCGATGTCCTTGGTATTGCTCATATTAGATAAATTACCGGAAATCTTCGCGGTATCTGCCACTCTAGTATGGCGACTAGAGTAAATATTAGCATCACGACCGATTTGACCTTCAATATAAGTGTCTTCACTGGCAATCATTACATCACGACCGATTTTCCCCTCAACTCGTATTTGACCTCCAGATAGCATCGCATCTTTGCCAATTACCGCACCTTTTTGAATGGTCAGTTTTGGAGCAAAAATCGAAACATTACCGTGGATTTTCGCACCAGATGCAATTATCAGCTCATTAGCTACGGCGCGAACATCGCCTTTCACTTCTCCGCGAATTTCAATAGTCAGCGCTGCCGCCAATACATCGTCCTCTACCACTCCACCAATTGCACACCGACTAGAACTCACGCAAATCGCATCACCGTCAATCTGCTTATCAAGTGAGATTTCATCATTACCAGTCTTGGTTTTTGATTGGTTGGTCTGTTTGTCATCTTGATTATCACCCGATTGGCTGGTTGTTTGTGACGACTCTGTATCTTGTTTCGCCTCGGCTAACACTAAGCCCGGTCGAGCAAGACCGATCACAGCTACTATCATCAGCATCACCACACTTAATTTAATTAAAGTTTTCTTACTTAATTTGATCATATCTTTCCTTTTTTTTATTTCAAACAAATTATTCGAGGCTTAGCATCCACCGCCACCGCCTCCACCGCCTCCACCGCCAGAGTATCCGCCTCCACCCGAACCCGATCGGCCAGACGAGCTAGCTGACGAAGCCGCCGAACTAAATGAGCCGATTGAACGACTAAACGATGAAGCATTAAAGGCTTGTGTGCCGAAATACCAAGCTGGTGTATAATTTGCTTCCTTATAGACCGCATTCAATACTCTACTCCATGAAGCCTCTAAGCCAAACATAACCGCATACGGCAACAACCGCTCGTATAATTCGACTAACCCTTGAGCATCACGCGCTGCCCCGCTTACTGATTGGTTAAATGCCAACCGCTCCGCTTCAGCCATTGTAATATAACGTTTTAACCCTTTGAGATGCGCTTTCGCCTTGAGTCCAGCTGGAGTTAATTGTTTAAACGACGCATTGAACGTCAGGATAAATACACCAACCACAATTGTCAAAACTTGAATAAATACGATTGAGAACGGCCTAAATACATCAGCTAAGATTCCACTCATACTATCCACACTAACTGCTTCTAGAGAAGTTAGGAGTACAACCATCGAGATGCCAGACGCGATCATTGCTATCACTGTTTTAATTAAAATTGGTCGTGTCGCTTGTTTAGTGGCTTGTATATCGTAGAAATCTCCCTGAAGCGAATCTACCGTTCGTTCCGTAAATGATTCGACACGTGAACTCATACCGTAGTCTCGCTTCTCGATTTTATAGCTCTGGCCTTCAACTGGCTTAGTCTTAAAGATTGCGAAGAAAAATGCCTCTTCGCGCTTAGTCCAGGTTTTGTTAGGCAAAACCTTAACCAGATAATCTTTACTATTAAACAAAAGCACTGAAGTGTCTTGTTCAATAATTTGAATCTTGCGCTCAATCGCTAAATTAATCAAGCCAGCTGGCATAGTCTTAGCTGAATAGGACGTTAGATTAGCATCTAAAACCGCTGATTGAAAAACATCAAGCTCCGCTGGCGGTAAATATTCAGTCACAATTGTGGTTGGCTTATTGCGACGAGACAATCTCAATACTTGCCCAATTGCCACCAGCATCAAGCCAACGCCAGCAATACCAAGTACTGCCACTAGCCAAGCTAACATACGGTGATGATCACTAATTTTATACTCCGCAAAAGTTGCCTCTTTAAACTGCATTGCAATAGTTATATTACCACCAATGCCTAATGATTTAGTTGTTGTAAATGTCACAACACTCTTGTCTTGACTGATGACATAACGACAATTGCGTTCAGTGCTATTTAACTTGCCCGTATAGCAAGCAACTTGATTAGGGTTAAAATCACCTCGTATCGACTCATCTAAGTGCACTCGCGCCACCACTTGTCGGAATTGTTGACGCCAGCCCGTACCATTAACATCCCAATAGAACTCCTGTTTAGGGTTATCAGTTGGTTTCATCGTCACATCACGCATAGTGTAATTAAATTCATACTTATGGCGACCATGCAAATATGCTGAATCACTCTTGTCGCGAATCATTAGCACTCGAAAACCAGATTTGGTTTCGTCTTTATAAACCGGGGCTGGCAAATCATCGCGCAACATCTCGCCCATCTGCAAATCAAGTGTGTGTTTTTGGTAAGTCAGTGGAATCGACCGGACAATCCCCCGGTTCTGATTATAATTTGGAAAAACTGGATACAAGACTTCTTTGACGCGTAATTGTGATTGACCATCGGCGTTTTTACTGAGATAATAATCGACTTCCATTTTATCAAAATAAAAATTATCGACGCCAGCGCTAACTAACTGCGTCGTTAAACCAATTACCGAACCGATGGTGCCGACCAGCGCTAAACCAGCCACCAAAAGCATTTTTTGCCACCTACTCATTTTTTTCTCCCCTATGATTTAAGTTAACTTAAGGTATTTCATTTTTAATTTTATCACACTTAGACATTTTTAAAATATTTTCTAAGCTGATTTTGACCATATTACGCACCGCATGATCAGTATTAAAGGCAATGTGCGGAGTAATAATCACATTCGGCAAAGCTTCAAGCTTACGAAATAGTTCATCTGGCACTGCTCGAGTCGAAAAATCCTGATGAAAAATCCCACGCTCACCCTCATATACATCTAGTGCCGCACCAGCCAATTTTCCCGATACCAGCGCTTGATACAAATCGTCAGTTTTGATATGTTCACCTCGCGCCACGTTAATAATCACCGTGCCATTTGACATTTTTTCGATGGTTTGTTGGTTAATAATGCAGTGATTACCGGCATTAAGTGGCATATAAATCCCAATCAAATTTGCCTGACGGAAAAAATCATCCAAATCATCGACATATTCCAGCCACTTCCGTTCCTCCGGTCGTGGCGCCACATCATAGGCAATCACCCGTCCGCCAAACCCCTGAAACGCCTTCGCCGCCTCGAGTCCAATATGCCCCGTTCCGAGAATACCCACTGTATAATCACGAATTTCTTTGCCAATTAAGCCTTCTAAGCGATAATCTTGATTATGCCAACGCATGTAGCCAGTGTGCAAATTACGCAATAGCATTAAGGCTAGTGCCACCGAATGCTCACTAATCGCATTAGGTGAATAATCTGGCACGCGCGCAAACCGTATGCCATAGCGCCGACCATCAACGCAATTCAGCCCATCAAATCCCGCCTGACGCAATGAAAAATACTTAATACCTTGATCATGCATCATCTGATACACTTCTGGTGCATAACAGCGCGTCGTAATATCTGTCACGCCATTCATACCTTTTAATAAGTGCATCGTGCTTTTATCAAGGGGACGATCTGTTGTAAAACATTGCACGCCAAATTCTGTCGCAAACCGCTCAAAATACTGACGCTCATCTTCCCGCACCCCGAAGTTGATAATTTTCATAACCCGCCCTGATTATTCCTTATTCCTAGTCGCCTTCTTAGAAGCGTCAGCCTGTTCTGTCAGATGCGCAAGCCGATGAGCAATTTGTTTATCCACTTGATAATCTTTGCTGATAAGTTGCCGTATTTTATCATTATCGTGATTAATTTCCCGAATTTCTGCCAGCGCCGCCAGCACTTCTTGATGAATCTGCAATGATCGTCGTGTATGACGCTCCAGCTCCGCCTCGGTCAGTACCGCCATTACCAGCGCAATCATCCCAACCAGCATAACTATCATATCCGTCACTTTGTCGTGAATATTTTTTTCGTTTAACACCATCAACAACATCACGATCAAAGTCACTACTCCGATAGCTACAATCACTAAACGCACCACTTTACGCGAAGAAAGTTGAAATTTCATACTTAAATTATACCTTGCTTATGCTTAAAAATAAAGACACACCGATATTTTTTTTCTAAAAAACAAAAACTACTCAGCTCATTTTAACTGAGTAGTTTTATGTCATAAAAAGCAATTTTAATCAAATTTCACTTCAGGATAAATCTTACGAGTTACCGGATCAACACCACGGCGTAGTTGTGGGAACGGCACGCCCTCACGAGCGGTCACACCTTCAAAAATCCAAAATACCCGCTCAGAATAACCCCAACCACAAGTCGGCGGCATGCCATATTCAAGCATCTCCACGAAGTCAATATCCAGCATCATCGCCTCGTCATCGCCCGCCTCACGCATTTGTTGTTGTTCCAAGAAACGCTCTAGCTGATCAATTGGGTCATTTAACTCTGAGAACCCATTACCCAGCTCCGAACCAGCAATCACTGGCTGGAAGCGTTCCGTCAATCGCACATCTTCCAGGCTAGTTTTTGATAGTGGCGAAATAAACTTCGGCGTATTAATCAGCCAGACTGGACCAGCCACATCTTTGCGGATATTTTTCCATAATTTATCAATAACGCGTGAACGATTATCAGCTTTTTCAACCTCTAGACCATTTTCATGCATAATCCGTTGCAATTCCGCCATTTCTGTCGTAAAAATATCAATACCATAACGCTGGTTGATGGTTGTAGCATAATCCCAGACTTCCCATTTACCGCTCATATCAACTTCAAAATCACCCAGTTTAAACTGCAATTTGCCGAAAGTCTGCTCGAGGACATATTTATACATCTCCTCCATCATTTGCATGCCATCTTGCCAGTTAGCATACGCCCAATACCATTCCATCGCCACATGCTCCGGCAAGTGTTCATCTGAATAGTTTTCATTACGAAACCGCTGACCAATGTCGTAGACTTTTTCATAGCCAGCGCCAATTAAGCGCTTAAGTGGCAATTCGTGCGAAATGCGTAGATAAAAATCCTCGCCTAGCGCATCCATATGTGTCACAAACGGATTAGCGTCGGCACCACCAGTAGTATGCTCTAAAACTGAGGTATTAATTTCGATAAAACCGCGCGCATTCAAAAAATCACGCGTCGCCTGCCAGAATTTCGACCGGCGAATATAACGATCGCGTACCTCTTGGTTGAGATTAATGTCCAGATAACGGCGACGGAGACGCTCTTCTTTATTAGTTAACTCCTCGGGCAACGGACGAAGTGATTTAGTTAATAGCCGCACTGACTGCGCCAAAACGGAGATTTCACCAGTTTGCGTTTTACCAACCATGCCAACTGCTTCGACAAAATCACCAATATCAAGCAACCGCAAAGTCGCCATATCGATGGTATTTTGCGCCACATCAGCTAGCTTCAAATCATCTTTTTTCAAGAAAACTTGCACTTCACCGCTAAAATCCTTCAACACTACAAACGCAATTTTACCGAACTTACGGATTTTCATAATCCGACCCGCCACTGTGACCGCTTGACCTTCGAGTTCGTTAAATTGTGCTGTAATTTGGTCAGCTTGGTGAGTGCGATTTGCCTTGCTTGGATATAAATCATATCCCAAGTCTAACAGTTCCTGTCGTTTGCGCAGGCGTTCGTTACGATAATCTTGTAGTGTTGCCATAGTGTCTCCGTTTTGTCTTTCTCTAGTTATTTTAACATAAAACCGCCCCTGTTAGCAAATTACTACACAAGGGCGAGTTTTAATGACATATTTTTTTATTCTAATGACAAAATTTTGTATTCAACCGGACCTTTTGGTGCGTGAATTGATACAACATCGCCAACTTTTTGGTTCAACAGACCAGCACCCATTGGCGATTCGTCACTCACCCGACCTTCTGCTGGGTTAGCCTCAATTGAACCAACCACTCGATAGGTAAATTCTTTTTTATCAGCCAAGCGCTGAATCGTGACGGTTGAGCCGACATGAACTTTATTACCGCTACCCGCCTCAATTACTTCTGCTTTTTGGATAATGTCTTCGATTTCCACGATACGAGTCTCAACCGCAGTTTGTTCACCGCGGGCTGCGTCGTATTCCGAGTTTTCACGTAAGTCACCGAAATCGCGCGCTTCAGCAATACGATTTGCAATTTCAGTGCGACGTGATTTTAACGCCTCAAGTTCTGCGACCAGTTCGCTTAAACCGTCTTCGGTCAGTTGAATTACTTGTTTTACCATTGTTGTCTCCTTTGTAATTTATAAAATTGTTTTAATAATCTCTTCTTGGGTGAGCGATAGTTTTTGGCCATCAGCGCGCTTCACGACTTCGTATCGGTCTTGACCGAGTGAGCGCTTACCTACAACCACTCGATACGGAATGCCAAGCAAATCGCTATCGGCAAATTTCTCACCAGGGCGGATTTTTGGTCGATCGTCGTATAATACTTCAACACCTCGTTCCTGTAATTGCTGATACAACTCATCAGCTTGTTGGCGCGCCTCCTCATCCAGCAATACCAGATGAAGTTGAAATGGCGCAATCGCCTGAGGCCAAACCAAACCCTTCTCATCAGCCATTTTTTCAACAATCACCCCCATTAACCGCGTCACACCAATGCCATACGAGCCCATATACAGCGACTTAATTTGGCCATCTTGATCGGTGAATTTCAGACCCATGTCGTCGGTTTTTTGCGTACCGAAGTGAAAGATATTGCCGACTTCGGCGGTTTTAACGCGCTCAAGCTGGTCTTTGCTAATGCCCAACTCCGCTACCGCCTCATCCAGCACTTCTTCGTTAATCGCCATGTTTTTATCACGATACAGATAAATCACATCTTCACCAGCCTCACAAATTGTCTGAAATTCGTGACTAAACTTCGTAAACGACCCGCCACTTGCAAACGTCACGTAAGTATCCTGACCAATACCCAATCGATCAAAAATCCGTAAATAAGCCTCAGTCACACTCTGATAATAATTATCTAAATCTTCAGCTGAAGCATGCACGCTGTACATATCCTTCATCACAAATTCCCGACCACGCATCACACCCGATTTCGCACGAAGTTCATTACGCAACTTCGTCTGGAACTGGTACACACTCACCGGTAAATCTTTATAACTACGCACAAATTGCTTCAGCATTTCCACGATTGGCTCTTCGTGACTCCAGCCCAGACCGAGTTGCGTGTGATCTTTTAATTCAGTTTTAAACCAAATATCGACAACTTCGTCACTCCAACGCCCAGTTTGTTGCCAAGTAGCCGGCTTTTGTAGGCTAGTCATCACGATTTCATTTCCACCAATCGCTTCCATTTCCTCGCGAATAATCTGCTTAATCTTCTCCAACACCCGTAAACCGAGTGGCAAATAAGCATAAACACCCGCCATTTCTTTATATACATAGCCAGCTCGAATCAATAACTGAGCGTTTTTTGCTACTTCATCAGCTGGCAGGTTTTTGGTAGTTTTTGTAAAAATTTGAGTTTGTCGCATACATCACTTCCTAATCAGCTGATATTATACCACAAAATCTACTTTAAACCACTTAAAATCACCCAAAACGCTAGTCCGTTATTGAGTGCGTGAATAATCATTGCCGGATAAATCGAGCCCGACACCTCTCGTGTTAAACACATCACTAGCGACAATGAAAAAGTCACCACTACGGTTACCCAGCCTCCGCCCGCGAAGTGAGCTAATCCAAATAACAGACTCACCAGCAACGCCGTCATCAAAAAATTAGACCGTGCTCGCACTTTTTCAAACATAAACCCACGAAAAATCAGCTCTTCCGTCACTGGTGCTAGTACCACCAGCGTGAAAAATACCGCCATCAGTTCTAAACGTGAGTTTTGCCAACCAAAATTAAAGCCCAAATCCTGCTTCTGCTCAATGTCAAAACCTGGAATTAGCTCTTTAACCACTAAAATCATCACAATTCGCAAGATAAACGCCAGCACAAAACCAGTCAGCGCCAAGCCAATTTCGCGCCATTTTAGCCAACCAGTCACACCTAGACGCGATTTGTCCCACTTTAAGCCTTTGCTCCAGCGCCATTTTGACAAGACGAACTTCGGCACCGCCCATAACACCAGTATAAAACTACCAAATACCACCAAGTGCAAAAATTGGTTATATAACAGTACATAACGTTTATCTACTGGCCAATGTGCCTGTTGCCACTCAATCACCGCTCCACAGATAAAATTCACCACCAAATAAATTACCACCAGATAAATTATTAAGGCAAGATTCTGTGACAAATTAGAGCCAACCCGGCGCCAATATTGTTTGCTGGTTAGCTTTTTGACTGGTTTTTTCACTGATTTTGTGACCGTTTTATCATCGTTTTCTTTGTTCACTTCTACCACCTCAATCATTATTTAAAAAACTTAAACACATCACTAATCGTAATCAACAATGTCAGTGCCAGCAACACCATCATACCAGTGCCGTGAATTTGTTCCTCAAGCTCTTTAGATAGTGGCTTTTTTAGGCAACGAAATATCGCCGTCACCACCCATCGACCACCGTCGAGCGCCGGAATCGGCAAAGCATTCATCACCGCTAACGTGAGCGAAATAATCGCCACAAACAGCACAAAAGTCGTCAGTTCTCCACCAATCAACGCCGGAAAAATCACCCCCAATAGCCCCACTGGTCCAGCCACCGCTTGTCCCGCCTGAGCGATTTTTTGATCAGCTTGTTGGCGCGTCGCCTGGTCAAAACTCAGTTTCTGCACTAAGCCACCGAAGAAATTAGCAAATAACTGTCCCACGCCTTTAAGCGTTTCGCCCATCATCTGTACCACCGTACCGACACCCACAATTGGTGCCGACCAGCCAGCATAAATCTTCGCGTCCTGTACTGGGATCATACCGATATAACCTTTTTGTTTAGCCGTCTCATGATCACTGATTTTGACTTGAACCTGAGCGACAGTCTGCTTGCTGGATGCGCGTCGATACTCGACCGTCACTTCACGCCCTGCCAGTTCCTTAGTTAAAGTTCGCATCGTCTCCGGTGAGTCGATAGTTTTACCATCAATTTTCAAAATCTGATCATCTTTTTTCAGACCAGCCCGATCAGCCGAGCCATCTGGCGTCACTAGTCCCGCTCGCACCGCCGACCGCTCAATCCGACCGTCATTGGCGAGCCGAAACTGATTCGATAGCACTTGCGGTAAGCCAGTCCACGCCAAAATCGTCATCAGTACGCACGCAAACACAAAGTTAAAAAACACTCCCGCAAACAAAATCTGCGTCTTCGCCCAAAAACTCGCCGCTCCGTAATCACCTTTTTCACTCGCCGCATCGTGTTCACCTTGCAACTTCACATAACCACCGAGCGGTAAGATATTAATCTTAAAATCCACGCCGTTTTTGAGCTTTTTTGACCAAATTATCGGCGGAAAACCAATTGCGAATTCCTCTACTACCACCCCATTTTTGAGCGCCGCCAGCGCATGACCCAGCTCATGAATCGTCACTAGCACCACTAGCACCGCCAGCCCAGCCAGCACACCTAACAATATCTGCACTTTATCCCCTTTTTCCTGTCATTTTGATAATTACCATCCTTAAATTGTGGTAATTTCCTTCTCTTTTTGTTTAAACAATTCCTCAACACGTTCCTGAGTTTTGTTAACCAAGTCCTGGACATCTTTTTCGAAGCGTCGAGCGTCATCTTCCGAAATCTGCTTATCATCCTTAAGCTTCTTGATGTCTTTAAGCGCATCTTGACGGACATTACGGACACGAATCTTCGCTTCTTCGACCTTTTCACTCGCCTGCTTGACGATTTCCAGGCGTCGTTCAGTGGTTAGTGCCGGAATTGGCACTCGCACCAGTCGCCCATCATCACTCGGATTCAGACCCAGCGATTGATCATTGCGAATCGCCGTAGCAATCGCCTGCAAATTATTCGCATCAAACGGCGTAATCGTTAGCATTTGGGCATCAGCCGCCACTACGTTAGCGACTTGATTCAGAGGCATTTGCGTCCCATAAACCTCGACACGCACATTATCCAGCATTGAAGCATGCGCTCGGCCCGTTCGCACCGATTTCATCGCCTGCTGAAAGAACTCAATTACTTTTTCCATCTCACTTTGACATTGCTTAAGATCAAACATATTCCTCACTTTCGTTTATTACTGATATTATACCAAAAAACTCCGCTTAAATTAAGTTCCTTACTGATTTTATTACTAAACTATTGACTTATTAAATCAAGTATGTCAAAATACAGTCCTGTTGCTAGACAATTCCGTCTAATAACAATTTTTAGTTCTTTTCAAGGAGGAAATTATGGAAGACCTTTTAAAAAATGATACGATTCAAGAAGCCATCGATACAGAAATGAGAAAGGCAAAACAACAGTTTATTGCCAAGATCCAAAAAGCTGATGGCTACGTCATCAAAGACGACGAAACCAAAACACCAGTCAGAGGACTGGCATGGAGCGCAAAAGTCGCACCGACACCAGACGCCGCTCCAAATGAAATTAGAGGATTTGGTAGAGTGGATAATATTGAAGTTATTACTCCAAACCTCTGCTTGGTTCACACAGCGTCCGAAGAGGACGATATGAGTCCGAACAATCATTGTTCAAAGAGTAATCACAAGGATTGTACTCTTGTATTCATATCATAAAAAAAACTTCCAAAACGCCCCTATTTCATAAACACTCAAGGGGGTGTTTTTTATTTATTACCTGTCATCATCTTGACTTTTTAGCATAAGTATGATACAATGAGAGTATACTTATTCATAGCAAAAACCAAGTCTTTATGGCTTGGTAGTTTTAATTTTAGAGATTATGTGTTTTAAGTATTGACTTTTTATTAAGTTTATGCTAATATGTAAGCATAATATTTGAAACAAAACAAAAAGGACAAAAACCACATGAACCAAGACTTAACTTACAACTCGAAATCGTTTCAGGTGTTAATGCCCGAAACCGAAGTGATCAAAACCGTGACGGTAAATCAGCTAGCTGACGCTACTGATGACACCGAAACTCCTATCACCAAGGTCGAGATGCCAATTGAACACGGCTTCTTCCGTGGCGTTGAGTATACCGAAACCAATACCCTACTCGAGTTTGCCAACAACAAATGGGAAAAACTCACCACTATTATTTTCAAAGACGGCGGTAAAGCCATGTTTGGAACCGATACCATCCGTAAAATGAGTCGTCTCACCAAAATAGACAAAGCCATCAAAGACGTTGTCATCGCTGCTAGCCAGCTCCCTACCACCGCTTAACCCTTCCCGATAATCAAAAAACAAACACACAAACACAAATCAAAAATACTCATCAGGTGCCGATGAGTATTTTTATAGGTATCGAGCTTAGACTTAAGACTACAAGCCCATTTCAATTCGCGTGAAGCGTTTGATAGTGATGTTTTCACCGAGTTTTGCGATTGCGTCCTTAACCACTGCTTCAACTGTCTTTGATTCTTCTTTGATGTAAGATTGTTTGAGCAGAGTTTTTTCAGCGAAGTATTTTTCGATTCGGCCAGCCACGATTTTTTCAGCGATGTCAGCTGGTTTGCCAGCTAGGTCATCAGATGCTAGCGCTTCAGCTTTAACCCGCTCCATTTCCTCAGCTGGCACGTCTTCGAGTGACAGATAAATTGGGTTCATAGCGGCGATTTGCAGAGCGATTTCGTGCGCCAGAGCTTTAAACTCCTCAGTGCGCGCCACGAAGTCGGTTTCACAGTTGACTTCTACCAACACACCAATTCGACCATCATGGACATAGCTATCGATTACGCCGGCACAAGTTTCACGTTCTGCACGTTTTTCAGCTCGGGTCAGGCCTTTTTTGCGCATTGCTTCCAAAGCTTTTTCAAAATTACCGTCAGCTTCTTTGAGCGCCTCACGAGCGTCAGTCAAGCCCACGCCAGTTAGGTCTTTTAATTTTTTAATGTCTTCAACAGTAAATGACATCTCATTCCCTTTTCTTTTATTAAAAATTATTTAGCTGATTTTTGAGCAGTTGTAATAGTTTCTGCTAAGTAGTCCAAGATTAACTCAACACCTTTAATCGCGTCGTCGTTAGCCGGCACAACATAGTCGATACCATCTGGGTTAACGTTAGTATCAACCAATGCTACTACCGGGATATTCATCTTGTTAGCTTCTTTGATGGCGTTTTTGTCAACAATCGCGTCGGTCACAAACACCACAGCTGGCTTAGCAGTGAGGTTCTTAATACCGCTATATTTGAGGTTTAACGCATCGATTTCCTCTTGGTAGCGTTGCACTTCGAGCTTCGAATAGCGTTTTTCGAATTCACCTGAAGCCATTGATTTTTCGTATTGGTGCAATTTGCGAATTTGCGATGAAATAGTTGCACCGTTAGTCAACATACCACCAATCCAGCGTTCGCAAACATATGGTTGGTTGGTCGCTTCAGCGACAGCTTTAACCTTATCTTTGAGAGATTTTTTAGTACCAACGATTAGTACTTTGCCACCTTTGGTGACTTCTTTAGCGATTTTTTCTAGTGCTAAATCTAGATTTTCCACGGTTTTAACTAGGTCAATAATGTGACTGCCTTGGCGTTTTGAGTGGATATATGGCGCCATTTTTGGGTGCCAACGACTGGTTTTATGTCCGAAATGAACACCGGCTTCAAACAAAGCCTTAATGTCGATATTTGACATTGTTTTTACTCCTTTTTCCTCGTTCTTGAGTCTTAAATTATCTCATGATAATCAGAAGCTACCTCAAGAACTGCGTCATTAATGTTATTACAAAGTGATATTATACCGTAAATTGATGTAAAAGACAAGAAAAAAGCCCACGCTAGGCGCGGGCTTGAAAAGCAATCACTTATGTACACTGAGTTTTTATAGTAGCTCAGTAACTACTTCGATTTTGATGATTTTTTCCCAGCCATCATGCTGGAACATATACTTTTGTTCCATTTGATTGTTGGCTAGGTTTAGTTCCTTACCGATCGCCACACGCTTTGATCTAGCGCGTAGTACTGGTTTGGAATTGGTTTTAGGATTAACTAAGTCTGACAATATCGGCATTGGTAACACCACTGCCAATACGTCACACTCTTTGCCAAGCTCAACTGCCTCTTGAGCAGTCGTCACTTGGCTAGAGATATGGTTAATCTCTACATCGCCATAGATTCTCTTTAAACCTATAACTTAATCTTCTGTCATTACGTGGCGTGAAAGCCACAAAATCTTTTTTATATTTTCCATTTTTATCCTCCTCATCACCGCCTTGTAAGTTTAAAGGGTTTTTACCCTACGGTGATTCAATATTTTTTCAAAAAATACATACCCGATCATATCGATCATTTGACCAACGATAACTCCTTAGCCAAAGGATCGATACAACCAGCGGAAGAAAAAATGATTTCCGACTAGTAATTGCTTTTGTAAATGTGCGGTAAGTTCTGTCTCAAACTTATACTACGCATTATAGCATAACCTTAACAAAAAGTCAATAGTTAAAATATATTTTAGTTAGCAATCAACTCATACCGGACTGATCCGCTATAAGCTCCAGCCGGAATTGTTGGTTTGACTTTCAGACCATAATATACTGGTATAGTCTGCGCAAAAGACAGTGGCGCAACGGTTTTGTAGATTTCATCAGCTGAACCAGATGGTTGCACCCTCGCCCACTTATAGCTAGTGTCGTCAATATTGGTTTCAATAGTAGTTGCCATGCCGAATTTTGGATTATTTACCCGATAACCCCAGGCATTATCATCCATACCTACAGTTGGCGCAGTCGCTGTGGCACTCGTAGCGTTAATCGCCAAAGTGCCATGACGCAGAGCATTGTCCGCTCCAGCCATCGATAACTTCAAGGTCATACCTGCCGAGAGATTGCCATTAACTAACACATTATGCGTTGCCGAACTAAACTTCCCATTGCTAAACGGCGTTACGCCAATTGATAATGCACTGTTTGAAACCGACAGCGAGATAAAACCAGCCTTCGCCACAGCAACCGCACTCGCCTCACCATACCCAACAGCGTTCCGAGCGCTTACCCGAAAAGCATAGCTTTGAGTGCCACCGGTACTTAAGCCACTAACGGTCGCTTGAGTGGCGGTACTAACGCCATCAGCGTATTCTTGCCAGGCGCTTGAACAATTTCCAGCCATATCTGATTGACAATATTCTATTTTGTAATCAGTAATCGCTGATCCACCATCATTCACCGGCGCCGTCCAAGTTAGACTAATTTGTCCAGCACCAGACGGAGATAATTGCAGATTGGTGACTTTTCCCGGAGCAAATTTAATCGGAAAACGACCATCAGCCGTCGTCACCCCATCGAAGTTCACCCAGCCAAAATCCGCGCTCCACGCATAGCCCGAAAAAGCACCGTTGTTCGCTACCATCACATTAGCATTATTACTACTGAAGTTGAGTGTTGCGCCAGTATTCAGAGCCGTAGCTTGACCTTGCAAGCGACCGTTTGGCTGTACTTGTACCCCAGCGAAGTTCACCCAGCCCATATCGCGATTCCAACCATAACCTGCCATTTGACCAGTGATGTTATCAATCGTCACGTTCGCGCGCATTGGTTGTTTGTTCAAATCAATCGTGCCACCAGTGTTTAAAACAGTCGCTGTCTGACCATTAAAATGCAACCAGCCCACGTCCGAACTCCAAGCGTAGCCGTGTAGATTACCATTAGCATCAGCACGCACAATCTTCGATGGGTCAATATTGAAGTTCACCCCGTTAGTATAGGTTGACGGCAAAGTCATACCAGTCAGCGACCCGTCGTTCAGCATTGTCACACCCGACGAAAAGTTGATCCAGCCAATATCACTGCTCCAAGCGTAGCCACTAATCTGTCGAGCATTGCGATTCACCGTCAGATTACTAAAACTCGGTGATGACGAGAGGATTAGCGAAGTATTCGAGTCAATCACGATGCCACGAGAATCAGCGCTGAGCGGAACTGGCGTGGCTGAGACTGAGTGAGTATTAAGCATAGTCAGTAGAAGCAATACGCCTAGACTAAGCAATCCTTTAGTAGTTGTGGTGAAATATTTAGAAATTCCTTGCATATTTATATTCCGTATAGATTAAGGTTTGACACAGAAGAGTGACCTAGCATGACCTTTATGTAATATGCTTTCGGATCCGCCATTTAATGTATATATTTTTATATAATCCGAATCTGACTCATAAGTAGTGGATGTGAGAACCCCTCCAAAACGATTATCAGGCGCTAATTTATGAGCTCCTGCATTAATGGCAGATGTGTGAGCATGCCTAACTTCGTTAATCGTCGGCATTCTCCAACCATGTCCTAACATTTGGCAGATTTGTAAAGCAGTTTTCATACCAATTGCCACATTGTTTTGTCCACTGGAATTATAGGTCCATACAGCGAAATCAGATTGATGACCTTCAATATTCGATCCGATCGTACGCTTAGCCGTCGTAATCGCCGAATTGACTCGCACCACCGGATAAGACCATTTTAAACCCGCTTGATCTGTGAAGAACACATGGTCTGGCGCTTCTACGCCTGGCAAGACGGCGCCGACTGTATGACTATTATCGAGCACCGAGGTTTTGTTTTTAAGCGCAGCGCTTTTGATACGATTCCACTTCACACCCCAGTTATCAGTCAGTGCATCCATGCCTGACATATCAGTATCCGAACCGAGATTTTTAGTAACGAGCGTGTCGTAGAGTTCCGTAATACGTGATTTCACACCAGACTCGGGCGAACCAGCAATCTGTTCAGCAGAGGCTGATTGCGAACCTTTGATATTCGAAATAATTCCGTAGCCTAGCACAATCACTACTAAGCCAATTACCGAACTCAGCACAACGCCACCCATAAAACCTGATTGGCGGGTAAACTCTTTAAAATTAAACCTCATTACTTCAATACTCCCCTTTTTTTATATTTTCGGTTATCCTTATAATTATACATAATCTTTTTGAAAAAAACCAGACCGTTTTAACTCGGATTCGATTGACGATATGCGATTTTTATATTATAGTAATTAAGTAACTTTATTCATTGTTTTTTAAAAAAGGAGGAGATGTTCATGAACCAAATGAATAAAGAAGAAAGATTTATAGAAGCTGTTCGCTTCGCCACTAGCCTTAATGACGAAGAGCAATTTCTGGAGTCAATTCAGGAACTAATTGATTATCGTCTGAAAACTATCACTTGCCCCGCTGTCAATCAAACATTGTTTGGCTACAAGTATGAAAGCGTCAATAAAGGCTTTCGTACTAGCCTGGTGCGCGGAGTATATCAATATGGCGAAAGTCGGTTTTTTATCGTATTAACGCTCAATTCACTAATCCTAGCAGAATTACGTTAATCATTGACCCGCCCTCGGCGGGTCTTTTTCTTGGTTTTGACTTTTGGCGCAGGCTAGTGTATAATTGCACCTTATGAAAAAGAATATCCACCCCCAAGATTATCGGCTCGTCGTATTTAGCGACGAAGCAGCGGGTTTTTCGTTTCTAACTCGAAGCACCGCTCCGACTACCGAAACGATTAAATGGGAAGACGGCAAGGAATATCCGTTGGTCAAAATCCACATTTCGAGCGCTTCTCACCCATTCTTCACCGGTGAAGAAAAGATTATCGACACCGAAGGTCGTGTTGACCGCTTCAAAGCAAAATTCGAAGCTGCCCGCAAGCACAAAGAAGCTTTGGAGAAAAAATTAGCAGCCCAAAAAGCCCCAAAAGCTAAAAAAGCTGACAAAAACAACAAATAATCTAATATTAATCTATAAAACCTCCCAGATGGGAGGTTTTTAGGTCAACATAATTAACCAGACACGTGATGGATGATTAATTATGTTTCAATAATCTAGGTAAAACACTGTTATCATAACCGCCAATCAATCGGTTGCTGACCGGTTTTGATTAAAAAATCATTGATTTTTGAAAATGGTTTTGAGCCGAGAAAGCCTCGATTAGCCGAAAAAGGCGACGGATGGGCGGTTTCAATTTTATAATGACGCGGATTAGTGATTTTAGCACCAACTTTTTGGGCGTGCGCACCCCACAACACAAACACCAGCGGTCGCTCCATTTCGTTCAAAAAATCTAGCACATGTTCAGTAAACTCCATCCAACCGAGCTGAGCGTGACTGGCCGGTTTGCCCTGCTCCACGCTCCACGAAGTGTTCATCAGAAGCACGCCCTCCTCCGCCCATGGTCGTAAATAACCAGTCGCTGGCGGTTCAATTCCCAAGTCATTGTTTAATTCTAAGAAAATATTACGGAGCGACGGCGGGATTTTAACACCAGGCTTGACCGAAAAACTCATGCCATGCGCCTGCCCGGCGCCATGATACGGATCCTGCCCGATAATCACCACCTTAACCCGCTCTAGCGGACACGCCTCAAAACACGAAAAAATCTCCCGACGCTCCGGAAAAACTACCCCACGAGCTCGCGCCTCCTCAACTTTATGCCATAGTTGCTTAAAATAATCTTGCTGAGCTTCATGCTCAATCAGCTGTCGCCAAGTCGTAAATGTCATAAGTTTATCTTAGCACGAGTTCGAGTTTTTTGAAAAACTACTCTGTTTTTGGTATAATAACTAACAATATTATGGCAAAAATTGATTTAAATTTGGAAAAATTACAGGCTGAGCATCGGGACATTGAGGCGTTTTTAAGCACGCCTAACGCCTACACGGCGCCGGATTTTTCCGCAAAAAACAAGCGACTAGCAGAGCTCGAAAAAATTATCTCGACTGCTGAGCAAATCGCTACTTTGGAAAAAAATATCACCGAAGCAAAAGAACTAGTCGAACTTGAATCAGGTGAACTGGCAGAATTAGCCAAACTCGAAATCACCGACAGCGAGACAGCCTTAGCAATCGCCGAACAAGAATTGATGTTGATGCTACTACCAAAAGACCCTAATGACGATAAAAACGCCATCATTGAAATTCGAGCTGGCGCTGGCGGAGACGAGGCCAGTTTGTTTGCTGCCGAATTGATGCGTATGTACTTACGTTTTTGTGAAAACCACGGTCTTAAGACCGAATTGCTCAGCGAAAGTTCCAACGACACCGGTGGCTACAAAGAAGTGATTTTTAAAGTCGCTGGTGACGCGCCGTACGGCACCTTGAAGTTTGAATCGGGCGTCCATCGTGTCCAACGTGTTCCCGCTACTGAGAGTCAGGGTCGAATTCATACTAGCACCGTCACTGTGGCGGTTTTACCAGAAGCCGAAGAAACTGACATCGAAATAAATCCCAGTGACTTACGAATTGATGTTTATCGCTCAGGTGGTCATGGTGGCCAGAGCGTCAACACCACTGACAGTGCTGTACGCATCACCCACATTCCGACCGGTATCGTAGTCGCTAACCAAGACGAAAAATCACAAATTAAAAATAAGCTTAAGGCTATGAGCGTATTGCGTAGCCGATTATTGCAAGCCAAAATCGAAGCCGAACAATCGCAGCTCGACGAAAAACGTCGCAAGCTCATTGGTTCTGGCGATCGTAGTGAAAAAATTCGAACTTACAACTTCCCTCAAGATCGCATCACTGATCACCGCATTAGCTATTCACGCTCCAATATTCCATCAGCTATGAACGGTGAGATTGACGATTTAATTGAACGACTCAAAGCCTACGAAAGCGAACTCAACCTTGCCGAAGCTAACAATTAGCGATTGGCTTACTCAAGCCACCACTCAATTAAAACGTTGTAATTTTATCAACAATGCTCGACTCGAAGCAGAACTGTTGATGAGCTTCGTCTTGCGGTGTGATCGCCTGCAATTACAACTCCGTCTCAATGATCATCTCGATAATGATCAGATCTCCACACTGAATCAAATTTTAGCTCAAAGACTCGATAACTACCCCCTCGCCTATATTACTAACTCAAAGGAGTTTTACGGTCGGTCGTTTCAGGTCAGCCCATCAGTCCTAATTCCTCGCCCCGAATCAGAGGTAATGATTGAACAAGCTTTGCAAATTGTGAATAATAATTTTATTGTTCAACCTAATAGCGCTGTTAAAATACTTGATGTTGGTTGTGGCAGTGGCGCTCTAGGACTGACACTCTCGAGCGAACTCGCTCAACGCGGAATTGATTATCAGCTAACACTGGCAGATATTTCCAGATCAGCCCTAGATATCGCCCGCCACAACGCTCAAGCACTCCATATTACAGCCGATTTCGTCATCAGTGATTTACTAAAAGATATTCCGCAAGCATCATATGATTTTATCTTGGCTAATCTCCCCTATGTGGATCGCCAATGGTCGTTTATTAAAAATGTCGATTTTGAACCAGACTTAGCTCTCTATGCTGACAATGAGGGGCTTGCTCTGATTTTTCGACTCATTGACCAGCTTATTGCCATGAACAATAATTCTACTCACGGCTGGCTTCTGCTTGAGTCTGACCCTATTCAACAATCCGCCATCAATGAGTACCTTCTACGGCATAATTTTACCAATATTAAACAAGTCGACTACATTACTGTGGTCGACTTGAAGAGATAATTTTTAGCTCAATGTTATTTTAGTTCTGAGCAGCCTGTAATTTAACCTTAGAGGTAATAGTTTCAGTACCACGCTTAATCACCAGTTCTACTTCGTCACCAACTGCATATTCTGACAACAATGTACTCAAACCGCTGGTTTTGCCAACTTCCAAGCCATTAACTTTCATGATTATGTCGCCTTCTTTGAGGCCAGCTTTTTCAGCTGATGAACCTTGAATCACACTGCCAGTCACTAATGCGCCCTGTTTTTCAGTCAGGTTTTTATCTTTAGCGATAGCTGGATTAACGGCAATATAGCGCACACCAAGCATTGCTCGTTGAATTTGATCATCATTGCGACCAAGTTGTTTGATCACGCCTTTAGCAGCACTGATCGGAATCGCAAAGCCCAATCCATTAGCGCCCTGCGTGACAGCTGTGTTGATACCAATTAGCTGACCGCCAGCATTCACAAGCGGACCGCCTGAATTACCTGGATTGATCGCTGCATCAGTCTGAAGCATGTCAGTTAAGTTTTCGACGCTACGGTCACTACCTTGAGCTGTAATGCTCCGATTCGTGCCAGAGATAATACCTCGCGTCACCGTATTTTGATATTGACCCAAGGAATTACCAATTGCAATCACCGATTGACCGACTTTGACGGTTTTTGAGTCACCAATTTCAATTGCTTTAAAATTCTTCGGATTTGCGACTTTTAAAAACGCCAAATCATTGAACGGATCTTGAAAAACTACTTTAACATCATCATAAGTTTCGCCATCGCTAGTCACCACTCGTAGTTGAGTTGAATTTTTGACCACATGCTTATTAGTTAAAATATAACCAGTATCTGACAAAATCACACCAGTCCCAGCTCCGCTCTGCTCAGTATCCATCGTATAACGATTGACCGAGGCGGTGACAATCGACACCACACTCGGGGCGACTTTTTCGACTACCGAACTAATTGAGTTCTCACTGAAATTCTGATTGTTTTTATCAACAGCTGATTGCTGAATCGTGGTTGGTTTTTTCTCAGTCGACTGAGGATTATTCATGCGCACCCAAACAGCCGGCACTAACAATAGCGCCAACAGTCCTAACAACGCCAGATTAACCACTGTCGAAATTTTTAAAATTTTAACCTTCGTAGGATTCACATGCGCTTGTTGATCAATCACATGAGTTTCCACTTTGATTGGTTCGTTTGTATCTTTTACTTCTTTTTCCATCTTTCTCCTTTACTCTTTATTAAAATCAGATTGTAGTCACCGGTTTAGAGAAAAATACAATCATCACAATAATTAAAATAACCACAAATATGCTTGAAGCGACCATATCTAACCGCGCTTGTCGCCGTTCAATACCCGGTTCTTGATTCATAAAATACAAAACTTTATGCGCTAACAAGGTAAGTACCGTTGAAACAATCGCAAACTGCGAGATTTTTACACCAGCCAAAAAAGTATAACCCACTGTCCAGTGCCAATAAATCCACGCCAATTCCATCATAATCAGCCCCCAAATTCCGCTCATTAGCCGAGTATATTGACTTTCAAAATCAGAATTGCGCAGATAATGCCCCATCACATTGTACGCAATAAACATTTCTGCTAGTAAAAATAGTCCAACGTGCCAATTATAAGCAAACAGCGATAAAGTCTGATTCGCCACGAACATCGCAATCAGACATTGTGCCATAACCTTCACTTCAGTTGTGCCTGGTTTAATAAACAACAACCAAATCAGATACAAGCCAGTAAGGCCCAGCTGATAGTAAAAATGTTCATAGCCAAGATAGCTAATTAAGAATACGTAGCTTACTCCGACCAGTGCATCAGTAAAGTTCGAAGCGAGATTCGCCCACCAGAAACGAATTTTCACAGCAAAAATCCGCCATTTACTAATTGCGATAATCACCAGCCCCAACCACGGTGAATCAAACAAATCTACCGCCCCGACCACCATCAAAGCCAGCACGATATTTAACATAATATATATCGCCCCACTGATTAAATTAGTGGTTTTCGGCCTTGGTCGCAGTCGTCGCTTAGGCGACTTCTCAGACTCTGATTGAGTTTGTATTTTAGCTAGTTTGTTCTTCTTCATTGTTTATCACACGCTTTTATATTGTAATCGCTAGTTGCATACCTTCCGGTTACATAATTTATTATAATTTTATGAGAAAATTACACTTCTCCTTCCCTGTTATAGCGTTTATTATACCATACTTAAACAATTATGGTTATTTAATAACTGTTTCCGGACCAATAACAATCACAAAATCAGCTGATTCGTTGCTATATTTAGATTGTTGCGCTACATCAGTAGTGAGACTGAAAGTTTTTTGGAGATATTCATATGATTTCGGCTTTTCAATACCCGCTTTTTGGAATACCAGACCACCACCTTTTAGCTCACCGCTTGCATTACCCACTCGAACAATCCCAAAACCCTGCTCTTCTAATTGATCAGCTAGTTTTTGGGCTAGACCAGATTTACCACTGCCATTAAGGACTGTAACTGTTGGTTTTTCTTTCATAAATGGTTGTTGACTAATATGTTGTTTAATAAATTTATGAATAGCACCGTATTGCTCAACGCCAGCTTGCGGCATAATTACCGATTGACCATTAATATTGCCACTACGCACTACTTCAATTAGACTAACTGACTCGATAGCGTTTGATTCAAACTGATTGGCAATTTCTTTCATCGTCATCATCATCGAGCGAATTTCTTTAGCATTGAGATTGGTTCGGAGATAATCACCCAGAGTCTCTAAAATACCCGTCATTTTTTCCACATTACTCGTCACGCCATTGTCAGTCATTTTTTTAGCCAGAGCAATTAACACTTTACGCTGATTATTTTCTCGATCAAAGTTCGAGTTCGGCAAACCATATCCACCCTGAGCATTACGCGCACGCATCAGAGCTAACGCTCGCTGTCCGTCCATTAAGCCCGTTGGACCGTTTTTGTATTTAACCAGCGTACATTTATAATTACATTGCCAGTCGAAGTTCGGATCATAAACGCCACGCGGATCCGGACTTTCTATCATCACTTCGACACCGCCAACGGCGTCAACTAATTTCACCACGGCTTGGAACTGAATGTGAGCATAATATTGAATATCCAGGCCAATCACTTGTGAAATCTTACGCACTAACGCCTCAGCACCAGCCTTTTGATCCTTACCATTGTCAGAACCGCACTGATAAACAGTATTGATTTTGGCATAATTGCCAACGAAACAAGTTTTTTCATGCTTAATCCATAAATCACGTGGAATGCTAATCATCGACGCTTGCTTAGTGTTATTATCATAGCTCACCACCATCAATGAGTCGGTTAATAGCGGTCCACCGTGTTGACTATTGAGGTCATTGCTTTCTGTACCAAACAACAAGAAAGTAGTCCGGCCGTTTTGGTCTTGTTTTAACGGTTCTTTTTTCAGAATGTCGATAATATTACCACCACCGATGACATTTGCCGCCTTCATCAAACGAGAAATATAGCGATAACCAAAAAACCCAATCACGATTAAAATCGTTAAAATGATTAATTTAATGATTAACCGCTTTTTGGTTTTTTTAGGCTTAGCGAGCTTAGATTTTTTAGAATCGGGTGCATCAAAAAAATCATCGAGCTGTTTCTCGGGCGTGCGTTTAGTCGGCAAGAACGATTTGCGTTTTGGCGCCGATACCGTCGAATTAGTTTTTGTACTACCCACCAAACTTGAGCGCTCAGACATTACAGAGTGCTTTTGGCGACTAACTTCACGATTAGCAAGTTGTGCCACCGCCCGCTGAATCGGTCGTGGAGCGACAGGCTTCGAAGCACTTAACGTTGTCTTTTTGCCAGCCACGAGCGGTTTGTAATAACTAACGCCATTAGTCACCTTTTTAGAAGCAAGCGACTGCGATTGTCGCATTTTAAAACCATCAATAGAACCAAATTTCTTATTCATAACCAGTATTTATCATACCGATAATGACCTAAATATTCAACCTTTAAAATTATTCTTTATTCTAGTATAATAGTTATGTTATGACCCAAATCAGTATCAATCGCAAAAATCGAGCTCGAGACATTGCTAATATTATTTTCTTTGTCGCCTCTGTTATTTGTGGTACTTTATTGATCAATGCTTTTGTCTTCCGTAGCTACAGCATCGTTGGTCGCAGTATGGAAAATACTCTATTTCAGAACGATCGAGTGATCGTTAATCGCCTACCAGTGACTTGGGCTCAGATTAAAAACACGCCTTATATCCCGAAGCGTGGCGAAATTATTGTTTTTGAAAATCCTCAGCATGCTTCACGCCAGCAGGATCGATATCTGATTAAGCGTGTGGTTGGCTTGCCTGGCGATCGCGTAACCATTAAAAATAACAAAATTACCGTTGTTAACAAAGAACACCCTGATGGTTTTGACCCCAATAAAGACCTGAAAGATCCGATGAGCACCGAGATCTCTGGAGAAGTTGATAATGTAGAAGTTCAAGATAGTCATTTGTTCGTAATTGGCGACCACCGCGAAGGTAGCCACTCCTACGACTCACGCAACGGACTCGGTCAAGTACCATTTCACACTGTCGTCGGGCCAGTTAGCATGCGTCTATTCCCGCTCACCAACTTCCGCTGGTTTTAGTTTATTCTTAAAAACTCCAGTCTAGATTTGACTGGAGTTTTATTTTTTCGCTGATTGATTTAACTATTGTTGTGCTAACACCTGACTGAGGCGATCAAACTCAGCTTGGTTCTTAAACTTAATTTCAATTACACCTGAACCATTGGCTTTGGCTTTAACTTGAACTTTTGCATCGAGACGCTGAGACATAGCCTGTGACATTTCATCGGTATGCAAAACTTTAGTGATTTTCTTGTCTTTAAGTACTTCAGCTTGAGCTTGTTTATCGGTTTGAGCTTTGTAATTCGCCGTCACGCGCTCCACTCGACGAGCTGACCAGTTTTGCTTGATAATTTGTGGCAACAACTGTAGCACTACCGCATGATCCATACCAATCAGCGGCTTGGCTTGACCTTCAGTTAGTTCACCATGACTTAAAGCCTCGATCGCCTCTGCCGGTAAAGTCAACAGACGCATCGTATTACTAATCGCCCCAACTGTTTTACCGCTGACACGCTCACTGATTTGCTTGAGTGTCATATTAAACTGCTCACGCAACTTTAAATAAGCCGTTGCCACTTCAATCACGTTCAAGTCTTCACGCTGAACGTTTTCAATCAACGATAATTCCAGACGATTTTGCGCGCTTAGAGTACGAATCAAGGCTGGAATCTTTTTGAGACCAGCAATTTTACTCGCTCGATAACGCCTTTCACCAGCCACGATACGATATTTATCACCTTTTTTAATCACGACAATTGGTTGCAACACGCCATGAGCTTTAATCGATTGCGCTAAGGCCTGCATCGCTTCTTCTTCAAACGCTTTACGTGGTTGTTCAGCATCAGCCTCGATTTTATCGAGCGCAATTTCCCGCAAATTACTGAGTCTAGCGTCCTGCTCACTCGTTGGATCAAACGCCTCATCAAACAACTCGGTTGGTAATAGTGATTCAAACCCCCGCCCCAGGGCCGATTTGGTTGATTTTTTGGGCGATTTAGCATTATTTAACACGATTTAGTACCTCCTTTGCGAGAGCTTTGTAACTTTTTGCACCTTTTGAAAAACGATCATACACTCCGATTGGTACGCCATGACTTGGCGCCTCAGCTAAGCGAATATTACGCGGAATGACTGTTTTAAACACTTTGGAATTGAAATATTTCTTAATCTCAGTAATAACCTGTGCTGATAAGACGGTGCGCGAGTCAACCATCGTCGGCAATACCCCGAGGATCTCAAGGTTTGGATTCATGCCACTTTTGATGATTTTCATAGTTTCTAGTAGCTGACCTAACCCCTCGAGTGCATAAAACTCAGTCTGGACCGGCATAATCATATAATCAGCGGCAATCAGACCATTCACCGTCAACAAACTCAAGCTCGGTGGACAATCAATAATAATAAAATCATATTGGTTGCGAATTTCGTTAATAGCGGTTTTTAAGCGACGGAATTTATTATTGGTTTTCGCTAAATCAACCTCAGTATTGGCAAGTGTCGAGAGGGTTGGCGCAACAGACAAGCCTTCATAATCAGTCTGCTGAATCACCGTGCTAATCGGCGTATCACCAATAATCACATCACTCATCGATGCACCTAATTCTTGTTTATTTACTCCTAAGCCGCTCGAGGCGTTACCCTGCGGATCGAAGTCAATCAATAACACTTCGCGTTTTAATTTTGATAAATAATAAGCTAAGTTAATCGAGGTCGTCGTCTTGCCGACGCCACCTTTCTGATTCGTAATCGCAATTATTACCGCTTCCCGTTCCATAGCTAATATTTTACCACAAAGCAGAAGCTTTTTAAAACTTTTTACTAATAAAAACCGCCCAGCGCGTTGATACTTTGCCGAGCGATTTTTATCATTTATTTGATTGATTTAATGGTGATTTGTGAGTATTTTTGGCGATGTCCGATTTCTTTGTGGACGCGTTTTTTAGCTTTATAGCGAATAACACGCAATTTGTCGCCTTTTTGCATTTCTGGATCAACCACAGCCTTTACTTTCACACCTTTTACGACTGGTTGACCTACAGCGGTCTTATCACCATCAATCGTAAGAAGCGCATCAAGTTCGAGCTCTTTGGTACCTTCAGGGAGGAGATCCACCCAGAGGGTCTCACCTTCAGCGACGATATATTGTTTGCCACTGACCTTGATAACTGCTTTCTTCATTATTATTTCCTTTATTAAAAATATCAGGCTATATTATATCAAACTTTTACGAGGTTGACAAGAGCTCGACTAGCCGTTATAGCCCTCAACCACTACGCGATTTGCGTGTACCCAGCCTTCGACGGTGCCACCATCAAGATAAACACCTTCAGCCGGAACGACTTTCAGCGCCTGGCCACTGCTGACGTAATCATTCAAAGGCACTGTAATGTAATATTCACCCTGAATATCATCACGCTCAGCATAGGCTTTAATCATCGCCACAGCCTGCGCACTCAAGACGTATTTACTAATATTAATTAAATTACTTGGCGCATCTTCTGGCTCAGGTTTTTCAACAATTTGTTTAAAATTATGCTCAGCATCCAACTCAATCACGCCATAACGCGACACTTCATCAGGCGCCACTTGCGCACCCAACAGCGCACTACCCTCGCCCGCTTGTTCCACTAGGCGCGCCACGTCGCTTGAACCATCACGATTATAAATAAAATCATCACCCATCAGCACCAAAACTGATTCATCACCAATTTCTTGAGCAACCAGATAGACTGGAATCGCCGTGCCATATTTACCATTTGGATCTTGTTCAATAAAGTGAAAATTGATACCAGCCGGTGGTGTTACCAACTCCAAATATTTTTCTTTACCGTTAGCCTTGAGATATTCTTCAAGCTTCGGATTGGTCGAATAAAAACTTTTAACTTGAGTTGAACCCTCCGACACCACAAAATAAATATCAGTAATGCCAGCCTTGATGCAGTCTTCCACTACATAATCAATAATCGGTCGATTACCGACAGGCAACATACATTTTTCAATTGTTTTGGTAATTGGCAAACGTCGCGTTCCCCAACCAGCCACAGGGATAATTGCTTTTGTAATCTTGTTCATACGATTATTGTATCATATTCGAATTCAAGACGACTAGTCAGGCCCCTTCAAAACCAACTTTAAATCCCACCTCCTAAGGGGTGGGATTTAAGTTATTAGCTACAAGTTATTATTTCTTCTTGGTATCATCTTGTGGCGCAACGAGTGGTGTCGTTTTGTCATCGATTTTCATTTCAATCGTACCGTTGCTGACAACTCGCTTTTTAATTTCCTGCTGAGATTTATACCAGTAGATAATTGAGGCGGTAATTAACAGCAGACCAATCATGCTAATCGCAATTTCAGCTGGACCAGTGCTTGGCAACTCACCTGGGCGATTTGGAGTTGGTTGATTTGGCGTTGGTTTTTCTGGCGTACAACCAGTTTTGACTACTACCACATCAGCCATATCTTCGAGGTTGCCGTTCGGCGTATATACCACTGCTCGGTTACGGAAGATATTTTTACCACAAATGGTTAGTTGATCGTTGGTTGGAGTTTGAAAGGTATAGAATAAGCCCGCATTCGATTTTGGCATGTAATTACCGAAGTTCAGACCCGTACCGTTAAATAAATTATCGGAGTTGGTCAAGGCTAAACCATTTGGATTAGATGCGTTGTAGATTTTTAAAGTTCCAGCTTGGTAGGTCATACCTTTTGCCATGAAGTCTTTAGCAATCACATTGGCTTGGGCGGTATCACCCTTGTTTTCGTAATACAGTTTGTATTCAACTTTATCACCAGGATTGACGGTGATGTTTTTTGACCAAGTTGTATCGCCAACTTTACGCACTTGTTTGGCAATAGTAAAGTTCGGGCTTTTAGCAACTTTCGCTTTAACTTTGAACAGCAAGTGACCAGCATATTGCGCACAACCTTGTAACCGACCGTTAATACTGTCGTAACCGATTTGGGCACCGCCAGTCGTGACTAACGAGTCATTGATTGCCACGCCATTGGTAAAGTGGTTGTTATAGTAGCGTGCTGAACCAGCTACGTAAGAAATGTTAAACAATTTGTCACTTTGGAAAACTGCATCATCCCAAATACGTTGTGGTTTTGCGTTATTGGCACTAATCGCGCCATCAATTTGCACTCGTTTCGCTGCTCCACCTGGGATGTTAGCAAAGACTCGCGTGTTTTCAGCAAATAGATTCAAGTTAGCGGCGGCGTTATTGTGAACGTAGATACGCACATAGTATTCTTGGTCACTCACGACATTGATTAGGTTAGTCCAAGTGTCTTTGGCGCCGTCTGAGACTGGCTTAATTGTCACGAAATTACGCTCATCACCATAATATTTATTGTTAGTGATTGAGTTAAAGGTGACATAGTCAGCTGGTTTTTCACCGGTAAAGGTTGGGCGTTCCGGACCATAGGCCAGCACCGACCCGCCCAGGGCGGTGGCCACAGTCAGCGCCAAGACGCTAACTGTGAAGCCAAGTTTTGTAATGTTTGTGTTTTGTTTCATGTTATCCTTTCTCTGTTTGTTTTTGTGTTACCTATCGTTAAGGCATCTCGACCTTACCTTGGTTGGCATCTACTTCGACTTTATAGTTACCATCGGCATCTTTGGAGATTTTCATGTCATCCTCAGAGAAACCTTGGTCTCGCAATTCATCCATTTTGTCAAAGATCGTTTTGTCGGTTACCTTATCTTCTGGTTTAACTAACTCAATGGTTCGATTCACACCCTCTTGTGCTTCACCAGCTTGTTTTTGAACATCTTCGTAGTTTTGGTTAACGGCTGTATCAGCGCTGGAGTTTTCGCTTGTGATAATATTCTCCGTTCCCTTATTCAGTTGTTCATTCGTTTTGTTAATTTGCGCTTGCTCGTTCTGAAGGTTTTGCTTAGCTTGGGCTTCAGTGGCTTGGTCAACGGCTTTTTGGCCAGCTCGTTGTTCAGCGATTTGTTCGTCGACAGTTTCTTTTGTGCTTCGAACCTCGTCTTTGAGTTCACCAGCTCCTTGGAGGTTTTTACCGCTTGCTTTACCATCACTATTTACGGCGTCGTTCGCATCTGGTAATTTGTCAAAATCTTTTGCTTCAAGCTCTGGGGGAGTTTGTGGTGGTTTATTCGGTGTGTTCGGAGGAGTTTGTGGTGGGCGATTTGGCGTACCTGGGGGAGTTTGTGGTGGTTTATTAGGTGTGTTCGGAGGGGTTGGTGTCCCTGGGGGAGTTGGCTTACCTGGTGTAGGATCTGGAGTGTCACCCTTCTTTGGCGTTGGATCTGGGGTATCTTCCGTCGTCTTCTCTGGTTTTGGGTCTCTTGATATTGACGACCCTTCAGGCTCGTCATCGCCTGGAATCGGAATCAACGTAGTATCAATATCAATTTTATAAATTAAGACGTTGGCACAATGTTCCATAATGACCAAACGGACGCCGGTAGGCATTTTAAAGACTATCGCATCACCTTCACTACTAGTTTGACCCATACCCATTTCATAACGCATATTGTCGCGGTTCATATACTTATAAACGTTCATTTGACCAGCTTCAACGTGCATAGTTTCAAGAGACGCACCTTCAAGCGCCTCGACGAAGCGATCATAGTTTGCACCCATCAACTGAGGATTGCTCTTCATTTGCTCAACTGCTTGATTGATTTCATCGTTAGAGACTGCGTCAACCATGTTGCCATTTATATCCATAAATTGTAATTTAAAGTTTGGCAAATCGCCTTTTTCCAAACTAGCAATCAATTCCGGAGAAACATAACCAGCTTTTTTAACAAACTCCGCTTTTTCCTCTAATGTTTCGCCCTGAATTGGTGCAAAAATACCATAGTTGCCAGTTCGTCGCTCATTAATTTGTTTTTCGAGCTCAGCGCTGAATTCAATCGAGTCACCCGGTTTGTGATTGCGATATTCAGAACTCCCTAAGAACTGCTCATAAGTATTAATCTTTTCTGCTTTTTCTACTGTTGATTCTGTTTCGGTCTTTTCAGCAGTTTCAACTTGATTTTCAATTTTTGTTTGGTTGTTTAATGGCACATTTTCTGTTTGCTTGTTGGCTTTAACAAATGAACCGATACCACTCGTCAGCAAAGCCGCAGTGATTAAACCAACAATTGCTTTCATTAATTTTGATTTTCTAATGTACTCCAATAAGCTGGCTCTTTCAGCTGGTGAAGTATTAGGATTATTTATACGATTTAGATTATCATCCAATTCATCTTCTGAGAGGTTATTCGGATTCTCCATTCTGTTCATGGATTCCTCAAGTTCGCGTGTTGCAGCCTCTTTTTGGGCTTCATAATCGGCGTCAGCAATTGACTCTTCGTCTGCCACTGGTTTAGCGTCGATGTCAATATCTAACGCTTCTTCTTGCGCTTCTGGCTGAGCTTCGGCCTGTGGTGTAGTTTCACGAGCACCGTTTGGAGTTGTAGCAACCTCAGACGTGTCAGTCGCATCAATAATTTCATTGATGATTCGATCAGTAAACACTTGACTATCTTGTTGGCTCATGGCAAACAGTTGATTATTCAGGTAGTCTTCTTTTTTACGCAAGTCATTCTTAATAGCTCGGTATTGAGTATTATCATTGATAAAATCATCTAAACTAGCTGTTAAGCCATGTTTAACAGCCTCTTGGTATTTAGCATGCAGGCCGTTGACATATTGTTCTTGAGAAGCGCGCAACTTACCAATCTGCTTAGCATAATTCATTAAATGTACCACACGATCATCAGCTCGGCGCTCTAAGTGTTTTTGTTCACGTTCAGCGTCTGTTAATTGTCCTTGCGCCTTGTACGCTTCCTCTGCCTGGTAAACTTGATCTATAATCTTATCAGTTGATGACATACTAGGATCTTCCATCATCTTACGCAAGTGTTCTTCATAAGCCATACCTTCTTCTAGGCGCTGTCTAGCTTCATCTGAAAAATCAGTCACACCGGCTGTTTTACCATAAATAGCCTCTTCAAATTTTTCTTGTGGTTGTTTGTTCTTATTTGCCTCGAAGTTATCTAATCGTTCGCGAGCGGTTGGCATTCTTTCCATAAGACTTCCTTTTTTTGTTAATTTTTATTTTTTATTAATGCTTTGGTTTATATTATGTCAAAAGAAACAGCGCTTGTCTAGCCATAAAACGTTTTTGTTCTTCACTCAATGAATATTCTAATTTTTCCTGAGAGGTCTCAGTATCAATATCTTCAATGGTGTTGCGTGGGATGTTAAATTGATCCACTGACATGTTTTAAATCCTATTTTTGTTTGTTTTTATTGTAGTTATACTTTCAGTGTAGCATAATCCTTATGTTTTGTCAAGATGTTTTATTGTCCGAATCAAAAAAACACCGATTTCTCAGTGCTTTTTTCATTAGCGATCATAGTAGCTAACTTGATCAATCAGTGGTAACGGACGTCCGCGCCACATCTGTTGCATTTGGCCCGCATCAGAAATCGCCATCAATGTTGGATATTCAACGATACCGTAAGCCCGGCAAAAGCTCTCACCATCACGCGATTCAGGATCGATTTCTTCGATAATCTTACCGGTAAACCGCTGATAATCCCGTAAATAATCACGAACTTCCCGAGCGTGATCAGAAGCTTGTTTGTATACCACCACTACACGCATAGTTAAATCCTAGCGACGATCTTTACGCCCACGCAAGAATGGTGGAGTATCTAGTTCATCTTCTGACAAATCCCATACACTACCTTCGTTGGTCTTGTCCTGAAACTCTTGGTGCGCTTCCTGCTCTGGTGGTTGATTGCCTAATTCTAAATCAATTGATTTTGCCATGTCTTCATCAAACTCTGGTGTTTCGTCAACTGGTTTTTCTACTTCTGGCTCAGGCACTTTATCTTCTTCTGGGTTCGAATAAACCGAATCAAAACCAGTGGCCACCACAGTGACTGTAATTTCGTCTTCTAGTTCTGGTTTAAGCGTTGCACCGAATATAATATTAGCATCTGGTGAAACCGCCGCGGTAATCAATTCAGCCGCATCCTGTACTTCGCTCATGCTCATGTCATAGCCACCGGTAATATTAAACAGTACTCCGCGCGCACCATCAATCGATACCTCGATAAGTGGTGACTCGATGGCTTGCTTAGCTGCTTCGACGGCACGGTTTTCACCACTCGCCCGACCGATACCCATTAAAGCTGAACCAGCGTTGCTCATAATTGCCTTAACATCAGCGAAGTCTAAGTTAATCAAACCATGTTCAGTAATTAAATCTGAAATCCCCTGCACGCCTTGACGCAAGACATCATCAGCGATTTTAAAGGTTTCAAGTAGCGGTGTCCGACGATCAATCGTTTGTAGTAAACGATCATTCGGAATAGTAATCAAGGTGTCAACTTGGCGACGCAGTTGGTCAATTGCCCAGTCAGCATTAGTTTTGCGCTTAATGCCTTCAAACGAGAATGGTCGAGTCGTCACACCAACCACTAGGATACCAAGTTCACGCGCTACTTCAGCCACCACATGACCAGCACCCGAACCAGTGCCACCACCAGCACCAAAGGTCACAAAAATCATGTCAGCGCCTTTTAAAGCTTCTTTGATATCTTCACGAGATTCTTCAGCTGCCAATTGACCTTTGGTTGGGTCAGCACCAGCACCAAGACCATGGGTGGCTTCACGACCAAGGTAGATTTTAATATCAGCCAGTGAATTATGAAGTGCCTGCGCGTCAGTATTCATGGCGATGAACTCTACACCATTTAACTGAGCTTCTTTCATGCGATTAACTGCTGAACCGCCGGCACCACCAATTCCTACCACTTTAATATTGGCAAAAGTTTCAATTTCTGTCGGTTTAATTTCTGGCATTGTGTCTCCCTTTTATCTCGTTATCTTTTATTTTTTAAACAATTTCTTTAAACCACTGAACAAGCCACCACTATGTTTTGGCTCAGTCGCTCGTCCTGCGTGGTACGCTTCTAGGTCATATAGCATCAAACCAACCGCCGTCATATATGCTGAGTCATTGATTTTATCACTCAGACCTCGGAATTGATGTTGACAGTTAGCGATGTGAGTGACTAAACCGAGGGCATTTTTCGAATAATTATCAATTCCCGCTAATTTAGCTCCACCACCAGTTAATACTACTCCACTTGGGAGCTTACCAGCATAACCTGATTCGTGCAATTTAGCGTCGATCATCTCAAAGATTTCTTTGAGACGCATATTGACGATTTCATCAATATCTGCTTGGTCAAACTCGTAAATTTGTTTACCGTGTTTGACCGAAACTTTTTTGGTTTTACCGCTAAAAACGGCACTAGCACGAGTTAATTTCACAACCTCAGCTAGCTCCGGATCAACTTGCAACCCCAATGCTAAGTCATTCGTGACATTATTAGCGCCCACTGGTAGTACTGCTAAATATTGCAAATCACCACCTTCGTAAATAGCAATTCCAGTTGTAGCCGCCCCCATCTCAAGGAGCATAACGCCATTTTCCCGTTGTTTTTCAGTTAAAACAGCACGCGCTGCCGCTTCAGCCGATACCACCACTTGCGATGGCTCTACCTCAGCTAAACTCGCCACTTTTCGCAAACCATCAAGATGAGGCGCTAACGTTGAAATCACATTTGCTTTAATCTCCAAGCGCGAGCCAGTCATACCGAGTGGATCTTTAATGCCCGATTGACCATCTAGAATATAATCATGTGGAATTACTTTTAAGATAACCCGATTGTCAGGAATTTTACCAATGGTTGCTAATTCTTCGAGACGATGTAAATCATCAGCGCTGATTTCCTGACCCGCCACCGCAATCATACCATCGGTTTTCGTCGAAATAATGCTCGATCCATCGATATTCATGGTTGCCGTGTCAATTTCATAGCCGGTTGCTTTTTCGACTTGACCTAGAGCCTCGTCAATTGATTTTGATAAGCTGGTCATATCGGAAACTACGCCTTTGCGCATTCCACTGGTTGGTGATTCGCTGACGCCAACAATTGAAATTTGACCATCATTAACTACGCCAGCCACTACTTTAATATTGCCAGTGCCGACATCGAGTCCAACAATAACTTGAGAGTTACTTTCCATAGCTTTCATTATAGTCTAAAACAACGCTTATGACAAGTTTTTCGGCGGTAATTATTTTAGTTTAGTTAAAATTTCGCAACCGTTCGCAGTAACTAGTACAGTATGCTCAAAATGTGCCGACAATGAACCATCCCGCATAGCGATTGTCCAACCATCAGAGGCAGTGGTAATTGCCCCCTTGCCCAAACTCGCCATCGGCTCAATCGCAATCGTATCACCGACTGATAGCACCGGTCCAGTGCCTTTATGACCAAAATTCGGTACTTCCGGGTCCATATGCATTTTTTGGCCAACACCATGACCAACTAGCTCAAGAACGATACCAAGCTTAGCTTTTTTTAGTACTTTTTCGATTGCCGACGAAATATCACCAAT
Organism: uncultured Candidatus Saccharibacteria bacterium; assembly: GCA_963516005.1. Taxonomy (GTDB): domain Bacteria; phylum Patescibacteriota; class Saccharimonadia; order Saccharimonadales; family Saccharimonadaceae; genus CAMUQR01. The sequence continues at coordinate 13,975 of CAUPYP010000001.1, read as the reverse complement.
ATGTGCCCCGGCTTTAACTTGAGCGATACCAGCATAGAGTGATTTTTCGACATTATTGAGCAGATGTTTTTTTGAGCCAGACGGTTCTTCGCCGACCACCATGGTAAATGCCGAGTCAACTTTCATATCGTGATAAGTAATCACCAAATCAAATTTTACTACATCACCCCGCTCTAGCGGTATATCATTTGGTAGCCCATGCACAATATTTTCATTCACCGAAATGCAAATACTCGCTGGAAAATCTACACCCTCCGCTGGATCTTTGTAAGTAACCTCCGCACCACGCTTGAGGATTTCTTGCTCCAACCAAGCATCGATTTGGCATCCAGTCATACCCGGCTGAACATAGTTCTTTAAATCAACCAATAGCTGTGCTAAAATCTGCCCACCTTGGCGCATGGCTTCGATTTGTTCAGGAGTTTTAGTTGGTTGCAAGGACATTTTGTACCTCCTGCAAAACTCGCTGATGAACTTCCTCAATTGAGCCTGAACCATCAACTTTAATAATTTTAATCTGGTGTTGCTTAAACAAATCTAACACCTTAGCCGTTTCCTGATTGAAAATTTCTAGTCGTCGATGAATCGCTTCAGCTGTATCATCATGCCGGCCTCGTTCTGCCAAGCGTTGACGAATCACCTCTTCTGACACGTCCAGCCAGATACATAATTCAATCGGACGTTGCTCATCAATCAGCCACTGTGCTTGCTCGATTTGGCGTGGATAACCATCCAGAATTAAACGGTTATTCACGTCATCGAGTGTTTGACGCATCAAACGATTAGTAATGCGATAATCAGCTAACTCACCTTTTGCTAAATCAGCTTTGACTTGTGGGTCATTGCTTGCACGTAACGCCGCTCCAGCGCTGATATGTGGCCAATTAATAGCCGTTGATAACTTCTCCGACTGGACACTTTTACCAGACCCAGCCATTCCAAAAAATATAATCATTTTACCTCCAATGTGTGATGTGTTTTTAATTAATTTGCATTAGCTATTGATTGAGCAAGCGAGCTACGACTCGAGCGACTACTGCTCCATCAGCCGCTGAACCGACGCGTTTTTTGACCTGACCGATGAACATACCCTGATTTTTAGCATCTAAAGTCAACTTACCCTCGTCAATAATCTGTCGCAACAGCGCCTCAATTTCAGCTTCACTGAGTTGTTGTGGCAGGTATTTTTCCAAAATAGCCATTTCGTCCAGCTCTTTTTGCGCCAACTCATCGCGACCAGCTTGAGTGTAAATCTCGGCTGATTCTCTGCGCTTTTTGACTTCTTTTTGGACAACAGCTTCAACTTCAGCATCAGTTAAACCTTCCTCACGCTTACCGAGGGCTATTTCTTGATTAAGAATGACTGCTTTTAAGCCTTTAAGCGTATCGCTAATAAAACGATTGCCACCTAAAAAGGCGGCTTTCAAATCGTTCGAGATAGTCTCTTTCAGGGACACTAGCGTAGCCCCATTTTAATTTTTGCTAATTTCTCACTGCGGCGTTGCTTTGATACGATAGCATTTTTGCGGCGTTCAGTTTTTGAAATTGGTTTCTCAAAACGCAAGCTAGCTTTTTTCGCTGAAAGCACACCACTTTGAACAACCTTGCGGTTGAAGCGACGGATAATATTCTCGTTCGCCTCTTTGTCATCTTTTCGTGTAACTTTTACCATATCGGTATTTTATCAGATATTAGCGACAAAATCAACTAGCTAAATCTTGCTAATCCGCAAGAGACGTCCTTGCAGAGTTTCTCGACCGTTCCAATAATTCATCGACAATGTAAAAATTACTTTAACCCGATCCTCAAGTCGTATTTTCCATTCCTTGTTGTAATTAAAACAGATCATTTCGAGCTCACGCCCGTCGCTATCACGTAAACGGATTTTTAAATGCTGATTATCACTGCCCAAGAACAAAACCTGCACAGTGGTTAAATTCACAACTTCAAAAATCGGCTCGGGATTACCCGCACCAAATGGCTCTAACTGACGCATTTGATGATAAAAATCTTTATTCAGAACCGCAAAGGAATCTAGTTTAATCTCTGGTTCTGGCTCCAAAAATCGCTGTTGATCACTTAAATTAAGCGACTGATAAAAATCGTTAATACGCGTTCTGACCGCTTCTAAATGCTCCGGTTTGAAGCTTAAACCTCCCGCCGCATCATGCCCACCACCCGTCAGTAATAAATCCCGACAAGCCTCAATCGCCTCAAATACCGAAAACTGTCCAAAACTCCGCGCCGAGCCTTTAATTTGTTCGGGGCGACGACTGAGAATAAACACTGGTTTTTGAAATTCTTCTTGAATGCGTGACGCTACAATTCCCACCACACCTTCGTGCCAACCATCGCCAGCCAACACTAGCACTGGATCATCACTCTCCGTCGCTTGCTCAAACGCCTCACTATAGACCTTATCTTGCAAGGCACGACGCTTGGTATTGAGGTAATTCAACTTCTCCACTCGCTCGTGTGCCTCAGCTAAAGTTTGTGCAGTCAAGACTTCCAACGCAAAATCTGCCGCTTCCAGTCGACCCGAAGCATTAATTCGTGGACCGACCACAAAACCAACCGTCTCGGCCGTGAGTTGCTCTAGCTTATTCTGGTCAAGCAGATGTTTTAAACCCGGTCGGCGTGTTTTTGCAAGCACCATCAGTCCAAACTTTACTAATGCGCGATTTTCGCCCTGAAGTTCCATCAAATCGGCAATCGTGCCAATCGCCACTAAGTCTAACAGCCACTTCTCTTGACCCGGCGCCAAACCCTCTAGGCGCGTTTGCAAAGCTCGCACCAGCGTAAAAGCCGTACCAACGCCCGACAAAGAGCGATTGGGGTAAGTATTTTCGGCACGCTTCGGATTCACCACGGCCACAGCCGGCGGTTGCACTTCGGCCACATTGTGATGATCAGTCACAATCACATCAACGCCCAGCTGATTAGCGCGCTCAATTTCCACTTGATTTAAACTACCACAGTCCACCGTAATGATTAAATCTGGCTGTTTTTCTGCCACAATCTGCTCAACCGCCTTAACGGTCATGCCATATCCGTTAGTAAACCGATTCGGCAAAAAATAATCCACTCGTTCAAACCCAAAGCGTGCCAGTGCATCAAGTAGCAGGGCCGTTGCCGTCACGCCATCCGCATCATAATCACCAAAAATCACAATTTTTTGCTGGTGTTGATGCGCTAATACCAACCGTTCAACCGCCTTATCCATATCGACTAGCTCAAACGGATTATGACTCGCCATCACCCGTTCATAATTCGGACTTAAAAAATCATCACGGTCAACGACCTGACGATTCTTCAGTAAAATCTCGATAATTTCTACAGCTGTTTTCACGCTGAGAGCCTATTTTAGGTTTTTCTTTTTGGAGTTAGACAGTTGTTGAGTTTTAATAACAATACTTTGCAATTCTTTAAAAATCACAAATTGTTTATTAGTAAAATAAACTCGTGAATTACCAGTTTTTTCACTTAATAGGAAACCAGCTCGCTCAAGTTTTTTGAGCTCGCGCTGAACATTGCCTGGATCTTCCTTAATTAATTTTGACAAACCCCGAACATGCGTCTTAAAATCAGGATATTTAGCGTAAACCACTATCACCTTGCGACGAACTCGTGAAGTTATAAATACGTCTAGCATCTGCCTTTCCCCTTAAAATTATTTTTAACAACTACTTAATTCTATATTACACTTTTTACAACACTTTTTCAAATGTTTTTAATATTATTCATCAAGTTTAAGTGTTACAATGACAATCAATGAAATATTATTTGGTTGGGATTAATAAAGTTGTGTCCAAACAACATGAGCAGTTCACCTACCATAGTGAACATAATTATCGTGTTGGGCAAATTGTTCAAGTCCCGATTGGCAAAGCTCTTGCTCTGGGTGTGATTGTTGAATTAGTCAAAAAACCGGAGTTTGCCACCAAGCCAATTTTTGCCTCAGTCACCGATCAAACTTTACCATTGCCACTCGTCAAAACTCTGCTATGGATGCGTCAGTTTTATTTAGCTCCACTAGCGAGCATTATCCAAACCGCCCTGCCAACTGGCATTTTAAAAAATCGGCGTGCCAGTCAAGCAATTTTTACTACCAGTGAATCTAATGCCTCGCTCATTCCCACCCCTGCTCAAGCCGAAATTATTAATAAAATCATTAATTCGCCGCCCCAAACTCATTTACTGCGTGGTGTCACTGGTTCTGGCAAAACTACTGTTTATCTTGAACTTGTGCGTCAAGCGATCACTGCGCAACAATCAGCCATTATTATCATTCCAGAAATTGCCCTAACTACTCAGCTAACTCAGCAATTCACCAGTCAATTCGAGCGCGTGATTATGTTTCATTCTAATTTAACCGAATCCGCCCGCCATCAAATTTGGCAAGCGGTTTTAACAGCTCAGGAGCCAGTGATTATTATCGGCACGCGCTCCAGTTTATTCTTGCCCGTCCAAAACCTCGGGCTAATTGTGATTGACGAAGCTCATGAAATTAGCAGTCTCAAACAAGACAAGAATCCTAAATATTCCAGCACGCAAGTCGCTAGTGTGTTGGCAAAATTACATCATGCTCGGCTGATTTTAGGGAGCGCCACACCTCTGTTGAGTGACTATTGGTTTTGTGAACAAAAAAAGTGTTCATTGCTCGAATTACCCGACACCGCCCTAAACGCCACACCACCTCGCATTGAGCTTATTGATATGCGTACTAAATCTAACTTCAAACGTAATTTTATTTTATCGAATCAACTACTGTCTGCGATTCAGAACTCACTTGACCAGCACCAACAAGTTCTGATTTTTCACAATCGTCGTGGTAGCACTTCAGCGACTCTATGCAAGGCCTGTGGTTGGCTGGCAGAGTGTCCACATTGCCATATTCCGCTCACCCTCCATCATGATAATTTTCAGCTACGCTGTCATTCCTGCAATTACACTCAAGCTATTCCCACGCACTGTCCACAATGCGGTTCAGCCGAAATCGAGCATCGTGGTATCGGCACCAAGCTGATTGAAGCGGAACTCGCGCGCTTATTTCCCAAAGCCACCATTCGCCGCTTCGACGCCGACACCCCAACTGACGAAAATGTCGCCAATTCCTATGATCAACTCCGCGACGGCACTATCGATATCTTGATTGGCACACAAGTTATTGCCAAAGGCCTTAACCTACCCAATCTCACCACCGTTGGCATTGTTCAAGCTGATACTGGTTTATTTTTGCCAGATTTTGTAGCTTCCGAGCGCACTTTTCAGCTTTTAACTCAAGTGATTGGTCGAGTCGGGCGCAATGCTAAATCCACTCAGGTCATCATCCAAACCTATCAGCCCGATCATCCTAGCATCAAATTAGCTCTCACTCAAGATTATTTGCAATTTTACCAACAGGAAATTGCCCTGCGCCGTGCTCACCACTACCCACCATTTTGTTTTCTGCTCAAACTGACGATTAGTTATAAAACTGAAGCTGTCGCCATCAAGCACGCCCGAGCCTTAGCTCATGATTTGCGCCAGCGATTTAGCGATATTGAAATTGTTGGACCATCGCCTAGTTTTTACGAAAAACGTGGTGAGAAATTCTATTGGCAAATCATCGTCAAATCCACTAAACGCCCTATCCTTCAGCAAATTGTCGCTGATCTCCCGCCAAACTGGCAATTCGACCTTGATAGCTCTAGCTTGATTTAAGTCTAAAACTCGCTTTTATCAGAGGTTTATGGTATAATTTTAGCATGAAAAAAGGCACCGTCAAAGACATCATTGCCCTGCCCGACCCTCGTTTACGCCAAGCTTCTGAGCCAGTTGGTGAGATTAACGAGGAAATTTTAGAGATTATTGAACGGATGAAGCAAGCCGCGCTTGATTGGGAAGCTAACCGCCCACACGAAGTCAGCACTGCCCTGACCGCCGTCCAAATTGGTGTGTTAAAGCAAATTATCATCGTCCGAGAAGATTTTGGTGACAAAGATAACAAGCAATTTCACGTTTTAATCAACCCGAAAATCACTAAACTCGAAGGCAAAACCAGCCGTGATTTTGAAGGCTGTCTCAGCGTCAAGGATTTCTACGGCAAAGTCGCCCGCCCTGACAAAGTCAAAATCAAAGCTAAAAATGAAAAAGGAGAGACTTTTCACATCAAAGCTCGCGGTTTTTTGTCGCGCGTTTTACAGCATGAGATGGATCACATTAACGGTATTACTTTTGTGGATCGCATCACCAATCACGACGATTTTTACAAACTCGACGATAATGGCAATTTACAGGAGTTAGATTATGACACAGAAGTCAAACCAACTGGTATTCTTCGGGACTGAAGACTATAGCGCTACCGTTCTCGATAATTTATTAAGCGCCGGCATCACAATCGAAGCCGTCATTACCAAACCCGACCTTAAAAAAGGTCGTGGTCAAAAACTTCAAGTACCAGCCGTTAAAACCATCGCCGAAAACTACAACGTCACCGTCTATCAACCCGAAAACCTCACGCAAATGCGTGATGCCATCGCGCAAACCAGCCGTTTTGGGGCGATTTTAGTTAGTTTTGGTAAAATTATCCCCCAGGATATTATTGACAGTTTCGAGCTAGGCATTATCAACCTCCACCCGTCACTCTTGCCAAAATATCGCGGACCATCGCCTATTGAAAGCGCGATTTATAACGGCGATAACCTCACTGGTGTGTCAATCATGACCCTCAACGATAAAATGGACGCTGGGGCGATTTACGCTCAAGCACCGGTTGAAATTACCCCAGCTACCACCGCTAGTCAGCTCTATCAACAGACCGCTCAACTTGGTAGTAAGCTTCTGATTCAAATCTTACCGCAAATCATTGCCGGTAAACTAAGCCCAGAACCTCAAGACGACACTCAAGCTACCTACTGCTCGCTCCTAACTAAAGCACAAGGCTGGCTCAATCCTGAAAAATCGAGCGCTGACCAACTCGTTAATCAAATTCGTGCCTACAATGTTTTTCCGAAGAGTCGCCTCGAGATTTACGATCAAATCTGCATTATTACCGACGCCAGCGCCGATAGTCAGCCCACTTCACCACTAAATTTTGAATGCGTCGATGGTCAATTCTTAAATATTCATCAGCTCATTGCCCCAAGTGGTAAAACCATGACCGCCACCGCCTTTATTAACGGCTATAAAAACTAACAGTTTAAAAATCACCCACCAATGTGAGTAATTTTTAGTTTTAGATCTATTTGTTCAACAATTGATCTTTATTATCGATAATTTCTTGACGCATTTTACTGACTACATCAGCCACAATTTGAGCATAATCTGGTCGATTCAGCTCTAGCCACTTCGTCGCAGCATATTCTGACAATAACCGCGTGTCCGCCACGTCATAGCCAGTAGTTTTTTGCATTTTTTCAAACAAAGTATCGGAATGATACATTGGCACAAAAGCCGACAGCCAATTCATAATGAAGCTCGAATCTTTATCGGCAATTTTTTTAAATTCGACCACCTGCTCCGGCGTCATGTTATGCGATAGCGCATCACCAACTCGCAACTCGACTTCTGAATACAAATACTCCAAAAAAGCCTGCTTCTCTTGTGGTGGTAGAGCCCCCAAACCAACTTCATCTAAAAACTGTTCATTTAATTTCATAACTTATGCTTATTATAGCGTTATTTCAATTTTCGTGCAACAATTTCTCGTTCAAACAGCTCAAACTTATCACCGATTTCTAATTGAAGTTTCTTGGTTGATTTGAGCGACAAACCACACATATCACCCTCGAACACTTCCTTAACTTCCTGCTGATGCTTTTCAACAGTCAATACTTCTAGTTCGGCAATTTGTTCTTTATTGCGCTTCACACGCACCAGCATGCCTGGCATAATTTTGCCAGTTGTCACCAAGCCACCAGCGATAATCTTATCTTTTGAAGTACGGAAAACACCTTTAACGGTCAATTTACCCATATCATGTTCTTTAACTTCTGGTGCCAACAGCTTCTCCATCTCAGCTTTCGCATCATCCAACAGTTCATAAATTACGTTATACAAGCGAACTTGTACCCCAAGTCGCGCCGCTAAGCGTCGAATTGAAGCTGAGATATTGATGTTAAAGCCGTAAATCACGGTAGTGCCGTTAGCCGCCATTTTAACATCGCTTTCGGTCACATCACCAACACCATGCGCCACAACATTAACTTGCACTTCGTCATTCGTGTCGATAAGCTTAACGTTATCAATTACTGAGGTTAAACTACCTTGGACATCAGCCTTAATTAACACATTAAAATCTTGCGCAACGGCACTCTGATGAATTTTGTCCAGCAATTCTAATCCAGTCACATTGCTACTTGGAACATTCATGCTGGCCTCATAACGAGCTTGGTTAGCTAAGGCACGCGCCTCACGCTCCGAATCAACCTCTCGGAATAATTCACCGAAGTTTGGCAAAGTTTTAAAACCAGTCACTGTCACCGGCGTCGATGGACCAACTTTATTGACAGCTTTACCACGGAAATCAACAATTGTACGGATTTTACCATAACTGCCACCCGCCACCAAGATATCACCAACTTGCAACTCACCGTGTTGGACCAACAAGCCAACCACCGCGCCTTTGCCCTGACGCATCCGAGCTTCAATTACCAGACCCTCAGACAAATAGTCATAATCAGCTTTAAATTCCTCCATTTCGGCGATCAACAGAATTGACTCAAGCAATTTATCAATGCCTTCGCCAGTCCGACCTGAAACTGGAACCATGATTGTATCACCACCCCATTCTTCCGGATTTAAACGATATTCGCTTACTAACTGACCTTTTACCATTTCGACATTGGCAGTTGGTTTATCAACTTTGGTAATTGCCACGATAATTTTGGCATTGGCTGATTCAGCAAATTTAATCGCCTCTACAGTTTGTGGCTTCACGCCATCATCAGCTGCCACTACAATCACCACAATATCAGTCAACAACGCTCCGTGCTGACGAATTGATGCAAATGCCTCATGCCCCGGTGTATCCAGCAAAGTGATTTTTCGCCCCTGAAACTCCGTCTGATAAGCGGAGATATGCTGAGTAATACCACCTGCCTCGCCTTCAACGGTTTTCATATTCAAAATCTTATCCAGCAGAGTAGTTTTGCCATGATCAACGTGGCCCATCACTGCCACCACTGGCGGACGAATCCTCGCTTTGTCAGAAGCCTGATGAGCCGAGAGTTTCGTATCATGTACTACTTCCGCTTGTTCCAACTTCACTTTTAAACCTAATTCGTCAATAATAATCGAGACAGTGTCATAGTCAAGTTTTTGATTAATCGTCGCTACAATACCGTTTTTAAACAGCTCTTGGATCAAACTAGCAACCGACAGATTGAGATTTTCGGCAAGCTCATTGACGGTAATTGACCCGCCCATTGTGATAATTTTCTCTTGCTCCATATGTCTCCTTTTTCTGTTGTCGCTAGCTCCTAAACACTAGCCGTTTATATTAATTTATTTTGCTAAGCATAGTGAAATCTTACGATTGTCTTTGTCAATGTCTAAGATTCGGAATTGTTTTTTCTCATTAAGAGTAAAAATATTCTCCGGGTTGACATCATCACCCTTACCCAGTTCTGAAACGTGAACTAACGCTTCAACTGATGGGCTAAGTTGTACAAACGCACCAAATGGTGTAATGCGAGTGACCGTTCCCTCAACTTCGTCACCTTTTTTAAACTTTTCAACTTCACTAATCCATGGATCGTCAGTCAATTGTTTAATACTTAAGTTCAGGCGGTCTTTGTCAATATCAATAATCTTAGCTTCGATATCGTCACCAATTTTGACATAGTCGTTTGGATCAACTACACGCTCCCAGCTGATTTCTGAGATATGCACCAAGCCTTCAATACCATCAACGGTCACGAAGACGCCGAACTCAACTACGCCAGTTACTTGACCTTTAACTTTGTCGCCAACTGCCATCTTACTGAAGGTAGCAGCTAAACTGTCTTTAATCGCTTCTTTTTCTGAGAAAATTAGCTTGTTAGTCTTGCGGTCAACATCAATTACACGAGTTTTAATTTTTTTGCCGATTAAGCTGTTCAGACGTTGTAAAATTTCGTCTTTATCGCTTGAAGCCACCCGTGGGTAATGTTCAGCTGAAAGTTGTGATACTGGCAAGAAGCCACGTACACCTTCGTATTCAACCAACAAACCACCGCGATTAGCGTCAAATGGTTCAACTTCCACAATTTCTTCATTTTCCATGATTTTGGAAACTTCTTCCCAACCACGGTCTTTGACGGCTTTGCGTAGTGATAATAATACGCGACCATCTTCTAGTTCTTCGTCCATAACGCTTGCTGATACTTCATCGCCAACATTGAGTTTGCGACCAAAACCAACTTCGCGACGTGGTACAACACCAGTACCGCCGGCACCAAGATCAACCAATACTTCGTGTTTCTTAACTGAAATCACAGTACCAGTTGCGATATCGCCCTGAGCTAGAGGCTTAATTTGCTCGTTCTGAGCTAATAGCTCATCCATAGTTATAGTGGCTTTTACCATAAGTCTTTTCTAATACCCCGTCTCAATCAAGCGAAATATTATATAACTCCTTTCTTAGATAATATTGTCCAAAAAGAATCAGCCTAGAGAAGAGAGTTACGACTTAAAACCAACTCTAACCGACCCTTAATAGATTATCTATATTTTACCCTGTTTTGCCAGTTTTTTCAAGGATAAGTTTTTTAAAAAAATAAGAAGGCGTTTTATTCAAGAAATTAGCCCCACCACATGGCCGATACCAGTCTGTCGAGCAATTAGTAGCTTAACGCTTTTGTAGCACTAAAACCACCACATAAGTCAAAGCTGACAAGCCTAGTGCCGTCACCAAACCGTTACCGCCAGTTCGTGATAATTCGGTTGGATTGGTCACATTTTGAGTTGTGTTTGGCGCAGTAGTTTCAGGGCTAGTTGAGGCTGTTACATCAGGTGTTTTGTTCGGCTGAGTTGGAGTAGTATTGGTTGATGGCGCTGGTTTTGAATCATCAATTGTCACCGTGTTATCTGATTTACGCTGTTCTTCAACCACTGCCAAATCTTCTTTTTGCTCGCCTTTGTTGTTATTGACGAGATTTTTAATCGCCATGATACCGCCACCAGTAATCACTATAAACAACACTAAGCCAATGATGAAATACTTAAATGACGGATCTTTAATAATATATTTAATATTTGCCATAATAATTCTCCCTTGAACAAGCTATATATTTTAATTATATCATATTTATCATAAAAAGTAAATACATAAGCGAGAGCGGGATTTGATATAATAAGACTAATACAATTATCGTGAATTAAGTGGGCATCACCCGGAGGAAATATGATTATCGCAGTTGATATCGGCAGTCAAACATTAACCATCGCCAGTCTAGACGACACTGGCACAATTACCCAGCAAATGGAGTTTTTAACTCCTAACTTAGCGAATGACTGTCTCGGACTGATTCAAGCCACCATTGCTAAAGATTTTGCTGATCAAAAACCCAGTGCAATTGTAATTGGTGTGCCAGGCGTAGTGCATCACAATGTCGTCGAATGGTGTAGCAACCTGGGTGATGACTGGATTAGTTTTGATTTCCGCCCTGAGCTTGAGCAAGTGTTTCACGTGCCAGTTTTAGTCGAAAATGACGCTAATTTAGGCGGATTAGCTGAGGCTACCAACATCAACCCCACTCCGAAATCACTGATTTATCTTAATATCGGTGCTGGCATCGGCTCAGGCTGTGTGATTGATGGCAAATTACCTCACGCTCTGCTCGATTCCGAAGCCGGTATGATGATGTTGGAATACGATGGAGCAGTGCAAACTTGGGAAAACTTCGCCTCTGGTAAAGCTATCGCCGAAGCCTATAATCAACTCGCCAAAAACATCAAAAATCCCGCCATTTGGGATGCAATCGCCGATCGGATTTCGCGTGGATTATTGATGCTGATTCCGATTCTCCAACCACGCTATATCGTCATTGGCGGTAGCATGGGTAGTTCCTTTGATCAATATCAGCAAGCTCTTAACGATTTAATCGACGAGCGATTGCCAGCTAATCTCCGCCGACCGCAGATTCTAGCTGCCAAAGACCCGAAATTATCAGTGATTTACGGCTGTTATCAATATTTTAAACATCATGACCAATAATCACCTTCTCCAGTTAGTTCAAAAGCTCCAAGCTGATTTTCCGCAGTTTCAGTTTCAGGCTGGTGATCAGTTTAAATTTCAACCAGATAGACAGACTATCGTTTATCAACCTCAGGTTGAACAAGCTGAGATTTTACTACTCCACGAACTGGCTCATGCCCTACTTCAACATGCCGACTATCGTTTTGACGTTGAACTTGTCAAAATGGAAACTGACGCCTGGGAATACACCAAAAATCAGCTTTTACCGCGTTATCAGGTCGCAATTGATGCCGATTTAATTGATGAGACGCTTGAAACCTACCGTGATTGGCTCTACCAGCGCAGTTGCTGTCCCAAATGCGGTTCAGTTGGCTCCCAGACCGCTGATTTGAGCTATAAATGCCTAGAATGCTCTGCACGGTGGCGTCCAAATGACGCTAAGTTCACTGCTCTGCGTCGCAAACAGCTCAATTAAGTATTTCATCGCCTGTTCGTCCGTTATTAGCACCACTTCTATGAACGAGGGTGACATATGATTGATATAACCACCCCACACACTCTCAACACTCAAAAACCCGCTCTCTCCAAGCGGGCTTTTGTATTTTTTGGCAATTATTTAAGCAGTTTTCTTAGCTGGGCCTCGTTTTGACAAACGACCACCTTTAGCACCTGCGATACGTGCTAATTCACGATTGGCAGCAAAACCACCAGTTGTGCCTTTTTTACCACCTTTAGCACCGATTTTTGCGTAAAAATCTTTACCGTAACGCTCTTTGTTTGCAAGTGCTGCTTTTTTACCGCCTTCTTTAGTTCCGGCCATGATAAATAATTCCTTTCTTATTTTACACACATCTCTCTTGTGATATGTTAATGCTTTAATTATATCATACCATAACTATTTTGTCAATATTTACACAAGCACTTTTTTATTGTAATAAAACTGTTGCAATTATGCGTCCCGTGCTATATAATAAAGATACCCTGTTTTTTGAATACAAAGAACAGATAAATACTACAGCACACTCTCAAAGCGAAAATAGCCCAATCTTCTGCGAGATGGGCTATTTTCTTATGGTTCAAAACTAGTACAATGAAACATTCCACAAGTCCACAATCAATCATTGAGTAGTATCTCAGTCTAATTAACGAGACGGCTCACGGCCAAAGTATAACACAACCAACTCAACTGAGTTCAGACAGGATCAACAACAATAAAAAGAAAAACTCCCCTTTCGGAGAGTTTGTCTATAATTCGGCATCGTGCTAGTTTCCCGCATAGCAGTATAATCGCCGCTGATGAGCTTGACTTCTGTGTTCGGAATGATTACAGGTATTTCCTCATCGCCATGGACACCGAAACACGACTTCGACACTTTGGGCTGATATATCGTCATCAGTGGGTCAAAGTCTTATTTCGGTAGCCATTATTTTCATTTTGTAAATAACAACATGGTGTGATAAACACCAATTATTAGTCAAAGCCTAACTTACTTTAATAATAAAGCAAGTAGCATAAAAAGTCAATGGGACTGTTAGTATGCTTCAGCTGAATATATTACTATACTTACACCTTGCACCTATCAAACAGATAATCTCTCTGTGTCCTCATAGGGAAATCTAATCTTGAAGTGGGTTTCGCGCTTAATATGCTTTCAGCGCTTATCCCTTCCGAACATAGCTACTCGACAATGCAGCAGGTGGCCACAATCGATACACCAGAGGTTCGTCCGCCCCGGTCCTCTCGTACTAGGGGTAGATCTTCTCAAGTTTCCTATCGTCCATACCGGATATAAACCGAACTGTCTCACGACGTTC